>CAJUTU010000013.1 GCA_910589385.1 uncultured Lachnospiraceae bacterium
TTTGATCGTATCTCAAATTCTCTCAAATGTTTAAAGAGTTTCCGAGACCGCTCATCTTAAAACAGTTCATTCACAGATATTACCGGTATATCCGTACATACCTTCACTATATCTTGTTTGATTTTTTCAAATTGATGCGGAACGGCTACTACTATTTCTGATACACCTTGAAATTGACCGATCTCTTCAAGCCTGACCACTTGAATTCCTTCCAAAAGCTTCCTTCCAGAATATTGATCAATAAATGCCACTATCATATTTTTCAATATCGGGTTTTTCAGAAGGATTCTTTTACTGATAACTCCCGCTCCATAAACAAGTATTTTCTTCTCTGTTAAAGACCCCGTCTGAGTTTGAAAATGATTTAACATCCCTTCTGCCCAATGCAGACAAGTATAATGCTGCCCCTGTAAGCGGTCAGAAATAATATTGTCTGTTTGTGGATAAAGCAGATTATAATAATCTTTCATCTTCTGCAGATAATAATCCCCATTTTCTTGTTCTCCACTCTCCGCTAAATATTTGATCAGAATATAAAATGCCTTAAAACGATTATTGGACATATCCGATATCTCTTTTATATAGGCTCTGTCCAATGATAACTCCATATACTGCTCCAGTTCTTTCACAACAATTGCATTTTCCCCGGTTTCATACGCTGTAAATGCACGGAATAAATGATATGCACCAATATCCTTGTTCGGAAAATTTATGATTTCTTCATATCGCCTCGAATTATAAAATGCATTTAAAAGAATTCCACTGTCAATATCATCCTCCATCATGATCCTTTTATTTTCAATAATGCATTCATTTCGATATCGATATGCGTTATTTAGCATCTGTTTAAAAGTACTTTCTGTAAGGTCCTCTTCCGTCCTAAACCGCTCTACATGACCAACGAGTGAACTGACATCCAATACTGCATTGATATTAAAATCAATCATACTCAGCATACGCTGCAGCAGGCACCCCGCAAATCTATCGCGTATGACCTTATCCCAGTCAAGATCTGCTGCTTCATGAATACTGGTTTTATAATCCTGATACGCATATGCATTAACTTTAGGAAATTTTTGTTTCTTATAGAATTTCTCGTATATGTATTCCGTAACCTCACAGATTTTATCCGCTGTGTTTTCCTTTTCAGCCAGTAAATAGCGAAAATATGTTTCTGAACATTTCACCCCCTGCGGCAGAACTCCTTTTACCTGACGGTAATCAATTACTGCTTTTGACTCAACCATATGATCCCTGATCCGGTTAAAAGACTTCCATCTGACATCATATACGTCTTCACTTGGCAGATTGTCTAAGACCACTAAGCCCTTGCCGGATGCATAAGCGCCTACAAAAGCAGTCGTATACATACATAAAACCGTGGTACTCTGTCCGATCAATTCTGTCAGATCTCTATGCTCTTTTAACATAACGAGATTGCATGGAATATTTCCCTCTGCTTCCATCTCGATCACATCATAGAGATGGAGGTGGTTTTTATGGGTTATCACCTCGTCTCCCGGCAAAAAACGTGGTTTAATCCATAATTCATAATCTGGAAAGCTTTTACAAATATCTAACAGAGTCCTTGCAAGTTCTTTTTTTCCTTTCTTTCCGAAAGGATAATGCCCACTGTCAATAAAAAGAAATCTTTTAGAATCTGCACTCGACAGACTAATATGGTCATATTTAGGTTCTCCAATTTCGATTTTTGTGTATTTTAAATATTTATCATAATCCGTAACTGTACTGGCTAAAGAAGGAACAAAACAAACATCCCCTCCCCATTGCATCTGTTTATTGATCAAATAGTTTTGAGTAAAAATAGGTTTTTTTATTGACAACAGATTTTTATCTGCCAGCCAATAATTAACAAGCGAAGATGCAAAGATAATATCGCAGTCAGCAGCCCTGTCATCTCTTAAATCACTGAGCGGAAACCGCGGAATCCTCTTATCAAAAAATTTCAAAACATTTTCCGCAAAATATGGCGCATAAATAACAATTTCATGGCCATTATTTAAAAAAGAATCGGAAATCCGTGCAAGTGAAACATTTGCTGCATCTTTCTCTGTAATCATCAATATTTTCATATTATCTCCCCTTAAAACAATTGACTATTTCATCTCCATAACATACTGCCGGAAAAGTACTTTTTATAATACCCAGTCACTTTCTGCCATATCTTTTTTACATGTTTCCCATTTTTCAAATTTCATTTCTCCACAATACCTGCACATTTTCATAGGTTTACGCAGATAGGCAAACAGTTTCTTTTTATCAAGATCCGGATCATAAATATCAAGCACCTCATCGTCCACATCAAAGCCATGGCCAAAATAATGATTAAAATTTTCGGCCACAATAGGAAAATAACACGCTGACAGCTTTCCATTATAAATTGTAGTACAATATTTGGATTCACATTTACTATAGCTTTCATCTATACTGTTCTTACCGCTTAAATCATAACGCTTAAAAAATCTTTCTATTTTTGTTGTAACCGGATAGCGTGCCGGGATTCCATTTTTATCTAAAAAGTCCTTTATTTCCTCAATCCTGTTCAACGTAGGCGGGTAAAGAGAGATAGCAAACATTGCATTGCTCTCCTTCATTGCTCTAATTATTTTTGAATTTAATTGTAATATTAACAATCCGTTTGTCCCCACTACAACTCTGCTGGAAGGGAAAGCTTTCCTCGCCGCAAAGATATATTTATCCAAGTCAGGACATAAGAGCGGCTCTCCGCCCCATAATCCGATCTCATCAACATCATCTACTAATTCGCTCATCCTCTTTAGGTCAAGCAGATATTGATGATAATCATAAAAACAATCCTCTTTCACTAAAGCAGCAAAATGACTACATGCCTTACAGTTTAGATTACATTTCTGCGTTACTAAAAATTGGAGAGTCCCTGTCCGGTAAGAATCTCTATACAGAGTGAATATATCTTTTATATCCCTCTCATTTAAACGATCTGTCGAAAAAATCTTCCTTGGAACAATGTAAAAAGAATCCTCACAAAGAATATCTTCATCCACATTTCTTCGTGTTGCCACATTAAAAGCCATCCTGTCTGCAACACTTAAAATGCCTGCTATTTTCTTTTCACGCAGCAGCCTTTGTGCACGATGCAAGGAAATGACCTGCTTACATCCACTACTTTCTGACCTGATATTTTTGATATATTGGGTAACATACCCATCTACAATTACATTTCTGCAATAGTTTGTTAAAATCCAATCTAAAAACTGGCATTCGTCTGCTGCCCCCCAAATATATATGTGTGTTTCTTCTGCAAATACTTCAACAGGCGAATCAATTTCAATACGTTCTGCCAGAAGTTCCCATAACATAATCCCCTTCTGGCCCTGCCGGCGTAATTGTTCCTGTATCATTTCTCTGGCTTTTATATCTTCTACCGTTATAATGATCTCTAAATCCTGATAATCCGGCAATCTTGACGGTGCAATACACTCTATGCCATTTATTATCATGCCCTGCTTCTTTTTATCATTATCACAAATATATGCAATCTCCGCAAATCTTTGGATTATGGACATATGTTTTCTCAAATATCCACCTGCTCCAAACACGATCACTTTTTTCATATAAATCTCCTCAATACATTTAAATTTAAATCCGATCCTCAAAATAACCTATTGACGTCGGCTTCGTTCCTTTATGCCTGCATAGCTGCCTGTAAATAGACAAATAAACTTCTTTTCTTATTGTCGTAAATACATAGAGTGGATCTTTAAAGTCATGATCTACAGGATAAATTTTGATCCCGCCCATAGAAACTCCATGTATCATCTCATCATTATCAACAATCCCAAGTACACACCCCATCTCTCCGGCAGCCGCAAGAAAACACAGGACTAATCTCGTCATTGCACCGGCCTGCACCAGCACAATCCCTCTTGATCCTTTTTCCTGAAGGATTCTCCTGGTAAGGCAAATCATGGACAGCATCGCATACCGTCTCTTTGCAAACGCATTCTGCTCACAGTAAAATAAAGCATCCTTTGCAGCCACATTCAATCCAGAATACCAATACACGCCTCTGCCACGGTATTTTCCATAAAACTGGAGCGTAGAACTTTTTCTATATTTTTCAATCATTTCATCACTGAGTATTTTTGTAAATGTGTTCGCTCCAAAGTTCTGGTCATACTCCAGATTTTTCATACGCTTCACTTCTTCTGCCAGCGGAAAACTATGTAAACGGCCTATAATCTGACATAAGCCTTCACTGTTCTGCACCATTTCTCTAAGGAACGGCTTTTGTTCTGACATGGAATAATATACATTATGAAAACTTACAATTCCTCTCTGTAATTGTTTCATTGCTGAAACCTGCCATGACGGGTATTTTACCGGCCTGGTTACCGGGCGGATCTCTCCGCCGCACACAGCATAATCAACTGTTGTTCCCTCATCGCAAAAAAAGGCCAGTTCCATAATCCTTGCTGACAATTCACCAAATATATCCGCACAGCTTCCGTAGTTCCCTACAAATCCCCGGATATCACATCCTTCTGTTACATTATTTCCAGCTGTTGGATTGCATACCAAAAGCAAATGCATAATATCTGGCAGAATCCCCTCTTTCTCCAACAGCCTGTCAATAGCACTTTGAATACTTCCCCGCCATCCAACATCCACTGTAATGCTCTTTTCATTCATCCGCATCTTTGACAAATACTCTAAGATCGTCTTTGCATTCCCCTGGTTCCTCCCCCGGATCATATCCATCATTTCAGGCGTTTCTAAATATTCAATTAATAACTCATACATACTTTCCTCACCGCCGGATACTTCCCGCAGGTCACTGACTGCCTGGTCCGAATATTGCCCATATTCTCCTATTTGATCCTCTATCTTAAGAATCTCAAAAAAATCCTTTACATACAGATTGTATGTCCCCGCCAAATACTCAATTTCTTTAGCTGTAATAGTTCCAAACAGTGATGTAAAAACGGCAAATCTTGATATATACAGCGGTTCAATATCAAACTTCTTTACTCTATGCTCTGCCGCATTCTTTAATAATTCCGTGAGAAAGGCTCCCTCCCTCATAAGCGGCCGTATAATGGAAATGTTGTTTTGTTCCGCAGTATCCAAAATCCATTCCGCCCCATAAGTCATAAAAGGACCATAGATCATCGCCCCCTGGTCGAACCAGAAACGATCCTCCTCGTCCATTTCCACCGTATTGCCATATCCTGCCGACGCCATAAGCCGCAGCGGAAATATTTCTTTGCATAATGAAGAGTTCATTTCGCTCTCCAGAGTCAGGAAAGGAAACTGATAAACTGCATTGCTTATTCTGTCATAGTGATAGCTATGAATGCCCATATAATGAGGGACTCCGGCGTCGCTGTAATAGTTGTCTCCCACATGCAGCATTTCCTCCGGCAATATCTGAAGGTCAGACAATACCGTGTGGTACAGGGACATATATCTCTTTGATTTCTTATGTTCCGACGATACATAAATCCGATGAGCCAATGTCCGGTCAAATCCGTTGTGGGATAAAATACCGCTGATCTGATCGGAATTCAGGTACATATCTGAACAAAGAATCACTTTACAGGCATATTTTTCTCTGATATATACCAGCAATTTATATATTTCCGGGTTCAAAAAGCAGCTTTCCTCTTCACACTGGAGTTCCAATACCTTTAAATCTTCTATTCTGAATAGCTTTGGAGACAGCTCCGCATAAATATCATCCAGCGTCACCTCATAGTTTCCATATAACTCAAAAGCCGATCTGCGCGCCTTTCTTTCTGCTGTCTGCCTGGCATTAACCCAATCCTCTTCTTTCACATGCTCTGGAAAAAGCTCCCTCTTTTTTTGATACATCCGGGCAAACACATCCGCCGGCTTGATACAGGTGCGGAACAGCAGTGTATCAAAAACATCAAAACTGACTACACGGATGCCTCTATGCTCTTCTAATATGTTTATGACATCATTGGATACCATTCTTTTGCCTCCACATTAAATACGTTACTGTAAATGACAGACCGTCTGCCTCTTGTTAATAATTTCCCGGACTATTACCGGATTATTTTTATCCACCTTCAAAATAACATCATATCTGCATTTTGTTATCTCGTTTTCTATTACTGCGATTTTATCTGATATTTCCACTTTTTCTATCCATGGTAATAACTGCTGCAGATATTTAAAATATGACTTAGATAAAAATAACTCTTCTGTCAGATTTGTTTTTGTCTTCACAAATCCATTCTGTGCTTTATACTGCCTCAATGATTGTTCCAATAGGATTTTTTTGTCCAAATCCATAATATCTCCGATATATATAATTCCTGTTCCATCCAAAAGTATATATGCCTGTTCAATAACATCTTTGAGGTAATTGATTCCTGGAAAATACTGGACAACACTGTTTAAGATCACAATATCAATTTCCTCTTTTCCCTCTGATCTCCATTTTTCTGCAATCTCATCAGCACTGCATTGATAAAGTATAATGTTCTCCATTTTCTTTTCTTTTATATACTTTGCATTTCTTTGTATTGCCATCTTTGCCATATCTGTTCCAATATACAATTTACATTCTGGCGCGATGCGGTACATGCTAATCCCAGATGCACAGCCAATCTCCCAGATCACGCATGACTCCTTCAAATATTTTTTCAATTTCCCATAGATATTGTCAGCATACTCTTTCATTTCCTGCGCAGAAAACGGCTGATTATCATAACTGCTGTACCACCCTCCTGATTCAATCTCATCCTTTCCCTTTGCCGCTATATATTCCCATAGTTTCAAACTGGAAATCTTCCCCTTCCTTTTCTCTGGTGTATAAGGATTCTCACTATTTATTACATATATGGTTTCTACACAATTGCAGCTCCAGAGCAATCGGTTTGCAACATAATTATCCTCTTCCAGAACATACACTTCCCTGACTCCCAGTCTGGATATTTCTCTCTCCAGGGATTCCTCACCCTGAGAAATATCCAGAAATCCCATCCACTTATACTTCTCATATAGCTTTCCATATATATCGCTGCTGCCAATATATACTGCCCCCCCCCGAACAGAAATCTTCATGTCTTCTCTCCTCTTCCCAAACTGATACTTAAGATTTTTGGTTTATAAGCCTTTGCATTAATCCAACGATCGATTCCTTACTGCCGAAATTCTTTTCTGTCAAATATTCTGCATCAATTTCTATGTCAAATGTATTTTCTAAATCTTCAACCAATTCAAGCAGATCAAACGAATCAATGATGCCATCCGTTATCATGCTTGCCCCTTCATAAGCCAAGATATCCTCTGATACATCTTCTAATATTTCCAATATCTTTTTCTGCATATCCCCCGCTCCTCCTCATCGCAATATCAATGTCGTTTTATACCTTGATGTTCTTTTCATCCCAATTTTGCTATGGAGTATTACTGATTCATCATTATTCTCATTGATCCAGGAAAAATGTCCTATCTTTCCGCCATCTTTTCCCAAACAATTATTTATCATCTTCCTCAGCATCCATACCGCATATCCTGACCTCCGATATTCCTTATCTACCCATAACCACTCTTCTCTCACACAGCACATTTTCTTTTTATAGAGCAGAAAAGCAGCACATCTCCCCTTATCTCTCAAAAAAATAGATTCCAGACCTTTATAATATTCTGCGAAGCTGTCTTTCGCAGGTAATAAATCTGAATGGACATCAAAAACATCATAAATACGAAGTGCATCATTTATATCTGGTACATCAGAATATTCCAACGGAATATTCTATAATTCTTCATATTGTTCATCCGCATGTTTCCAGTCATTATATTTTGCGTATTCCACAAATCCATTTTTTTCAAAGTAATTGACAATATCCTGCTGTCGTTCCCTGCCCCTGCGTTCCAGAATATCACACACTACTTCTTCATGATATTCTAACCGTTGATGTGGAACTCCGGCAATCCAATAATATAATGTATTGATGTTATCTCTCCTGACTATAATATACAGATTATTGTCCTGCCTGGAAAATAACGGAGTACTGCTATGAAACAACATCTTTTTATCATTCTCCGGACTTATAAAATTCGTGCGCACTCTTTTTTTATCTCTCTCAGCTTCATCCACCAACTGTGAAAAGTGTTTCATAGAACTAATAGGTATCCATTCCATGTTTATAAAATCTCCTCATAGTTATTATCCTTTTAGGTCATGTCTGCCTTTAATTTTTTTCTGTCAATCTTTCCGTTTGCATTAAGCGGCAGTTTGGAAAGATATACAATTTCCCCTGGCAGCATATATTCTGGAATCTGCCGTTGGAGCCTTTCCCTGATCTCCGATCCCGCAAGTTCTATATCAGATTCCATGACCAGTACAATTCTATATCTGGACTCATCATAAAAGCAGCAGCATCTATGGACTTCATGAAACGAAGAAACTGCTGTCTCAATTTCTCCTAATTCAATCCGATGTCCCATATACTTGATCTGGTCATCCTTACGTCCTGAATACATGAGTTCTCCATATTCGTTATACCATGCCAGATCGCCTGTTCGGTATATCTTTTCTTCATATTCATCCTGCAGCGGATTTTGTACAAAAACCTCTGAAGTTTTCTTCGGGTTGTTATAGTATCCCACTGCCAGCGATGTCCCTTTGACGCATAATTCTCCAATTTTGCCCATCTGATCTGACGTAATCAAAAAATCCTCTTTATCCAGCAGCAATACTTCCGTATTTTTCATCGGCCTCCCTATGGGAAGCGGTTCTTCATCTTGAAATGCTCTGTCTACCTGATAAAAGGTACACGCATCTGTAATCTCTGTGGGGCCATAGAGATTTGCATAAATAATGTCCGGTAAATGCTCCCTCCAATAATTCAATTGTTTATTGGGCATTACCTCACCGCAAAACAGAACCGCCCTGAGGGTTTTTCTCAAATCTACATTCTTCAATGCCCTCCGCTTCGCGATCGTTATGAGTGCAGAAGGCACCCAGAAAATAATATTGACGCAGTTTTCCTTTAAATAGTCCAATAATAAAACAGGCTGTGCAAATAATGCTTTAGGAATGATATACATCGTTGCACCTGTCTTTAACATGGAGTAGATATCCAGAATAGAGTTATCAAAATAGAAGGGTGCCTGATTTCCAAAAGAATCCTTTTCACATACCGAGAATTTGTCCGTGACCCAGTCAATATAATCTATTACTGAACGATGACGTATTCCAACCCCTTTGGGAACGCCTGTCGAACCTGACGTAAACAGAACATACAGCAGATCTGTGTCAATAGCTTTCCTGCTCAATGGAATGATGGTTTCTTCATTTATTTCATTCTCTTCAATATTCTCATAAAACAGGATCTGCCCATGGAAATCAAACTGTCTGAATCTTTCATACAGCCCCTCTGTTGTGATTACTGCGGACGGCTGTAGTATCTCCAAAATTCTATTTACACGTAAAACAGGCATATCTGTATCAATTGGACAATAAAAATTTCTGCTATAAGCTATACCTAAAAAAGACACCACCGATCTGCCGCTCTTTTCCAGAAAGACAATAACAGGTTTGTGTTCTCCTATAGTCCGTCTTCTAATCTCCGCTGCAATTGCCAGGCTTTTACTCCGGAACATTGCAAAGGTTATCTTCCCCCATTCATCAACCATCGCAATTTTATCAGGATATCTTTCTGCGGTATTATCAAGCCACTCTGTTACACTTGCCTGCATGATCTTCTCCTCCCCGGTTTATTTCCCCAAATCAGTATGTTTCCAATAACGCTTATCATCAATTGCATCCGGATTGCTTTCCTGAATGTGGTATGCAATATCCTGCCTGACTATTTTTGCCGGATACCCCATCAGCAGGCAGTTGTTCGGATACTTCTTCCCTACAACTGAATCAGGGGCAACAATGCAGCCCTCGCCGATCACGGCATTGCTTAATACGACGCTGCTTTTTCCCAGCCACACATAATCCAATATCCGGACTTCACTGCACGCCTCATATATCCGTGGATGGTCGATCTGGAAGACCGGATGGCTGTCCCCGCTCAATATGGTCACATCCTGTGCGAAGGCACAATCCTTTCCCACTGTCAGGCTGCTGCCATGGTCAGTTAATATATACAGATTTTTCGTCACCTGGCAGTTTCGACCAATCTGGATCCGGCTGTCAGAATGTGCTAAAACAGTCGCCTCTTCTCTCGCTGTCATAGAGCATATGTGGATTTTCGTGTCCCGGTCCGCCGAAATTCTGGCTTTTACTCCAAATGTACTTTCTTCCGCCACGATTTCCGCACGGTTCGCTGAGCGGATCTCAGCCTCTTCAAACAGTGTCTGTTTCAAGCATAAAACAGAATGATTCCCCACTTTAAGGCCAGACGCTTTCCCGATCTCACTGTCAAAAATCTCCGCCTTTGAAGCGCTGCCGGCAAAAAGTTCCACTTTTTCTTCCAGCTTCGTTTTTCTTATCTGTACGTTTCCCTTTCGGTATACGGTTATCTTTGTTGCTTTGCTGTATACCTGTTCCATGGACAGAATGCTATAATTTGTAACCTTGCAGATTCCATCCATTACGCCGCCGGACAATTTGCAGTCCGAATTATCTGCCGTCTCCAGACTACTGCCGTCTTCCAACAGCATATCTGTTATGGTCAGGGATGAACTCTGCCGGATGTTCATTGTACATGCCCCGATAATGCTCTTCTCCTCGATGATAAGACTGCTCCTGTCCACTACATTTATATTGTTTGTACCATATATAGAGGAATTTTTTATACTGACATCTGAGCCGCCGGCCAGATAAATTGTCATATTTTCCTTTATACTGACACTGTCATCAATATCCAGATGATTGTTTTTTCCCATTAACACCACTTTGAGCTTTGAAGCCCCACATCGAATCTTCAAAACATTTCCAAAATCATCCTGATAAATGCCATTCTTTACTTCCGGTTCTATAGTCGTCCGGTTCAGCCAGCAAAAGTCTGTGATTTCTGTATAATTCTGAGCATATAAGTACTCTCTGACCTCCTTATAATACCGGTCCATGGAAACCAATACGAAAAGTGAATCCCATTTTCCCTCTAAATATCTTTCTCCGTATACGGGCAGGCCGCACACGGTCTCCTCTTTACCATCTAAGTATGAGTCAACAAACCCTTCGATCTCACAGCCATAGCTGCCAAGCAGCCTGGCCATTTCTTGTCCCCGCTTCCCCGCGCCCCATATCATGATCTTTCGGTTTCCTATTGTATTAGAGTTTAAAAAACAATCCTTTCGGCACATACCGCCGCCCCCCTTGATGGCTCACAATCTTTCAGAATAACTGAGTAAATATGGCTTCCTACGGCTGCCTCTCCATCTTCACTGTATTCCTTTTTATGCATATATGGAATCAGCATAAGAAGTTCCTCTAAAGTGACAATTTTTCCTTCAAGACAATATTTTTGCGGACATATTTTATAGGCGGCCGCCATATCTTCCAGCCTCTTTTCAAACCCTCTGCAAAAATAAAAAGAAAACGGCTTCTTTTCCCATGTATCCAGATTTATTACGAAGTTCTCATTAGTGCTTTCCTCAGTCCACTCTGCGTCTTTTTTCTTTCTTATCCCATACAGATACCGGCCCTCTATAAACCAGCAGCCGTACGTTTCGTCTTCCTCCAGCCTGTCCAGTTCTTTTATTTCTGCTGCTTCAAACGTATCCGGATCAATCTTGAATCCCATGTTTGCCTTTTCCGGATACATCCAGATAAACCCGTTTCTGTAAATGCAGCGCAGAAATAAACCATCATCACCTCTATAACCTTTAGGAAAACAATTTACCGTTCCTGTTTCCTGGCGCGAAATATCATAATAGACAATTGGATCATCGTGATATCTTGGCGCAAGCCAGATTCTCTGTCCATCACATGCTGCACTCCACGCTCCCTGAAAACCTGCTGGCATTTCAATCAAAGAACTCTCATTTTGATCCAGCCGAAACTGTAAAAGGTGATTTGAAATCATTGACGGAATATAAAAACTTCTATCACACAATACCCCGCCTGCACGAAATAGTAATTTCTTTTCCCCGAAGTTAAATGGATATATTTCCACTTCAAGATTCCTTGGGTCTATTTTAATAACTGCAGGATAAGAGGCTCCAACCGCATATACTATGTCCCGAAATAAAAATGACTGTGCGAATTTCATGCGGCATGAATAATATGTGTAATCCGTTTCCGGCAATTCTATGTTTTGGATTTCACCGCTTAAGATAAAGTATACTGAAATATATTTTCCTCTTTGCGGAAAGAAGAATACTTTATTGCAGCTATACACTGCAGATAAATGGAGACTCACCGTTTCCAATGCTTCGTCAGGAAACATCGTCAGATATTCACATTCTCCCGATTGTATATTTACCTTGAAAAGCCCATTAAAATTATATGCAGACGCATAGCCTGTTGTATCATCAACCATAGCGGCTGCATTAAAAAATAACTGTATTTTTTCCTTTTCCAAAAGGCCTCTTAGCTTATCTGCCTGGTTATTTAATTCCCCGACATTCTGAATCATGATAGGATTACCTGTTTTCCTGTAAAGCTGCACCAGCGAACTTCCGTTTCCATAATATGCATCACTTATGATCAATGCACGGTCAATCTCCGCTGAGTCATCATAAATCCCCCATCCCTCTTCTTTAAATTCCTGTACGATCTTTTCATACTCCAGCCATAGATTTGGCCGCATGGACTCAATGGTTGCTTTTATCAAAGGATGAGGCCGCCATAATAATGCCACTTCATTTTGATTTTCTTTAAATACAGAAAATACATCTTTTATCTTCTCAATCATCTTCTCATTGTGATTCAGCAGTGCCGAAATTCCTGTATTGTAGAGGATGACCTTTTTCCATGTTCCATCTGGCTTTTGAATCATTTTCAGCCAGCTTTCTGGAATTTCCAGTTCTTCCTTTTTTGTACCGAGTACTTTATCTATTTTCGGAGAACCGATGCCTGAGATTTTATCCTCCCAGTAGTTCTTTGTATCTTTCCCCAGTTCTTCCGTCAGTACATTAATGTATATCTGCCGCATATCCTCTGACTGGACTACCACCCTGTCTGCATGGATCACTCCTGGGACTGTACAGAAATGACGCATGGCTTCTACTGCTTTCTCGTTGTCCGGCCTTATCTCCCCGAATATAAAATAACGTATATACACCAAATGTTCTGTGTACTGCTTCAGATTTTTTGAAAAGAAAAATGGTGGTACACTCGTAACGTAGTTGCATTCATCATATGGGTTATGGATAAATATCATATCTGGACGGCGTTTCTCAAAATCATATGTTTTATAATCAATAACTGGCACATATTCTGGATACTGCTCTGCCTCATAATGCATCTCTTTAAAACTGCCATCCGGATTTTTATCATAGTATGGAATCGGTATCACGAAAGCATCGCAGTCTTTGTCTTCATCTGCTGCTTTCCAGATACTTTCCAACGAATCCCACATAGATGCTTTATAAGGGAGAAAGACTGCCTCTGTACGAACCTTTATATCATGTTTTGTACTGTTTTCTATCCGGATCAATGCCTGACGCAGAGGTTTCAATGCTCTGGTATGATTTTTGATTTCCTTTTTGTTCTGTGCAATATCCTCATGTGTCTGATAGAGCAGTTCACAGTATTGTTCCAAAAGCGGGATTGCAGCGCATTCCCCGGATTCTGTTTTCTCAATCAGCTCTCCCATTTGGATCGCCCCCTGCTGGCATTGCTCTATGAGCGCAAGCGCCTCGGAGACCGCATTTTTTTCCATATAGTTTTTAATCTCACAATGAGCCTGATTCAATAGTTTTACAAAATCTTCCACCTGTTTTTTCTGTGCCCTTCTCATTTCTTTCTTCCTTAGAACTTCTATAAAAATGATTTTTTACAGAATGCAATCTGTCTGTAACACCCTTTTCCGGCCTATATGGGCCAGGATTTACTCTTCCTGTCTTCCATAGTTGTTTAATAAATATGATATATTGGTCATTCTGATGGACAGAATCCATCTTCATGATGCAGATTTCTCTGCTTCGCTCCCTGCTACGTCATGAAAATCAACAGCAAATATACCAAGCAGCCTTACAAAGATACTAACGCATAAAGCCTTTGCTGTTTTACATGTTCCCAGGATCCTGGCATACCCAATGCGCAGAGTGTTCCCTGCCTTCTAATGCCGTTTATTGTTTTATATCATAAATGCCCTTTCTTAGTCCTTTCGGTAAAATCCCGGTTTAAACCGTGCTTTATCTAAGAAGTCATTCTTATGATCTTTCTATTGTAAAAGTTTCATTCAAACGAAATATCTCTGCTTATTTTTTAATGTAATACACCTTTTCCCTGCCCACGCTTTTTTACATTACGGGCGGTATTGGTTTTTTCTTCTATATGGTATCCACAAACAGGACAGACAAACTTCCCATCTGACTTTTTTCCCATTGCGCCGCACTGGCTGCATTCTTTACTGATGTCTTTTCCAAGAACCTCTACAATCTCAACCGACTGCTCTCTGCATTTCTGCTCCAGACGTTTCCTTATATATCCCCTCTGCCACTGCGACACAGAGTTGTTGATCTTCTTATTCACCCCTCCGCCCTTTGGACTGGGCAGCCTTACGATATAGATTATCCTCGGCCTTTCTTCCCTCAGAAAGCGATTAAGCTCATGGTTGATATAACTGTGGAACTGTTCTTCCAGACGTTTTTTTTTCGCATAGTATTTTTTTCTGCCGGGATTCTGTTCCCGATTGCGGTAATAGCTCTTTGCCTGCATACGGATCCACTCCGCATATTTTATCTGGTATCTGCCAAATTCCTTCCCATAGCAATGCCCTTCATCCGTCGTAAGCATGGTATACATTCCCACAGATACTCCGACCTGATTCGAATAGTCTGCATGGATGCGTACCGCCACATTGACCGGGATCCTGATCTTTATACTGCCCTGCTCTGGGAACAGACGGATATAAATCTGGGCCTTATACTGATTGTTATCTGTCAGCGGCACGAAAATCCGTTTTCTTTTCTCCTTGATTGAAATATAAATCCCATGATCCGCATAACGATAAGCCCGTTCAGACGCAGAAAATCCTTCTGCCTTGTCTGTGTGCAGCTTTACATGGTATCTCCGGACCTGCCTGCACAAATAGCGGTGGAGCCTTTCTGTATCAATCCCTTCTGCCAGCTGCTCATACTGTTTCTGGATATCCTTGCACAGCAGAATGGGGGCCTGGTTCAATACAGCCTCAAATGCATTGTTCACTTTCAACAGAAACCGTAGATAATGTTTCTCCGCCGGACTAAAATTTTCATTTTTGCCAATCAGCTTGAGAACTTTTGACTTTGTACTTGTCCACTGTCCTTTGATATCCCCCAACGCATCAAATATAGCAAGATAAAAATACACTGAGGGCAATTCCAGACGTGAACGAAGCCCTGTTTCTGTCATTTCATTCTGCACGGTATAACCAGGATAAATTTTTGGCAATCCGGATATCCCGCCAAAGCGTGCATATACGTGATTTTTTACTGCAGCGTAATCCTCAGCAATCTGAAGAAGCTTCCCCATGTTCTCATCAGATATCCGTTCTTTATTATATTGACAGACCGTCTTGCATATAGTATCTGATGACATAGCCGTTTCCCCATTCAGAATATCATCTCCGTATCTGCATGTCCTTTCGACATTTCCGGGAAATAATTCCCAAAAGTATACTTTTTCGTAACAAAATCGTATGGGCAGAATTACCATAAAAAAAACTCCATATCTCTTGACTTTTTGGGAATGTTGTAGTATATTTGCAAATGGTTAAATGAAACAAAAGCCATTACGAAAAAATATACTTTTTCGTAATGGCCATCGTTCTCTATCCTGTTTCCATCTTTCATAATCTGGTATGGATAGAATTCTTAAATTTCCGAAAGAATATCTGCCAATAGCTTGCACAATGGCGGCGATCGGTAGTATTATATTCTCAAAGGCCATATACCCACAGATAGAAGAGAGCACATCCATCACAAGATGTGAAGACAGATAACAAAGGTGGATTATAATTATGGAAAGAAAAGATGTATTAAAAATTGTGGATCACACTTTATTAAGCCAGAATGCTACATGGGATGATATCCGGCAGATCCTGGACGACGCGATGCGTTATGAAGCCGCGTCCGCGTGTATTCCGGCAGCTTATGTAAAACAGGCGGAGGAATATGCAGGCGGCAGATTACCGATCTGTACGGTCATTGGTTTTCCAAACGGATATAATACCACAGCCGTTAAAGTCTATGAGACAAAAGATGCCATTGCAAACGGGGCGGAAGAAATCGATATGGTCATCAATATCGGCCATTTGAAGGATAAGAAATATCAGGAGATTGAAGACGAGATCCGGCAGATCCATGAAGCATGCAGCGGAAAAATCTTAAAGGTCATCATCGAGACCTGTCTCCTTACAGAGGAAGAAAAGATTAAAATGTGCGAGATCGTCACCAGCGCAGGAGCTGAATATATTAAGACCTCCACAGGCTTTTCAACAGCAGGGGCAACATTTGAAGATGTGGAGCTGATGAAGGCTCATATCGGAAAAGATGTAAAAGTGAAAGCGGCAGGCGGAATTTCTTCATTTGACGACGCGGAAGAGTTTATGCGCCGCGGCGCGGACAGACTGGGGACGAGCAGACTGGTCAAGATCATGAAAAATACCGATTCCGGCTCAGACTACTAAGGAAAGGCCGTGATCAATTCGATAGTAAAGCGGGGTTTACATGAAAAAACTGTAAGGGTTTCAAGCAACGCCAAAAAGAGCCGCCCGTATGGGCGGCTCAAATATTTTACGAAAAGGCTGACTTCCGGATGGTTCGTTCCCTCCTGACAAGAGGAATCAAATACTACAGCTCTTCCCGGACGACCTCGATCGCCTTATCCAGCTGGTTATCTGCTTCTTCGTTTTCCCCATCCGGCTCATACTTCACTTCCACATCCGGAGTAATTCCTGTTTTGTCGATGCTCCTGCCTGTGGGCAGAAAATATTCAGAAGTCGTAATTTTTAGATAAGAGCCGTCTGACAGGCCGATCACTTCCTGGACTACCCCTTTCCCATAAGTGGTAGTTCCCACAATCTTTCCTTTCCCATAATCCTGCACGGCACCGGAAAAGATTTCGGAAGCGCTGGCGCTGTACCCGTTCACCAGCACAGCCAGAGGCTTAGTAAATTCATGGGTTCCATCGCAATAATACTCTTTATCCTTTCCCTCTCTGTTCTCTGTCGTAACAATAGTTCCCTCGGGCAGAATCTGGCCCAGCATATCTAAAACCGCAGTCAGGTTTCCTCCCGGATTGCTGCGCAGATCTATGACAAGCCCCTTCATCCCCTCATTCTCCAGGGCAGCCAGGGCATCCTTAAACTGGTCATAAGTGACGGTATCAAATTCTGACACCCGGATATAGCCGATTTCAGAATCCTTCATCTCATAGGCCACTGTCTGTACTTCAATCATACGGCGCACCGCTGTCAGCTCCAGTTCCTCCGAATCCCGGATCACATGCAGCTTCACTTCTGTGCCCTCTTCTCCCTTGATCCAGGCAACAACCTGATTCAAGTCCTCTCCTGTAACATCATGCTCATCCACCTGATACAGGATATCCCCTTCTTTCATGCCAGCATCCTCTGCCGGGGAATCTTTGTAAACATTTGTGATCGTAACGATATTGGTCTCATTGTTTTTGGAAAGAGCCGCGCCGATTCCCAAATATTCCCCGGAAATGCCCTGGAGCAGATCCTTCGCTTCTTCTTCGGTATAATAAACGGAATAAGGGTCTCCCAGGCCGCTCACATATCCGGCACAGATCCCCTCGATCAGCGCTTCTTCGTCAATCTCATCCGCATGTAGATAATATTGATCCATCACTTCCCTGATCACATCCAGCTTTTCTTTAGGGAATTCTTCTTTTTGATCCGCTTTGCTGATCGTCGTCAATCCGAGAGATCCTGATGCCGTTTTAATCCCACTGACAGCTGACACGACACATAACATAGCAAGGGCGCCGAAGAGCGCCCCCTTTAAAAACTTATGTTCTTCTTTCATTACCTGACTCCAAATTCATTTTTCTAAACAGAAACCGCATACCATAGAACAAAAGGACAATTTACTTCCTGTGCTGATATCCTACAGATATATTTATGAATTGCCCTTTAGAGATATGCCTGAGGGTCTACCGCACTTCCATTCATCTCTACCTGGAAATGAAGATGCGGACCAGTGGAATATCCGGTGGAACCCACATAACCAATCTGTTGTCCCCTGCTCACCGACTGGCCTGCCGAAACAGCCAGCGCGGAATGATGCATATACTTTGTCACCATACCGTTGCCATGGTCAATTACGACCCAGTTCCCGGCACTGTCGCTCCATCCTGCAATGATCACAGTCCCATCATCTGCAGCATAAGTAGGCGCCCCGCTGGAAGCCGCGAGATCCAGTCCGTTATGATAAGAATTATCAAAAGTACGATAACCAAAGGTACTGGAAATAGAAGCTCCCGGGCAAGGGTTGGAAAGCTGTCCGCTGCCGCTCACCACAATATTGTCACTTGGGATATACGTGCTTCCGCCCCCAGACCTTGCAGAAGAAGCGGCGGCCTCTGCAGCCAGTCTCTGCCTCTCTGCCTCTGCTGCTGCCGCAGCAGCCGCGGCAGCGGCCTGTTCTTCCTGCTTCCGCTTCTCTTCCTCCGCCTGGCGGATCAATTCCTGTAATGTAGCGGCGTTCTCCCCAATCTGGTCTTCCAGATCCGCAATCTGGAGATTCTTGTCTGACAAAAGCTTTTCTACCTCTGCCTGCTTTGCGATCAGAGCATCCTGCAGGCCTTTTAACACCTGGTATTCTTCCTCTAATGCCCTTTCTTTTTCCTCCACTTCTTTACAGATAAGCTGGAAATCTATCAGTTTGTCCCTGTCATACTCTGACAACTGGTTCACATACTCCACATTATTGAGGAAATCTCCCATGTTCTCGCTGTTTGCCAATACTTCAATGAACTGGGAATTGCCCACTTCATACATATATTTGATCCGCTTTTTCATGCTCTGGTACTGTGTATTCTCATCGACCTTAGCCCGCACAAGATCTTCTTCCGCCTGCTTGATCTCCTCCTGCTTCTGCACAAGCTTTTCCTGAGCCTCGTTCATTTCCACAATAATTTGATTCAATTGTTCCGCCAAAGCATTCTTCTCTGCTTCTGCCGCACTCTTCTCCTCATCAAGCTGCTCTGCTTTCTGCTGTGCCTCTTCGATCGTTGTTGCCTGTACATCCAGCGCCATCCCCATACCCAAAGCAAGTACAAGCATCCCGCTTACAATACTTCTCTTCAATTTCTTCATAAAATCACCTTGTGTTCCCTTATTAATTCCTTATTAATCCCCTTTGTCTACACCCTCAAATGCTTACGCACAGTAAAATAACTTCCGACGAAACCGATTCCTACACCAAGCCCCAAACCAATAGGCAGCAGATACGTGTACACCCATGTCACCGGCAGGAACTCGATGATATTGTTCAAGATACTGAACTTTTCCATAATATATGCCACTGCCCTTCCATACAGCAGATACAACAGCGCCAGAGGAATCACTGCTCCTACAAGTCCGATAATCAACCCTTCAATGACAAATGGTGAACGGACTACAAAATCCTTTGCGCCAATATATTTCATGATGGCAATCTCTTCCTTCCGGACCGTGATACCCATAGTAACTGTGTTGCTGATCAGGAAAATAGATACGCCAAACAAAATCAGGATGATCGCAACGGAAATATATGCCACCAGTATATTCACGCTGGACAGCATATTTGCTACCATATCAGATTTGTTGACTCTGCGGACGCCATCCAGGCTGCTCGCAAACCTTACCAGATCCTGCTGGGTTGAGGCAAGCGACTTGCTTTTCATGGACAGGCTCATCTTTCCTTTTTCATCCAGCGTCTTCATATAGACCTCATAATTATCAGAGTTGGCCAGCGGATTATCGTTCCTGAAACCGTCTGCAAGATCTTGATTCTCCCCAAAATATTTTGTCTTGAACTCTTCCCACGCCTGGTCCGCTGACACATAAACTACCTCGGATACATCGTCCCTCCCTCTTAGGGCCTCTCCGATGCTGTCAATCTGAGCCTGTGTAGCATTCTCTTCAAATAAAACGGTAATCGCCACACCTTCTTCCGCACTCATGATAATGTATCGAAAATTGATCAAAATCGAAAAAAACAATCCAAACAGAAAGATGCAGGCAGACATCGTGGCAACAGATGCAAGAGAAAACATCTTGTTCCTTCCGATATTCTTAATCCCCTGCTTGATCACATACCCTAATGTACTAATTCTCATCTATATACCCACCTCTTTGTTCATCGCTGACGATCACGCCCTGTTTCATTGTGATCACCCGCTCGTTCATCTCGTTTACGATTTCCTGGTTATGTGTTACCACAAGAACCGTCGTCCCCCTTTCGTTAGCTTCTTTCAGAAGGCTCATGATCTCCCATGAATTCGTCGGATCCAGATTTCCCGTAGGCTCGTCTGCCAGCAGGATAGCTGGTTCATTCACGATCGCCCTGGCAATCGCGACACGCTGCTGCTCACCACCTGATAATTCCTTTGGATTCGATTTATATTTTTGTGCCAGCCCTACCAGAGAAAGAGCTGCCGGGACTTTTTTCTTGATCACTCTGGTCGGTGTCTCGGTAACCCGCAGGGCAAATGCAATATTTTCATAAATGTTCCTGTCTTTCAGCAGACGGAAATCTTGAAATACTACGCCCAGCCCCCTTCTGTACTTGGCAATGTGGCGATGCTTCATCCGGTTCAGATTCTTGCCGTTCACAATGATCGTTCCCTCGGTAGGATCCAGTTCCTTCATGATCAGACGGATCAAGGTTGACTTACCCGACCCACTGTCTCCTACAATGAATACAAATTCGCCCTTCTTAATCTTGACAGACACTCCATTGAGGGCGGCATTTCCTCTTGTGTACTCTTTCGTTACATTTCTAAGCTCAATCATATGCTCCTCCTGAATACGAGATTCTTTTGTATTTGGGAACTGCCTCAAAACTATCTGTACACATTGTCTTGCGGCAATTCCTCAGGAACCGCACCGAAGCAGCCTGTCCTGTGCCAGTCCCTAATATTCCAATGTTTCCATATACTTCATGTATTTTACAACCATCAACGCAATCTTAAATGTGATCGCATCCTCAAACACACGCAGGTCAAGCCCTGTGCTTTTCTGCAGCTTATCCAGCCGGTAGACCAGAGTATTCCTATGGATATAAAGCTGTCTGGACGTCTCTGAAACATTTAAGCTGTTCTCAAAGAACTTATTGATAGTGGATAACATCTCTTCATCAAACCCATCCGGGGATTTTCCTTCAAAGATTTCTTTTATAAACATCTTACACAACGGTAACGGGAGCTGGTAGATCAGACGTCCGATACCCAGAGTGCTGTATGCCACAATGTCCCTCTCAGCATAGAAGATCTTCCCCACATCCAGCGCCAGCTTCGCTTCCTTGTAGGACTTAGAAACCTCTTTGATGTCATTGACCACAGTGCCGTAGGCAATATGCATGTGCTCATCCTGGCTGTCTTCCTTCAAGATCGTCAGCATCTCTTTTGCCATCTTCGCCATCTCCGCACTGCCGTCCTTCTCGGACAACTCTTTCACAACGATGATGTTCCGCTCGTCTACAGCCGTAACAAAATCCCTGGCCTTCCCGCCCAGGAGGTTACGGACATTGTCCAACGCGGCACTGTCTTTTTCGTGCGAAGTCTCAACAATAAAGATAACACGTTTTACTTCTGTGTCAATATGTAATTTTTTGGCGCGGTTATAAATATCCACTAAAAGCAGATTATCCATGAGCAGGTTTTTAATAAAATTATCCTTATCGAACCGCTCTTTATATGCAATCAACAGGTTCTGGATCTGGAATGCGGCAATCTTCCCTACCATGTAGGAATCCTCACTCTCCCCGCCCGCGAGCAGGATATATTCCAACTGCTGTTCATCAAATATCTTAAAAAACTGACATCCCTGTATGACCTGGCTGTCTGCGGGGGAAGCCCCGAATGATAAAATGGCACTTTCAAAATCTTTACTCTCACCAAAAGTACTCGCCAATACCTTTGCCTCTGTGTCAAATACACAGAAATCAATCCTGGAAATACTTTTTAGCCCCTCAATTGTGTTCAGAAGTACCTGGTTTGTAATCATAATCTATCTCCTCCGCTCATCTTGTCTTGACTATGTGCACTTTCCACAAATTATCTTCTTACTATTTTACTTAAAAAATGCATATATCGTTTATATGTTAATACAAAACACCCAAAAAATAAAGAGGAAATCCATTTTTTTTATAGCATTTCCCCATATTTTTAACAAAAAGTTCATATTTTGCGGATTTATAGAAATTATACATTCTGCATAAGTCTGAAGAATGTCAGCGCCGTATCCTCCCAGACTGTAATGGAGCAGGCTGCACTCCTTTCTGCTGATCGACCAAATGAAGAAACTCCCTTTTCAAGAAAAAACGGCGTAGCTTTCTGGCAGGCCTTTTCTTTTGATCTTCCTGGATCAGGGAAAGCCCAAATCCCATCCAGACCCGCGCATTCAACAATGCTTTTGCGCCGGAAATAAAACGCTCCTGGACAGGATATGGAAGAACCGAAAGAATGCAGTCCGGCTCTACACTGTTGATCTCATTGATAATACTCTCTTCCAGTCCACTGTCCTTGGGCAGAAGAGCCCAGCCGGCCTCAGGCATGCCTCTTAAAAGGGGGCGGACCTTCTCTTTTAAAAGCAGCAGTTCCTCTTCCCTGCCTGCCAGCAGAAACACCTTCTTCTGGCTTCTCTGGAGATATTTCAGAAGCATCTTCAAAAACACCTTTTTCTCCAGCTCTTTCAGTAAATGGCTGTCCAGGCTTTCAGAAGCATCCAAAATATCCCTTTCGCCAGGCAGAACCAGATCCATCTGATTCATCTGCCCCTTCCATTCCAGATTGTCCTGTCCCTGCACCAGCAGTTCCAGCGTCACCACCTCTACCGTGCTGAGCGTCTCGCTCCTCATATACTGTACGATCTTTTTTAATGTATCTTTCGCAGTCAGGGCATCTATTGCTATATCAAAGATTTCTATCTTGTTTTCCATGCCAACCCACCCGTTTCTTTCAAGACTGTCTGCATAACACCAAAATACGATAAACAGCCCCTTACTCCCGATTCGTACAATTGTATCAAAGATGTCCATATTTTTCAATAAATTTAAAAAAATTCACACTTTTATCATCTTTTCATGAGTTGGCCTATCCCGGATCATGCCTCTTTTTCTTCTGTCAGCATGCGTCTTCTTCTGGTAACCATCCCTCCGATACGCCCCGTTTCTTTTGAAGACAGAGAACGCCATCCATCCTGCAGCACCCGGTCAAGAAGTCCCAGCTCCTCCGCAATTTCATACTTTAATTTCTCTTCCGGCTCTAAATTTTTCAAATCAATTGGTTTATTCTTTTTTCCAGACATCACAGCCTCCTTTTTTGTATCCGCCCTTGTATCTGGGCGCGTATTCAAAGTATTGCCAAAAAGTAAAAAGGCATTCAATCCAGAATGCCTTTTCTTTAAGAAACCATTAATTTTTCAAAATATCTGCCTTTCCTTATAAAATGCAGGAATTACCTGAGTTTATATCTCATCCGGGATGATCACTGCAGCAATAAAATATGCCACAGTGCAGGTACCTGCGCTGCATACTGCCGCAAGCACAACTGCAAGCCTGATCAGAGTCGCATCCACATTAAAATATTCTCCCACGCCACCGCATACTCCGCAAATCATTCGGTTTCTTCGTGAACGAAATAGTTTCTTTTGTTCCATATTCATTACTCCTCACTTTCTTTGAAATTAATATTATTTTAATGAAGAACAGCCAAAAAGCAACTTAAATATTTCTTTATCCACTTAATTATGACTGTCATTCTTCAAACACTACCGTTACAGATCCGATTCCACATTCTATCTCCATGTTCTTACTTCCACCATTGTTGATCGTGCATTCTTTATCCAGGCCGCTGAAAGAATCATTACCTACGACCAATTCGCCAATCCCGCAGCTCAGTTCATAGTTATAATCCTGCTGATTGCCGACCGCCGTATATGCCACAGAACCGACGCCGCATTCTATATCAACTTCACGCACAGCCTCCCCGCGGACAAATGCCTCTCCTGCGCCGCACTCCAGGCTCAGCTCATCAGCTGTAAAAGAATCAAGAGATACCTGGCCTGCGCCAACCTCAATATCCAGTTCCTTTGCCCTGATCTCATCCGTGTACAATATCCCTGCGCCCACAAGTAAGGAAACCTCATCAAACTGCATCCCCTCCGGAATCTGGATCAACAGGATCCCCTGTGACTGATACTGGCTTTTTGACCAGCTGTCCCAGGACTTTCTGTTCTGCAGCTCTATCTTTAATTCCTTGTCTTTCTGGGGAATCACGAGATCCTTCATCATCTTCTCTGTGATACCGCTGGTATCGACGACAATATCGCTTTCTTCCCCTTTTATGATGCTCACCTCCAGACAGGTCACATCAATATCTAATTCACGGATGTCGGAATATCTGGAAACCGATGCACTATTTCCCGAATGATATTCTACAGACGCTGCATCATCCGTGCCGCCGCTGACAGAACCATCATGGCCGTCCCAAAAGTAATTTTCCCATCTGTCGTGGATTCCAAATGCCTCTCTGATACCGCTCACCGTTGCTCCAAGCACAAGCCCGGCAATGCACAGGGCGATTCCCAGCACAACAAGTGAAATACATATGATCCAAAAAGCTTTCCAACCCTTTTTCATCTTCCTCCCCCTCACATTCTCTTTTTATGAAACGGCTTTCGGCAGAGCCCCACAAAGAATTGGAACAATGCCGGGAATATGATCATACACAATCGGACCGCCGCAACAACAGCAACCAGGCCGATCACAAAGATCACAAGCCCAAATCCGACTGCCAGAAGCGCCGCGGGCGGAGAAAAAAACAGCTTTCCAAGCCCTCCAGCCACAATTGCAAATCCTGCGATCATAATTGCGCCCGCACATATCACAAGCGCAAGAAAGATTCCAAATGCCGCACATACAAGTCCAAACACTGTCGCAGCTGCCGCCACCGCCATCGGGACAATAACCGGAAACGCAAAGACCGCAATGAGTACGATAAGCACTATTTTTAAGCCCTTGCTGGTCCAGGGGCCGCCCCTTTCCCCATAAGAAGTATTCCCCTGCATATCACTTCCCATACCGCTTGAATACACATTCCCTCCATCATTATATGCACTGCCGTTTCCATTGGATTCTTTTGTCCCACCGCAGGCATAAGGACCATAAGAATACCGATACTGGCCCTGCTCTTTCTTCTCTGCCTTTGGCTCCCTGCGTGCAAGGTCATCTTTCTTTACAAACTGCGCGTCCATATATCCACGTTCCGTAAACTCGCCGCTGTCCGTGCCGCCTTTTAAACCAGCCTTTATCAAAGCCGCAACCTTCGCCGGGCCTCCCAGCTCCTTAAGGACCTGTTCTTCATTTTCCTTGCCGGCGTCCGCAAAATAATCCGAATAATATTGCAAGGCTTCTTCCCGCTCCTCGGCAGGGACTCCTACAAGCAGGCTGTCCAATTCCCTCATAAATTCTTCGTAGCTCATCCAGTCACCCCTCCCAAAAATATCTCCGAAATTTTTTTCGAATAGCTTTTCCATTCACCTTTATACAAATTCAACTGTACTGCACCCTTTTCTGTCACCTTATAATACCGTCTGTTCCTGCCGTCAAACTGTCTGTCATATACTTCCAGACACTCATCTTTCTGCAGACGCCTCAGCACAGGATACAACGTAGATTCAGATACGTCGATTGCCTTGCGCACATCCTGTGTGATCTTGTACCCGTAAGTCCCTTCCGCTTCCCGCGATACGACCGCAAGCACGATTGCATCCAGAAGCGCCGCGCCAGTGTTAAATACCATTTAACCACCTCTTTTTATAAATGAGCACTCCTAATAATAGAAAATAATAATATTACTGATTCCTCAATATTGTTTTACTTTCTATATTATATTCTGTATAATATTATCTGTCAATATAATTTTATATATTTTTACAATAAATTTGAAAAGCTATACCACGATCTCCTGTTTCAGAGTAAAGGAATATATGATTTTTTCTTTCACGTGTTTTTTCAACAGCTGCTCCAGGGCCGCCCCATAATATTCTAACTGGGAATGGTATTTATCCCGCAGTTCTTCAGCAGTTTTCACCTGATCCGTCTTATAATCAAGCACAACCAATTCCCCGTCTTCTTCAAAGCAGACATCAATGATCCCCTGGATAAGGATCACTTCTCCGCCTGGCTCCTCCGGGTAAATTTCCTGCGCATCCACCCCCAGCACAAAGGGCTGTTCTTTATAAAGAAGAGACTGCAATGCCGCTTTGTGCATCCTCTGCCCAGAGGGGCAGTTTAAGAATCCAAGGATATCCTTGATCCGGATACAGGCAGCCATCTCCTCTGAAAGCTTTTTTTCCTCTTGAAGGCGGCAGATCGTATCCTGTAGTTCTTCTTTTTTGTATTCTTTAGTAAAATCAAGGAGCTCCAGAAATTTATGATAAGCGCTTCCCCGAGAAGCGCCTTTCAGTTCCTCTTCCTCCTGCAAAAACTGTGGGATCAGAGGAATCACATCCGGTTCTTCAAATGAAAGTTCCCCACCTTCCTCAGAAAGATACGCACGCTTTTTTAATTCCGAAACAGTGAACTTCATTTTCAGCCTCCGTGCATTTTCAAATGGATAGGAAAATCCAGCCTGCTCTTCCAGATGCTCTTTCAATTTGTGGTCATATACTCTCTGTGCGTCCCAGTGCTCCAGGACTTCTCTTGCCAGGCTCTCTGCCTTTTCCTCTACAGCCTCCTGTAAAGCGGCATCCCGGCCGTTCCTGACATAAATCTGTATCGGCGCTTCCCGTCCGCAGACAACAGGAAGCATCCAATCCAAATAACTCCTGGCGCCAGACAGGCTGCAGAACGAAAGCGCGCCTTCCTTATGCAGGCCGGATCCTTGCTGTGCAGCAGTCTCCAGCACCTCTTCTGCCTTGGGAAGCTGCCCGGTCAGGATCAACTTTTCCTTTGCGCGGGTCATCGCCACATAAAGGACCCGAAGCTCCTCCCCCAGATTTTCCAGCTTTACATTTTGCTGGATGACCTTTTTCAAAAATGTAGGAATCTTTGTCCTGCGCTTAAGATCCACAGCGTCAATCCCCACTCCCCACTCCGGGTGGATGATCACACTCCCCCTCATGTCCTGCGTGTTAAACCGCTTTCCCATACCAACTGCAAATACTGCCGGGAACTCCAGACCTTTACTTTTGTGGATACTCATGATACGGACAGTATCTGACTGCTCATCCGCAATATTCGCTTCTCCATAATCCACGTCATATTTCCTGAGCTGCTCAATATAACGCACAAAATTAAACAATCCCTTGTAGCTGGTTTTCTCAAATGCGGCTGCTTTCTCTACAAGCATTTCCACATTTGCCGCACGCTGCTCTCCGCCTGGCATAGCCGCCACATAAAGCCCATAGCCGGTTTCTTCGAGGATTTTCCAGATCAGCTCATGGATCGCCGTGTAGGGAACCATCTCCCGAAAATGCTCCAACTGCCTGTAAAATGCATCCAGACGCTTCCATAGCTGCCGGCCAGACAGTTCACCGTCCGTTTGGTGCACTTTCCCGGCGGACACATAGCTCTGTGCCGCCTCATAAAAAGTCCCTTCCGGGAACGCTGTACGGATTTCTGCCATCTGCCGTGCATCCAGGCCTGCAAATGGAGATGCCAGCACAGCGGCCAAGGGCACATCCTGTCTCTGGTTATCCAAAAGCCTTAAATAGTCTAAAAGCACACTGACCTCATAGGCTTCAAAATATCCCTCCCGGCTGCCCGCATAAGCCGGAATCCCTTCTTCCGTCAAAACCGCAGAAAATGTGTCCGCCCATCCTCTCATACTGCGGGTCAAGATTACGATGTCCCGATATTGCATCCTCCGGAACTGTCCGGACTTTTTATCTTTCACCTGCCCTGTGCGCACCAATTCATGGATCCGCTTCGCCACCATCCGGGCCTCCAATTCTATCCCCGTCCCTTCCACCTCTGCTTCCACATCATCCGATGTGTCCAGAAGAAGCAGCTCCGTTTCATTGGCCGAAGTGCCGTCCTCCTTCAGAAATGGTTCAAATGACGCCCCAGGGTAAAGGGCTGCCTGCCCATCATAGGCAATCCCGCCCAGTTCCTTTCGCATGATCCGCCGGAACACATCGTTGACACTGTCCAGCACTTCCGTCCTGCTCCGAAAGTTCTTATGAAGGTCGATCCGCTGCCTGTCACTGTCCTCTACACTGTAAGTATCATATTTTTCCATAAACAGCTCAGGCCGTGACAGCCGGAACCGATAAATACTCTGTTTCACATCCCCCACCATGAAAATATTATTTTTCCCACGGCTGACTGTAGAAACACTGGTCAATATAGTCTCCTGGATCAGGTTGCTGTCCTGATATTCATCGATCATTACTTCCACAAACTGTTCCTGATATTCCCGGGCAGACAAAGAAGGAACCAGCTCCCCCTCCTGTTCCTCTGTGAGGATCTGAAGGGCAAACTGCTCCATATCACTGAAATCAATCATATTTTTACTTTTCTTTTTTAAAGAAAAGGCATGGCCAAACTCTTGCACCAATCCTGTAAAAACCGTCATCATTCCATAAGAATCCGCCATATCCTTTAACATTTCCTCTGGTTCCTGATAAAAATATATCCCGCTCAGATCCTTCATCAGTTTTTTTACCTGGTCCCGGAGTGTTTTGATCCTATCCCTCTTTTTGGCAGACACAGCTTCATCCTTTTTGGCAGACAGGCGTTTCCATTTCAGATCCGAAACTTTTGCAGACATTTCTGCATATGTGGAGGCCAAAGCGATTTCTGAAAGCATTTCCCGGTCTGCTTCCAGCATATCTGCATACATATAAGGCCCGTCCGCTTCTTCACAAATCCGGATTCCCTCATCCAAAAGCGCCTGCAGGTCTGCAAGATACTGTTTCATCTCGTCCACTGCTCTTGTAAAATATATGGGTTCCTTCGCATCCCCGCAGCCGTCAGAGGGACGGTACATCTGCACACACTCCTGTAGCCATTTATCCGGCTGCGGATAGCTTCTGGAATATTCATATAACTGTAAGATAAGTTCTTCCAGTTTCCTGTCGTTTTTCCCGCTGCCCGCTTTTTCCACGAAATCCAGGAACTCTTGTTTCCCTTCTGCATAACAGGACTCCAGCACTTCCTCCAGAACATCCTGCTTCAACAGTTTTAATTCCCCTTCCTCTGCAATACGGAATCCCGGGTCTATGTCAATCACATGAAAATGTTCCCTTATAACAGAAAGACAAAAACTATGGATCGTCGTAACCTGCGCGCTGTGGATCAAGGTTGCCTGGCGCTGCAGATGCACATCCTCCGGGCTTTCCTCCAATACTCTTTCAATTGCCTCACGGATCCGTTCTTTCATTTCTGCAGCCGCCGCCTCTGTAAACGTTACGATCAAAAGCTGGTCTACATCTACCGGATTGTTTGGATCTGTCAGCATCTGGATGATTCTTTCCACCAGCACTGCCGTCTTCCCGGAACCTGCAGCGGCAGAGACCAGAATATTCCTGTTTCGAAGCCGGATGACTTTCTGCTGTTCTTCTGTCCACTGTACGCTCATTTCAATCCCTCCTGTTCTTTTTCCTCCGCATGTTCACGTATCCTCTGTATAGCTTCCTCCTTGGAATATTTTTCCAGCCTGCGGAAACCATATCCATCCAGACGCGGGTCAAATCCACAGACTGCATGGTAGGCACAATAATCACAGCCTGTATTTCCTCCCAGTTCATACGGCGCGGCTTCTGCATGCCCCTCTTCCATCTGCTGTTTTAATTCCTGCACTTTCTCTTTTGCATATTCCAGAAACAACTCAAATTCCTCCGGCGGCAGCACCTTGGAATTTTTGCTTAAGCTTCCGTCTTTATTCCTCCCCACAGGAATCAAATTGGAATTTCCAACCAGATCTCTTTCCAGATGCATGATCACATCTTCATCTGCATTTACCAGCCCGTCCAGGCGAAGCTCTCTCAGTATTCTGCCTTCGAGCACCTGGTCGTCGGATTCTTTCTCCACAAATGGATCCTGCATCCGATAATAAAAAATCCCTGCTGGGATCACCTCTTTTGTCCCCGCTCCCCTGTTCAACAAATCCCCGGACGATCTCTGTTTTTCTATTTCTACCGCCGCGTTTAAGTAAACCGGCAGCTGCATCTGAAGCCCATGATAAAACGCCGTAATATCAAAACTTTTCATTCCGGTCTTATAATCCGTCACTTTCACATAGATATGCTGCTCATCCTCGTATGTATCCAGCCTGTCAATCTTCCCGCTGCCGAATTTTAATTCATAGCCGCTTGGCCGGAAGTCGCCCCGTTCCATCTGCTTTGTCAACGCCCAGACAGACCGCTGGATCAGATTTTTGATCCTGGTGACCATATATTCATTCCTTGCAGAACTATACAGCACTGTATTGCCGTAGTCTGTAATACTTTCCTCTACGCTTTTCTCTACCAGCTCCCCACGCAGTTCCTCTGTCAGCTCTGTCCAGTCAGACTGATACTCATCTGCTTTCCTTGCAAACCGCTCCATAGACTGATGTGCGATATTTCCCAGATCCAGGGGTTCAAACCTATACTCTTCCCGCTCTGAAAGCCGCAGGCCATAGGCCAGAAAATGAGCATATGCGCAGGAAGCGAACTGCTCCAGCCTTGTCACACTGGCTCGTGAAACATCTCCGAACAGCGAATCCGCAGCCTTCTTTGTCAGACGGTCCGGCTCCTTCCTGTAGAATGCCGCATCCAATATCCTGCCCAGTCCGGCATCTCTTTCCTTTTCCTGCCGATGATACCAGGAAAATAACTCCTTCCACTCTTCACTAAGCCCCTGCCTCCTGTTACGCAGGCCTTTTGCAAGGTACATCGCTCCAGTATCCCATGTCAGTTCTTGTCCCGACAGATTTCCCATATCCTCCTGTACCTGAAGGCCGGGAAACAGCCGCCGGATATCCTGCACCAGATAAGCAGGGCGCAGGGCCTTTCCGTCGGACGATACCTTACTGAATGATAAATACAGCATTTCTAACGGCTTTGTCAAATTCATATATAGATAAAATTTTTGGATGTATGTTTTTTCCTTTGCTCCCGGAGAAAGTGATAACTTCTGCCTTGCAAATTTTTCCCGGTCACGCTCCGAGAGCAGGCCGCCTTGTCCCAGCTTTCCTGGGAGGAAAGTATCGTTGGCTCCCACAAAAAAAAGGACTTTCAGATTATTCAGCCGGGTCCTCTCTACATCGCCGATCACTACCTGGTCCAGGCTGGGCGGAATCACCCCGACTTTTGCTTCCTGCAGTCCGGCATCCAGAAGTTCACAATATTCCTGTAGTGAAACCTGCTCGTCTCCCAAAAGTTCTACAAATTTGTCGAACAATTCAATCACGATCCGATAAATCTGGGAATATTCTTTTGCCAGCGCCAGCTCGCCATTTTCTTGAAACTGAAGCTCCAGCTTCCGGATCTGTTCCTGCATCCGCTCCTGCACAAAAAACTCATAGACAGCCAGAGAAATATCTCCGGCTGTCTTGTTTCTTTTCCGCAAAATCATAAGCAGTCCGTCTATTTTTTCCACAAACCGTACCCTGAGGCTATTCAAGGCTTCCAGCTCTTCCTCACTGCATCCCCGGGCAGCACGTACCCATGGAGACTGCCATTTTTTATAGCCTTTGAGCCCCAGTGCGGCCACATAGTTTTCCAGCCTGTCGATCTCTTCCCTGGCAAACCCTGACATCCCGGTGCGCAGGAAACGAAATACACTTTCATAGGAAAAATTCTCACCCACCATAGCCAGCAGGCTTCTCACATATTCCACAAAGGCATTTAACAGGATGCTTTTCTTATGGTCCATAAACACCGGGATTCCGTAAGTGTCACAAGCCTTTTCCAAATGTACCGCATAGGCATCCATATCGCTGGCTATGACCGCCATATCCAGGTAACGGCAGCCTTTCTCCCGTACAAGGCGGCGCATCTGCCCAGCCACATATTCTGCTTCTTCCTTCGGGCTGCGCGCGGCGTAAAGCCTGACTGCTTCTGAATCCGTATACTGCCGTCCCACATATCGGAACAACTCTGATTCCAGAAATCCCAGTTCAGGATTCTTCTCAAACCTCCGCACTGGTTTTCCATATAAACAGATTGGCTCATCCACCTGCGTATGCTGTTCTCCCGCAATCTTCACCAGGGCTGCCACCATCTGCTTGCTGATGGCAAAAAGCTGATAAGGATGCCTGTAGGTAAACGGATCCTCCCTGGGATCCATGACCACTGTAACCACAACTTTTTTACATACCTTCATCAGTTCTCCAAGCAGCTTATTCTGTACAGGAGTAAATCCGGTAAATCCATCCAGCGCCACGACACTGTTCTTCAACAGGGCGGACTCTGGGACTACAGCGCTCAGCATATCCAGAAGTTCCTCTTTCGTAATATATTTATCCGCAAGATAACTTTCAAATCCTTCATACACTTTCCGTATATCTGCTAATTTGTAATACAGGTAACTCTCTGGCTCCAATGTCTCCAGAAACTCATCCAGTTCTTCAAAGCCTATCCCATACTGTGTAAACTCTGAAATCACCGACTTCACTTCACTGATATAACCCTGTTTTTTCAGATTTCCCCTTAATACTTTCAGCTCATCTTCGTATTGCCCCGCTATTTTACGCAGGATCAAGCTTTTCCCCTCGTCATCCAGCACCCGCCGGACTTCCTTTCCCACCTCCTCGAACACACGGTGGGAAAGCCGCACAAAGCTTAAGACATCAATATTCATGATCCCGTGCCGGGGATGAGCCACGCACAGGTCTTTCTGCGTCTGCATGGTAAACTGTTCCGGCACCAGCACCAGATAATTGGTTTTTGGGTGCTCCATAGATTCCTTTACAATCTGCTCATATAAATAATGAGATTTCCCAGCCCCGGAATTTCCAAAAATAAACTGTAATGACATCATCCTTCTCCCTGATTTCTGTTTTGTTTCTTTCAGTATAGCACACTTTTTCAGATCAGGTAACCACTCTACTGTACTGCCTTAAATGCTTCCTCCAAATCTTCAATGATATCTGAGATATTCTCTGTACCAATAGACAGACGGATCGTATTTGGCTTGATCCCCTGATCCAAAAGCTCTTTCTCATTCAACTGAGAGTGAGTAGTAGACGCCGGATGGATCACCAAAGATTTCACATCCGCTACATTTGCCAGCAATGAGAATAATTCCAGATTGTCTATGAAATCTTTCGCTTTCTGCGCGCCGCCCTTGATTTCAAAGGTAAAGATCGAGCCGCCGCCGCCCGGGAAATACTTCTTATAAAGCTCCTGCTGTACTGGGTCAGAGGATATGGACGGGTGATTTACATTTTCTACCTGTGGATGGTGAGCCAGGTATTCTACTACTTTCAGTGCATTTTCTACATGCCGCTCTACACGCAGAGACAGCGTTTCCAGTCCCTGTAAGAAGAAAAATGCATGGAATGGGGAAAGTGTCGCCCCTGTATCCCGAAGCAGGATTGCACGGATCTTTGTCACAAATGCCGCTGCGCCGGCCGCTTTTGTAAAACTGATCCCATGATAACTTGGATTCGGTTCTGTCAGCGACGGAAACCTGCCGCTTGCCTCCCAGTCAAATTTACCGCTGTCTACAATGACTCCGCCGATAGTCGTCCCGTGTCCGCCGATAAACTTCGTCGCAGAATGTACCACAATATCTGCGCCATATTCAATCGGACGTACCAGGTATGGCGTGGCAAATGTATTATCGATCACAAGAGGAATCTGATGCGCATGGGCAATTTTAGCCACTGCCTCGATATCTACCACGTCTGAATTCGGGTTGCCCAATGTTTCAATAAAGATTGCTTTCGTATTTTCCTGGATCGCGGTTTCCACTGCCGCATAGTCAAAAATATCCACAAAAGTACTTGTGATCCCATATTGTGGAAGCGTATGTGCCAGCAGATTATAAGTACCGCCGTAAATGTTCTTTGCAGCCACAATATGGTCTCCGTTCTGAGCCAGATTCTCAAATGTGTACGTGATCGCCGCTGCGCCGGATGCCACAGCCAACGCTGCAATTCCGCCTTCCAGCGCTGCAATCCTCTGTTCAAATACATCCTCCGTAGGGTTCGTCAGCCTTCCGTAAATATTACCTGCATCACTCAGCCCGAATCTTGCTGCCGCATGCCCGCTGTTATGGAATACATAAGATGAGGTCTGATAAATCGGAACCGCCCTGGCATCTGTAACCGGATCTGCTTTTTCCTGTCCCACATGCAGCTGTAGAGTTTCAAACTTTAAATTTCTTTCTGCCCTTGTTTTCTTACCCATATGTTTCTCTCCTTTTCTATTCGAGCATACAAGTACTCGATTCAAATATTTTCATTTCCTATCTGTTCGATAGGTTTATCATAGCACACCTTTCTAAATCTGTCTAATATATAAAAAAAACGTCTGGATATAGGATTTTCCTATATCCAGACATTTATCCTGTATCTCTCTTCGTTTCTCCATTTACCAAATGTTTCTCATACATCTTTGTTCAGCGCTTGAAATTTCTTGATTTCCTCCAGATATTTTCTCCCCAGCATACTGAGCGCGATTCCTTTACGCTTTAAATATCCGATCGTCATCTGTTCGTCTGATTTTAGTTTCACCGCACAATATTCTTCCCCGTTTAACGCTTCGCATAGAATGCCGGAACACAACGTAAATGCGTTCAGCCCCACCATCAAATTCAAAAGCGTCGCACGGTCATTTGCCTTGATCAGCCTTTTATACGCATAGGTACTCAATACTTCCTCGGCAAAATAAAAAGAATTATAATTCCCCTGCTCAAAAGAAAGACAAGGATATTCCTCCAGTTCTTCCATCGCAATCTCTTCCTGCCCAGCCAGAGGGTGCCCCTTCCACATATACACATAGATGCCGCATACCAGTAAAGGATGGAATTCTAAATCCGATTCCTGAAACAGCTTTGTCAATACTTTCTTATTAAAATCATTCAGATACAAGATCCCAATCTCACTCCGGAAATTCCTGACATCCTCAATCACCTCATAGGTTTTCGTCTCACGGATTGCAAATTCATATTCATCCATGCCGAACTGCTTTACCATTTCAACAAACGCATGGACTGCAAAGGTATAATGCTGCATGGATACGCCAAATTTTTTCTTTACATTTTTCTTATCTATATAATGGGACTCGATCAACGCATACTGCTCCACCACCTGCCGGGCGTAGCCCAAGAACTCCTGCCCCGCTAAAGTCACTGCCGCACCCCGGTTGCTTCTTTTAAACAGCTCTACGCCGATTTCGGATTCCAATTCCCTCACCGCCTGGGACAGACTAGGCTGAGAAATAAACAATGCCTTTGCCGCTTCATTCATCGATCCCGTATCCGCAACGGTGATAATATACCTTAACTGTGCCAGTGTCATACCCTGCCTCCCACTTTTCTTTCCTAAATATCCCTTTCAACCGTATATATTCTTCACAATTTTACATAGCATGCTATGCAATATATTTGTAATTACAAAGGATATTACATTGATTCACTTCATCTGCGCCAAAAAAAGATTCGCCTTCAAACTACATTGCATGCTATATTTTATTTCTGCATTCCACGCAATATTTCTTGTATTGTCAACCCACAGACTCATTCCATCTCCTGTGGAATTCCCACCTGATGGTCCATCCACCGGGTCGTTTCAGACGCACCGGACATATTTACCTGGGCTTCATATACATCCACTGTCACCGTATACTTTCCGTCCCCTTGCATATAAAGTGTCCCGTCCCTTCCATGAACCATTACAGCATTGCCTTCATCATCCACAATAGTCCCTTGGCAGGACAGCCGGCTCAGAGTGCTGTTCCCTGTGACAGTCCATGTGCATCCTTCCGTAATATAAAGATTACAATGTCCGTCTCCGCCTGAACCGGCATTATTTTCATCTTTTCGTACCGCTCCCCTTAGTGTGCTTCCTTCACTCATATAAAAATCAAGCTGGCTGATGCTGTCCCAAACCACATCGCCGTCCATATCCTGGCTCACAGCCGTAAAGAGGCAATCCGCCCCATTCGTCCCACTTTTCCCCCATTTCCTCTGGTTATTATTTCCAGTACATTTCAGAAAGAACTCATTCACCATCGGGCAGGTAATCTTCACATTGGACAAGGTGATTACTGATTCCACATTTGTGGTATAGAATATCCCTCCATTCTGGGCAGCCAGAGTACCCCCGTTCATCTCAAAAGTACTTTTTCCTTTTTTCAGGCTTCCGGTTCCGCTCTGATACAGGATCACATTCCATGTACAATCATTGCTGATATCATCCGCCTTATTCCCTGCCACGTCACAGTCATACAAATAAAGCGATTGATTCCCTCTCATACAGATTGCTTCCCATTGTCCTGCTGTCAGCTTCCCGCCATGGATCACGGTATTGCCTGCGCTATAGACAGCAGGAGAGTCTATGCCTTTTGTGGAATAAGTACCGCCATCCAGAATTACAGAACTCCCCCGCGGATCACTTCTGATCGCCGGCGAAGATTTTCCGTCCGTCTCAACATTTAGGTTCCAGGCATAAATCGTTCCACCTTTTGCCGCCTGGATCCCCTTAGAAGAATCTCTCTTTGTATTTACCGCCGTATTGACTGCATATACCGTTCCGTCCTCATATGCAAAGATTCCGGTTCCTTTCTCTGCACTAGTAGTAATGGCATTGTTTTTCAGGTAAGAGGTTCCACTTGTAGTCAGCATGGCTGCACCTACGCCATATGCGCTTAAATCCTCCTCCTGGCTGCTGTCTTTGGCAGTTCTTGAAATCTTTGCATTCTTCAAGACCACCTGCGCCTCTCCAAAGACATGCACTGCATTTTCATCTGTCCCCTTTGATGCATAGGTTTCCCCTTCTGTCTCCATATCTACGGCATACTCTGCCACAGCAGGGTAATACTCTACCTCATGGTTTCCCTCCAAATCTTCCGGCTCTAGCATTGCAATTGCCAGGCCCAGCATATCTCCCATTTTGTCAAAGACTGCAGAAAGCTTCTGATATCTCATGTCTGCCGGCTCATCCTCATCTCCCAGTTTCTCAAAAAAAGAAGTTATTTCCGGCTCTATTTCTGCACAGCCTCCCAGAAAAAGCAAACTGAACGCAATCCCCAGCATTAACACATATTTTCTCTTCATAGATCCACCTGTCCTTTCCCTGCCGTATACATTGATCTGATTTTACAGTTTCACAGGAACAGCCATATATCTGTTCTCGCTTCTTCGCAGGAACAATATGAGGACGGCGCATTCTGCAGCCGTCCCCAACCTGTCATTCTTCCTCTTCAATCCGTATGATATCACCCGCAAACAACCTCTGTTGGAAAGAACCTGGAGCCCCGTTTACACTCAGGACCACACTTCCTTTCGGCTGCTTCAGATCAATTCCCGAATGCTCGATCATATCCATCAGATAATAGGGCGCTCCGTCTTTCTTCCGCGGCAGGCGGATCGGAGAACCATTTAATTGAAATAAAATCGTCTCTTTTCGTGCAGCCGCCCTCTTTTCCAAGGAAATATCCCTCTGCCCCTGCATCCTCACAAAAGAATTCCCCCTTGCAGCCGATGTGTCTGCCGACAAGTCTGTTCCCGATGCTCCAAAATCCAGACTTATCTGAGACATCCCATGCGCCGCAGACCCTTCCTGAGGATCCTCTGCACCCTCTGTTACTGGCTCCTCCAGAAAATCCTGTGGTTTCTCCATCGCAGATGCCTCCTTAGGATTCTCTGCTTCTTCTATTGCAGGCTCTTCCAGAAAATCCCCTGTTTTCTGTGATGCTGATTCCTCTTTCTGAATTTGAGGTTCTGCCGCCGTTATATCTGTCTCCTGCTCTTTGGCTTCTTCCCCGGCAGGCTCTGGCTTCTGTTCGTGCAGCTCTTTCTGAATAAGCTGTTCGTTCCAATCCTGTAGATTTTCCTGCGGCATCTCTTGCAGCTTTTCCTCTTCCGGAACTTCCTCTTTATCTGCAGCTGCCTCTATTTCAACAGCTTCACTCTCTGCTGCGGCTGCTTCCATTTCCACAGCTTCACTCTCTGCTGCGGCTGCTTCCATTTCCACGGCTTCACTCTCTGCTGCGGCTGCCCTTTCCTGTTCCGCGGCCTCTCTTTCTTTCTCCGCAATCTGCGCTTCTGACAACGTGATCCAGATGACATCCCCATTTTTCAAAGGCGTCTCCAAGTCTGCCAGCTCTCCATTCAGAGTAATCTCCTCACAGTCCAAAGCTCCATCAATATCTCCTAAAAATGGGTTCGCAGACACACCGGAAATAGCCGGCATAAACTCAATATTGTCCCCCGCATGGACAACCTCTGAAAGCTTCCCTTCCTTCTTATTAATAAATAGAGAAGCCGGCTGGGGCGCTGTACCATAAAATACTTTTCGCTTTCCATTGACCATCACGCTCACAGGACGCCCGGGACGCCCCAGCATATCCTGAAAACTGTATCCATTCATCATCAACAGGTTCATGACAGTGAAGCTGCCGCTCCGAAAGAGCTTCGCAGACTTATCATTCAAGTTCACCCGGAAACTGTCATTGATCAGATTCAGTCCTGAAGAAATCACAATTCCCAGCGGGGTAGCATATTCCGGATTATTCAGATCATATTCATCCGAAAATGCATTGGCCTGAAAATTGCTTCCCGCAATGGCCACCCGGTTGGCATCCATTTCTAAAAAAGACGTGATCCCTTCCTTCAGCCCTGCCAGTTTGCTGCCCCCTCCAGCCAAAAATACAGCAGACGGAGCCGCACCGTTCACAGACAGGATCTTCTCTGAAATTTCCTTGCACAAAAGGCTGGTGATATTCTGTATGCACCGAAATACCTCATCGCGGGAAACCGTTCTCTCAAAGCCCAGGATATCTGTAAATGTCACCTGCTCATCCAGCTCTATCTGCGCTTTCATCGCCTCTGCAGTCTTAAAGTCTACCAGAAATTCTTTCATGACTGCCTCTGTAACCTCGTCTCCTGCCACAGTCGCCATCGTATATCCAGTCACGCTCCCGCCGGTACATGCGGCAATATCCGAAGTCCCGGCACCAATGTCCACCATAACCAAATTCAGCAGACGGAGATTTTCCGGAATCGCAGCATTGATGGCTGCAATCGGCTCCAAAGTGATACTTGCCACCTCCAGATCCGCCTTATTCATAGTCGTATACAGGCTCTCCACCACTTCACTGGGAAGAAACGTAGCGATCAAATCTACTTTGATATGTTTCCCACGGTGTTCTTTCAAACTGGATATCAGATATTGATCCAGAAAATACTGGCATACTGTATATCCTACCAGATAAAAGCGTCGGGAATCATCCAGAGATTCATTTTCCGCCTCAAAAACTTCCTCCGCCTTGCTGATCGCCCCGGCTTCCAGACGATTGATAATCTCATCCCCGATCAATTGTATCCCCGGCAGTTCCATCTCATAATCTACACGGCTTGTCCTGAGGGCCCGCCCTGCCGCTGCGACACAGACGCGTTTCAGCCTGGTATGCAGCTTTGTTTCCAGCCGCCTTTTTACCTTTTTCGCCAAAGAGGAAACTTTTTCTATATTCTCAATCTGCCCGTCGATCATTGCCCGTTCCGTGTGCTCTTCTTTTTCAATGGCAATGATCTTCACCTTATCATCCTCAACGACACCCACCATCCCGATGACACTGCGTGTGCCGATATCCAGGGCAAATATCATATTGCCTGCCTGGGTTTCTGTCTTTGCCGGCATCTTCACCTGCGCCTTTTTCACTTGTCCTTTCGCCATCTTATCCTCCCGCTTATACATTTCCTAAGCTTCTAAATCTCTAAAAAAATAAACTATAAAGAGTATATCATAAAAACGAAAAAAAACAATCAAAATAAAGACGTATCATTCCAGTTTCTCCTCATTTTTATACTCATGATTATAATGAAAAACAAAAAATACAGGCCAGCCGTGAAAAAGAGACAGGCCCCATAAGACCTGTCTCCCTGCCAGACACTCCCATCCAGGCTGTCCGCCGTATCCGATCAAATTGTAAAAAGCGGTTCCTCGCCACGTTCAATACGCTGTGAATTCTCCATACATAATTGATAACCCCGGTAATAATTATCATAAGTAGCTGCACCTACATGCGGTGTCACGATGAGATTAGGCAGATCCACCCCAAAGAGCGGTTCTCCCGGTTCAAACACATCAAATGCAGCGCCCCAGATTTGTTTCTCCTCCAATGCCTCCACAAGAGCATCTGCGTCAACCAATGCTCCACGCGCAGTATTTACAAGTATGGCATTTTTCTTCATCTTCGCGAACTGTTCTTTCCCGATCATACTTCGGGTACTTTCCAGAAGCGGCGCGTGCAGTGTGATAATGTCCGATCGTTCCAGCAGTTCCTCCAGCGTCACACGTCTGCAGTGCAGCCGCTCCTCGTCTTCGGCAGGCATCGGATATACATCGTAATATATCGTCTCCGCATCAAAAGCCGCAAGCCGCTTGATGACCTCCTTGCCGATCGTCCCTCCGCCGACTACGCCCACAGTCTTTCCTACGATCTCGTAGCTGTCATGACGGTATGTCATGGTATGCCATTCCTTCTTCTTCCCCTTGTTGTCAAGATCAATGATATGACGGTACAATGCCAGCATATCCAGGATGGCCAGTTCTGCCACAGAGGTCGCATTGAAGCCCTTGCAGATGGAAATCGGGATATTCTTTTCCCTGGCATAGGCCACATCCACCATATCTACCCCCACACCGGTACGCTGTATCAGCTTCACCTTAGGCGCTGCGGCGATCACATCCTTCGTGGTTTTATAAGTCGTCACGATCAACACGTCCGCGTCTTTCAGTTCCCCCTTCTTCCCTACCGTCGGGTTCAGAAAACGCAGGTCAACTTCCTTGGGACACATATTGAGTATCATCCGCTCCATATGTTCATTTAATGTATCCAGGTAAAGTGCTGTAACACTCATGCTTGCTCAGCCTCCTTCGTCTGTAAATGATGATATCCGGTCCGTGCCCGTGCTTCACGCAGGGAAAGTCCATTCTTCACATGGCTGCGGATAATATCCTCTTTCCGTTCAATCTCTTTGGCAATTTCCAGTACCTTCTCTACTTTGTCAAAGGGTACGGCCAGGGCTCCGGTATCGTCTCCAAATATCAGGTCTCCGGGACAAACCTTGATCCCTGCAACAGTCACAGGCTCGTTGATGGCCGCCACTTCAACCCGGTCTTTGCCTGTCACCATATAAAAACCGTTTGAAAAAATAGGATATTTGATCTTGTGGATATCCTTGATATCACGGCAGACACCGTATATTAAAGTTCCGGCAATTCCCTTGAGTGAAGCGGTCATGGCCATGATGTCCCCCCAGACCGTACAGTAATCTCTTCCGCCGTTATCCAGGACACATACCTGCCCCGGCTCCACATCATCCAGGAAATCTCCTACCGTACCCTTGATCTCTCCACAAGGCACATATCTGACAGTAAATGCCTGTCCGCACATCACCGTACCTGGTGTGATCGGTTTGATACCATACAGGCCGGAAGGGATGCCGATCTTATCCATCGCATCGGAAATGCTCGTAGAATCGAGCTTTTTGTATTCTTCAATGATTGCTTTATCCAATTTCGGAATGTTCATTTTGTCACCTTCTCCATGTCATTTTAGCATATTCTCGTAATTGTACTTTTGATCCACTTCCAGCATGGACATCCCTGCCTTAATGTCCGCACACATAGCAGTCTCCTTTTTCAGCAGCATCTCACCTTTCTCGATCACATCCTCCAGACGCTCCTGTGGGATAAATACCACGCCTGTGATATCTGCTATCACAACGTCCCCTGGGCGGACCTGGACGCCGCAAAACGACACCATCACATTGGTTGCCTCTTCCATCACCCGGCCCCGGGCCGTGGCACAGATCGTAGAACGCGCATATACAGGAAATCCCAGTTCCACGCATTCATCCAGATCACGGCAGCATCCGTCGATCACGACTCCTGACACGCCCTTGAACTTTGCGCCGGTGCTCAGCACGCCGCCCCAGCAGTTCACATCTTCACGCCCGCCATTGTCGATCACGATCACATCGCCTTCCTTCGCGGCTTCGATCGCGTTCACCCCCATATGGGTGGTAGATTTTGTAAGGCCGGCAGCGACCACTTTCATTGTCACAGCCTCACCGATGATCTTTCTGCAGTCCTCATACATCTTTTTTACGCCGATCGTAGAGCCTTTCAGGCCCAGCGCATCCAATGCGTCTGAAACGTTTGTAGTAGAAAGCTTATTCAGCCTTTCCCGAAGCTCACTTGTCAATACACCCATCCTTTTTTCTCCTTTCATCATCCAAGCCAATAAAGTACTGCAACGCTCATTTTATCCTGCAGGCATCCTCCGGTTTCAGTCCTTCCATGGCAGAAATAAGTTCATCAGCCGTAGTTACCGTTGCAAAATGAGTCTCAAAATCCCAAAGTGAAGATTCCTGCTCCCTCTCTCCCGTAGCACGTACACAGTCTTTGGGAACATAAACCTCATAATCCAGCTGAAATGCATCCGTTACCGTACCGCGCACGCAGATATTCGTAACACATCCCCCTACGATCACCTTCTCAGCGCCCATATCCCGAAGCGTCAGGTCAAGATCTGTCTGGAAAAATCCGCTGTAACGTCTTTTATGCACCACATAATCCTCGGGCAGGATCGGCAGTTCCTCGATCTGTTCACATCCCCAGGTGCCTTCATAGCAGGTTCCTACCCGCTTTTCTGTCACTTTGTCATATTTATCCATACGGTACTTCTGACAGATCCATACGATTGGGATACCATGCTTTCTCCCGGCGGCAACAAGCCGCTGTATGGGTTCCACTACCAGATATCCGTCTTCAAGCACCATGCGGCCGCCTGGTTTACAGAAATCATTCAGCATATCCACGATGAGGATCGCCGACTTTTTCAGATCCAGTTCCTTGCTCCGGCAGGTATAATACTCGTCAAATCCTTTTCCCATAATGTCTCACCTCCCAATTTTCGGCTCCCTGTTTCCAGGAGGCGTGTTCCTGCTCTTGCCGACTACGATTTCTCCATCTATCATAATACATGTGATTCCCGGGATGTCGCCCGCCCCAATGGCCTCCAGGGCAGTCTTTCCCACAGAACCTATCGGCGCGTCCAAACAGATCAGATCTGCCGGACGGCCTGTCTCGATCACGCCCGTATCCAGCCCGAATACAGACGCTGTGTTTCCGGTTGCCATAGCGATCGCTATATGAGGGGCAACACCGCATACACTTGACACATAACAGATATTCCGTATGATGCCAAGTGGAATGACGCCGGTGCCTGACGGTGCGTCATTTCCAAAGATGACCCTGTGCTCCATACCCAGTTCTGTGATCAGCCTGATAATCCCATTCGTCATACGATAGTTGCCGCACTGGACAATCTCCACCGCAATCTCGCTCTCCCGGATGATACGCTCTACTTCTGCCATAGAAACTGCGGTAGGCCCTCCGTTACAATGAGAGGCGATATCTGGATCCGCCCTGATCACATCCTCCGCACTGACCGAAGAACTGCCTGGGATCGACGTGCCGCCAGTGTGCATGTGCACCTTGAAGCCATGCCTTTTTGCCATGGCCACAAGGGGAGCAGCATCCTCCGGAGATTTGACTGTACCAAGCCCTACTTCTCCTACCAGCCAGACGCCTTCCCGCGCCATTTCCTCAAAATCCGCCTCTGCAAGCCCCTTTTCCAGTATCACAGCGCCGCCGTGCACCTTTGCGCCCAAAGGGGAGTTATTTCTGAAACACTTTGAAAGAAATATGGCCTGTGCCTTGACCCCGGCCGGATCCTTCGGTCTTCCCGGAAAATGGGGTTCTCCGGCCGAAATGATCGTCGTCACGCCGCCATGTACCTCACTTTCGATCAGCGCGTCCGTCTTCTGACGGAACGTGTAATCCCCCACGCAGGGGTGGCAGTGGCTGTCTATCAATCCTGGGGCAACAGTTACGCCCATTGCGTCAACCACCTCTGCCGCCGGATATTTTCCCAACAGGTCTGGGCCGCCGATCTCTGCGATCACACCGTCCTTTACCACAATGGTATTACTATCCGTGACCGGATCTGTTAATTTCCCTGTTACAATCGTTCCAATATTGGTGATCACAAGTTCCTTCATATCTATATCACCCCATTCTCGCCCTTGATGTCTTTCAAGAGCAGGCCGCCGACCCTTGGGAAAGGCCGTCCGCCTGTAGTCACACACAATGCGATCAGAATTTCGTCTTCTCTAGGTGCGTCCGCCACACTCACCTCCATGGCATCAAAATGAGTACGTACCTTCAGCGCCAGTTTATGATGCAGCGGAACATCTACCGTGCATCCGGCCGGAGCTGACTTCTCACTGGAGGGTATGATGGATTTAGAAGTAGTGAGCACAGAACGCACACCCTCGTCAAATCCGGTATGCAGAAGTGCGGAACCATGTTCCTGCTCGCCGCCAAACCCTGTTACCACTGCCTTTCCATAACTGTTCACATCATCCGCAGTAATCTGAAGCGCATCCAATGCGTTCTCGATCAGCCGTTTTCCAAGTTCTTTGCCATATTCTGCATATTCCGGCATCTCCTGCACTTGTTTTCCGGCATATATATTTTTCACGACTGCAATACAGGCACACTTTTTTAACGGCGTATCCAGTATTCTGCCAATCTCGCTTCTGGTTTCGTCAATGATGACTGCTTCTTTTCTTATAAAATCTCTCATTGTCTGCCACCTCCATTAGTCCAGTCCGTTTTCGCCCACGCATTCTTCCACGCTCAGGCCGCCAATCCTTGCCCTGGGGCGTCCTCCATTGGAAAACGCGACAGCGCAGAGTATCTCGTCCGCATGTGGGGCATCCGGGATCCTGATCGTAATGCTGTCATAATGGGAACGCACGAGCATCCCATCCTTGTAAAGCAGAGGAATATCCAGCGCCGCTCCTGCCGCCGCAATCTTCTTTGCGGAAGGGATCACGGCAGAACCTGATTCCAAAAAGGAACGCATAGGCGCACCCAGGCGCGGATGCATAATAGCCGCAGCATGCTCATGTTCCCCGTCAAGCCCTACGATACATGCCTTTCCAAAACTGTGGACTTCTGCCACAGGTATCTTCATGGCTTCTACCGCTTTTCGTGTCAGATAATCTCCAAGAAACGCGCCATACTCCATAAGCTCCGTCAAATCTTCCGTATACACTCCTGCATAAGGGTTCTTGATCACGGCAGCGGCGGCGCATTTTTTTAACGGCTTTTCAAGCGTGGCGCCGCCCTCCTGACATATGTTTTCCACGAAAATCTCTAATTTCCTGATATTTGGCTCTTTTTGCAATCTGCTCACCCTTTCTCTATTTTTCTCTAATTCACTGTAATTTCTTACGGCTCCAGCACCACCTTGATCACTCCGTCTTCCTGGTTTTCAAACAGCTTGTATCCTTCCAGTGCATCCGAAAGTGCAAAACGATGTGTGATCAGAGGCAGTGTATCCAGCCTCCCTTCCCTGATCAGGTCCAGGGTCAAGGCACAGGCATTTGCGTGTACTCCACCGGTTTTAAACACAAGATTCTTGCCATACATCCTGCGCAAAGGTAGTTTCTGAGGATCTTCCTCATAATGGGCAACCAGACAGACGATCCCGCTCGGCCGTGTGATCTGCCATGCCATTTCAAAAGTATTTCCTCCGCCTGCACATTCAAACAGACGATCCGCCCCTCTTCCCTCAGTCAGGCCGCGCACGATTTCAAGAGGATCTTCTTTCCTGGCATTGATAGTAATGTCGGCAAGCCCGTGCTGCTTTGCAAATGCCAGCCTCTCATCCGAGATGTCAATGGTGATCAGCCTTGCCGGGCTATAGAGTCTTGCGCACATTGAAGTACAAAGCCCTGTGGGGCCTGCGCCGATCACAACCGCCGTATCTCCTGGTTTCACCTCTCCGATCTCCGCCGCCCAGAATCCGGTCGCCAGAACATCACCTACAAGCATGGCCTGTTCATAGGACACATCCTCAGGAATCACGTCACAGCAGTTATCCGCATAAGACACACGTACATACTCCGCCTGGCCGCCATCCCGGGCACACCCCAGCATCCATCCCCCTTGTAGACAATTATTGACATACCCACGCTTACAGAAAAAGCATTCTCCGCAAAAAGTCTCATTGTTGACCGTCACCCGGTCTCCCTTTTTGATCTTACATACATCCGGCCCGGCCTCTACGACCTCTCCTACGATTTCATGGCCCAGGATCACGCCTTCCTTTGCCCGGGCGATCATACCGTGCTTAATATGGATATCACTGGAACAGATTGCCGCGAGGGCCACACGTACAATGGCATCCTTCGGATGCTTTATAGACGGAATGGGACGTTCCTCCACTATAACCGTACCTGGTTCCTTAAATACGACTGCTTTCATCGTACCCTTCTTCAACACGATCCCTCCTTACTTCACAATCTCCTTGCTCTTCCAATCCTTAGAGGCAGCTACCGCCAGAATTACTACGATCCCTTTGACAAGAACCTGCACATGGGGAGACACACCCATAAGATTCAGGCCATTATTTAACATCAGGATTACAAATACACCTGTGATGGATCGTGCAACGCTTCCTCTTCCTCCAGAAAGCGTGGTCCCGCCCATTACAACGGCTGCAATAGCATCCAGCGACATCCCTTCACCTTGTGCATGAGTACCCGCCCCGAGCCTTGCGCTCATCAACACCCCTGCGAGGCCGGTACAGGCTCCCGCCATCATGAATGCAATCATCTTATACTTGTTTGTAGGAAGGCCGCACAACGCCGCCACGCGTTCGTTTGCGCCCATTGCATAAAGGGAACGCCCATATTTCGTCTTTTTCGTCAGAATATGCATCATAATAAAGATCACAATGGCAAATACCGCCATTGTCGGGAAAAAGCCAAACACACTGCCGTTCCCCATCTTTTTAAAGGCAGTAAACATGGTATTTTGCGCAACACCGCCTGAAATGATCAGGGCTATCCCCCGGCAGATCGTGGAGGTGCCATATGTCACCAGAAACGAAGGAAGTCTGACATAAGCAACCAGATAGCCGATAAATGTACCAAAGATCAGCCCGATCCCCACGCCCAGAAGAAGGCTTAACCATCCTCCCCCCTGTGTGATCACATTGGCAAGCATGACAGAGCAGATCCCGCACAGGCTCATCATACCGTCTGAAGAAATATCAATACTCCCTGTCAGTATGACCGCGCTCAGACCGAAGGAAACGATAAACAGCGGGCCGCCCTGGCGCAGGATGTTCATAATGTTCGCCAGTGAAATAAAACGCGGATTGACGATCGTAAAAAATACAACGCACACAACAAGCAGTATCGGAGCGATAAACAAGGAATAGTCAATATCTCTTTTTTTCGTCTTATCCGTTCCGCCGTCAGGTGATGTATTGGATGATGTGTTTTTCATTAAGTTTCGCCTCCTTATTACAATCGATTTCCCCTGTGACAGTACCTTTGCGCATCATGATGATACGGTTGGACAGGCCTATCAGCTCGGGCATCTCATCGGAGATGACAAGAATGGAAACGCCCTCGTCTGCGAGGTCACGCATGATCCTGTATATCTCCTGCTTCGCACCGACATCAATCCCTCTTGTCGGCTGCTCCATAATAATGATATCTGGTTTGCGCGACAGCCATCTTGCCAGGATCGCTTTCTGCTGGTTGCCGCCTGATAAATTGACGATCAGTGTATTTCCCGAAGGTGTCTTGATCTTAAGCCGGTCAATATATTCATTGACACATGTATTTTCTTTGGATCTGTCCAGAAAAACTCCTGTCACAAAATGATCCATATTTGCCACCGTAATGTTCTGCCCCACTGACATCGTATCCAGGATCCCTTCGCTCCGCCGGTCGCTGGGCATATAACCAATCCCTGCATCTACCGCCTTTTTGATGCTGCCATGGATCTCCCGGGAACCCACGGTGATGGTCCCCGCCGTGACAGGCTCATCGCCAAAGATCACTTTTGCCAGATTTTCTTTGCCGCATCCCATAAGGCCTGCGATTCCCAAGATCTCCCCTTTCCTGAGTTTTAAGGAAACATTAGAAACCGCGTCCGAACACACTCCATCCAATTCCAGGACCACGGTATCCTCCGGAGTCCTTAAATCTTCCGCATAATAAAAGTCTCTGGAAAATTCACGGCCTACCATCATCTCTTGAAGCGTCTGGATACTAGCATCCTTTGTCATCAGCCCGCCTACATTCTGCCCGTCCTTCATCACTTCCACACGGTCCGTATATTCGATGACCTCTTCCAGATGATGGGAAATAAATACAAAAGACGCATGTTCTTTCAAAGAACTGACCACCTTAAAAAGCTGTTCTACTTCACTGGGTGACAATACAGCCGTAGGTTCATCCAGGATAATAATGCCTTTACGTTTGTTACGCACTGCCGGATAAAGGACTCTCGCAAGTTCTACCATCTGCCTTTCAGAGAAACTCAGCTTCTCCAGCCTTGTCTTTGGGTCAATGTGGCTTAAATGCACTTCATTTAATATCATCTCCGATTCCTGATACATTTTTTTCCAATGAAGAAAATTGCCGGTTATCATATTTCCTTCCCGGCCCAGGAAAAGATTTTCAGCCACGCTTAAATTGGGGAAAAGGGCCTGTTCCTGAAAGACCATTCCAATGCCATACTGCTCCGCCTCTATCGGCGTTGCCGGATCGATCTGTGTTCCGTTCAAATGGATTGTCCCGGCATCTTTTTTCTCAATCCCCATTAAAATCCGCATCAAGGTGCTTTTTCCCGCCCCATTCTCACCGATCAGGGCAAGGATCTCTCCCGGAAAAAGCTCCAGAGAAACATTTTTAAGCGCCTGCACACCGGCAAAATGCTTATCAATGCCGCTCATTTTTAAATTGCTTTGTTTTTGAACAGTTTCCTGCATTGTCTCACTCTCCCTTGTTATGCGAAAAACCTGCCGCCGACTGCTTTTTCGCATACTATGGTATCCAAAGAGCCGCACAGCCTGCTTTTTATCCTCAGCTTCCGCGGCTCTTTGCTAACGGACTGCTTTCTGTTTATTTGCTGAGCAGTTCACTGTCAACAGTCCAGTCACGTTCTTTTGCAGCGTCCCCATACCAGAGTTCCAGATACTCTTCGGCATTTTCCTGGGTGATGATCGGCGGTTCGTACATAATAAAGCGTCTTTCATCTGTCTCTGGACGGATATCACCCTTTACATAGTCATAACCAATACACATTGCCAGCGCCTGCATTCCCGGCGCGTCTCCGGACATGGACATCACATATTCGCCGTCGCGGATCAGTTCCAGGACATTGCTCAGACAGTCCAGTCCAACCAGTTTTACCTTTCCGCCGGACTTTCCTGCCCCGTCAAGGATTTCATACACACCCAGGGCCATGTCGTCATTTCCACACCAGACGCCTTCAATCTCATCGCCGTACTTGATAAACATATCCTCAAACACCGGAGCCGCGTCAAAACGATTCCAGTTGCCAGGCTGAGATTCCAGAAGCTTGATATCCGGATACTCTTTCAATGCTTCTTCCAAACCCTCATGACGCTGTACTGCCGTGGTGCTCCCAAGCAGGCCGTCAATCGCAACGATGCTGCCTTTGCCGCCCATTGCATCGAACAGGTACTTAGCCATCGTATAGCCTTCCAGGCGCATATCTGTCAGAATGTGAGCCAGATGATACTCATATGGAGTAAAGTCAAAGTCTTCTGGGTAATCCCAAAGAGTAACAAACGGAACCTTTGCATCCTCGCACAGATCTGCCAGAGCAGGGACTACGCTGGAGCTGGTAGGCATAATGATCACAAAATCCGGATCATAAGTAACCAGTCCTGTCTCCAGATCGGCGATCTGCTTTTGCTCATTGTCTTCCGAGGACAATGTAACATATTTAAATCCCATCTGCTCGGCAAATTCCTCGCCGCCCCGGTTCAATTCCGCATAGTATTCGTTGTCCATTCCCTTGGTAGAAGAGATGACTGTGAAATCTCCGTCTGCCGCCGGTTCCTCGTCCTTTTCCTCCGGTTCGTCTGACACAGACTCGGTTTTCTCTGCCGGCTCGAATCCTGCAGGTTCATCCGTCTTGCCGGAGCATCCGGCCATAAGTGATACCGTCATTGCCACCGCCAGTAACATTGCCATAAATCTGTTCTTTTTCATCGTTGCATCCTCCTCTTGTTTTTTTATTTTTTTCCATATCCTTCCCCGGATATAAAAAACTTTTCAGTCGATCCACTTCATGTGGAATCCGCCGTCCACATCAATGGCCGAACCTGTAGTGTAAGGCAGATAACCCTTGCATATAGCAGAAACTGCCTTTGCGACGTCCTCTCCTGTACCCCAGCGGCGCAGGGGATGTAAACCATCTGCGATGTACCTGTCAAATTTTTCCTTTACCGGCAGCGTCATATCACTCAATATATTGCCAGGGCGTATCTCATATACGTTGATCTCATGGTCTGCCAGGGCAAATGCCAGCAGCTTGGTCAGCATAGTAATGGCAGCTTTAGACATACAGTATTCCCCTCTCATGAGTGAAAGCGTATAAGCCGATATGGAAGACATATTGATGATCACAGGCCTGTCTCCTTCCGGTTCCTCCTGGACCTGCCTGATCATCTGCTTTGCGGCAAGCTGGGCGGTAAACAGGTATCCCTTGAGGTTGATCTCCATCACCCGGTCAAGGCTCTCCTCAGAGACATCCAGTATATTCTCCTGCTTTACAGAACCCACACCCGCGTTATTGATCAGCGCGTCAATGCGCCCGAACCTGTCAACGGCAGCAGAGATCAGATTCTCCCGGTCCTCCTGTCTGGACATATCAGCCGTCACATATAAAAAATCTGTCTTCTCTTTTACTGCTTTCAGACGTTTGGCCGCACTTTCTGAAGACATTGTCCCACAGGCCGCAATGGCAAATCCGTCGGCTGCCAGCCTGCTGGCTATGGCATTGCCTATCCCTCTTGTAGCGCCTGTGATCACAGCTACTTTTCTTTTTTCCAAAGTTGATATCCCCCTAACTTTTTTATGGTCGGCAGTCCATGGCTGCCTTAGTTTCTGCTCCGAGCATATAATTGTATAAACACAGAACATTTTAAGTATTCTTAGTGTATACAATCTGAATTCTAATATTATTATAGCAGAAAAAAGCAGGCTGTCAAGAAGATTTATGAATTTCTACCCAATATCATAAAAATATGATCCCACAAAATGTTATTTATGCTCATCTTCTTCCCCACAAAGCGTGAATCCCCACAAAAAAACTGTATATTTTATATAATTTTATCCTGCTTTTCTCCTATTTCCTGTGTTTTTTCACCATTCTCTGAACCATAGTTCCGTTCATATGCCCAGACATGGCAGAGTCATATACAATTTCACATAATCCCTGCCCGATACACTGATATATTGCCCTCAGGCCAGATATTTAAACATAAAAAAGCCGCCGGCCGTTAATATACGGCCGACGGCAGAAATCTGCAGGCCAGCCCGTCAACGGGCCGTAACAGATCTTTCCTCATTTCTTCACTTATGAAATCCTCTCCTGTTATATGCCGCAGCACGCCATGCAGGTTCAGAACAGATTCCCTTCTTTATCAAACACAAATGGCTCGGGATTTCCTATGACTTTGACACCGGGAGTATTGCGGGCATCTTCCAGTATCGCTTCAGAAATCCATATCCTGCTCAAAGACAAGGTATCCCGAATGCGGACCAGACGGATCTTCTCCTTTTCAAATCCTGCCGCTGTCTTAATGCCCGTCTGTATGGCCAGTCTCTGGTTATCCATGACCAAAGGGACGCGGACCGCGGAAGTCAACGTGGCAGTCAGGGCATTTGGGTATGTAGCTTCGGGATCAAACTTCTCGAAAAGACGGCGGGTCGTGACATCCGCAACGCCTATGCCGTTGGCATTTCCATGTGTCTCATCCGTCAGGTCCAGTACTACCAATTTGTCGGGTCTTTTCGGGCCGCTGGCATAAGGGCTGGCAAAGCAGCCGGTGATATGCGGGTCCATACCCAGCCCGCTGATGTTTTTCCCCATCCTGTCCACCACCAATACATCGATGTCTGAAAACAAGATCCGCGGCATCAGCTTCTTAGACTGCTTAAGCAGCCTTGTTTCTGTTTCTTCGAAATCATCAGGCTCTACAGCATAGATTCCGCAGGTATCATCAAACGCATTCTCTATGATCGCTGTCCCAAAAAGTATGTTGGCATTCTCCAGTATAGCATTGCCATATTTCCTGATATTATCCGCAATCTTCGCATACCCCTCCTGATGGCACACTTCCGCCCCGGCCTGCTTTGCAAGCCCGATCGCCATCATTTTCATCAGCCCGCTTTCCACCGGGCCCGTAAAAGAAGTATGTGCCTTTACACGGTTCACCACAACGATGCCGTCGGCCCGGGCCGCAAAGGCATCTATCTGCACAGGCCGTCCGTCAAATGTGACGCCAATCTGCTTCACATCCATAGAAGAGCAGACCGGGCAGGAAAGAGACTGCTCCGTAATACCCAGCGAGGCCAGCACCTCCGTCTGCCCCTGCGCGGTGGCTCCCCCATGGCTGCCCATGGCAGGTATGACAAAAGGCTCTGCTCCTTTTTCCTTTAATACACGCACGATTGTCCGTAGTATATCCGCAATATTAGAGATCCCCCTGCTGCCGGCCGTAACTGCTATCGACATCCCGGGCCGCACCCTGTCCAGTATGCCCGGGCCTGAGAGTGCATTCCTGACACTGCCGTCTATATCCTTAATGGCAGTCCGGTCAAAATACTGCTCTACCTGTACCATACGAGGAAGGGGCATCCTCCGGGCTAGATCAACTACAACGCCCATATCCAATCTCACATCCTTCTCATCAGTCTATGATCACAATCTGAAGCCGCTTTGCGATTTCCCACGCCTTTTCCACACTTGGCCATGCATCCTTTAGGATCAGGCGCGCGCCGCCGCTGTTGATGGATTCCACCATAGAATTTCCTTCCGTGGCTTCTATGGTGACCCGCTGCACGGAATGTTCCGGGATTTCCAGGATTTCCACTTCCACACCTTTTTTACGCGCCACATCCAGGCTGTTCTTATAGGCTTCGGCATTGCTGGTACTATGCCCTTCCACGGCTGCCATAAGTATCCCGGGAACATTGATCGCACGCCGGGCGAACATTTCAGAATACAATTCGATCTTCACCTTTTTCACCTCTCCTTTTGCCAGGAAATGGGCAATACGCGCACAGTTGGTCGGCGATCCTACCCCCAGGCTGCTTCCTCCCACAACCGCTTCTCCAAAAGGTTCTGTGATCGGATTCGCTTTCTCCGCAAGACGGCGGCTCTCCTCGCCGGCCTTCCGGACGAGCTCCTGCTGACGGCTGCGTTCCTCCTCCTTGATCTCTTCCGAAATATACGCGTCCACCTTGTCATCGTGCTTAAAGAAAGGTTCCATATATTCAATCGTCACCGGCACAATATGCTTTGCTGAAGCAAGGTGGCACTGCGCTGCCATAGCGATCATCACATCAATGGGAACATTTACTGGTATCGAGGTATACATTGCAAGCTGGCTGGCAAGCCGGGCTATGAGGATTCCTCCGCCGATATGGGTGGCACACAGGCCGGGCACCAGCACCCTGGGCGTACAGGGCACACTGACCGTAGGAGAAAGCGCCAGCACCATGGCCGCCTCCATCTGGGCAGGCGTACCGCCCGCTAATTCTACAAATGCCGCCGCTGTGGCTGCCGCACCGGCTCCAAATCCTTCCATATTGCATCCTGTGGTTGCTTTCCCTATACGGAACTCCCCGCCGATCTTTAGGATAACTGCCATGATACGGGCAGTCAGATCTGCATCCTGATAATCCTCTTTCAAGGCTTTGATAAAACCGGTATAAGGGCAGGAATCTCCTGTTCCCGCGCAAGGACGGAGCCCGATCGAGTGGTTGCCCACCTGGGCCGCCAGCGTATATGCCACGATCTTATTTACAAAGGGATCTTCCACGATCATCGGGGCACCCTCCTTTGTCAGGTCTTGTCCCACTGTACCAAGCAGAAAGCTTTTCCCATCCTCTGCACCAATCTCTGCCGCACGCAGGTTATGTTCAAAGGCCTCTTCCATGCTGGCCGCGATTTCCTCTCTGGTCTTTCCGGTTACATCACACGCCTCTGTTATAATAACCTCGCCTGTCGTCATCCCTGCTTCTTCAGCCACGGCAATACACTCGCCTATGGTCATGCTGCCATAATGATATTCTCTCTGAGCTGCAATTTCCGCTATCGTCATCCGGATATCCTCCTTCCTCATTTCACTTCTACATCCATCAGTTCTTCCCATATTTTGAGCAGCGCAGTAATATCCTGCCGTCCATATCCTTTTGCCCTGGCCGTCTCAAACATCTGGATCGCAGTGCTCCCCATTGGTATGGGCATTTTCAGTTGTTTTGCCGTATCCACCGCAAGCCCCAGGTCCTTGTGTTCCAGATCCACCGCAAAACCGCCCTCAAAATTACGTTTTTTTATAAAATTAGGAATCTTATTTTCTATAATAAAACTACGCCCCGAACTTGAGCCAATGATCTCATACATGGTATCAATATCCAGGCCGATCTTTGCGCCAAGCACCAATGCCTCTGCCACTGCAGCCATATTGCATCCAAGAAGATAGTTATTGATCATCTTGATCCCTGAACCTGCGCCTGTTTTTCCCACATGGTGGATCTTTTTTCCAATAGACCTAAGGACCGGCAGGACCGCGGCAAATCCCTCGTCGCTGCCTCCTGCCATCACTGTCAGCGTCCCCTGGCTGGCACCGCCCACGCCGCCGCTTACAGGGCAGTCCATATATTCGATCCCATGTCCGGCCGCAATCCGGGCATGGTTCCTCGCACAATCCGGGGAAATACTGCTCAGATCGATAAAATATGCAAGGCCGGGCTTTTCCTCTGCCAGCACTTCTTTCAGCACCCCTGATACAATAGCCGCATTTGGCAGTGAGCAAAATACCATCTCCACTCCCTCTGCCGCAGCCGCCGCACTTTCACAGATTTCCGCGCCGCTCGTACGTGCCTCCTGCACGGCTTTCTCCACAAGGTCAAACGCTTTTACTTCATAGCCATTTAAAAGCAGCCTGCGGCAGATCGGCAGGCCCATGGCTCCCAGTCCTATCATTCCCAGTTTCATAGAAAACTCCTCCTTTAACATATGATGGTATACCCAAAGGGCATCCCGTAATGCATGTCCCTGCGGGACGGGCGGACTTCGTCCGATAAGGTATACCCAAAGGGCATCCCGTAATACATGTCCCTGCGGGACGGGCGGACTTCGTCCGATAAGGTATAACAAAAGCCCCGCAGCAAGCTACGAGGCATCATCATCCGGACATAAAGCAATCCAAAGCACATATCAATCCCAAAGAGGTCAAAAAGCCCTCCGCATCTGCTTTGCCCGCATCTTGGCAGGCAGTGGTTTGCTGTATTCATGTATTGTCCGTTCCTTAACCTGATTTAAGTGTTCTTTCAACAATTCCTGTGCACGTTCCACATTCCGTTCCCGCATGGCCTTGACAATGTTCAAGTGTATCTCCTTCGACATATCAAAATGCTCTGGATCTCGCGCGGAAATACGGTTTACAATGGCAAACTGTGCATCCAGCATCTTATAAAACTTTTCCAGCCGCAGATTCCCTCCATAAGAAATAATAGAAGAATGCAGAAGTCGGTTCGCGTCATAATACTGCTGCTCATCCGAATTCTCGTCCAGACTTTCAAAAGCATTCTGCAGTTCCTGCAGTATCTCATCATCCATATACATACAGGCCAGAGGCAGCGAATGAAGCTCAAACATAATTCGTAATTCAAAAATCTCTTCCAAATCTCTGACCGTTATATCCGTTACAAAGGTTCCTCTCCCCAGATAATGTGAAACAAGGCCTTCCCCTTCCATACGTTTGAGCGCCTCCCGTACAGGAGAACGGCTCAGGCCGAGCGCCTTGCCTAATTCAAGTTCTGCAATAGGAGAACCTAACGGTATATCCCCTGAAAGAATGCCTTTATACAAATAGTCATATACTTTGTCAACTGCCGCTGACCCCTTGCTGCCCACGTAATCGCCTCCGAACTGCACATAAGGCCATCATAGCCTCTACTGCTTTTTTATATATTATATCATAGTGCTCCTGATATTTGCAATTATAAAATACTGTATTCATCGGCTGTAGGGGAACCCCTTAAAGAAACACTTAAACTTTCATAATGCCGCGTGCATTTCATTTTTCTTCTGTACAGTTCAGAGAATCAAACACTTTTTGATACCCGTAAATATCAAACAGTGATTCTCCTGCACGGAGCCGTTCCATCACCTCAGCTTCCTTTGCCGTCCTGGCGTCTGCCGCATCCACAACATCCTCAGCCTCTTCAAGCGGCACAGACACCACACCATCTGCATCTGCTACTATTACATCTCCCGGGTTCACGATCACACCTCCGCAGCTGACCGGATGGTTGATCGTCCCCAGCGTCGCCTTAGCCGTACCACTTATACAGATCTGCGCTGAAAATACCGGAAAGCCAAGCCGTATGATCTCCTGGCTGTCACGTACCGCACAGTTCACGATCAGGCCTGCAAGCCCCCTTGCCACACATTCCACCGCCAACACTTCTCCAAATGGGCCGTTTGCCACAGCATTGCCCATATCCGCAACGATCACATCACCTTTTTGAGCCATGCTTATAGCTTTGATGAGCATTAAATTATCACCGGTATGGCAGCGTACTGTAAGTGCCCGCCCTGCAAGGCGCATCGACCTGTCAAGCGGTTTGATCGCCGGGTCAAATGCATTCCTGCGGCCCATAGCCTCGTGGATAGTAGCCGAAGCCTGTCCTTGATACCGGGCAAGCAGTTCATCGCCGCATCTTGGGATCGTCTTGATCACATTTACCATAATCCATTCCACATCCTTACAAATAATTTTCGTAGCCATCATGTATATTTATTGTCGACTCGTTGTAATCATTATATACACAAATTATACACTTGTCAATCATTAATGTATAATTTTTGAATACAATTTGTATTTTATTATTTGGGCCATTTTCTAACCTGAATAAACAAGAAGCATAATTTTGCTGATTTGCGCAGGAAATTGTTTTAAAGCGTCTAATGAGCCGGATAACACAAAAAAAGCCTGGGCAGTTTACAAAACCCAGACTAAACTATATATGCCATTTACGGATAGCACCGATTCATTTGTTTATAATCCCTCTCCTACATTCGCCGCTCTTCCTTCATACTCCGCAAAAGCTCCATATCTGACGGCTGAACCTTGATATTGCTTTCAAACTTCTGCCCATCCGGCGTCTCCACTGAAATCGCGATTACCGTCCCCTCCTGTATTCCGGCCGCCTCCACTGCTTTCAAAAACGGAAAGACTTTCGGATGTGTTTCGTTAAACTGCTTCCATGCCATCTGCATCTTCAATAACTTTGTTGGATTCATAATTTTCTTACACTCCCATCTCTCATACTATTCTTCAAGAATCATCCTGTGCTTTAACATCTCCTGTATAATCTTTCTGGCCTGCTGGAATTCCACATCTTCCGGTTCCACCTGCAGCACATAATTGATTTTTCCAAGCAGACTCTGAAGATATTGCACACAACTCCTGTCATCGACCTGCCGCGCCTGTGTTTCCCCTGCTTCCATACATCTCTGCAGATGCGATTCCACTCCATATTTGCCGCAGTAATAAACCTCTGCCCGCAGCTTCCGCCTATAAGCCCGGCTGGCCTGGGGCTTCTCATTGACCACGATGCCTGTCACCGTCTGTCTGCAGCAGCCAGTCTGTACCCTGGTCTTTTTTTCATTCAGCTCAAATCCATAGGCCGCCAGAAATCCTCTCACCTTATTTTTCACTTCCCGGCTGTCAAAATCCCCGGAAAAAGTCATATCGTCACAGTATCTTGTATACTGTATCTGCCTTTCTCTGCACCATCTTCCCATATACTCGTCAAACGGCTTCATGACCAGATTGGAAACCGCCGGAGACGTAGGAGCCCCCTGTGGGAGCATATCCCGGTAACAGCACAGATTTGCCAAAATGGCGCGGACTGCCGGCGGGTAATAAATGGCAGGAAATGCATACCGATAAACGAGAAAATAGGAAATATGGTCAAAAAACCCTTTCATATCCAGCTTCAAAAGCTGCTTAGCACCTGCATGAGGCCTTGCATTGTCCACAATAGACGTATGAGGCTGGTATGCCTTGGCATAGGCAGATACCGGTAATTCCGCCAACACATGGTGCAGGATATTTTTCTGGATCCGGCCCAGCAAATAATCCGGCGCCAAAAGCTTCCGTGTTCCGCCGTCCCTCTTTGGAATCACCACAGGACGGTAATGCTGCTCCGCATGATTACTGACCGCATAGAGACAGGGAAAATATTTTTCTTCTTTGATCTTTACGCCTTTTAGCAGGTCAAAATTCCGAAGCATTTCACGTACATGCTTTGGGGTACAATATTTCCACAGATCATTTTCAGACATTTTTGTGCACTTCCTCAATCTGTATCAAATAAAACTACAGAGACAATACAAAAAATGGATTCTGTAAGATGCGCAGGTGTACCAGGCTCTGCCCCAGGCACACGGCAGTGTGCAGAAGTACACCAGAGCATCTGAAAGTCTTCTCCTGCTCTTACTTTTTCCAGACGGCGACTCGCCGCCCTGCCAGAACTTTTTAGAAACTCCATGAGAATAGACCAAAGTTCCTTCCACCTGGCCATGCTATTGTCTCTGTAGTTTTATGAACTCCATACATACGGTTTCAAGAGATGACTGTCCATCTCCCGTCATGTCCGCAGACACTACTCGAAATCAAACTTCAGCCCTATCTGCCGCCTGCATTCATCCATGATTTCCATCACTGCCAATGTTTCTGTCATTGGCACTTTCTCACTCTCCTTTTTTCCCTGCCGCAGGCATTCCATTACTTCCATTGCTTCATATTCATATCCATTCTTCAAAAACGGACTTTCAAAAACAGCTATGGCCTGATTATCCATATCATAGGCCTCCGCTTTTGCCGCCTGGAAAAAAGTCTCTTCTTCTAACCGGATCCTTCCTTTCGTTCCTTGTATATACAAACCAGTCATCTTCTCATTTCCAAGTCCGCATGTCAGATTTGCAAATGCCCCATTTTCGTATTCCAGCACAATACTGTCCAGATAATCTACATTTTCCGATCCCACCATCCCATTACAGCGGATTGACTTCGGGGCATACCCCAATACGGCACATGCATAAGTAATCGGATAGATTCCCAGGTCAAGCAAGGCGCCTCCGGCCAGATCATGTTGGAACAGACGGTGCCCTGTTCCGGCCTTTGTATAAAATCTCGCGTCAACCGCCCGGATTTCTCCCAGCAGTCCTGTCTGGATCCATTCCTGGATCTTTAAATATACAGGCTGGCATTTCGTCCACATTGCTTCCATAAAAAATAAATTCTTTTCTTTCGCCAGCCCCATCAATTCTCTTGCCTGGGATGCATTTACCGTAATTGATTTTTCCGCCAGCACATTCTTCCCTGCATCAAACGCCAGCTTAATACATTCGTAGTGATAACGCACCGGAACCGCTATGTAAATAATATCAACTTCAGGATCCGCCACCAATTCCTCATAAGAACCATATGCTTTTTCCACATTATAAGCTTCCGCAAATCTCTTTGCTTTCTCCAAAGTCCGGGAGCCGATCGCATACAACACCGCTTCCTTTGCAGCAGCCATGCCTTCCGCAAACCATGACGCAATTCTTCCGGCTCCCATGTAGCCCCATTTTATCTGGTGTCTTTCCATTTCTGTCTCCTTACATGTTCGATAACTATATTGTGCCACAATGCGGCTGCTTATGCAAGACAAATCAGGGGCTTTTCAGAGGAAATCAGCAAACAAGGATTCCTTGTCTCAACGGTTTACATTGTGGCCATGGCAGAAGAGGGACTTGGTGCCGGAAAGGACCTGCATTGCTGTATGCCATTTGGGTATACCTTTATGCCTTTCTATCCAAATTCAAGCCTGCGGCTATTGCATTGTCTCCATCTTTCCTTTCAAAGGCGGCTCTATTTTCATCATCTTTCACTGTCACAACCGCATCCTTAAACTGATTGCCGAGCCAGGCCTTACCAGCTTTCTTCATATTTTCTTTCAGTTCTGCTTTATCTTCTCTGTCGGCCTGACGTTTTTCCTCTATTTCTTTCTGATTCTCTTTCTTCTGAGTATTTTTCTCTCTGATTTCTTCAGCATTTTCAGACATCTTCTGTAAATAGGACTCTGTATGATCCTTTTCTACAATACTCCATTTGCTAATGCCTCCGTCTTTATCAATCGCCCAGCCCTGTGCTACAACATGCCATCCTCCTGCTGCAGCCGAACGGGCATTTTGTTCATCACACTTTTGCATGGCTGCAATATTTTCCTCATATTCTTTTTCCAGTTGTGGATCACTTGCCATTTTTGCTAAAAACTGCGGGGAAACCGCAACATTTACGGTTGATGAAGAACCATACTGCATTCCCTTCGTATAATTAGCAGCCACAAAACTGTAATTGCTGAATTTCCCGGAAAGATACGTTAATTCATCCGCCGCCGTTTTTCGGGACGCACTGCCTGTTTCTGTTGTTCCTCCGGCTGTGCCTGTTTTGTCTGTTTTGCTGCCGGACATACTTTCTGTTGTCTGTTTCCTGCTGTTTACTGAATTGGCATAACTGCCTGTATAGCTGCCATATATGCTGTTGATTTCCATTGCCATATTCTATATCCTCCTAAACTTTTGGCCACTGCACTAAATCCATTTTAAAATGCGGTAAAAAATATCTTCTTGTTTGATATATTTTAGTTTTATTATACTTTCTCCTGAATCTGTCGTTTCTAAATATGCATAGCTGCCTCCTCCGCCTATTCCCGGTAATTTATAAAAACCGCCAAAATAGATATAAATATTTTCGCCGGATATTCCGCTGTCCCGGGTCAATTCTTGAAGCGCTCCCGATTCTATGTAGATATCATTTTCATCATAATAACAGGCTTCCTTTAATGCTTTGCTGTCCTGTATAAGTACCTTATCCGTCTCTGCATCATACACGGTAATGCACTCGTCTGGATTATATCTTCCATATGAAACTTTCTGCGTCCACAAAATCGTCCCCGCTACAAACAGCACAGCAATACCCAGTATCCCAACAGACGCCATCCGCTTATACGGCCTGTACCGTACAATCCTTGTTACCCTTTGCCGGACATTCTCGTATTCTTTATCTCCTGCAAAGGCAGCATACATATTAAAATCTTCACTTTCTGCCTGCAAAACCCTCATGCTCTTTAGCAATAGCTGTCCATATGAAAATGCTTTTCCTCTGCTGCTTTGGATGGTTACCCAATCACAGATTTCCTCCATATCTTCCCGGAAAAACTTCATACCTGTAGTAAGCAGCGGGTTGGCCCATAACAGCGCCCGCAGGATATCCCACAAAAAGTAAAACAGCAAATGCCCCAGCCGTATATGTATCTTTTCATGAAGCAGGATCGTCCGGATTTCTTCCTGAGCATATTCTTTTAGTATGGCCTCCGGCATGACGATCTTTGGCCTAAACACGCCAACGGTAGACGGTGTGACAGGAATGTCCGTAACATAGATAAACGTACCGTCTATCTTTCTTTTTTCCATGCATGTAACCATTTTTTTCAGTTTTCTTCTTCTGTGGAACAACAAAGCCGCAAATAGAAACACGCCGCACAAATACAGCCGGCAGACCCATAAATGATTCATGCAGATTGCCGTCAGCCAGGAAAAAAGCTTGACCCCTGCTCTGTTTTCATAAAAAAATTTCATCCGTCCTGTAAACAAGACGGGAATCAACATACTCCATAGCGCACCCTTAATGAAAACATGATTTTCAAATACCGTTTTCCGCAAGAAGAAAATAACAATGAACACGATAACAGAAAAAAGTACACACCTTATAATCTGTACCGCATAATAGACAGTACACAAATTTAAAAACTGTATTCCTTTGTCCCAAAATACCTGTACCGTCATTCCTGATCATGGTCCTTTTCTTTGCACTGCTCTAAGATTTCTTCTAATTCCCGAAACTGTTCTTCCGTCAGTTTTGCACTCTGGAGTAATGCTGCCATCGCGTTTTTTTGGCTTCCTTCGAAATAGCTGTCCACAAATTTCCTGCTTTTTTCTTTCTGGCATTCCTCCTTTGATTTCACGACTGAATAGTGGTAAACCCGCGCATCATGCTCGTCTATGGTATATCTCAAAACACCTTTCTGCCATAAACGGTTCAGCAGGACGCGCACCATTCTGGGTGACATATCTGACCTCTCCCGCATTTTCCTGATCACTTCTTTAGCAGTCAAGGATGTATCACTTGCCCAAAACACTTCCATGATCATCCATTCACTCTGGCTCGGAGTCGTTTCTCTTTCCACATAATCTGCCTCCTTTTCTATATACTATTATATATATCGGACGGATTTTATTTTTTGTTAATGTTTGTTCCTATTTTGTATACTATTTTGTTGTTCTCCGGACATATGATGCATTTTGCACCGTTTTCAGCCTGTGGGCAATCATGATTCTTCTCGTTACACATGAGTCTATCCATTAAAAAAGATGCCTCTCACAATCTCTGAAAGCATCTTTTCCACAAATATATCCTGCTCTATTTTATTATCGCTTATAGTATTTCTTTTTTGTATATTTTTTTATCCGTCCAATTCGTTCCCAGTTTTCTGGTAATCCCATTTTCTCAAGAATCCCTTTATGCGCCGGATGCGTCCGAAAACACTGCTTTAAATCATGAAACAGCACTTTAAACTCGTCCTCCGGCAGCAAAAGTTTTAAACTAATAAGCAAGGCAAATAAATCATTTTTTCCATCTCATTCACTTTGATTGGTCCAAAATCCCGACAGACTGACGTCTGTCCCCGACCTTTTTGACAACTGGCCAAGCATCAACACATTCAGAAGTATCATAACGGCACATACCCATATTTTTCCATATAATGCCAAATGTAAGGCTGTAGATGATGGCGCTCAATCTCGCTCCACTCACGGTATCGTGGAAAAGGAAGTTCTTTCTCACGGTCGCGTAGGATTTTGCGCATCGTTCCGCCCGGTTTGTACCTGCTGTCTCCAACACGTTTCCCTTATTCTCTTTTATATATTTCCATCCGCTTCTCTTTCAATTCCTGACAAAGTAATCCTTAAACGGAATACTGCACTCATCCTGGCCGGAACAAAGTACAGGCTTTTCAGCACATTTCTCCGGATCAGCGCATCCTCCTGCGCTTCATGATCACACTACGGATAAAAGCATTTGCATTAACTCTTGTATACCTTTCTCGGCCTCATTTTCCGGCAGAAGGCAAGACGCAGGATTCCCATACAGTTTCCATCCACTGAATACTTATAATTCTACACCGAACTTATCTCATATCTACAAAATTGGAAGAGACATTTGGTTAATAGAACAAAAAGGTGTGTCAATGCCCTTCTTCGGGCTTATCTCATTTCTACGGTACCCTCTGGGAGCCCTCTGTTTACACGGCTCCCCAGATCCATTTTTGCAAGTAATTCACAGAATATTCTGAAAATTCATATTTTTTGTCCATTTATTGGACTCGCATCCTATTTTTCAATATTCTACCTTAAACAACATCCTTTCACTTTTCTTAAATTATACATTCCTTCCGAAAATTCTTCAACCATAAAATACACGCTTTCCGTTCAATATACTCAATAAACTCTCCAACTTCATTGAATCGAATATCTCCCAAACCCAAAGCTGGTATTCTTTCCTATATGTATTAGTTCCCCAATCATCAATATCTGCCAAAGATCCTCCGGCAATTCTGGCAGCAGTGCATAGCCTTTGATACCCCTCAGGATCATCTTTTCATTTTTTCTCGTAGAATAACGGCATACACTGACCAGATCATGCTCCTGACCTAAAAACTCCGGTACACTTACATCTTCATATTTATATTTATTATATAGATCACTCTCTATCCCTTCAAAGCAATCCAACATATAAATCCTGCGGATGACTGCGTTCACAATGACATCGAGCTGGAATTCCTGTAAAAATTCATTCCTGTATTTTAATGTCAAAGGTGTTTCAAATACTATCCTGTTTCTATTGTCATTAGTTTCACACCACATTTTCCGAAATAAAAGATAATCATATAAAACATACACAACATATTTCTTCATATTCAAGGAATCTCTTTCCAAAATCGGCTGTCCCTCTGTATTCCGTATATTGATGATCTGGAATCTGGCATGATTTTTCCCAATTCCGTTTTGTATTCCCATTGCTTGAAAAGCCTGTACAAACTGGTTAAAATATATGATCGTTTTCCCAAATAAAATCAAATAAAAATCCAGGTTCTCCCCTCTGCCAAAATGCTCTCTGTTGTCCTCACATTCCAGCACATAACCGATGCTTCCGCCCGTTGTAACAAATTTCGGTGTCTTTTCAAACTTTGAATACATCGTCCTTTGTACAATACATTCAGATTCAAAATCACAGGCTCCACATCGCCGGTCACGGACACAATTCATGCGGAGAAGCATCTCCCCCATCCCACCTCGGATCGCTGAAACTTTATCCTCCGGCAAACTGCTGTCTTGCAGGAAGGAAACCGTAAAGCGCAGTTTTACAAAACGCACCTGCAATGCGTCATATAGCCCTTTTTCCATTCCTTCTATCCTCTCTATCTAAGGGACTGTATGAAAAACCCAGAACATTTCGCTTTTCTATTTCTCCTGCCGCAGAAATCATAAGGAATCAACGCAGCCCCATTATGGCTGTTTTTTCACCTGTATATCGAAAAATATCCTGTGCGGTCTGTTTCGGTCATTTCCCTACAGTTCCTAATTAAAATTGCTGCATAGAATCAAGCCCTTACATATATTTTATGTCAGGCAGCATGGAATAGCAATGGTATATGCCCCAATAATAATCCTGTCAGATACAGCTCCATCCTTCAAAGCAATATTTTCCACACATGATCCATACATTTCCTTTACAGGCTGTACTCTAAAATTACTGCCAGCCTGCAAAAATAGGATTGGTTTCTTAAAAGGGGAATCTTCCGGGTTCTCTGTATAACTAACCTTTGGATATTTCACAAATGCTTTATAGAAACCATCTGTTGGATCGTCCCGCCCCGGCACAAAATTAGAAAGCGCGACAAACGAATCTGGATTCAAAGGACATCGAAAGCCTCCGAACCGTTCCCCCCTGCCCTTCAAACGAAATCCGCCTTTTCCAACAGAACGTTGCGCCCCGATTCCATAATGAAACATCTCCGTAAGGACATTCTCCAAAAGCATTTCATCAAAGCTTGAATAAATATAAATGTCAAAGGTTCCCTCCGCAAAATACTGTTCCACCTCGAATAAACTGCTTGCGCCATTTATATTTTCCACAGTATCAGTTTCACGGCTGACCATATTTCTCCATTCTGATTGAGGTTCTTCCTTTGTCCCCGAATCCATACTGTTACCCTTCAACGCGGTTTCGGCCTGTCCATTAATGATATCATTAAACCCCTCCAGAGAAATAAAAGAAGCCTGCTTTCGATTTTTATCAGCAATATACCTCTTATATCTTTCCTGTTTTGTTGCCAATGACGCCCACTCTTTTACAGATTCATTTAACCCAACAGGCACAGGCAGCCTGCCAGATGGAAAAGCGTTGGAAAATATGATATTTCTCATCATTACCTTGAAAGATCCTTAAAATGATCTCAAAATCAAAAGACATCCCAGCCGGTACACGCTCTATTGTCCGAGGAGAATCCGCGGTTCCGGTATCACGCTTTATAATATTTTCTACTTTTCTTTCAACATAGCTTCTATTTGCGAGAGGAAGCGCTTCAATCATTTCCTTAGACTCTTTTGAAAGCATTGCGTCCCTGACAATGATCCTCGTCGGAGCAGATTTTGCGTTCTGCTTTTTATGCGCCCCAAAAACACAGCAAACCAGACAGTCCTTTTGCCCGCAGCCACAGGGTTCCCTATGCTCTATGTCAAAGGTTCCTCTCTCTTTGTTCCATTTCCTGCTTCCATATCGTTTCTCTAATTCCGAACGCATCTTCCCTTTTAAGCTAGAGCCTGGTATGTAAGGTTCTTTGGTAATCGGATTCTTAATAACTTCCTGACTGACTCCCCCTATTTCCAGGGCATTGGAAGAACCGCCTATGCACAGCCCTGTAATACAATGAATTTTACCTGTAATTGCAATGCTTCGCTCTAATTTCATCTTTTATCTTCTCCTTACTTCTGGTTTTCTCTTGGCAGGTATGCAATCAATGCCTGAAAATGTTTTATAAAAGCGTCCAAATCTTCCCTGCTCCTAATCTGTGAAACATTTTCATCAATAAAGTTTTTAAACATAACTGTCACTGTATTTCTGTTCAACGCATATTCGACAGCCGGTTTTAATATATTCAACTCTGCTTCTAACGCGGCAAAAGGCTCCCCTTTTTGATTCAGATTATCCTGTATCCTTCTCGCATGGTCATAAAACTTCCAGATCTGTGACAGATTATTTTTATTACAGTCTTTTAATCCTATTGCTATTTGTTTTGGATATTCCACGATAAATTCTGGTTTCAGGCAGTCCTTCTTGCCCACAGTCTTATAGTAACCAGATCGCAAATCACTTAGATATTTTCCCGGCAGTTTGTCCATGTTTCCTTTCCTCCTTTGTTAAATTCAAAGCATACTTTACACTAAACTCTGCGAAATAAACTTCTTTATCCATCTTTCTGTAATCTGAAGCCAGCTTATACAAGGTATTACAATAATCCTCAAATCGCTTATTTTCTCGTATTGTACTCTCATTTCTCTCCATATCATAATGGAACATAGGTAAAAATATGAGATTGTCCACATCTTTGCTTTTTTGATAATCCTGGTACATACGGCTGTAGTCCCCTAGCCTTCTTATTAATGAGGCTCCTACATCCGCATATGCCCTTGACAACATTTTTCCTATCTTAAACTCATCCCACCTCATGGCCTCATCCAGAAAATAAATGCCATTTCTTCCTTTTTTATCTGGGTATACCACAGAATTTACTTCTTTCTTAACCTGGTCTAATTTCTGTTCACAATACTCAGCTAAAGTAGAAATATGACCGTTTCCACTCGAAGTACAGATTGCTGCTGACAGGGTAATACATGGATTATGCCCTGTATATTCATCAAATTTTGTATTGATTTCTATGGCAAGTTCCGGCATCTCACTCCACGGGCCTAACAGGAACAAATCATCGCCGCCCGCGAAAACACAATATACATTTTTGTATTTTTTTGCGATTATCTCATGTAAATATCCATTAAAAAATAATTCCAGCATACGGGATAATGTATTCACCCTGGCAATCGTGCCTGCGTTCCTGTCTTCCCTTTGCCTCCAGTATCTTTCACAGGCACATTATTAACAGCATAATACATGGTTACGGGCCGGTCATACATTCCGCCTATATCAGCTTGATTCAGCTTCATAGTCAGGTAGGGAGCTGAATCTTCCTCGTCCAAATTCAGATAATAACCTTCCAGCAGTTCATATTGCCCCTTATCCCTGCTGAATGAAAACTGTTTGATCTTCGGCAGCTTTGCTCCTATTTCTGTATCATTCTCACAGTTATCACACATCTCCTTTCCGGCATCTACAAGAGCGCTTCTGCATGCTGTACACATAGATTTATGAAATAAATCATCATAAACAATAAAATTTTCCGGAATCCACTGGCCATTTTCCGTTAATACACTCTTTAATAGCTGGTTCTTCTTTCTGTCTATTTCAGAAGACAGCCTGGTAATTGTACTGCTGTAATTGTAGATTCCTTCATCCGCCATTCTTTCCCATACCAATTCAAAGGATAAATTCCCTTTAAATTTATTATACAAATACTCGGTTACACTTGTCTCAATCTCCCGCAGTATTGTTTCCGCGTCATCTGTATTGGGAAGCAGAATATAAAACTTCCCACCAGTCAGCATAAGAATATTGAGTAACGGAATTTCAAATTTATGCACAATACAATGTGCCAAAGCGCTAATCATTGCGTTGACGTAAAAAGAACGGGAACGGAGCCTTTTTGCGACTCCGCCTGTACCAACTTTTGAAACAAGGAAGATATATTTTTGAATCCCTGAAAAATGTCCTGCCGCCATTATATATGGCATTTCCTTGTTCTGTGACTTTAACAATGCCACAGTAATGGCAGCCCTTTACTCTGCTTCCCGGAAGCGGAATGGTGTTTTCCATAGATAACTTTGCCGGAGCATAATACATTTTTTTCTCCGGATAAGTGCCATCCAAACTTAAATTTGAAAAAATGCTGCATAGCGGATTCATACTTTCCTGCTTCTCGGATGAATCCGTATTGCCGAACGCCAGCCTTTTTGCCCTTTCGATGATTTCCCAGTTTTCTAAAGGCAGTCTCTTTTCCAGCATTTCCTTCAGTTTCGTAATATCTGTATATTTTTCAAATAGTTTTTCGTATTTTAGGAAAAACTATTTTTCCGTAACATCTTCAAATGCCGCAAGTTCCGTAATAATCATGCTTAAAATGGTTTCTTTATATAATTCAATCATCTGACAACTCCTGAGTAAAATATAAAATACTGTTAATACGATCTAATAACGTAGCCCCAAAATTCGCGGTACTCACATAAAAGCATGAGTTACATTTTGTTAAATCAATCCGATTTACAGAATAAAAAATCCCATATATTCTTTGTTCATTGCACTGATTTGAGATCTTAACATAATTTTTTTCTTCCCCTGTCTCCTTATTTACACCACATTGTGATTGTTCTGGTACGCCTTTTGATTTGTCCCTCTCGCATTCCGATTCATCTACCTGATAGATCACTACATTATACCCTTTTATAATTTTTCCAATGGTCTCTTTTTTCATAGAATTTTTAATCTTTTTTTGCTGTACATTATATTCATGGTCTTTTAGGAACTCATATATTCTTTCAAGATTTGGATCCGATTCTCTCTGCTTTAAAAATAATATTTTTTTCTTTTTTGCCTCTCTTTCCTTCCTAATGCACCTCATCAGATACTCTTTCTGTTCTTTACCGCCAATAAAATTATTTATTTCATCATCTACCATTTCAGCATACTGCTTCTGAAATATGTCTGAAATTTTCTTTCTGCTCTCAATTCCCAGAAATGCCATAAGCGTAAGAAACACCGCTGCGGCTACCCCAAAAAGCCAGATTAAATAGTTCTGCTGCTCCTGAATAAAACCTCTGTATTTTGTAGTTTCGCTTTCTAAAAATTCAATAGTCTTTAAATATTCTGTCTGCTCTGCAGGCTTCGCAGACTGTTTCATTTGCGTTTCAATCTTTGTAATCCGTTCTTCCAGCCCCTGAATTTTCTCATTCATAGGCCGTATCTTAAAATATCCATATGATGTTGTTACAAACGAAATGAAAAAGATAATAATTGCAATATGTATTGCGGAATCGCGGATAACATGAAGAACTTTACAAATCTTTTCTTTCATGCCAAATCTTATCCTCCCATATCGGCTTCTTTTTTGCTGCCTGCATAATTGTTTATGTTTTCATCCCACTAACCATATTTGTGCAAAATAAAAACAGGCAAAATAATCCTTCATTCAAAAAGGATTAGATTACCTGTAATTATCATTTCAACGCCATATGAAAATAGTATCTTAATCGACGCGATTCTACAATATTTTATTTGCTATTGTAAAAAAATATCGATTTTAGACATATCAAATGCCCTTCTTCGGGCTTACTCCATTTCTACGGTACCCTCTGGGAGCCCTCTGTTTATGCGGCTTCCCAGACCCATTTTTGCAAGTAATTCACAGAATATTCTGAAAATTAGTGTTTTTCAGCCGTTTTTTGGGCTTATCTGTACTCATAGTCTCATTGCATTAATTATCACCAAAGCTCCTTTTATTTTCTATATGTTCAAATTATACACTACTTAATGGAAAATCTCAATCTTTGTTCCCTCTACTTCATACACATTTTTCCCTATGTCTTGTATATCAGGTAGCTATATTCTATAATTTTAAACACAATATACACTATGCACAGTCAAAACCCTTACCCCAGTTTAAAGTATCCTTCTAATGTATTACATAATCCACGATTATATTGAGTAAATTTGATCAAAGCTCATATACTTTGCTAATTCGGGAGATGTACTTCAACTCCCCAGCCCACTATTTTCTTAACCAATTCCTCTGAGGGAGAGTGGTACATATTGAATGTGATTGAGGCAAGGTTCTGAAACTGCCGAATTTCCCTTTCACTTATATCTATAATACCAAAATCCTTTCCGTCCTCAAAATATGTCTCAAAATCAAACCACTGTGGATTGATCTGATAATATATATCAAGTTCCTCAAATTACTATCTTGCGCCATCCACCCAGGAACCATATACCTGTTCCTCGATATACTCTATGGGCAGATTACTTATCGCAATAACCGGGTGTTTCTGTTTTCGATTCTTTTATCATATTATCGGCAGGAATCTCAGTAAAATCATTCGCATATGTCCGCGGATAACCGAAGCCGCAGCCGGAACTTATTTTTGAGTTGATACAATACGAACAGCCGCCGCCATTCCTCCATCTCCATAAGATGGGCTTTCCATAAATTCATTTGATGAGTTACTAAAACTTTTGTCTGTCAATTTGGAATGTATCATTTCGCTTTCCCAACCATAAAGTCTTGACATGGATATAGCCTCAATGTCCAAAATAGCGTCTGTAATATGTTCTTTATAGATCGTTATATGCTTTTCCACAATATAACGCATAAGGCCAAGCCGCTTTTCCATGCTTTTTATATTTGATGAAGCAGGAGTCGTCCGATAATTTATCAGTGGCTTTTCGACAATTCCAATGGAAGTATTTGGGGTAGTTTCCAACATATTTAAAAAGAAGTCCCAATCTTCAAAACCACTGCGCATGGTTTCATCATACCCGCCGCATTGCTGCCATGCTTCACGCCGGAAAATATGTGTTGCAGGACAACAGTTATGTGAAAGAAATGCCGCAATATTCCCCCCAGCCGGACGTACTATTGCATCAAGGACACCAAATGTATGCAGCCATGAAGATGCAGCAATCATGGACGGATCTTCACATAATAATTTACTCACTTCTTCGATAAAGGACGGTTCAAGATTATCATCTCCATCAAGCACTAAGATCAAGGGCGCCTTGGTTTTACGAATACCCGTATTTCTTGCCGCCGATACTCCGTTATTTGACTGACGAATTACCAGCAGTGGAACAGGGATATTACGATCCGCCTCTAGTTCATTCAAAATATGAACAGATATTTCATCTGTTGAACCGTCATCTACAATCATAATTCTCTTTGGTCTTATTGTCTGGCAGCACAACGAGTGAACTGCTTCATAAATCATAGATTTCTGGTTAAAACTCGTAATAACAGCTTCTACATCGTGATTGATATTCACTATATCCGCCTCCGCAAATTCTGATTGTAATTTGATGATTTTAAAGTCAAATGATCGGAAAGTTGTCAGACTATATCGTCTATCCCTTTAAATTTTTCAAGACAGCAGGATTATTTGAGATAACCATTCCAACAGTTTGACATTTCTGCATGTCTGGGCATTCGCCGCATGTAGTTACCGTTTTTTTCAATGCACATTGGCGAATAGCACAAAGACTATCGCAGTATACCGTTTTCATCCCGTCAACACGACACCCTTCACAGTTAATATGTTCAGGCAATATAGGGGCATTATTTAATTCAGCCCATAATTTTGCAGTTTTCTCACGCAGCGCCTGGTCATCATTTATTGTTGCAAGGTATGCATCACATTTTTCACAGTCCAATCCACAGTATGCAATCATGTCTTTCATGGTTATGTACCTCCTAAAATACTGATTTTTTCTATCTGTGTACCCTTTCATCCTTTTTCAGTTGCCAGCTTCAAACAGGAATAATCGGATGTTTCTGTTCTCGATTCTTTAATCATATTATCAGCAGGAATCTCAATAAAGTCACTCGCAATCAATACTTTTTTTGTATTGATTATGTATGCCTATATGACCGATTCCTAAAATAAGCGTTGCTATTAACATACATACCACTTTTCCATATATTCCCAACATGAAAAAAGCAATTACTGGCAGAGTTGCCCCGGCAAGAGGTATACCGAAAAAGCTGCTGTAAAAGTCTGATAATTTACGTTCACTTCGAAAATAACGCATCCACCATGCTTCATACATTATCATTAAAATGAACGCTGCCATCAGCCATAAAGACCAAAGCGTCCATTTATGTATATTAAAATCGGAAAACACCAATGAACAGCAACAAGTCAATACTTCCCCCAATCTTTCAAAGAACAGCAAGATTTTGTTTTCTTTTTCAGATGTATATCCCTGTGGCTTTCCTTTTGACCATATTATATTGGGAATAAATAACATCAATAAAAAGAGGAATCCTATATAAGAAAATCCCAAATTTCCAAACATACTATTATCCTCCAGCTAAAAGTTTTCTTGCTTCTTTACCCCACCGATGCATTTGCTGCATGACTAAGTCCTGTACCCACCGGCCTCCTCCTTTTTTATATCCGCTATCAAGCGCAAAGGCCATTCACAAAAGGAAAACGTTGCACATAAAAATCCATGCCAGTCCGTAGTACGTTACAACAGCAGAATCCAAAACAGGGATGGGATCTTCAGAATAATCTTTGATCCGGCCAAGGCAATCATCAATCCGTTCATTGGCATAAACATACGGGTAAGAAGTTATAACAATCGTTTCCGCATTTAAAATGTGGTATAGCCGGGTGCAAAAGTTTCCGATAAAAAAGGCGCAAAAATACCATTGCCGCTCACAAACCTTCATAATCCTGCACTCGTCATACTGATTGCAGTATAGTATTGGAGACAAACAATGGTTTTACATACAGACCATAATGATATGCTACAGATTACGGACATAAACACAGTAATATATCAAATGTCTGTATGCAAAAACCTTGTTCATACTTCGACTACTACTGCCGTCCATAATCTCACCTCCGAGAATGATAATATTGACAAATCCTTATTTATTAAGGATAAAAGACATATTTATTATAACATACCACCTTAGAAAGTCAACAAAAACGGCAGGTAAAGGTAAGGCTTTTCCTGCCGTAGTAATGTTTTTGCGGCGAAACCTGAGTTTTACAGCTATAGTATAAAACTCAGGTCATAGCAGCAGCGACTGTTCTTTCAGCTTCTCATCGAAGTGGAATAAAGTTCGTATTGGAAAATATCCTTTCCCACTTTCAATATCCAACTTTACTTTTTGATGTGTAAATTTATTCTCGCCCAGAAAATCAATCATTATTGTTTTTCCGTTCCAATCGTCATGATCTTCGCAGTCTTTTTTATCTCTTTCGTACATCTTTAATCGTTCTTTGGCTGTATTAGCCATGTTTTTAAATTTATCATTCCGAAACACGGTATATACATATACATGTTCAAGCTTTATTTTTATATTCAATACGCCAGCAAGTGCAAGAGCATTTTGCAGTGCTCCCATAAACTGCTTTTTTACCTGTATCCATTCATTTTTTCCAATAGAACGTTTCAGTTCAAAAATGTGCAGAAACCATTGTTCTTTTGTATATTCAAACATTACATAATCCGAACACTTTTGATTTTTAAAATACTGGAGTTTTTTCTTTTCTAAATTTCGGAACAAAATACATGGACTATATAATTCCAACTGCAGATCAGCATAGCCTGCATCCGTTTTTTCTGTCAGATGCATCTGCTTCTCAGAAACATCTATTGCTCCACTGTCCAGCAATTCCAGCCGTTTTTGTATATCTTCCTGAAACATTTACTGTTCCCTCTCATGTTCAATCAAATCAATCTGTTCATTAAGTTTTTTTAATGTATTGTAAAATGTCATTGCCTCAAAGCCGTCATCTCCACAAGGCAGTTTCGTCAAATGTGTCTTTCCATTTTTTTGCTCTTCAAACTGGTAAACAGCGACCTGCCCTTTAGAAAGCAGATCTTCTTTTTCATAACCTGTTTCTTTAAAAAAACGGTCTTTTTGGTGCATTTGCTCTGCTTTTATCATATTGTTTATATGCTGTAAGATAATATCGCTATGTGTAGTCACAATAACCGGCATACCCTTATTCATCAGCCGGATTAATACACGAGCCATTTCCCATTGCAGTTGTGGATGCAGAGAAATTTCTGGTTCTTCAATCATAATGGCGCCTAATAAGCTTCTGTGTTTCAAAAAAAGGAGCAATGGAACAGCTTCGGTTACGACTGAGGACGCAACATACATCGGCAGAGATTCTTTCGTTTCAGCAGGCTGATATTTAATGTCAACCGGATAATCGGATGCCAAAACATGGCCAGATATAATATGCTGTTCGATAAACGAAAGAATTTCCGGGCATCTTCTATAATGATGATCTACTTCTATGCTGCTCAAGGACATAAGAAAATCTGTCGTTGGTTTTGTCAATAAATTTTTAGCGTTCTCTCCAATAGAAAAGCGTTCATGAAGCGCATTACGTGTCAGCTCTTTATAGGTCAGCAGAAATCCTGTCCGCGCTGTCGGAAAATACATCGGCTTTACAGTATCCCATTGCAGCATCCTCTGTAACATACAAGCCAATTGGCGTTCTGCTAATTTATGATCTGGTTTTCTATCCGCTCCAGTCAATCCCCAGCCATAATTGTTGCCCATAATACTATAAGCTTTTTCATCATCGAAAGATTTTTTAGTACTTATCTCAAAGCAGAAACTTGCTGTTGATGGAAATTCTATTCTTAGTTCTTCGATATCCATTTTTTTGTTGAACAACCTTGATTATCTCTGCAAAGCCTTGAAATACAGGCACTTTCGCGGATAT
>CAJUTU010000014.1 GCA_910589385.1 uncultured Lachnospiraceae bacterium
CCCGGCTATGAGGGAATGGACTTTCGGGAACGACAACGGGAAATGCCCGCAAATGTGCTATGCCCGTGAATATGTGGAGCTATGGGAGCAGATGAAAGATGAAAACCACGGATTGATTTTGTGGGGAAGTGTCGGCACAGGGAAAAGCTATTTTGCCGGGTGTATCGCCAATGCCCTCATGGAGAAAGAGATTTCCGTGTGCATGACAAACTTTGCGGCGATACTCAACGACCTTGCCGCCAGCTTCAAAGACCGCAACGAATATATCTCCCACCTTTGCAGCTTCCCCTTGCTTATCCTTGACGATTTCGGCATGGAGCGTGGCACGGAATACGGGCTTGAACAGGTTTACAACGTGATTGACAGCCGATACCGCAGCGGCAAGCCGTTAATCGTGACAACGAACCTCACGCTGGAAGAATTGCAGAACCCGGAGGACACCGCCCACGCCCGCATTTATGACCGCCTTACGGAAATGTGCTGCCCCGTCTGCATTACCGGGGAGAATTTTAGAAAAGCCAAAGCACGGGAGAAAATGGAGAGGTTGAGATTACTTATGAATGGAGCAAAAAAATGAGGACTATTTTTCTGTTTTTACTCATAGTTATGGACAAAGGGTTAGGGTAGCAAGATGAAATGGAGGTGGTTTCGCTATCGCTAATAAGGTTAAATTAAATTTCCGCTTTCACAATCCTAATACAGCGGAAGAAACTGCCAATTACATACTTAAAATATTTCTTGAAGCAAATCAAGAGAAATTGGAGGGGGTATTGCAGGAAGAAGCAGATAAAAAGGATAAAGTGGAGAGTTTATAAAGTCAAAGGGGGAAGCCGTTTAAGGTGGCTTCCCCCTTTGAAAATTAAGAGAGAGGTTTATTGACAACATTAAATATCATTGGTATTGGTGTGTTTTCGTATAATCTACCAAAGATTGTTGAATCAATATTTTTTTCCAAAAGTTTAGACTCATCATCAGATAATACGAATGAAAATTTTGATGAGGTTGTCTTATTCAAATCATGTAAAATATCAATTTTTATAGTATATGTTCCAGCTTTCCAGAAAAAATATTCAGATAGTTCAGATACCATTTCAGTATACTCTGATGAAGCTGCTTTATATTTTTTGCATATATCATCAGGCGTTTCAAATTTTTGATTACTAAACTGTATAAAACGTTGTAGTTGTTTGTTTCGATTAATACAAAAATCTTTTAATGCAATAGACCCATTTCCAGAAAATTCTATAATAAATGGTTCTAATGTATCTGCTTTTATTTTAAAAGGACGAGCATAAGAAACGGAATTTATCCTATTAGAAGTATTTGTCCCAAACCAATTTACATAAATTGATTCTAATGTAGACCATTCTAAAGCGCATGATTGGTTGTCGCAATCTCTTATGATATTAACATGAATTTTCTTAATTGTTGTATCTTGATTTTTGCACTCTAAACAAATCAGCAATTTTATATATGAACCAGATTCATTAAAGAGCATAGTAAGTGCTGTTTGCTCAAAAGGTATAATGCTTATTTTTAAACGTTTAAATTTTTTGACTAGAAATTGAGTAACAGGAATAGCAATAGATAAAAATACTGCAAGGGCAGCAATGATTAAAGACCACCATTCATAGGGTGTTGTAGTAGTAGAGGATAAAAAATTATCTGCATTTGAAACAGTTGCTAATAGTTTCATATATTTTGGCTCCTTTCATTTTGGCTTAGTATATCATAGAGCAAATGCAAAATCTATATTTACCCCCTTGAAATATCAAGCGACACACTATATAATTAAGATGTAACAGAAAGGAACGAATTATAGAGAAAGGTTGTTGCGTATGAATATAGCTGCCTACTGCCGTGTTTCCACGGACAAATCCGACCAGCTTAACAGCTTGGAAGCCCAAAAGAAGTTTTTTACCGAGTATACCGAAAAGAACGGTCACAACCTTGTAAGATTATATGCGGACGAGGGGATTTCCGGCACAAAAATCAAAAATCGTAAGGAATTTTTACGCCTTATGCGTGATGCACAGCATGGTTTATTTGATATGGTAGTGGTAAAGGATATTTCCCGTTTCGCCCGCAATACCGTAGACCTTTTGCAAAGTATTCGTACATTAAAGGCGTTAGGCATAGAAACCACATTCTTAACCGCAAATATGACTGTTTTAGGGCAGTCGGAATTTGTCTTGACAATTTTTGGAGCATTGGCACAGGAGGAAAGCGCGAACACTTCCAAACGTGTGAAGTTCGGAAAGAAAATGAACGCAGAAAAGGGCAGAGTACCAAATATCGTTTACGGATATGACAAGACCATTGGAGATTATTTCAATCTTGCAATCAATGAGGGAGAAGCAAGGATTGTAAAACAGATTTACGACTGGTATTTGAATGAGGGCTACGGTGCGGCAAAAATAGCGAATATGCTTAACGAGAGGGGATTGAAAACAAAGCGTAATTGCAGCTTTAGCCAAAATGCCGTTTGCCGTATTCTAACCAATGAGCTTTACACTGGTAAAATTATCAATGGAAAACAGGAAGTTACCGATTTTCTCACAGGTACAAGGGCAGAAAAAGACGAATCGGAGTGGCTTGTTACCTACCGCCCAGATTTGCGAATCATAGAGCCGGAGCAGTTCGACAGGGCGCAGGAAATCCTGCATGGGCGGCATGATACCTTTCGTATCAAACATGAACGCCAAAGCAATAAATATCTGTTCAGTACGCTTATTAAGTGCAAGGAATGTGGTTGGTCATTCAGGCGCACTGTCCGCACCTATAAGAATACTTACGTCCGTTGGGTATGTTCCGGGCATAACGGCAAGGGGGCGGATAGCTGCCCAAATACGGTGACAGTGGACGAGGACGAACTGATTCGGGCGTTGGAGGAATACTTTGCCGGGCTTTTGAAAGCAAAGAAGAACATTATCAGCTATGTGGTAAAAGAGTTTACAAAGATATATAAGGCAAAGGACGATAACGAGAATTACGAAAAGGAGTTAAACGACCAGTTTGCCAAACTGAAAAAGACCCGTCAAAAATATATGGATATGTATACCGATGATTTGATTAGCCGACAAGAACTGAATGAAAAAATCGGCAGTATGAAATCAGAAATGGAACGGTTGGAAAATGAATTGAAATTGGTACAATACAATTTAGATAAAGGCGACCAGTTAGAGGACATTATCAAAAAGACATTCCAAAGCATTGAGGACATTACTGCTGTCCGGGACATGACGAATGAGCAGTTAAAGAAGATTATCCAGAAAATTGAGGTAGATAAGGACGGAAACGTAGATATTTACCTACGTTTGTTTGGAGATTTGGGCTTAGATGAAAACATTCTAATTTGTAACAACGAAACATAAAGACGTCACCGAGCGTCTCCTCCAGATCAATCCGGCTCTCGCAGCGCAGGCCCGCAAGGTACTGGATACAAACAAATCCGAACGACACATCCGGGGCGGACTTGCTACCAGAGAAAAATACCTTCATCTGGCATGACCCATAAGCAGAATCAAAGCATAAAGAGCGCAGAAATCCTGGCAGGAACTCAAACCAGAATCTTCCACGCTCTTTATGTTCTTAAAACGTATCCTTCGTCCTATAACGATCGTTTCAAACAGCCATTTATTTTGACGGAATAAATCTTGCGATTTCTCCGGCCACATTCGAGAGCGGCATGGTCTGCAGCCAGATATGTCCCGGGCCGCTGATAACGGTATTAAAAATACCCTCTCCGCCGAAGACCATATTTTTTACTCCAGGTACAGACTTCACATCAATATGGCAGGTTGACTCCATTGCCGCAAGATATCCGGTATCCACCACGATCTGCTGCCCCGGTTCCAGATCATATTCAACAATATGACCGTCAAATTCCAAAAATACAGTCCCCTGCCCGGACAGACGCTGCATGATAAATCCTTCTCCGCCGAACAGTCCCGCTCCGATTTTCTTCTGGAAGAATACAGACAGATCCACCCCTGCTTCTGATGCCAGGAATCCGGATTTCTGCACTACCAGCTCTCTTCCGGGAGCAATATCATAAGAAATGATCTTTCCTGGGAAACTGGATGCAAATGCAATCATCCCGGGGCCTCCCTGCGCCGTATAAATATTCTGGAATAAAGACTCTCCGGCAAACATCCTTCCGATTGCCTTTCCAACTCCGCCATTTGAAGTCGTCTCCATTTTCATATTCGGGGACATCCAGCTCATAGAGCCTTTTTCCGTGATCATTTTTTCTCCGCCGTCCAGATAGCATAGAACTACCGGCAATGTTTCGCCTTTAATTTCATAGCGCATAAAAACATATTCTCCTTCCTTTTTCAATCACATCATACTTATGCATGACCTATACTCTATTTTCCTTTTATTTCCAGCATATGTCAAGAGAAAATTTCATCTGTGCGCCGAAGGTGTTACAGTTCATTGAAAAGTCGCCTGACGGCGAGGGGCTGGATGCCCACAACCGCTATTTTACTGGCCGGATGCCTTGCAGCAAGGTGCAAGGCACCGTGAACAGTAACCCGAAGGTGTCAGGTTACAGTTCGCTGCCGGTTAGGGCATGAACTATAACGGTGTCAGCACTGCCACCTCTTCCGTCCTCTTTGGTATCCAGATATTTACCTTAAACAGATCCGCTTCCGTAGTCACTTTCAGCGTCCCATACTGCAGCTCTGTAAAGCTCTTCGCAATGGCCAGCCCCAGCCCGGAGCCTTCCGTATTTCTCGACGCATCGCCTCGGACAAAACGATCCGTGATCTCATCCGCATTAAAATTCAGTTCCGCCGCAGATACATTTTTCATAGAAATCCATACTTCATTTCCTTCATTTCGCAACTCGATATACACCCTGGTATGAGGCATCGCATATTTTGTGATATTCACGATCAGATTTTCAAAAATACGGTATGTTTTCTGGCTGTCAAGGAGCAGTACCACCTTCTCTTCTGGAAGGTTCCACCGGAAATCCAGTCCGGCCTCCTGGATCCGGCTGCTGTTTTCCAACTCCACCTGTTTTAAAAGTTCTACAATATCAGCCCGCATAAAATTCATGGTCACATTCCGGCTTGCTGCCTTGCTGATTTCAAATAGATCCTCTATCAGCACTTTCAGCCGCTGCGACTTCCGCTCAAGCACTGCCAGATATTCCTTCCGCTTCTGTGGATCCTCCTCCGATTTCAGCAGATCCACATATGTGATAATCGCTGTCAGCGGTGTTTTCAGATCATGGGATACATTCGTGATCAACTCCGTCTTCATCCGTTCGCTTTTGACCTCTTCTTCCACCGCTTTCTTAAATCCTTTCTGAATCCTCTGTATTTCTGTCTTCATCGGGTTAAAAATGCCCAGGTCTCCGTCAATAGGCGCATCCAGAATCCCTTCTGCAAGCAGGTTCATGGATTCCAGCAGCAGTTGGTATTTTCTCTGGATATCATAAAAGTATCTCCGCAAAAGGATAAAGATCACCCCTGAGTAAATAAGAAGCGCAGCAATCCCATAAAACCAGAAACAACATATCACCGTCAGAAGAATAAAATTAACGAGCACAATTTTAAAAATAACATGGTTCGCCTCTGCAAGGATATCCAGATTGATCAGGCTATCATAAACCCTTTTGAAAATACCGCCAAACCATCTCCAGATCTTCCGAAACAATCCTGTGGCTCCATCCGCCCCCTGCTTCACCTGCTCTCCAAGCTCTTCTTTCCTGCCCCTCACCCAGTAAAGCACGTGCGCGCACAAAGTACGCTCCTGCCAGTATCTTTTTTTCATTGTAAATACCGCCCGCAGGCAGGTGGTTCCCCAATAAACGGCTGCAAAGACACAGAACCACATCACTACATTTAGCAATTTCTCTGCCCCATGGTCTATTTTACCAGGAAGCCCCATTTCAGCAAGGATATCTGCTAGTGTATGGTTCATTGTATTCCACACGACCGACGCGCAAAATTGCTCCATCGAAGCCAAAATTCCCCACACAAATAATACCACTTCCAGAGGAACCTTAAATATCAAGGATTCCTCTATCTTCCAATTTTTATTGCACGGAATCAAAAGCGCCGCCGCTGCCGCCACGAATATAAAGATCCATTCAAAATAGATATATCTCTTATTGTTGCTTAAAGTTAATGAATATCCTTGTTCCATGTCATTTTGGCTTTGGATATATTTCTGCAGGTTCTGCTCCGTAAATGCATAGACGATCGTCACAGAGCTGGGCGAATCAAGAGTATATGCTACTTCGTCATCCAGATCATAGGCGTCTCGGTATACTGCCTGTTCCAGCCGGTACCGTTCGTCTTCCTCCAGGCTGGCTCCGTCCACCTCGACGCTGATCCGCCCCCTGGAATCATATTCAAAAGCAGCCCGCAGTCCATAATCTGTATTTTCCTGCAGCAGCCTTTTATCCACCTCCGGGCTGTTCCTGCCAAGCATTCCTTCCCCATCAGCCGAAAAAACCTCACAGTCCATATACTTCCGCATCAAAAAGAACTCATCTGAGCCATAAAGCTGCTGTATTCTGTATAATGCCATTTCTTCGTTGATTTCATTATACAGATAATAACCGCCCCGGATCATCGCATCCATACTATACTCCATACGGTCCGATGAGACCTGGCCTTTCAGCTCTGGTTCCATCACTTCGGCAAATACAGGATAAGCTGCCACCATACCAAAGGAACACAGGAGCAAAACTACAATTATCAATACCATTGCAAAATTACGGTTGTTTTTCAATTTTATAGCCAACACCCCACACCACCTTCAAATATTTTGGATTTTTTGGGTCCACTTCAATTTTTTCACGGATATTACGGACATGCACCATGATCGTATCTGTGTTGATCGCACGTTCCTGCCATACCCTCTCATAAATCTCATCTGCGGAAAATACATGCCCCGCATTTTTCGCCAGAAGCAGCAGGATCTTATATTCAATCGGCGTCAGCCTTACCGGATTGCCGTCCATAAACACCTCCACCGTATCCTCATTGATCTCCAGCCCGCCGATGACATGCACATTTTCTTTCGGCTCCAGCTTCTCCAGAAATTTCCGGTAGCGCCGGAGCTGGGAATTCACCCGCGCCATCAGTTCCATCGGAGTAAATGGTTTCGTCACATAGTCGTCTGCCCCGATGTTGAGTCCCATAACCTTATCTACTTCCTCCGATTTTGCCGAAAGCATAATAACCGGAAAGTCATACTTTTCCCGCAGCTTCATCGTCATTCGGATGCCGTCCATCCTGGGCATCATAATATCCACGATCGCCAGATGGATTTCTTCTTTTTCCAAGATTTCCAGGCCCTCCACCCCGTCTGCCGCCTGAAACACCTGATATCCTTGGCTCTGCAGGTAAATCTGCACCCCTTCCCGGATTTCTTTATCATCCTCCACCACTAACACATGATTAATCTCCATCTTTCCAGTCCTCCCTCTGTCGTCAAAATATTACAAAAACAGCTCTTTCTCATATCGAGTATGATATAAATAAATGATTGAAATGTCAAATCTTTCGTTATCAGGTATGAAATAGAACCGCCCTTCACCCTAAACAGCACTGTCCCTTGACATCTTTCGGATATCCCTGATTTATGAAAGCACATTGATCGCCGCTTCTCCAAAGAAATACCCCGCCCCTACAAATGCCAGATTCCAGAGAAAAACTCCCAGCGCGGAACTTACCGTATATACTGCAAAGTCCATCCTTATCATCCCGGCCGGTATGGAAATAAGCGTGCGTACCATAGGAAGAAGTTTACTCACGAATACACCGAACCCACCCTTTTCCCGTAACATTTCTATCTTTTCCTCAATCATTGGCTGCTGTTTTGGAAACTTCTTAAAATACATCCCCAGAACTTTTGAACCGCCCAGCCTTCCCAGAAAATAGAGCGCCCAGCTCCCCGTCAGTCCTGCCCCCACGGAAATCAATAATACCATCGGGAAACTGATTTCTCCTTTTGCCGCCCAGATTCCGGCCAGCGGCATGATCACCCCGGCTGGGAATCCCGGCAGATTCAGATATTCCAAAAGTACAATGAGATAAATGAAGAAAGCCCCATATTGTAAAAAGTATTGTGTCAGTGACTGTATATCCATAGCGCCAGCCTCCTTTCATTTGTAACGATCCTGCACCGCAGAGAAATTATACGTCCTCCTTTTATTTGTCCTTATTTTATCGGACATATCTAAAGCGGATTGTTAGAACAAACAAAAGATTTTCTTAAGAAAAATAAAGAAAAAGTGAATCCATTTGACCATCTGCTTATCCCGAATTAAAAATGATAATTATTTGTGTGTTTTTCACAATACATATTGCTATTATTTGCAAACAGATGTATAATATATACCATAAACTAGCTGATATTCCGACATTTTTGCTTCTTAGCTTACATATTTCATCACATGAGCTTTGGGAAATATGCGGACAGAAGCCGCAACAATTATTTTTGTCCGAGTACTGCTGCCAAAACCTGTCGGAATTATATAAACTATACTCAGAGAATAAGGGGGATTGATGAACTATGAAAACTTTATAGCCACCGCCGGCAATCGGGCTTATGACCCGTGCTGTATCTGGCAGTGTGCATTTCAGACCTTCGGGAAGGCAGCATAAAAAAGCTGTCTGATTTATAATTGTAAAAAGTACTGTTAAGGGGAATTAATATGAGCGTCTACACCAAAAAAGGGGACGACGGAAGAACCTCGCTTATGGACGGAATCAGCGTGTCAAAATCCGATGACAGGATTGAGCTTTTAGGAACCCTCGATGAGCTGAACAGTGCAATTGGACTGGCAAAGGTCATTGCTGAAAAAACACTTTATGCCAATCTTGCCCGGCGGCAGCAGGAACTCATGCAGATGATGTCCGGCATTGCCGACCCACGCAATCCAAAATACCGTTTCAGCAAGGAGGAAACTTTGACGCTGGAAGAAGGCATTGACCATATGGAAAATTTATTTCCAAGAGTGAAAGAACCTGTCCTGTATGGCGGCTGCGAACAGTCTGCGCGACTTGATATGGCCCGCGCAGTTGCACGACGTGCAGAACGCCGTTTCCGCAAAGCAGAATTAAATTACGGCGCTGATCCGAAAGCGATGCAATATCTCAACCGTTTGTCTGATTACCTCTATGTAGCGGCACGTTATGCCGACTACCAGACTTCTGTCCGGATGAAAGAGAACCACCGGCAGGAAGATAATACAAAATCATAAAAAAGTAAATCCGCCAGTTATATAAAAACATATTCTGCCGGATTAAAAAATGGATACCCCACAGTAAACTTAAGCTGTGGGGTATTTTGGATGTTCATTTCTTAAATTGTACCTGAGATCATCTCACCAAAGAACACTGTAAAAATACTGATTTAGTTTATCCCAGGATGTCTTGTTTTCTTCCTTTAAAGACAGTACTTCCTGTTCCATATCTTTAAGGCTGCAGCCAATATATTCAATCAGCTTTTTGTTTCTCTGCGCCTTACCCAGTTCCGGCGACGTTCTCTTTTTATGGAGCAGCTCCAATATGTAATCCTTCCATTCATCATCCAGCTTCTGCCTCAAAAGCTCTTCAAACAGCATCGGAGGCATCCTCCTTTCCTCCAGCAGCCATTTGGCCTGGAGCATCTGTCTGAGTACATAAAAATACTTTACAAGCCAGACTTCTTCATCCTGAAAATAAGTCCGATAATCTACAGAAGCTGTGTGGATGTAATTTTGTGCACACTTTTTTACAGAAAAATATTCCGGAAGGAGCATCTGAAGCTCCACTGCCTCCGGTGTTGACCGATATACAATAGGAGAAGCAAACCACTCGCACACTTCCGGTGTTGACCGATATACCATACGGAGCACCCGCCGCAGATCCCAGCCTTCAATATCCAAAAGTTCGTCCTGCTGCGCGTCAATAGAATCCCTGATTTCTTCCAAACGCAGATATTCTTTTTTGTCTCTTATATAAACAAACCGTACATCATAATCACTATTCGGAGACGCAAAGCCCCATGCCCTGCTTCCTGTCTCCACGGCCCATATGATCCTGACATGTGCCTTCTTTTCGATCTCACTCAGTTTCGCCCGAATAATTGCATCCATATCTCCATCTCCCTGCATCTAATATTCTGTCGTTGTGCATGGCTGCGGCCAAAATGAAAACTCAGGGCCGAAGCCTAAATATATTCCAGGCATATACAGTACTATCATTCCTCTAAAGTCTCCGGCTCCGGATATTCCTCCCCAAACGTCTCTACCGTCACCTTTTTCATCACCTGCGGCGACAACGGTTTATCCTGATAGTCGGTCTCGGTCTCTGCGATTTTGTCCACCACATCAATCCCCTCTGTAATTTTTCCAAATGCTGCATATGCACCGTCCAGATGTGGAGATTTTTTATGCATGATAAAAAATTGAGACCCTGCAGAATCCGGATGCATCGCACGCGCCATAGACAACACACCCTTGTCGTGCTCCAGATTATTTTCAAACCCGTTCTGAGAAAATTCTCCCCGGATACTGTAACCGGGGCCTCCCATCCCTGTTCCATCGGGACAGCCGCCTTGGATCATAAAACCACTGATCACCCGATGGAAGATCAGCCCATCATAATACCCTTTCTTTATCAAAGATATAAAATTGCGGACCGTATTCGGTGCAATCTCTGGATAAAGCTCTGCTTTCATCACATCTCCGTTTTCCATTTCAAATGTAATAACTGGATTTTCCATAATATGATCTTTCCCTCTCTTTTCAGTATATATCGCCAGACTACAAGTCTGGCAGTCCATTCCCTATTTTATATTTCGTCAAACCTCTGCTCTTCTTAATATATCAAACTTCTCTGCCTGGCCCTGTAAGTCAACAAACAACACCTGCTTTGCATGGGGAGCGCTTTCCTGTTCCATCCCTTCTTCATTCAGGATTTTACCAACCTTTACCTTTACATTTCTGCCATCCGGCTTCATGATCTCAATCCATTCCCCGGCCATGAATTTATTTCTCTGCTCAATCCGGTAAAGACCCTCCTGCTCATCCTCCACAATTCCCAGATAGGTAAATTCTTTCACATAAGTACTTTCGTTATATATCTGCGTGTTCTCATCCGGTTTCCCAAAGAAAAAGCCCGTCGTAAACTGACGGTAAGTACAGCTTGCGATCTGTTCCAGATACCAGGGCATATTTGCCTGATATTTTTCCGGGCTTTCCAGATAGTCATCCAGAGCTTTCCGATAAGTCCTTGCCACTGCTGCCACATACAGCGCCGTCTTCATGCGCCCTTCCACCTTCAAGCTGTCAATCCCAGCATCGATCAACTCTGGAATATGTCCGATCATACAAAGGTCTTTTGAGTTGAAAATATAGGTTCCCCTGTCATTTTCAAATACCGGCATATACTCTCCCGGCCTGGTCTCCTCCACAACCGCATATTTCCAACGGCATGGATGAGTGCATGACCCTTGATTCGCGTCCCGCCCTGTAAAATAATTACTCAACAGGCATCTGCCGGAATAAGAAATACACATAGAGCCATGGATAAATGCTTCAATTTCCATATCCTCCGGGATATTCTGCCGCAATTCCTTCAGTTCTTCCATAGAAAGCTCTCTGGCTGCGACTACCCGCTTTGCCCCTTGCCTGTACCAAAACCGATATGCTGCATAATTCGTATTATTCGCCTGCGTACTGATATGCCGCTCAATCTCCGGGCAGATCTCACCTGCAATCTCAAAGATTCCCGGATCCGCAATGATCAAGCCGTCCGGCTGTATCTCCCTTAACTCTTCCAGATACATCCGAACCCCTTCCAAGTCCCGGTTGTGGGCAAAAATATTGACTGTCACATAAACCTTCACATGATGGGCATGTGCAAATGCAATCCCTTCTCTCATATCCTGCATAGAGAAATTTTTCGCTTTCGCACGCAGGCCAAACGACTCTCCGCCAATATAAACTGCATCTGCTCCAAATATCACAGCCGTCTTTAATACCTCCAGACTGCTGGCCGGGATCAATAATTCTGGATGCCTTGCCATTTCCAACTTCCTTTTCTGATATCTATTTCGTTATACCCCTTTTCGGTCAAGGTATTCACTGTTACTTCTACACACATCTGACAATATCCTGGCATTTCACACTGACCGCCACACCGTCCCCCAAAGGTAGAATCGATGTGGCCAGATTGTCATGATGCTTCAATTCATACAGATATTCCCGCATTCTGGCATGGATTGTCCGGTCTCTGCGCTCTACCGCAAACCTGGACTCCAATACGTCACCGCCTTGCAGCACATTATCCGAGAGCAGGATTCCGTCCTCTGCCAAGACACGCAGCGCCTCTGGCAGATAATAGATATACTGGCCTTTCGCCGCGTCCACGAAGATAAAATCAAAGCCCTCATGCAGTTCTTTTAATACATCCAGGGCATCTCCTTCTATCAGGGTAATCTGCCTCTCCTTCCCCATACGTTCGAAGTTCGCCCTGGCTGCAGGAATCCTTTTCTCATAATTCTCAATCGTCAAAATGCGGCAGCCCTCCGGCACATACTCACTCATCATCAGTGCGGAAAATCCCACTCCTGTACCAATCTCCAGAATCTTTTTCGGCTTTTTCATGCACAACAGAACTTTTAGGAAGCTTTGCGTCTCTTTTCTTATAATGGGTACTCCCTGTTCCAACGCCTCTCTCTCAATTTCTTCCAATACCGCGCACTCCGCCGTCTCTAATGACTGGATATAAGCAGCCGCCCTCTCATCCATGATCATCCATGCTGCCTCCTCATACATCCATGATGATCGGAATGATCATTGGCCTCCTCTTGGTCTTCTTCCAGATAAAATCATTCATGGTATCCCGGATCGCAACCTTAATCTTGTTCCAATCCGCCCGGCGTCCACAGAGGCATCTGTCCAGACTTTCAGATATCACATGTCTGGCCTCTTCCATCAAACCTTCCGACTCTCTTACATAAACAAACCCACGGGACACAATATCCGGCCCCGCCAGAAGCCGATTGCTTCCACGCTCCAGCGTCAATACAACAATGATAATCCCGTCCTCTGCCAGATGCTGTCTGTCACGAAGCACGATATTACCGACGTCTCCGACACCCAGGCCATCCACAAGGATCGTTCCTGTATGCACCTTATCTACCACTTTTGCGGATTCATCTGTCAGCTCCAGTACGTCTCCTGACTGGATAATAAATACATTCTCTTTCGGGATTCCCAGAGACAACGCAATTTCTGAATTAGCTTTCAGATGACGGTACTCTCCATGTACCGGAATCGCATACTTTGGTTTTACCAGGGAATAAATCAGTTTCAATTCTTCCTGACATGCATGTCCTGATACATGTGCCTCCTGGAAAATAACTTTTGCTCCTTTTGCAGACAATTCATTGATTACACGGGAGACAGATTTCTCATTCCCCGGAATCGGGTTGGAACTGAAGATGATCGTATCATTCGGCTGTATAGTGACTTTCCGGTGTACATCCGCCGCCATACGGGACAATGCCGCCATGGATTCTCCCTGGCTTCCTGTCGTGATCAGCACCATCTTCTCCGGCGGGTAATTGCGCATCTCGTCAATCTCGATCAAAGTGTTCTCCGGCACATTCAGATACCCCAGCTCAGAAGCAGTAGAAATGATATTTACCATACTCCTTCCTTCTACAACAACTTTCCGTCCATATTTATAAGCAGAGTTGATGATCTGCTGTACACGATCCACATTGGACGCGAAAGTGGCAATGATAATGCGGGTATTCTGATGTTCCGCAAAAATATGGTCAAAGGTAATCCCCACGGTCCGCTCCGACTGAGTGAATCCTTTCCGTTCTGCATTGGTGCTGTCTGACATCAGCGCCAGCACGCCCTTTTTCCCAATCTCTGCAAACCGCTGCAGGTCAATGGCATCTCCGAACACAGGTGTATAATCTACCTTAAAGTCCCCTGTATGCACCACTGTGCCTGCCGGGGAGTAGATTGCCAGTGCCGATGCATCCTGAATGCTGTGGTTCGTCTTAATAAATTCAATCCGAAACTGTCCCAGATTGATCGACTGGCCATGACGCACAATCTTTCTCTTTGTCGTACGCAGCAAATTGTGCTCTTTCAGCTTATTATCAATAATTCCCATGGTTAGCTTCGTCGTATAAATCGGAAGGTTAATATCCTTCAGCACATACGGGAGAGCTCCGATGTGGTCCTCATGCCCGTGGGTGATCACGAATCCCTTCACCTTTTCAATATTATCCTTTAGATATGTTACATCCGGTATGACAAGGTCAATACCGAGCATATCATCTTCCGGGAAAGCCAGGCCGCAGTCCAGCACAATAATACTGTCTTCATATTCAAAGGCAGTAATATTCATACCGATCTGCTCTAATCCCCCAAGAGGAATGATACGCAGTTTTCCAATATTCTCTTTTCTCAATAACCGCACCTCCATCTTTTTTATTATGTATTACTCTTTTTGCTTACACGCAGATGCCCTTCATCTATTACCCGGTCTCTATCCGCGGCAGGCAGTAAATATTTTCATAACCACCGGTTCCTCTCCCCCGGAGGTTTATCATTTTCATACTCCAGATCACATTCTGATATCCGTATCTTCCAGCAGTTCTTCAAACACCTTTGAAACTGCCTCTAATTCCGTATCTTCTTCCACGATCTCATAGACACTGTCCTGTTCGTCCTCAGGATTCATATCCTTCAGGATCAGGCATACGCCCTCCTCTTCTGGATCCGTAACAAGTATATATGTAGAGCCATTGATCTTTGTCTGCTCCAGTACATGAAATTCAACAGTCTCTTTTGTATCTTCCAGAAAAAATTCCACTTTTTCCATATCCTTACTCCTCATACTTCCTGCCGTCTTGGCAGAGAATCCAAATACCCCTGTAAAATAAAGACTGCTGCAATCTTATCAATATATTTCTTCCGGTTTTCCCGCCTTACTCCGCTCTCGATCAACGTCTGTTCAGCGGCAGCCGTTGTCAGACGTTCGTCCCACATGATCACTTCCAGGCCTGTCCGCCTTTTAAGCATCTCTTGAAATTCCAGAGACTTCCTGGCCCGCTCACCGATATCATTATTCATATGCTTTGGAAAACCAAGTATGATCTTCCCCACTTCGTATTCCCGGATCAATTCTTCGATCCTGGCACAAGTCCGGCGGAGCTTATTTTCCTCTTTTCTCTCAATCGTCTCCACACCCTGGGCAGTCAACAGCAAGGCATCGCTTACCGCCACGCCTACTGTTTTTGAGCCAAAGTCCAATCCCATGATCCTCATCACGGATTATGCCCAGGAATTATGCGTAATATACGCTTTCAGCAGTTCTTCTACCAGCTCGTCACGTTCCACTTTCATTACAAGGCTTCTTGCCCCGTTAAAACTTGTAATATAAGTCGGATCTCCAGACATCACATAACCCACAATCTGGTTGACCGGGTTATATCCTTTTTCCTTCAATGCCTTATACACGATTTCCAGAATATCCTTTGCGGAAATCTGCGGCCCTGGTTCTACTTGAAAGAATTGGGTATTGCTTAAATCACTCATGTTTCTTCCTCCATTTCTCTTCTGTTCTCTTTAGTATTATAAAAGTAATGCTTCCATACAAAATTGTACATCTATCGTACTATGCGCATGCAGGCGCAAACACTCTAATTATCATTTTAATACAAGTCTTCCTAAAATTCAATGAATAATTTGTGAATCGTTAACAATCCGGATTGTCCGAATACAATTCTGCAGACTTTCTTCCTCATCTAATGCAATCTTAATATATTCTTTTGTATACCCTGTCTGATACATTTTCCCGTCTATCACGGTACGCTCCTCCACAAGGACGTCTACATCTTTTCCAAAAAAACTTCTTTCATAGGCCGCCTGCTTTCTCTTCCCCAGCTCGATCATCTGCCGGCTGCGCTCTGCCTTCACCGATTCCGGTATCTGTCCTTCCATGGCTGCAGCTTTCGTCCCCTCTCTTTTAGAGTATTTAAAAATATGGGTCTCATAGAAGTTTACCTTATCGACAAAGGCATAAGAAGCTGCATACTCTTCTTCCGTCTCTCCAGGAAATCCAACGATCACATCCGTTGTCAATGCCGGATTCCCAAAATATTTCCGGAGCAGTCCACATTTTTCATAATATTCCTCTGCCGTATATTTTCGGTTCATCCGTTTCAGCGTAGCATCACACCCGCTCTGCAGCGACAAGTGGAAATGCGGACACAGCTTCGGGAGCATAGAGGCTTCCCGGACAAATCTCTCCGTGACGGCCCGCGGTTCCAGGGAACCAAGCCGAATCCTCACAATCCCATCCACCTCATGAACTGCCTGGATCAATCGCAGAAGGTTATCCTGCCGCAAATCTGACCTTGAACTCCCTTCTCTGGTTTGGGTATTCTTTGAAAAATCGATTCCGTAAGAACTCAGATGGATTCCGGTCAATACCACTTCCTGATAACCGTTTTCCGCCAGCTCCTTTACCTCTTCAATGACACTTTGAAGCTCACGGCTCCGTACCCTTCCACGCGCATATGGGATTATACAGTAAGAACAGAACTGGTTACACCCATCCTGTACTTTGATGTAGCCCCTCGTATACTCTCCTGGCTTTGTCAGGTGCAGATCCTCATACTCGTCCGTATGATGAATATCCACCACCTGCCGGATCTGATCTTCTTCCTTTCTGCGTTCATACTGTTCCAGAATATGCAGCAGCTCATTTTTCTGGTTATTTCCAATTACAATGTCCACGCACGGATCAATTGGGTGATTTTTGTCCGCCTGTGCCTGAACATAGCATCCACATGCCACTACTACTGCATCCGGGTTCATTTTTCTGGCGCGGTGCAGCATTTGCCTGGATTTGCGGTCTGCAATGTTGGTTACTGTACAGGTATTGATGATATAGAGATCCGCCCCTTCCTCAAAGGGCATGACCTCATACCCTGCCTTCTCCAACATTTCCTGCATTGCCGCCGTCTCATATGCGTTTACTTTACACCCCAGATTATGCAGAGCTGCCTTTTTCATGATCATCTGTCTCCTAAATTCAAATTTTTTCCTGTTAATTTCTTGACTTTTACAAACCTATCCCGTAGAATGTAGGCAGGGCTTAGATGCCCTTCGATAATAACGCGCAAAGGAGGGATATATCATGATGAAAACAGTACAGATCTCGTTAAACTCTATCGATAAAGTGAAGTCATTTGTAAATGAAATCACAAAATATGACAATGACTTTGACTTAGTTTCCGGAAGATATGTTATAGATGCCAAGTCAATCATGGGCATTTTCAGTCTGGATCTTTCCAAGCCAATCGACCTGAACATCCACGCTGACGGAGAGTTGGAAGACATTCTGGCCTCTCTTGAAGCATACATTATCAAATAATGTGGCTTTTATATGGGAAATTGTAGTTCAATTTCCTGTATATGCCGTCAGGCATCCCACATAAAACAGAATTCGTATATACAGAAAGCCTGCCGCCGGCAGTTTTTCTGCATACTGTGGTATTAAGGCTGTCTCTTTGGGAGGCAGCCTTTTTTCGACATATCCTTTTCTGTGCCCAATCCTAATGTATCTGCAGAATCTCTGCCGTCTCCACCGCAGTCTTTACAAGCTCATCAATTTTTTCCCTCAGATTCAATTCTGACTTCTCAATCCGCCCAAGATCCGGCCTTGTCACCGGATGCTTTGCCACAAAAATCGTACAGCAGTCCTCAAACGGCTGAATGGATGTCTCATAGGTATCAATTTTCTGCGCAATCTCAACAATCTCCCGTTTATCAAATCCTATCAGCGGGCGATACACCGGGAACGTGCACACCGCATTGGTGGCCGCCAAACTCTGCATGGTCTGGCTTGCCACCTGGCCGATGCTCTCTCCGGTGATCAATCCCAGGCAGCCGTTCTGTCTTGCAAAATGCTCTGCTATCTTCATCATATAACGGCGCATGATGATCGTAAGTTCTTCGTGGGGGCACTTCTCGTAAATATAAAGCTGGATATCCGTAAAATTCACCACATGCAGCTTGATCGGCCCGGCATAAGATGCCACCTGCTTTGCCAGATCCACGACCTTCTCTTTCGCCCGTTCACTGGTATACGGCGGAGCGTGGAAATAGGTCGCCTCCAGCGCCACCCCACGCTTTGCGGTCATATAACCGGCAACCGGGCTGTCGATCCCTCCTGAGAGCAAAAGCATTGCGCTCCCGTTGGTGCCGACCGGCATACCGCCAGGCCCGGGAATGATTTCAGAATATACATAAATTTCCTCTCGGACCTCCACATTCAGTAAAATATCCGGCGTATGCACATCCACCTTCATCTCTGGAAATGCTTCTAAGACTGCCTCGCCTAATGCACAGTTGATCTCCATGGAATTCAGCGGATAGTGCTTGTTGCTTCTGCGCGCCTCCACTTTAAAGGTCTGGTCCTTCTTTGGATACCGTTCCTCTACATATGCCACGATATCTTGTTTTAATTGTTCAAATCCCGTATTTGCAAGGCGCACCACCGGACAGATCCCTACGATCCCAAATACCCTGCTCAGTCCTTCTACTGTTTCTTCATAATCGTAGTCTCCCTCACAGTCCACATAGACTCTCCCATGAGTCTTGCGGACCGAAAACTCTCCGTCAACTTCCTTTAGCGCATATCGGATCTGACGCACCAGGGCGTCTTCAAACATATACCGGTTCTTGCCCTTAATTCCAATCTCACCGTACTTTATTAAAAATGAATGAAACTTCATATCGTTCTCCTTCTCCGGCGCTTTTCATGAATCTCCTGCGCTCTGTTTTCGCCTTTTATCCTGTCCTGATCCCTTCAATGTCTGGTATATCGCCTCAGGACTGGTACACAATTATATAATGTTTCCAGCGTATAGTCAATTTCTTCTTTTGTCGTAAACTCCGACATGCTAAATCTTAAGGTTGCATCCAGATATTCTCTGGCCGCGCCAATACCCTTAAGGACGCCGCTGACCGCCGGATGGTTGGAAGCACATGCAGAACCGGAAGACACGTAAATCCCCCGTTCCTCCAGCGCATGGAGCAGCACTTCACTGCGGATCCCTGCAAACCCCACGCTGATAATGTGGGGAGCGCTGTTCTCATCTACAAGGCCATGGATTCTGGTACTCTCAATCTGAGTGACACCTGCCAAAAACTGTTCTTTCAGTTCACGCATCAGCGCGACCTTCATCTCCAAATCCTGATAGATCATCCTGGATGCCAGGCTAAGTCCCGCAATCCCGGGTACATTTTCCGTCCCGGAACGTATATTTTTCTGCTGTTCCCCGCCATACACGATTGGGCGGATTTTTACCCTATCATTGATGTAGAGGAACCCAACTCCTTTGGGCCCGTGGATTTTATGCCCGCTGGCAGAAAGCAGATCCACGCCCAGCCTTTTCGGATAAATCCTGTATTTTCCAAATCCCTGCACAGCGTCCGAATGAAATATGATCCGCGGATTATAGTTCTTGACAATCTGCACAGCTTTCTCAATGGGCTGCACGGCGCCAACCTCGTTATTCACATACATAATGGAAACAAGAATGGTATCTTTGCAGAGGGCATCTTTCAATGCATCCAGCTTGATCTGTCCATTGGCATCCACCGGAAGATAGGTCACGCGGAAACCTTCCTCTTCTTCCAGATGCCGCATCGTATTCAAGATTGCCGGATGTTCGATCGCAGAAGTGATCAGATGGTTCCCCATCCTGCGAGCCGCCCTTGCCGTCCCGATCAATGCCAGGTTGTCGCTCTCCGTCCCTCCTGATGTAAAAACAATTTCCTTTCCATTTACTTTCAAGATTCTGGACAAGGTTTCTTTTGCTTCTTTCACATAGTGTTCTGCCTCCACGCCTTTTCGGTGCATGGAGGAAGGATTTCCATAATCCCTGCACATCACTTTATAAACCAATTCGCCGACTTCCGGATAGCACCGGGTCGTCGCCGAATTATCCAAATATACTTCCATGACTTCTTTCCTTTTTTATTTCTTACTATATAAATTATGTGCGTTTCATTCTAAGTGATACAGCAAGATTGACAAAATCACAAGCCCAGCCGTCTCCGTGCGTAAAATCCGTTTTCCCAATGTAACCGGGGAGGCCCCTTTAGACACTGCCTGTCCCACTTCTGTTTCCTCAAAACCGCCTTCCGGCCCGATAAAAATACCTACTGACTGTCCAGGCCTGATCTCTTCAACCGCCCGTCTTGTGTCCTCCATCCCTTCCGCCCTTTCATAAGGAATCAAGAGTACATCCAGCTCCCCGGCGGTGATAAGAGCATGTGGAAATGTCGTCACTTCATGAACAAAAGGAATCTTACTCCGTCCACATTGTTTTGCGGATGCTTCTGCGATCCCCTGCCAGCGCGCGACCTTTTTTTCCGCCTTTTTCGCGTCCAGCTTTACAACAGTACGGCTTGTAGACACCGGATAGATATCACTCGCGCCTAATTCCGTTGCCTTCTGTATCACCAAATCCATCTTATCCCCTTTGGGAATTCCCTGAAACAGGCAGATTCTCGAAGGCAGTTCCCGCCCCTCCTTAAAGAAGTCCAGAATCCTAAACCGTACCGGCTCCGTTGATTCCAGTGCACACAAGTACTGGACGCCCGTCCCGTCGCCAAACATCACCTGTCCCCCCGGCTTCATGCGCAGCACATTCTTGATATGGTTTACATCAGCACCTTCCACGCAAATAACTCCATCTTGTATTTGTGATGGTTCTATAAAAAAATGATGCATCCTTACTTCCTCGCTGTGACAGAGACCCATTCTCCCTGATAAGTGACTTCCAGAACTTCCAGCCCCGCCTGCTTCACAGACTCTACCACAGACTGCTCTTTGTTATCAATAATACCGCTTGTAATGTAGATCCCGCCTTTTTTCATCTGTCCGACGATAACAGGGGTCAGTTCCACAAGTACATCTGCCAGAATGTTCGCTACAACAATGTCGTATTTCTCATACCCTACTTTGTCCTGGATCTTCCGGTCATTGATAAGATTCCCGATCATCACCTCATACTGGCTTTCTGAGATTCCATTCACTTCCATGTTTTCACGGGCTGCATCAATTGCACAGGGATCCAGATCTGTCCCAACAGAGTGCTTTGCGCCGAACTTCAATGCCAGCATCCCCAGGATTCCGCTTCCACATCCCACGTCCAGAATCTGCGTCTGCTCTGTCACAAACTTTCGGATCTGCCGGATACAGAGTTGGGTTGTCTCATGCATCCCGGTCCCAAAAGCAGTGCCTGGATCAATATGGATGATCATTTTCCCACTGTCCTCTGGTTTTACATCCTCCCAGGAAGGAATGATCAGGATGTCATCCACATAGAACTGATGGAAATACTGTTTCCAGTTGTTGATCCAGTCCAGATCCTCCGTCAAAGACTCCTCAAAGGTACACTCCCCCACATCCACATAGGCAGACATTTCCTTCAGTTCCTCACGGGCCTTTGAAAGGATCTGTCCGACTTCATCTTCTTCCTCCAAATAAAAACTGATATAAGCAACTCCATCGTCCACATCCGTTTCGGGAAGAATGTCCACAAACATCCTTTCCTTGTCCAAAGGCGTCAACGGGATCTTGTCCTCGATCTGTACCCCCTGGACTCCCAGATCCATCAGCATGCTGCTGACAATATCTTCCGCTTCCGCCGTTGTCTTCAAACGAACCTTATTCCACCTCATAATATCCTCCTGATATCCTCACACAACGCACTTGTGTATTTTCTTGCTTCATCATACGCCGGGCTTCTGCATATTCCAAACCTGTTCCTTAAATATAATACATATCCTGCTCATAACCGGAGTATTCCAGATAATCCTCTTTCAGGTCTGCCAGCGTCAGATGCTCCAGAATTGCCTCCATTTCCTCATTCACCTTGTCAATGATCAGTTTCTGTATCGTACAGGAGATTCCCTGTCCATCCTCATTTTCCAGTAAGTAGGAGCCTTCTGTCGCTTCCAAAATCTCTGATACGGTAATCCTGTCCGGCTCATGCGCCAACAGATAGCCGCCCTGCGGCCCCTTAATGCTTTTCACGATCCCTGCTCTGCGCAGGCTCGCAAATACCTGTTCCAGATATTGGGGCGAGATGCCGTTCCTCTGTGCAATGCTGTACAATGCCACGTGTCCTGCGCCCGAATTCACCGCCAGATCGACCAATGCCGTCAGTCCATACCTGCTTTTTTTTGACAGTTTCATGCTTTTCCTCCAAAATTTATGTCCAGGCCGCTGTATCCAGTTACAACTCACATCTGCCCTGCACAGGCTGTAACTATATTCATACTATCCCGATTGAATTAACATGTTTTATACCAAAATAGTATATTCCACGAATCCCTTATCCGTCAACCATTTTATTCTTTATTCATAAACAACAGCATTTTTTACAAATGTATACTAATCTTACATTTTACCATTGCAATAATCCTGATTCTATATTACACTTTGGATATCAGTCTATTCAATCACACTCACCTGTGATATTTTGTGCAGCATGACAAGGATATTTCATGACTGTTCCTAAATTCACGAATAGCGCTCCACCCACCGGACATTTCAAGAGAGGAGTAAAAACATGGAATCTAAAGAATTTACAGAACAAGTAGGAAAATTAATCTCAGAAAACCCTGCAAAATTTATCAAGATCAGGTCTATTTTCGACAATCTTTTAGCAGGCCGCACACTCGACAGCTCTAAGGCAATCAGCGACCGTGAATTTGAAAGGCTCCGCGACAGGTTTCGAGATATTGATGTCCCACTCAGCTGGTGTGCCAGCAAAGAAGACGTTTATCAGTTGCAAAAAGCAGTCACCTACCATCGTACACAGGCAAGAAAACGCGAGGACTACACAATCAGGAAGCAGGCAAAATCCAATAAAAAGGGTGGACTGTTTGGGCTGTTCTCGCAAAAAAAATAAATGATCTAAAAAATGACAGATGGAATATTTTACAAAACAGGCAGGGGCCATTACAGCTCCTGCCTGCTTGCCTCGTACACGGTATTTTACATCAGTTTCTCATTTTCTACAGCGAAAACCCGAAATACCGTACCGCATTATTATAAGAAATGCCTTTCACAATCTTTTCCAGAACCTTGTAGTCTGCCGGATATTCCCCATTCTCTACCCAGCCGCCGATCAGAGCACACATGATCCTGCGGAAGTATTCATGCCTCGTATAGGAAAGGAAGCTTCTGGAATCTGTCAGCATCCCGATAAAATTGCCCAAAAGCCCCAGGCTTGCCAGAGAAGTCATCTGGTCGCGCATCCCGGTCTTATGGTCATTGAACCACCAGGCGCTGCCCTGCTGGATCTTTCCGACTGCACTGCTGTCCTGAAAACACCCGATGATGGTTCCGATTGCCGCATTATCCACCGGATTCAAGGAATACAAAATCGTCTTCGGGAGCTCATCTGTCTTTGCAAGCGCATTTAAATAATCTGCCATCTCTGAAGAGGGCGCAAAATTATTGATACTGTCAATTCCTGCATCCGGCCCCAGTTCTCCAAAAATCTTTCCGTTATTATCACGCTTCACCCCATAATGAAGCTGCATCACCCAGTTTTTCTTATGGTATTCTTTCCCAAGGGCGATCATAAATGCGGTCTTAAATTTCTTTTCTTCTTCTTTCGTCAGTGTCTCTCCTGACAATCTCTTTGCAAAAACGGTTTCCACATCTTCCTCAGAAGCAGGCGCATACATCACATATTCCAGACCATGGTCAGAAACACTACATCCGCAGGAAGCAAAGAAATCCATCCGCTTGCTTAACGCCTCAATTAGATCTGCAAAACGATTCACCTTCACGCCTGATACTTCACTCAATTGATCCAGATATTCCAGATAATCCGCTTTTTCCAGATTCATTGCCTTATCCGGACGCCATGCCGGGAGTACCTGTACGGCAAAGCTGTCATCCTCGGCAATCTTCTTATGCCATTCCAGGGAATCCACCGGGTCATCCGTGGTGCAGATCAAAGTCACATTAGACATCTCGATCATTTTCCGGGCGCTTAAACCACCCTGCAGCTTTTCATTACAAAGGTTCCAGACCTCCTCCGCGTTCCCACCATTGAGATAACCTTCATATCTGAAAAACCTTTTCAGCTCCAGATGGCTCCAATGGTAGAGCGGATTTCCGATAGCCATCTCCAGGGTTTCCGCCCATTTCTGGAATTTTTCTCTGTCTGTGGCGTCTCCGGTGATATATCTCTCTTCTACGCCGTTGGAACGCATCTGACGCCATTTATAATGGTCGCCGCCCAGCCATACCTGTGTAATATTATCAAATTTACGGTCCTCATAGATCTCCTGCGGATTGATATGGCAATGGTAATCCAATATAGGCATTATTTCCGCAAATTCATGATACAGTTTCTTCGCCGTCTCAGTATCCAGCAAAAAATCTTCGTCTAAAAATTTTTTCATTTTCTATATTCCTTTTCATCTTATGATAGATATTTTTGAAGTGCCGCACGCACTGCACCGGGCCCTGCGATCATTTCGCCCAGATAGCCCGCCACGGTTTCTGCCATCCCCACCTCATACAGATTGACACCAAAAATCTTCGTATTTTCCAATACCGGCCTCAATGCTTCTGCCTCTATCGTGCCGCCCAGCTTCAAGTCTGCCACATAGGGACAAACGGTATCCAAAAGGGGATCCGGACTCAGCTCAAACTTCTCCCCCGAATCATTGACCCCCATCAGATAGCGCAGCCATCCGGCAAATACCAGCGGAATCAGCTTCAGATCTTTCACATCCAGCTCTGATGATGCCTGATAAGCTTTGATGGTCTCTCCAAACCGGATTGCCAGCTTCTGGGAAGTATCGGTTGCGATACGCTGCGGGGTATCCGGCATGAATGGGTTCGGAACACGGACCTGTAGTACCGTATCAATAAATTCCTTCGGGTCTAAGATTCCCGGATTGACCACCACCGGCAGACCTTCTTTATACCCCACAGTCTCCACCAGTTTCACAAGTTCCGGATCCTTCATCTCTTCTGAAATCTTCTCATATCCCAGGATACAGCCAAATATGGCCAGACAGGTATGCAGAGGGTTCAGGCAGGTACATACTTTCATCTTTTCCACTTTATCTACCGTCCCGCGCTCGGTAAACATCAGCCCACCCTTTTCCAGCGGCGGCCTTCCGTTCGGAAATGCATCCTCGATCACCAGATATTCACATTCCTCCGCGTTTACAAAAGGCGCCACATAGGTACGCTTAGATGTGATCACAGGCTCTAATTCCTCGACGCCGTCTTTCTTCAAGATCTCTTCCACAGAAGCGTCCGGCCTCGGCGTAATCTTGTCGATCATACTCCATGGGAAAGAAACCTTCGCCTTGTCATTCACATACGCCTTGAATCCGGCATCCGCCTTTCCATTTTCAGCCCATTTCTCCGCAAATGCATGGATTGCCGCATACAGCTTGTCTCCATTGTGGGAGCAGTTATCCATACTCACCATTGCGATCGGCTTCTCTCCTGCCTTGAAACGAGTGTATAAAAGGGATGCCACCTTACCGATATAACTCTTGGGTTTTGCCGGCCCTGCCTCGAAATCCGCCATTACATCCGGGATCGTCTCCCCTTTTCCGGTTACAAGGCTGTAGCCCTTCTCCGTAATTGTAAAGCTTGCCATCTGCAGAGAATCTTTTTCAAAAATCTCTTTCAAACGGCCGAATTCTCTGTCATTCTCTGAATCCAAAATATGTGATTCCACGACACTTCCCACGATCGTTTTTTCAATACTGCCGTCTGCCTTCAATGTTACGGCAATCCCATAATCATCGTGGGGACGGTTCATCTTCTCAATGATCTCATAGTCAAACCCTTCTGCAACCACCAGCCCTCTGTCCAGCACCCCTTCATTGAGAAGATTCTGTACTACATTTGCCTGGAACGCACGGAAGATATTTCCCGCTCCAAAATGAATCCAGAATGGATTCTCTGCTGTCGCTGCCTTTACCTTCTCCCTGTCAAACTTCGGAAGCACAAATCCGGCTGCCTTCCAGGCATCCCTTTCCTTCAGGCCTTGTTCATTTAATCTCATATATCTGATCCTTTCTATTCGTTTTTTATTCTATATAGCATTTGCGCCGTGCAGCAAAATATGCACGGCGCAGTTTTACATCGACTGTATTTCACTACAATCCTTTATTTCTTGCCGTCCAGCTTATCCAGCATATCCCAGATCCCCCACATATACATGATTCCAAGGGCGCGGTCATAGAGTCCATATCCCGGACGGACATTTCCCGGACCTTCATCCCACAGATGCCTTCCGTGATCCGGCCGGATATATCCGGTATAGCCGCAGTCATGATATGCCTTAATAATTTCCAGAATTCCGGTCTCACCATCACAGTCCCTATGGCTGGCTTCTGAAAAGTCACCGTTCGGGAAGTGTTTAATATTGCGGATATGGGCAAACGCGATACGGTCACAATGTTTGCGCACGATATCTGCCACATTGTTCTTTGGATTCGCATTCAGGCTTCCGGAGCACAGTGTCAGACAGTTATACGGGTCGTCTACCAGTGACAAGAAGTAGTCCACGGACTCCGCGTCTACCAAAAGTCTTGGCAGGCCGAAGATATCCCACGGCGGATCATCCATATGGATTGCCATCTTAATATCACATTCATGGCAGACCGGCATCAATGCCTCTAAGAAATATTTCAAGTTTTCCCAGAGTTTCTCTTTGGTAACCGGCTTATAAGCCTCAAACAGTTCATCCAGCTTCGCCATACGCTCCGGCTCCCAGCCGGGGAATGTGAGGCCATGCAGGTTATTCAGGATATAATCTGCCATTTCCTTCGGATCGTCGTGGATCTTACTTGTCTCATAGAATAACGCGGTAGAACCGTCCCCTACCGGATGGAACAGATCTGTACGCGTCCAGTCAAACACCGGCATAAAATTATAGCAGATCACCTTCACGCCGAACTTTGACAGATTCCGGATCGTCTGGATATAATTCTCAATATATTTGTCTCTGGCTGGCAGTCCGATCTTAATATCGTCATGGACATTGACGGACTCTACCACATCCATATTAAAGCCGTAAGGCTCTAACTGCTTCTGTACCTCCGCGATTTCTTCTACTTCCCAGATCTCTCCGGGCATCTTGTCGTGCAGCGCCCATACGATGCTTGTCACACCTGGGATCTGCTTAATATCTGACAGTCTAATCTTGTCGTTGCCTTCGCCATACCAGCGAAAGCCCATCTGCATCTCCATAAAAAACCTCCTGTCTTCTTCTAAATCATCCTACAGCCGTGTATCCCACATGCCGCAGTAAGAATCTACCGGATCCTGTCCTTCAAACGCATCCTCGCCCTTCATCAGCTTATCTACCAGCGCATCCATTGTCGTATCCAGGACATCATAGGTATTGATATAGGTCCTTGCCTGAGGGATATCCGCCAGTACGAACGGCTGCTTCGTGCCCACAACGATCACCGGAAGCTCAAATACATACCACGGAATCTCTCCGCCGCCCTTTGTCATTCCGAACGCAGGCCTTGCCACCGGCTGGAATCCTCCGGCGATATCCACCAGAGTAATGATCAAATCCTGATTCTCCACAAAGTCTTTGATCGCGCTCTTTCCAGCAAAATACAGGTTGATATCCGGTTTCCCGCCTTCCTCCATCTGCTTCATGATCTTCTGGATCGGACTCTCATAGATCAATACATCAAATCCATGAGCTTCCAGCTTCTCCTTGAGCGCTTCTGCCGGCGACACCTTGTTCTTGCCAAATAACGAACCAAGCCCCGGAGCTTCCAGGCCCTTTACATACACGATCATAATCCTCTTATAGCGTTTTGGGGTGAGCGGCAATACATCTTTATCCTTATACTTCACAAGCGTAATTGCCTTCTCGGAAATCTCCTTCTGCATTGCCTTATGTTCTTCACAGCCCACGATATTGTGCACTTCTGCACGAGGCGGTACAAGTTCTGTCTTTGCCTTTTTATGAAGTCCCATATGTGCCTTTAAAGCCAAAATCCGATGAAGGGCATCGCTTAAACGTTCCTCCGTGATCCTTCCGTCCAGATACCCCTTCTTCATGGCCTCAAAATCTTCATCCATATCATTGAAGAACAAGAACATGTCCACACCTGCGGCAATGGCAGCAGGCATCAGGTCACAGCGCTTCATACGGCAGGTCAGCCCTACCATATGGGAAGCATCCGTCAGTACCATACCGTTGAATCCCAGCTTTTTCCGAAGAAGCCCGTCAATGAGTTCCGGAGAAAGCGTAGCGGGCATAATATCATCATCCTTGATATCCGGATTAAAATGCCGTGTATAAGCAGGCTGCATGATATGTCCTGCCATGATCGCTTCCAGCCCATTATCGATCAGGTTCTGATAAACCTTTCCAAAACTCGCATCCCACTCTTCACAGCTAAGATCATTCACGCTGTTTGCCACATGCTGGTCCCGGAAATCCAGTCCATCGCCCGGAAAATGCTTTGCCGCACAGCAGAATCCCGGATTCGCATGAGCGCCGTCCAGATAGGCTTTCGTCATTTCCACGACCCGATCCACTTCATTTCCATAGGTCCGAAGCCCGATCACCGGATTCTCCCAATTATACAGGATATCACTGACAGGCGCAAAAGAGAGGTTACAGCCGATGGCTGCTGCTTCTTTATTGGACATATAACCCAGGTTGTATGCATATTGTACATTTCTTGTGGCGCCGATTTTTGTCTGGCTGCCGATCGTCGTGCCGTCCACACAGGCGCCGTCCCCGCCATTTTCCGTATTGCAGGCAATGATCAACGGAATCTTACTGTTTTCCTGCAAAATACGGTTCTGTTCATGAACTTCATCCGCAGCAGCCGGATTGTAACGGATTCCTCCGATATGATACTTCTCCACCGTCATTTTCAGATATTCTTCATCACGGCTGGAACCCATATTAAAGAACAACTGCCCTATTTTTTCATCCAGCGTCATCCCCTCGATCGTATCTTCCACCCACTTGCAATCCTCATCCGTCAGATAAAAGGGATTCGCTTTCATATCTACCATAATAAACCTCTCCTTTCTTTTTTTCAATGTAATTTTCTACTGTTTCATTACTTTAAATTATCAAGAAAAGCCTCTGTTTTTTTCTGCTGGTAATCCTCGCCGTAGGTTCCATCCAAAAGCTTCTCCACTGCCGCCTCCCGGAATTCCTTCCAGGATTCCTTCTCATGCCGCACAAGGATCGGATAAAAGAACACGCCGTTTTGCTCTGCTGCATCCATATCCCCCGGTGCATCGCCGCACATGAGAACGTGCTCTTTGTCATACCCGGCTTTTAACAACTCTCCGATACAGAACGCTTTGCTTCCGGCATCCTGCGCAAGAACAATATCCGTGTGCTCCAGAAGGCCGAACCGTTTCCATTCTTCCAGTACCGCATCCGGATTCGCGCTGGAAACGATCGCTACATCCACTTTATCATGGGCAAAAGCCAGCGCCTCCCTCACCCCTTTAAAGGGAACCTTTTCTTCCTCCGGAAGGCTGTTGATGGATTCATTCACCGCTTTACTCCAGGACAGCGCTTTCTTTAAACTAATGCTGTCCCTGCTGTCGATCGCACGCTGCAGCGCAGCATTAGACAGCTCCGGGCTGTCCTTGGCCCATTGCACCAATGTGTCCAGATCTTCAATCGGCGTATACTTCTCATTGATCTCCTGTAAGGCCATGGACAGCCCTTTATAGCGGTTGATCCCCCGTGTCATCGTATACAGGTTCATCTCATTCCACCGCTTTAGGATTTCTTCTTTCCATTGTCCCAATCCCCATTCCTCTACCATGCAGGGACCAAAACAGCGGATATGCTTGATATCCATCGTATCCATGGCACAGCCGTCACTGTCCACGCAGACCAGAAATTCCTTTTTCTTTTTATACTCTGATAATTTGCTCAACTTATACACTCCTTTTTACAGACTACTTTAGAAACCATCCCGAAACAGCCCTTACGTCCTGCCCGTCTGTTCAGTTCCGGCTTCTTTATAATAATACCACCATGCCCCAATATTGGCACGGTGGAATTATAATTTTTATAATAAAAACCAGAGTCTGGTAAGCTTATGCATGTCAGCGCACACTGTTTACGCTTTCTCTCCACGGCGTCTTGCCAGTTCCGCCACATTTTCTTCTACCCGTTTTTTATCCAGAGGATAGATGAACAACAGAGCCAGAGCAACTGCAGCCAGTCCTGCTGCCGGAATGATACAGGACAGGTTGAAGATACCGGACGTAACTTCCGGATCAAATGCGGTTGCCTGAGTGTATCCGATCATGGACAGAAGCGCTCCGATCATACCGGATGAGAATGCCTGTCCCAGTTTCCTTGCAAAGGAATATACGGAGTAGATCGTACCGTCTTCGCGGACACCATTCTTTACCTCTGCATCGTCGATCACATCCGTGATCATAGCCCAGATTACGGTATTGAAGAAACCCAGCCCGATGTACGCCAGAGTATAAAATCCAACATACGCATATGGATTCTGCGGTTTTACAATGAGGCATACCACATAAACAGCCGCACCGAACGCACAAGACGCAATCGAGAGCTCTTTCTTACCAAATTTTGCGGCAAACTTCGATGCAAAAGGCGCACAGATCACCAGCATTGCGACACTGCCTGCCATAGCAGATGCCGACTGGGCGCTCGCGGAACCATAGTAATTCGGGAAAACATATCCCGACATTCCCTGCATTCCAAGCATCCCAAGCAGAAGGAGGATTGCTGCCGCGATAATGCCAAGCAACGCACGGTTCGTCACCAGGCTTTTCAGAAGTTTTCCGACTTCCAGTTTCTGATTATTTGCTTCTACCGGAATACGCTCGCGGACCAGATTAAAGCAAAGCAGATAGCAGATGATCGCACAAACACTGAATACACCTGCGATAATGGTCATACGGGAACCGGAAAGGACGGTATTGCCATCCACGACTTCATATGCAACCAAAGGCGTGCCTACGCCGATCGCCAGTCCTGCCAGGGTCGCGCCGATGGTACGCCAGGTAGACAGTTCCGCACGTTCCTTCGGGTCTGATGTTACAGCAGACGCCATTGATCCATACGGAATATTGATAGATGTATAGAAGATAGAACCCCAAAGGATATACGTAACAACCATCCAGAAAATCTTAAATCCCATTGACATATTTGCAAATCCTGACTGGTAGATCAAAAACGAGGCAATCGCCACCGGACCGCACATCCTCTTGATCCACGGTTTGAATTTTCCGTCTTTCGTCGGTTTCGAACGGTCTACGATCTGACCCATTGTAACATCTGTGACCGCGTCAACGAAACGGGCAGCCATCATCAGGATACCTACTACGCCTGCGGAAACCCCCATGACGTCTGTATAAAACTTCAGCATGAACGAGGAAGATAATATGAAAGTAAAGTCGTTACCAAAATCGCCGAACATATATCCCAGTTTATCTTTCATCCCGAATGCCGGAACAGAACTATTTTGATTCGCCATAATATTTTCTCCTTTTTAGCTTAAGCATTCATAAAACATTCAAAAGTCCCTATTTACTTCCAGGATGCCCCAGTATAACTCGATTTACTTCAGCACGGGCATCCCGGTTCATTTTGCAGATCATACTTTGTCAATCTTGATCAGCTTCGCATTTAAACTTTCCATAAATCCCTCGGGAGCAAGAGATCCTGCCATTCCACCTATTTTCTCCAGCGTCATAGCTTTCATCATGTCCCACATGCCTTCACCAGGCACTACCTTCATATTCATGGTGATCTTGATTGCCTGAACTACAATATCCATCGCCTCCTGGCTTTTTGCAATTTCTTCTATTTTGTCCTTAATGCTGTATTTCCCCTCCGGGAATTCCATAGGAGCCTTCAGATCCAGATCTCCCGCCAGCTTGAACCAGTTTGCAACGCCCTCAGCTCTTTCATTGACCTCTGGAAGTACATAGATTGAAGGTTCTTTTTCTACCTTTTCCAGTGTCATGCTGTCCTTTTGATCTCCTGCACAGGCTACCACAATGTTCTGTCCGTCTTCCAGCGCCGCCCTGAATACAAACACCTTGTCAGCAGACTTCTCTTCTACCAGTTTTCCGTTCAGATAGAGAGTTACCGACGGCTGATTGGAATAAACACGGATCTCTGTAGTCTCACCCGCACGCTGCGCATACCGTCTGCCGCACAGATGTACCATGGGCTCCTTGCTCCAATATGCCTGGTAAACATAATAGCTGTCTTTTTTCGTCTTCCGGTCCATGGTCACCAGGCCCTTATTGTTCCGTCCTGACACGCCGCCTTCATCACGCGCCGCACAGCCAAAGTCAAACATATTCCACACATGGCTGGACCACATCCACGGACGTTCATCCAACACTTTCGCCATGTGTTCATGATAGAGCGCCTGATATTCTTCACTATAGTCCTTACATGCCGGATTCGGGCCGTGATAAGTAATGATGCCTTCACAGCCATACTCGGAAAGCCCCAGGCAGATATCAGGATGTACCTCATGGAAATGATCCAGCCACGGCCCATTATCTTCCATCTTTCCGCCATACCAGCCAAAGTAATGGTTGTAACTCTCTGTATCCGTAATATGGTGGACCGGACTCTCGACCGGCGTCATGCTTACATGCGCAATGGTTGTCAGGCGAGTCGGGTCGAGCTTCTTGCAGAGCGCATTCAATTCTTTATGGTTTTCCACCAGCTTGTCCGATATGCCGCCGATCAAAATTTCATTGGAAATTCCCCAGAAACAAATGGATGGGTGGTTATAATTCTGGATGATCAGTTCCTTCATCTGGCTGATACAGTTCTGATGTGCTTCCAGATCCGGGTTCATCACACTGATAAACGGAATCTCTGCCCAGACCACAAACCCAAGCTCGTCACATGCATCGTAGAAATCCTGGGAATGCTGATAATGGGCAAGACGGATCGTATTGGCCCCCAGTTCCTTGATGATCTTCGCGTCTTCGTAATGATCTTCCTTTGTAAGCGCATTGCCTTTATAAAGCTGGTCCTGATGACGGCTGACCCCGCGAAGAGGCGTCTCCACACCATTGATGATGAATCCCTTATCCGGGTCGCAGGAAAAGCTTCTCACACCCACACGGGCGGATACTTCATCATAAGCTTCGTTACGGCGCTGCAGGGTGGCAGTTACCGTATACAGGTACGGGCTGTCAATCTCCCATCTATTTACATCCGGAACATAAACCGTCGCCTTTGTATCGTCTGCCGGACGTACCGCACTGCCCACTTCTTTTCCGTCGGCATCTTTGACGGAATACATCACCGTAAAATTTTCGTCCCCGTTTGCGACCCAGGATTCCATCTCAAAAGTAGCCCCACCGCTCTCACAAGGCTTCGGCGTCACCTGAAGCCCTGATCCGCCATAATGCTCCAGGTCAAAATGAACCTCCGGCACACTGATCAGGTTCACGCCTCTGTACAGGCCTCCGTAAAATGTAAAGTCCGCAGACTGGGGATAGACACTGCTCTTATTTTCGTTGCTGCAGGCCACCACAAGAAGGTTGTCCCCTTCCTCTTTACACTGATCCGTGATATCCGCCCGGAAAATAGAATAGCCGCCCTCATGATAAATGACTTCACTGCCGTTCACATACACGGTCGCCTGCTGTCCGGCAGCCAGGATCTCCACATACACCCGTCCGCCTGCTAAAGGCTGCTTTGGTGTCGGAAAGCTTTTGGCATACCAGTATTTTCCACGGTCATAGCTTCCGTTCCCATCATGACCGTCTATTGCGTTCCATGTGTGGGGCAGATTGATCTGAAGCCATTCTAAAGGCAGCTCTTTTGGCAGTCCTGCATCCTCCTGCACAAATCTCCAGTCCCGGTTCAGATTGATTACATTACGCATACCATTCCTCCTTCTGTTTGTAAAAATTAACGTTCCCAAGTGCACGGTCGATAATTCATGCCATTATAAATATATGTATTTTCAACAAGAACTTTTCATTTTCCGCACACTTTTTTATAACATTTTTATTATAGTTTTTTGGAAATTTAATAAATAGAGAGGATTTTTTGTATTTTTTGCATCTTTTTTAGATTAGCTTGAATTTATTTTAAATTTATGCAATAAATATATGATGTAAAGGTATACGTTTTTAACAATTTTCAACATTTTTTTACATATCAGCAGCCAAAGAATATACAATATCCACAATTTTTAAAGTACAGTTTGCGTAAGGAGTCTTTGATTTGAAAAGCGATAATATTCAATTCATCCAGAATATCCTGCAGGCCAATTCTATTCCCATACACCATATCACAGACTCCATGGACAGATTGGAGTCGATTGACTTAGGCCTGCGCAGTAAGATCCTCGGCCTGCCGGATTCCGAATTCCACCTTCGGGAGTGGCTTTCCTCCATCAGGCCAGACATTATTTATTTTCAGAAAGATATTTTCCAATGTCACTATATCGCACTCTATTTGCCGGAAGAGGCATATTGGTTCCTCTGCGGCCCTTTGCTTTTTGACGCTATGGATGAATACCATTTCCAATGTCTGGTGGACAGCCTGGAACTTCCTGAAGAATTTCATGCAAACCTGAAATTTTATTATGAGCGTATGCCCTTTTTCCCTTCCCGCGATGTGTTGAAAAGCATTTTCGAGGAATTGGGAAACGCCGTCTATGGCAAAGGACATTTTCAGATTGAATATAGTGATAATAACACCTTAGACTTGTGGCATACCAATTATAAAAATTATCTGCGTATCCCCGAAGAACCGTTTCTGAATATCCGCATTATCGAGGCCCGTTACGAGACAGAAAATGCCCTCATGGATGCGGTCAGCAACGGGAATGAACCCCTGGCTCTGGAACTGGCAGCAAAATTCCGTACTTTCGTGCTGCCGCAGCGTCTTCCTGACCGTATAAGAGATCTAAAAGACTATACCATTACATTGAATACACTTTTACGCAAGTCAGCGGAACAGGCAGGCGTACACCCAATCCATATTGACTCTCATTCTAACAGCACGATTCCTTTTATAGAGGATATTACAAATATAGAAGAATTCTATACTTTCCATAGAAGAATGGTACACGAGTACTGCAGGCTTATCCGAAAGTACAACCTGCAGAATTATTCGGTTATGATCCGGAAAGCGCTCACCTACATCAACACAGACTTATGCGCCGACCTCCGGCTGAATGTGCTGGCGGAACTGCTCAATGTGAATGCCAGCTACCTTTCCACCCTGTTTAAAAAGGAAGTCGGTATGACCTTGACAGATTATGTGAACAAAAGCCGCGTAGAACACGCCCAGAAGCTTCTTCTGTGTACCGATATTCCTATCAAGTCTATTGCACAGCAATGCGGGATTCCGGATATTTATTATTTTACCCGGCTTTTTAAACGAATCACCGGGACGACTCCAAAAGTGTACCGGGAGGAATCGCCCCATGAGACACGTTCCGCCCTGCTGAGGCTAAAGCAGGGCGCAAAAGATTAAGAGCAGGCTCTTCTTCTGTTCCTTTCGGTAAGCAGCAATACAGCAAGCAGCGCAAGCCCCACGGCAGAAACATATTTTCCCACTTTTGCCCCAGGCGCATGATAAATGATCTCTATGTCATGCCGCCCCCGCACGATCGGAAATCCAAGAAATGCGGTATTCACTTTTTCATAGTTTGTTTCTTTCCCGTCAACCCTGATTTCATAATCGGGGCTATATGGAATCGACGTGATAAAATACCCATTGTTCTTTACATCCACAGACCCTGCAATCTGATTGCCCTGGGTCTTTTCTTTATCTAATTCTAATATGGACTGATACAGTTCTCTGTCCCGTTCCTCGCCAGAACGTTCTCCCCAGCCTCCCACAAAACACTGGATCCCCATCAATTTATAGTCTCCCTTCCCCAGTATGAGTTCTGCAAAGCTTTGTCCCTTTGGCATCATGACGGCATAAGTAAACGTCGTATTTCCATTGTAATAAACATGCTCCGTGGATGTCAGTTTATTCCGTTCTCCTTCCAGCCAGATTGTCACATCCTCCTTTGGACGGTTATTGAGCACCTGAAACTGCAGGAATAAAATCCGCTCTGATGCTCCTTCTTTCATTGGCTCTTGAATTTCCACAGACACTGTCGCGTTCCTTTTAGCCTGGATTTCATAACTTTCCCCTTCCCTTTTGATCTGGAGATGCTCTGTCTGCTTTTTTGGCAGGACAAACTCCACAGAGTGTACTGCCTCTTCCGCCGCTGTCAAAAGGCCTGCATCTTCTCTGATCCCGGCTATTGCCCCATAGGAAAATGCCAGTTGGCTATACGGAAATTCTAATTTTTCATACTCCTTTTCCGAAATGAGCTGGTCTGTCACATAGGCAATGGGCGCTGCCCCCGGATTTTCATATATGGTATAACCGCCTGCCGTCTCCACTGCCCTGCAGCCTGGCACATCCTGCTTGGACAAAAAATATCTGACACTCATCAGATCCAAAAATACAGGATTTCTTGATACGGACTGCATCAGATCATTTCGGAATGGTTCCTCCACCTGAAAAATTGTTTTCCGGAACTTTTGATATTCCTCATTATAGGTTGAAGAATATAAGGAAGAAATGTATTGTCCCATATCCCAGACCCGGTTTAGGTTCGCTGCATTCTCCTGTGCATCTCCTATCTGCTCCATGCGATAGAATCCTGGCTCTGACGCAAGCGTTTCCACTATCATTTTCCCAACTGTCTCATCTGTTACTTTTTCATAGAATTCCCGGCTCTCGATCCGGTTCGCCTGTCGGTGGAATACACTGCCAAACAAGACCAAAAATAAGACTGGTGTAACCATAAGAAGTCTCACATTACCTTTTTTGACAGCCAAAAGATAACATATCATCATTACCGCTGCATCTGCGAGGATCAGCATTTTATATTCCGCATAATTTGAAGGCAGCTTTCCAATGGCCAAGATTAGGATTGTCCATATATACGGCCACAGTCCGGCAATGAACGCAATCTTTTTCTCTGCCATTTTCTTGAAATAATCTGCAGTCAGATAACAGAGCAAAGGCAAGAACGGGATCAATGCCTTATCCCGGATATAAAGGCCGCCGTTCAGCGCCCATGAGAAAAAAGGAATCACCAATATCAAGACACAGCCGCAGGCCAGTACCCGTTCACAATATTTCCGGTAAGCCATCCCTGTGAGCAAAACCGCAATCACAAGCGCAGTCAGGCCAATCCCATATGGTGTATAAATCTGGCTTCCTGCGTCAATATCCGGCATCAGAAGCGAAGCCAGGCTGAAATTCCCTTCTTCTGCACCTCCCCTTCCCGACAGCGCCAAAGCCGTTGGAAGCAGCAAAATTCCGCTCATCAAGACCGCAGACAGCATTGGCAGGCAGAACCGGAGACCATCCAGAAGAAATATTTTCACGGTTATTTTTTCGTCTTTTATCTGCACATACCGATAAATCCCATACAATACCAACACCAACATTCCGCCAATGCTGAAATAGAAGCTGGTCATGATCATCAAAAACACGCCCACCGCATAAAGCCCGCTTTTCCCTTTTTCAAAGTAACGGTCCACCCCCAGCAGCGCCATACACAGAAACGGCATATAATTTACAAACATGATCTGGCTGTAGGAATGAAAGATCATCGGCCCTGACAGCAGAAACATATATGCCGTCCAAAAGCTGGTTTCCACAGGAAAACCTCGTTTCCGAAGCCACCCATAGAAAAGCAGCACCGCCATGGCAAGGCATGTCACGGATGCTGCCATGAGGTAATCTCCCATCTTCACAGACGGAAACAGATAGGATACCAGAATCACAGGACTATACAGTCCATAGTAAGAAAAGTGGTAAATATTCTGTCCTCCGCCGATATTGGCCGCGTATTCTGGAAATAATCCTCCTGTTTTATAGAACTGGCGCCGGAAATAATCCGGCAGAACACTATGCTGGCTGATCCAGTCTACCTTGGAACCGAAAATCCCATGCCTCCCGACAAAAAACCAGCAAAAGAATATAGACAATGCCGCCAGCAATAAAAGGGGCAGGATCTGCCTGTATGTCTGTTCCTTTTTCATCTGCCCCCACCTCACGATTGACTACAGCTTTTCAGACAGCCGCTGTTCTCCTTTTCTTCCCTGCTGCTTTCTTTCAGAATAAATACCGGACGGCGCTTTGTTTCCAGATAGGTTTTCGACAGATATTGTCCCACGATCCCCGTACAAAATAACTGGATCCCGCTGACCAGAAAAATAATACATACCAGGGAAGGCCACCCCGATACCGGGTCTCCCCACACCAGAGTACGCACGATGATAAATAAAATCATCAGAAAGGAAAGCCCGCAGAACACCATTCCCATGACCGACGCCAGGGAGAGGGGCGCGACCGAAAAGCCCGTGATCCCTTCCAGAGAATACCAGAAGAGCTTACGCACGGACCATTTCGTCTCGCCTGCTGCCCTCTCCACATTCTCATATTCCAGCCACTTTGTCTCGAATCCAACCCATTCAAAAATCCCTTTTGAAAACCGGTTGTACTCACTCATTTCCAGGACCGCATTAACCATTTTCCGGCTCATCAGCCGATAATCCCTCGCCCCGCTCACAAGCCGTACTCTGGAAATGTGGTTAATGAACTGATAAAATTTTTCCGAGAGAAAAGAACGGATCCTCGGCTCTCCGGTTCTGGTGGAACGCTTCGCCGCCACACACTCGTATCCATCCTCTGTAGCCACCCGATACATTTCAGGTAACAATTCCGGCGGATCCTGTAAATCCACATCCATAACAGCTGCAAAGTCTCCTTTCGCATTTTTCAGCCCCGCATAGATAGCTGCCTCTTTCCCGAAATTTCTGGAAAATGATAAAAAGCAGCAGCGCCCATCCTTTTGGTTCATTTCCTTCATAATATTCAAAGTGCCGTCTGTGGAACCATCATCTACAAACAACAGTTCAAATTCCACCTCTGACATCTGCTCCATGACGGCAGACATTTCCTGATAGTATACCGGCAAGGCCTCCTCCTCGTTCAGACAAGGGATTATAATGCTTATTTTTTTCATGTCTATCATCTCCTCTTTCTATCTTCTTTGCCATGCATCCACTTTATCCCATATTTCTTAAAAACCTTAAAATTAAAATCTTAGAATTTCTTAAGAACCACCCGTGAATTTTTTAAAGAACAAAATAATTGTGATGATTGCATATTGATTTTTATCGAAAAATCTGGTTATCTATATATAGGGTTGTCTTGCTGGCAGGATGATATTCCGAAGTCCGGCATTTTCATCATAGATAACTGAAAATGAAGAATAGAGAGGTGTACGAGATGAAACCGATAAAAGAAGGGAAAGTCCGTGAGATTTATGATAACGGCGACAGCCTGATCATGGTTGCCACTGACCGGATCAGCTGTTTTGATGTAATCTTGAAAAATGATGTAACAAAAAAAGGAACCGTGCTGACACAGATGTCCCGTTTCTGGTTTAATATGACAAAGGATATTCTGCCAAACCACATGATTTCTACGGATGTAGCAGACATGCCGGAATATTTTCATCAGCCGAAGTTCGACGGCAGCAGCATGATGTGCCGGAAACTCAACATGCTTCCCATTGAGTGTATTGTCCGCGGCTATATCACCGGCAGCGGGTGGGCAAGCTATCAGAAGGATGGAACCGTATGCGGAATCACACTTCCGGAGGGGTTAAAGGAATCCGACCAGCTTCCGGAGCCAATCTACACGCCTTCCACCAAGGCTGAGATCGGCGACCACGACGAAAATATTTCTTATGAGCAGAGCATTGCCCATCTGGAAAAATATTTCCCCGGCAAGGGAGAAGAATATGCTGCTAAGCTTCGGGATTACACCATAGCGCTCTATAAAAAATGTGCGGATTATGCAAGAAGCCGGGGCATTATCATCGCGGACACGAAGTTTGAGTTCGGGCTAGATGAAGAGGGCAATATTGTTCTCGGTGACGAGATGCTGACGCCGGACAGTTCCCGCTTCTGGCCTGCAGACGAATATGAGCCCGGACACGGCCAGCCTTCCTTTGATAAGCAGTTCGCACGTGACTGGCTCAAGGCAAATCCGGGAAACGACTGGACACTGCCGGAGGACATCGCAGAAAAGACGATCGGCAAATATCTGCAGGGATATGAAATGCTGACTGGAGAAAAGCTCTGACCATGCACTGAAAATAATACATCAAAAAAATAAGAAAAAGACACCTGCCGCATAGAGCCAGATTCTATACAGCCGGTGTCTTTTTAATACCTATTCTTCAGGTATTTGTTATTCTCCAGATTCCAAAACCGGAATGTCCCAATTCTTATTCTTCAAATTCCAAAACCACGATATCGAACTTATCTGTTGACTTGATTTCCTTCACAATCCCTTTCCGGGCTTTCAGCCGCTCATAACTCCGGTAATTTGCGCTCATACCCAGCATATGTTCCAGAGTATAATAATAGGAAGAAGGCAAAATACCCTCTGTAATACTCATCTCCTGTCCAATCTGGAACGCATCCTTATTTTCAATGGTAAACTCCATCATCCTCATGATTCTGCCTCCATACTCCCGGCATTTCCGATATGATCCATAGGCTCAGCATTTCCGATATTTTCTATACTCCCAGGTTTTTTTATCGTCCGCACATTGATTCCGTTCACCTCAATATGGTCGTCCACCGCAATAACCAGGCATTGCCTGCCGTCAATCACCCTGGTTTCCACCAGATCCGCCCGGTCCGGATTCACCTTGATCACCACGTCCGGAGTTTCAATGTTGAATTTCCGGGTTTCCGCAATGTTTTCCGCCATCAGAGAAGTCTTTTCCCCTGCTGCCGCGTCATAAGTCTGCTCAAACATTTCCATATTCTCCGCAGGCACCCCGCTGTTCTCAAACACCTTTTTCATACTGATCTTGTCCAGTTCAAGGGGTTCCGGCTCTTCTTTATGCTCTGCGATCATATCGTTGAGCGTATCATGGATATTGCGGATGATCTCATAGTCCCCGTCTTCTCCCAGGGTATCCTCGATCAGGATCTGGAATGCCTCCTTCTGCGTATCCGCAGACATCGGGCTCTTCGCCCCTAACACCTGGTCGATCAGTTCCGGCTGCAGGTCCTGAGACTTTTTCGTATAATACAGCAGGCCATGAAGGTCTGTATTCCGGTCATTAAACGCCGGAAATAAAAATCCTTTGTCCGGCACTTCCACGATCCAGTCCCGAATCCGGTCCTGGATCCGGTTATCCTCCGCATTATAGGAGAGTCCTGCTTTAGAGAGCGTTACCGGGCAGATACTACACATCAGATATTCATAAACATAGTCTGACGAGTCATACATCTCCAGATTATCCGATGCCTTTCCCGGAATATCATACATGGCATGAATCAGGATAATATAATAATTTCCCTCAAATATGTAATTCTCGATAATCTTATCATAAAACTCCTCCAACAGCTCTTCGTCTTCCAGCTTGCTGCTTTTAAGCTTCATCAAGAATTCCTGTGTCCCGCCGGGCATCTCCTGTTCTAATGGAAACTCCATGTTCAGCATGTTCCGTCCGATCCCGCCAGACAGTGTCTTTTTAAAAATATCAAAATACTTAAAAGCCTCTTCCTCCGGCAGAGAAAGAAATGCCTCTTTTGTCTGCATCTGCTTATTTTTTTCGTGGTCCACATAACAGCCGCAGATCCGCGTGATCGCGCAATTGGCCGGTGTGAACTGCTTCCTGATCTCTAATACTTCCTTCTTATTCATTTATCTTCCCTCTTTCTATCTCTGTATCTGATCTGCACAGCCGACAGCTCCGCCGCCTGTCCCTACTATTCTACAACGATTTTCCGAATATGAAAAGTATTGATTTCTTTATTGACTTTTCTTTTAGACAATGGTACTTTTTTTATAATTATGGACACTAACAGAGGAGGTTTCCCATGCAGCACTTATCAACTCTGAAAGAAATCCGCCCCCACGGCACCAAAACCTTTCCCTGCGCCATTTACCAGACTCGTTCTTCCGGCGAAGGCATACTTTTCAAGCATCACTGGCATGATGAAGTCGAAATATTGTATTTTTCCGGCGGTGAATTTCGCCTGGAGATCAATATGGAGCCATTCTACATCCGTTCCGAATGCCTGTACTTCATTAACCCTGGCGAACTCCATAGTATTATCACCGAAACATCCGGAAGCCTCGGAGAAGATGCCGTGGTCTTTTCTCCCGGCATTCTAAGCTTTGATTCCTGTGACACCGCACAGATGCAGCTCATTCAGCCCATGCAGAATGGGAAAATACGTTTTCCTCGCTTCCTACTGCCTGACCATCCCGCTTTTGCGCCTATATACAGCGCTTTTCAGGATATCATGCAGTCTTTCGGCACGTCAGGCGAAGACATTTCTCATTGTGACGGCGCGGTGACTGACGACCTGACAAACCAGCTATATATCAAGTCCTCCCTGCTCCGCATCCTGGCCGTCCTGTCCAGCCACCAGCTTTTCTCTCCTATGGAAAAAGGGCACGATAAGCGGGTGGAAGGAATCAAAAAAACTTTGACCTATATCAGGGAAAACTATAGAGAAAAAATATATATCCGGGATCTGGCAAAAGAAGTCTGCATGAATGAACAGTATTTCTGCCGATTTTTCAAAAAAGCGATCGGCCGTTCTCCTATTGAATATCTCAATGAATATCGTATCAAACAGTCTCTCCGCCTTTTAGAAGAGACAGACCTTCCCATTACAGAAGTCTGTCTGGAATGCGGTTACAATAATCTGGGGAATTTTCTCAGGGAATTTCGGAAATATACGGGCACCACTCCGCTTCAGTATCGAAAAAAGTCATAATATTGTAATTTTTAATCAGATAAATGAAAGACAAATCTGATTCTGGTTATTATAATAGAATCACAAAAATGAAATGCAGAACCTGTTACTGACATAAAAATTTAAAACACGATATGGAGGTATCATTATGACAAAAAAGTGGTGGCATGACAAGGTAGCTTATCAGATCTATCCAAAAAGTTTTTATGATTCCAACGGAGACGGTATCGGCGATATCCCCGGTATCATCAGCAAACTGGATTACCTGCAGGATCTGGGCGTGGACATTATCTGGCTCTCCCCATGCTATCCTTCCCCTCTGGCGGACGAAGGCTACGACATCTCCGATTATTATGATATTGACCCCCGCTTCGGCACCATGGACGACATGGACCAGCTTCTTGCCGAAGCCAAAAAAAGAGGCATGTACATTCTAATGGATCTGGTAGTCAACCACTGCTCTGATGAGCATGAGTGGTTCAAAAAAGCCTGTGAAGACCCGGAAGGAAAATACGGCAATTTCTTCTACTTACGCGACAAAAAGGAAGGTGAGCTTCCCACCAACTGGCGCTCTTATTTCGGCGGCCCGGTATGGGAAGACCTTCCCGGAACCAACAAGCAGTACCTGCATGTATTCCATAAAAAGCAGCCTGACTTGAACTGGGAGAACCCGGAGCTGCGTGAAGAGGTCTACAAAAACATCAACTGGTGGCTGGACAAAGGTTTGGGCGGCTTCCGTATTGATGCTATCATTAATATCAAAAAGGCGCTGCCATTTTGTAGTTATGAACCTGACAGGGACGACGGACTTTGCTCCATTAAGGCTATGCTGAAAGAAGCAAAAGGCATCGGGGAATTCTTAGGCGAGATGCGTGACCGTACCTTCAAAAAATATGACGCATTTTCCGTAGGAGAAGTCTTTGATGAAAAGCCAGAAGACATTCCAGATTTCATCGGGGAAAACGGCTACTTCTCCAGCATGTTTGATTTTAATGAGACAATCTTTGGGCAGAGTGGGAAGGGATGGTATGCTGACCAGCCGATTACGCCTGATGATTACAAGAGATGCTGCTTCGAGGCTCAGGCAAAAGTAGGAGACATCGGCTTTTTATCCAACATCATCGAAAACCATGATGAGCCTCGTGGCGTCAGCCGCTATATCCCGGAAAGCGACTGCTGCCTGGAAAGCAAAAAAATGCTTGCTGCTTTGAATTTTATGCTGCGCGGCCTCCCCTTTATTTATCAGGGGCAGGAACTGGGAATGGAAAATGTGCCAATCTCTTCTATGGATGAAGTCGATGATATCTCCGCCATTGACGAGTATCAGGTAGCGCTGGATGCAGGCCTCTCCCCGGAGGAAGCGTTAAAGGTAGTTTCCAAATTCAGCCGCGATAATGCCCGTACACCAATGCAGTGGTCCGATGGAGCCAATGCCGGATTCACTACTGGAACCCCCTGGCTGAAGGTCAATCCGAATTATACTTCCATCAATGCTGCCGCGCAGTTGGATGACCCGGATTCTGTAAGAAGTTTTTATAAAAAACTGATCGCCCTTCGTAAAAATCCGGAATACAAAGAAACGGTTGTATACGGAGCGTTAGAGCCTGTATGGGAAGACCGCCACAATCTCATGGCTTATTACCGAAAAGGCGGGAAGACGCTTCTGGTCATTGGAAATTACCAGAAAGACGAGCAGGCAATTACACTTCCGTCAGGATATAAAAAAGTGTTATTGAACAACTACCCTGACATTGCACAAGAGGGCAATACCATCCAGTTACATGGATATCAGGTATTGATATTGGAAATGTAATTACACAGGATATGATGGAGATGATTATAGTAATGTCTCTCTATCTGCTTAGATGTTTGGCAACAGAATTAGAAAGGAGTAAAGGATTATGAATAGAACATGGTGGAAAGAAGCTGTCATTTATCAGATTTATCCACGCAGCTTTATGGACAGCAACGGAGACGGAGTCGGTGATCTAAGAGGGATCATCAGCAGATTGGATTACCTGAAATACTTGGGGATCGATGTCATCTGGATGTCACCTGTCTACAAGTCGCCAAATGATGACAACGGTTATGATATCAGCGATTACAGAGCGATCATGGATGAGTTCGGAACGATGGATGATTTTGATGAGCTGTTGGCAGAGGCACATAAAAGAGAGATAAAAGTCGTCATGGATCTGGTTGTAAACCATACTTCTGATGAGCACAAATGGTTTATGGAAAGCCGGCAGTCCAAAGAGAGCCCTTACCGCGGCTATTATATCTGGCGGGAAGGAAAGGATGCACAGACACCGCCCAACAACTGGGGTTCCAGTTTCAGCGGTTCCGCCTGGCAGTATGATGAAAAAGCCGACATGTATTATCTCCATCTGTTTTCCAAAAAACAGCCGGATCTCAACTGGGAAAACCCGGCGGTACGCCAGGAAGTCTTTGATATGATGACCTGGTGGTGCGACAAAGGTATCGACGGCTTCCGCATGGATGTCATCAACATGATTTCCAAGGTTCCTGGATTACCTGACGGAGAGGTTGATGGGTTATACGGCAGCTTCCATCCTTATTCGGTCAATGGCCCCAGAGTTCATGAATTCCTTCAGGAAATGAACGAAAAGGTATTGTCAAAATACGATATTATGACCGTAGGCGAGACACCGGATGTTACAACTGAAGATGCAAAACAGTATGCCGGGGAAAATACGCATGAACTGAACATGGTATTCCAGTTTGAGCATGTAAGTTCAAATGGTAAATACGGAAAATGGACCCATGATAAAATGCCTCTTACTACTTTGAAAAAAATCCTCTCCCACTGGCAGATGGATTTATATGGGAAAGCATGGAACAGCTTATATTGGGATAACCATGACCAGCCGCGGGCAGTCTCCCGTTTCGGGGATGACCGTCCCCAGTACCGGGAAACTTCCGCAAAAATGCTGGCTACCTGCCTTCATATGCTGCAGGGTTCCCCTTACGTGTACCAGGGCGAAGAGCTTGGCATGACCAACTATCCATTCCAAAGCCCGGAAGATTTCCGCGATATCGAAAGCATCAATGCCTACAAGGAATGGTGCGAGAGCGGCATTGTCCCTCATGAGGAATTCTGGCCCTGTCTTTTGTGGCTCAGCCGTGACAATGCCAGGACACCGATGCAGTGGGACGATACGGAGCAGGCAGGCTTTACTACCGGGACTCCTTGGATTTCAGTAAACCCAAATTATAAGGAGATCAACGCAAAGGCTGAGACCGCGGACCCGAATTCTGTTTTCCATTATTATAAAAAGCTGATTGCATTAAGGAAACAGACCCCTGTTATGGTGTATGGAAAATATGAGCCGCTCTTTGAAGAAAGTGAAGACTGGTTCGTTTATACCAGGACACTGGAAAATGAAAAGCTGCTGGTAGTATGTAGTTTTACCGATCAGGAAACCACATTTACTATTCCAGAAGAGTTCACTGGCGCAGGTCTGCTCATTTCCAATATGGAAAATGCATATGATAAAGGCACCGTCACACTGCGGCCGTATGAAGCTTTTGTATTGTGGAAAAAATAAATCATTTGAAAAAAAACGGGAGGATGCGCTAAACTCACATCCTCCCGTTCTTTTTACTTCTCTTCCTTTACAAACACCGCTGCTGCCGCCGGAACGTACAGCTTCCCGGCTTCTGATTTTAATTCTCCGCCATTCTGATAGATCACTTCTCCCAGCTTTCCAGCATAGTCAAAGCTTACATCCCTGCCCGATGGATTGAGCACAACCAGCACAGACTCTTTCCCATCCGTCCTGCGGTAGACAAGCGGATACGCCTTCTCCTCACAATACAAGAACTCAATCTTTGCTTCACTCTGCAATACAGGAACAGACTGGCGGATCTTGATCAGTTTTTTCACCTCATGATAAACCGAATTCGGATCTGCCATCTGTTTTTCTGCTGTCGGACGGTCTATATCCGGGTCAAGCGGAATATACAGCTTTTCTTTTGCAGCTTCCGAGAAGCCCGCATTCAATCTGCTGTCCCACTGCATCGGTGAACGGGAACCTGTCCTGATATAACCGCCCTCCACCGAGACGATGTCTGAAAGATAGCGCATTCCCAATTCGTCTCCGTAGTAAATGAATGGAGCACCAGGCAATGACAGCAGAAACGCAAATACAATCTTGATCTCTTCATCATCCAGCCATTTTGTAAACCTCTCCATATCATGGTTTCCTGACGGCACACAGATCATCCCTTTGCCGTTCGTCGGCTCATAGCACTTCTTATAATAATCAATAAAATCCTTTGCGTTTCCTTTTCCCTCACGTGAGAAATAAGGGTCATCCGCATGGAACATATCTGTATAATGGCTGACTCCGACAAAATGCAGCATAAAGTCCATATGGAATCCGGATCTTAAACTCCTGTCCGGCTGTCCCCACTCAGAAATCATAGCCGCATTCGGAAATTCCTTTTCCAGGAAATCCATAAAATCACGCCACAAAAGGATTGTTCCTTCCTGCTCAGGATCATTCTTCACAAGAGAACCCGCCATATCGACCCGGAACCCGTCACATCCCATCTGAAGCCAGAACCGCATGATATCCTTGATCGCTTCCCTGGTAGACAGCGCATCCTCTGAATCCATAGGCTGCTGCCACTCTGGTTCATCTACTTCATAGAATCCATAATTCAAGCACGGCTGATGTGAATAAAAATTCACCGCAACACAGCCGTTCCTCTGGCTCATCCCACGCAGGAAACCCTTAATACTTCCCACATTCTCAAAACTCTTCCACGCGTCGTCCGTCCATACATATCTGCCGGAATACGGGTTTTTCTCAGGCTTCAATGACTCCTGGAACCAAGGATGGTCCCAGGAAGTATGCCCCGGAACCAGATCCAGCATCACATGCATGTCCCTCTTATGCGCCTCATCAAAAAGACGCTTCAAATCCGCATTTGTCCCATATCTGGGAGCTACCTTCATGTAATCCGATACATCATATCCTGCATCTAAAAACGGAGATTCAAAGCAGGGATTCAGCCAGATTGCATTACAACCTAATTCCCTGATATAATCCAGATGTTCAATGATCCCTTGTATATCCCCAATCCCGTCTCCATTGGTATCCGCAAAAGACTGAGGATAAATTTCATAAAATACTGCATTTTTCAGCCAATCAACCATTTTCTTTCCTCCTATTATAAAGAAAGCCCTGAAAGGTTGCTGTAAGTTCAGATTTTATCTGGACTATAACGGAAAACACACTTTCAGGGCCTCACAAAAATCATTGTATGCTATATGTTTTTTCTATGGCTCCTGCCTTTAGTGGCAAATTGCCTGCTCTGTTTCTTTATCAAAGAAATGAGCATTATCCATATTCGCCGCAATCCGGTAGGAACCTCTCTCCGGCTGTTCTCCCGAAGCAGGAATCTTCACGATGATACGGATATCGTTCACAGTCATATATAAATTATAATCTGCGCCCAATAATTCGCTAAAGTTCATTTCCGTGTCCATCGCATTGTCCTCGGTCAGTTTATCCTGTCCCAGGAAATCCTCCGGGCGCAGTCCCATGATCACATTTTTTCCTGCATACGGCGCAAGCGCCTGACATTTAAATTCAGGAACTGCCAGTTTGTTCTGTCCGAGTATTGCATAGAACTTTTTGCCTTCCTTCTCGATCTTCACATCCAGGAAGTTCATCTGCGGGCTTCCGATGAATCCTGCCACAAACAGATTTACCGGTTTTTCATACAGATTCTGAGGAGTATCAAACTGCTGGATCACACCCTCTTTCATAACTACGATACGGTCGCCCATCGTCATAGCTTCTGTCTGGTCATGGGTTACATATACAAATGTAATATCAAGCCTCTGGTGCAGCTTTGCAATCTCTGTCCTCATAGACGCACGGAGCTTTGCATCCAGGTTAGAAAGCGGCTCATCCAAAAGGAATACCGCCGGGTTCCTGACCATAGCACGGCCAAGCGCCACACGCTGTCTCTGCCCGCCGGAAAGTTCCTTTGGTTTCCGGGTCAGCAGATGCTCCAGGTCAAGGATCTTTGCCGCTTCATGTACACGGCGGTCAATCTCAGCCGGATCCTCTTTACGCAGTTTCAAACCAAACGCAATATTTTTGTATACATTCATATGGGGATACAGTGCATAATTCTGAAATACCATCGCAATGTCACGATCTTTGGACGGCACCTTATTCATTAACCGATCCCCGATATACAGCTCTCCCTCCGTTATGGTTTCCAGCCCCACGATCATACGCAGGGTAGTAGACTTTCCACAACCGGACGGCCCGACCAGAATAATAAATTCTTTGTCTTTTATCTCTAAATTCAAATTTGGGACAACCGGAGAGGTCGCACCCTCATAAGTCTTTGTAACATTCTCAAAACGAATCGAAGCCATACTTATTTCCTCCAATTGTTATTTTTCACATCAACAGCCTTAAGCCGTACATGTCATCCTGTTATCTTCTTTTTTTCGCACCCTTTTTCGATACCGGCTTCTGTGGAGACACAGAACCCTTTCCCGGATACGCCTGGCGGTTCCAGTCCGGATTGGAATAGGAACCCTCTTGAAAAAACACTTCCGCCGTCCGATGCTCCTCGTCAATAAACACGGCCTCTTTCGGTGCCTGGTGCTTTACCTCCATTTTTTCCGGGTCGATCGCCTGAAATGCTTTCTGGAAGAAAAAGCTGTTCAGGTAAGCAACAATCCCAAACCCGGCCATCCCCCACAGGAAAACAGCCAAGTGTACACCATTTGGATTCATGAAGAAAGAAATATAAACCGCCGCAATCACCAGCGCAATACTGAGTATCGTCCAGGGCAGAGCCGCAATACTAAGCAGCCAGGCATTTTTCAAAGTATTTTTCACTGTGTTTACATACCTTGCCTGCATCGGGAAAAGATACTGGAACCCAAACAAAAATATGATACACATCATGAAAAAACTAATTCGATATACCCTGCCCATCATACCGGCCATACCTGAGACGATCAGATAATACAGACTCAAGAATGCAAACGCCACAAGGCAGAGCAGCCAGATCGCAGTCGCCTGCTTAAAGTTCTGCCGAAATGCGTCCCAGTATTGCTTTATGATGACATCATCCTCATCATCCGTCAGTATCGCCTGCATGCAGGTAAACAATGCCGCCAGAGATGCCCCCACTGTAAACAGCGGCAGTGAAAGAAGGCAAAACGTGATATTACACAAAATAATATTCGCCAGCTTCCTCAAAGCATTCATCAACGGACCGTTCATATCAAATAAACTCATAGCGGCCTCCTTTCCAAAAAGAAGCTTGCCAGTAAATCCATGTACAGGCAGACTTTGATGAAAAGCCTACTTGATCGCACCTTCTACCATACCATTCATGATCTGCTTCTGGGCAATCAGGAAAATAATTACCATAGGAATGATCGCCAGCAGCGCCGCAGTCAAGATCAGATCCCACTGTTTTACATAGGATCCCACGAACGCCTGTACTGCAACAGGAAGAGTCTTCACCTTACCATTCTGGCCAAGCATCAGAGATGGCAGAAGGTAATCGTTCCAGATCCACATACCATTCAAGATCGTAACGGTTGTGATAACCGGTGTCAGCAACGGAAAGATGATACGGAAGAATGTCCCCTCCGGTGAACATCCGTCAATGGATGCCGCCTCTTCCAGCTCATATGGAATACCCTTGATAAAGCCCGTCAGGATAAACACGGTCATAGCGCCGCCGAATCCACAATATGCAAATACAATTCCCGGTATGGACTGCAGTAAAGAAATCCCCACAAAATTACCTACATCACGGAATGTAGAGATCAACGGAAGCATAACAACCTGGAATGGAATGATCATAGATGCGATAAACACCATATAAATTGCTGTGGACCATTTTGTTTTATTACGGCAGATCACCCACGCTGCCATTCCGCCAAACAATGCCAGTACGATCAAGGAAACTACCGTGATGACCACGGATGTGCCAAATGCATACCAGAAGTTAAAGTTCGAGTTATTGACAACAGAGGAAAGGTTTGTCATTAACTGTGAAAAACTGATACCTTCAAATCCTACCGGGCTGGAGACGATACTGTTCGCACTCTTAAATGTATTCATAACCACCAGATAAAATGGGAACAAAGTATACAACGCAACAATGATACCAACCACTGTCAAAATGATTTTTCTGGATTTCTTCATTTCCATTACATCTCCACCTCCTTCTTATTTGATATCCGTACTTGCAGAATAGATACACAAGCCAAGATGATAAAGAACAGGACGGCCTTCGCCTGGCCAAGCGCATAGTTGTTCTTGGAAATTGCCGTATTATAAATATTCAATGCCAACATCTGTGTACCGTTCGTCAGATAGGAACCCAGGAAGTCTGCCACAGATCCTGTACCATTTGTCAATGCCATGTTCACATCGAACTGCTTGAATGCAGAGGTCAGCGTCAGGAAAGTACAGATAGTGATCGTAGAAGCAATCATAGGGATCTTGATCTTCATCAAGGTCGTCCATGCATTTGCGCCGTCAATCTGAGATGCTTCCAATACATCCTTCGGTACAGTAGTAAGCCCGGTTACATAAATCAGCATGATGTATCCCGCATACTGCCATACATACACTACAATGATCGCCATAAAAGCAGTCTTTGTATTTGCCAGGATCGAATTCTGGTGTCCGCTGATGCTTGCAGTAACTTGAACAAGCACGTTGTTGAAAACAAACTGCCAGATATAGCCCAGTACGATACCCCCGATCAGGTTCGGAAGGAAGTATGCTGCACGGAAGAAATTCACACCTTTCAGTTTCGTGGTACATAAAAGAGCCAGTGCAAATCCTACCAGATTTACCAAAACCATATTAAATATTACAAAGAGGAAAGTCAATAATACAGACCATATGAAAGCCGGGTCTTTAAACATAGATGTATAATTTGACAATCCGATAAAGCCGGAAAATTTAATACCGTTCCAATCAGTAAAAGAATAGAAAATACCCAAAAGCAACGGTATGATTACTGTCACTGCAAACGTGAACAATAGTGGAAACAAAAATATAAAATTAATGATGCTGCGGTGATGTTCTACTGTCGGGAATAAATACAGGCCAATCAAAAAGAGAATCGCCCCGATGATCAACAGGGGACCTCTCATTGCATTCCCACTGCCGGAAAAGTCAAGATACAGCGCCACTACCATGCCAACCGCGCCAGCGGCCAGAAGAACAAGAGACAGCATTTTTTTGCTCGATGAGTTCTCAGACATTTTACAGCTCCTCTCTATTGTTTCATACTCTATCAATCCTTACATGCACCATACGTTTTTTCATATGTATGCATAAAATTAACAAAACACCCATTCCCTTCCCTCAGTGCTGTCCATGAAATGATCTTTCATAAATACATATTGACAATCCTATGGATATTTTGTTATCATTCTGCCATTCGGCCCAATTTCTTTTTTATCTCTCTATCTGCCAAACACTCTATTTTGATAGCAGGCAGACGGAAAATTCCGCCTGCCCCCTAAGTGCCGTTTATTGTGCAGGAATCTGCCGGCGGCCGGTTCACTGCATACATTATAATAAGAGAAAATCAATTTGCGTAGCAAGCCTGAATTACCTGCTCCATTGTCTGTACAAATTTATCTGTATCCAGATTGCCAGCCGCATAGTCATTGAATACCTGTCCGGTATAATTCTGCGCGAGGCCTTCCTTCATACCCAGCCAATGCCAAGCAGAAGTCTTTCCTGCTGCCTGATAATCTACGATCGTCTGTGCGAACGGATCATTTGCAACATACTTGCAGGAAGTAAACGGGCTGATGAATCCAGCTTCCTCTACCAGTACCTGCTGCGCTGCATCTTCGGAACACCACTGCAGGAACGCCTTAGCTGCTTCTGCATTTCCATCAGAGAATACAGACCACCAGGAAGGTGCGTTCGTCAGGATCGTATCCATGCCATCCTCAAATGCATAAGGAATCATACCCACTGTAAAGTTGCCTGCTGCTTCATAAGCTTCTGCGTCGTCCGTTGTCATGGTTGCTCCGATCCAGGAACCCTGGGTTACAAACGCATACTTTCCAGAAGCAAAATTCAAGATCTGCTGATCATAGGTACCGGAAACTAACAGAGCAGGGTCTGAATACTGATTCAAAAGTCCTACAAATTCTGCAAAGTGTGTCAGACGTTCCTCGTCCACTTTTCCGCCGTCATTGAGCATATCAATGTAAGTGGTATCTTCACGGTCCAGTCCACCGTCGATATAATTTGCAAATACATGGTTACCTGTTGACCAGTACAGGTTTGTAGCCTCTGCACAGTATCCAACTACTGCATCAATACCAAGGTCAGCCTTCTTGGAATCCAGAGTCTTAAATGCTTCTTCAATCTTGTCAGGAGATGTCAATGTAGAAGGATCGATCTCAGCCTTTTCAAGGATATCTGCATTATAAGCAAGTCCAACTGCTTCTACAGTATATGGGAATCCAATGGTGCCGTATTCTTCATCAACATATGCCGCGTCTGTATCAGATGCCCAAGCTTCGCCGCTCATATCCTCTAACATGCCTTCCCAGTTGCCAAAGTCTGTAGAACCGCCGTTTACGAAGATATCCGGCATGTTGTCCGCCTGATAATATCCCTTCAATGTTCCCTGGATATCAATACCGCCGCCCATAGACTCGATTTCTACTGTCACGCCGGTTTCTTCTTTGTACATCTCTGCCAGCTTCTTCAACTGAGCATCAACCTCGATCTTACCATTTACCAGACGGATCGTATCGCCTGAACCGCCTGAAGAACCGGAATCGGCCTCAGAATCAGAAGATGATCCGGAATCTCCGCTTGTGGAATCGCTGCCGGCATCTCCGCCGCCACATGCTGCTAAACTCATTACCATAGATGCTGCCAACAATGTTGCAATTACTTTCCTCTTCATATTTTCCTCCTTTTTTTGTGCGGTGCCCACAATATTCTTTTCATTCCAGTGCAGTCCAAAAGCCTGCCATACCACAAAACTTCAGGATCTGGAATGCCCCTAAGGGTATCATATCCACACACCAGCAGATTCATTCAATATCTCAAAAATCATATCGAATTGAATCATAAATTTCGACCTTTTGCGCATAAGGTTTTCTGTGTAACCTATGTTAACACTTTTTTTATAAATTATCAATACCCTTTTGCACATAAGTTTCAAAAAAAAGCGAAAAAAGTCGCTTTTTTGTACATTTTATATGCAACTTTACCTATTTTTCACCAGTTTACAAAGAAAAACCAGTACTTTCATCCCTGTCTTCTATGAAAATCGCACAAAACAAAAAAAATTCCCATAAACTCATAAAGCAAAAAAGAACTGAAAACATACCATAATGCTACATTTCAGTTCTTTCATTATACTCTATCTCTCTGTATAATTATGTTTTCTTGTATGATTCACTGCCCCTGGCTTTTACTTTCCATATCCTCAGTCTTCTCCTTTTCCGTATCTGCCGGCAGATCAATCGTCCTCACACTGTCACGGATGACAATTTCTGTAGGAAGCTTTACATCCCATTCGGAAAATTCTATCCCCTGTATCATTTTTAACATATAATCTACGGCAAGCTGTCCTTTCTTCGTCACATCCTGTGCTACCGTCGTAAGTGACGGACGGATGATCCGTGACATCATATTATTATCAAATCCTGTAATGGACAGATCTTCCGGAATCCGGATCCCCCGGTCCATAAAATAGTTCATCAGCAGCACCGCATAATAATCGGAACAACACATAAATGCCGTATAGTCTTTCGATTTATAGAAAAGTTCCTGCAGGCTGGATTCCCGCTCCACCATTCCCGGATGGAAGATCAGCAGATCCTTTTCCTGCATTTCCAGCCCATACTCCTCCAATGCCCTTTGATATCCCAGATAACGGATATAATCTACGCCTTCCATATTATCTGCCAAAAACGCGATCCGTCTATGCCCCATCTCCAGAAGATAATGCATCATCTTGTAGGCGCCTTCCTCGTCCTCCAGCCCGATGTTCACATAATTCATGATTTCTCTTGGCGCATAACTGTCAATCAGGAGCGTCGGCTTTTTATATCTGCTCTTGATCCGGATGAAATCGTCATGCAGCATCCCCACCAGAATCAGCCCGTCCACATTCCAGGTCAGCACATTCCTGATAATCTCACTGATCTCATTGGAAGTATAGATCATCATAAAATACCCATGTGCCCGTATCTCAGCTTCAAGAGTTCCGAGTAATTCACCGAAAAAAGGATCTGCTATCAAATTCGTATACTTATCCTTCCGGCATTTTAATGCCACGCCTATAATCTTAGAACAGTTCTGTGTAAGACTTCTCGCGCTGTTATTTGGCACATATTCATATTCCTCCAGAAGTTTCTCCACTCGCTCAACTGTTTTCTGCGAAACTTCACTTGTCTTACCATGAATTACATTGGATACCGTGGTCGTACTAATCCCCAGCATCTCTGCCATATCTTTAATTGTTATCATAGCTAAACCTCACACCCTAAATTTTTTCTTTCATGCCGTCTGTCTGGCAAAACAGAAAGCATCCTCTCCTCCCGCTGAAAAATTCGGTTGTATTAGTCAGATTATAGCATGAATCCCTACCCAAACTCAACAGGTTTTTCATCTTCAAAAAACTTGACAGATAGCTATTTTTAATTTAATATAATAAACATGTTGTGCGGATATGGCGGAATTGGCAGACGCGCCAGATTTAGGATCTGGTGGGCGACCGTGCAGGTTCGAGTCCTGTTATCCGCATTGGACTAAAAATACCGGAACCCCTCATTGATAAGGAGTTCCGGTATCTTTATTTCGTACCATTCCAAACTTTGGCTCTCTCATGAATAAAATACAAAACCATTCTTCCCACTTTCTTTCGCCTTATATAAGGCTTCATCCGCGTGCTCATACAATTCCACATAGCTTCTGCCATCTTTTGGGGCATAGGAAATTCCAATACTGCAATTCAGACGGCATTCTGGCGCATCCTTGATCCGTACTTGGCGCAAATGTGCACATAACCTTTCGGCACGATACTGGATCACTTCATTGTCTTTCACATTCTTCATCAGAACCGCAAACTCATCGCCGCCGATCCGCCCCAAAATATCTTCCTGACGGAAATCCTGTTTCAAAAGCCGCCCCATCTCCCGGAGAGCCTCATCTCCTATGCGATGGCCATACACATCATTAATGGACTTAAAATCATCAAAATCCAACATGAAAAACACCTGCTTAGAGTCTTCAGGAGCTTCTTCAAGCCAGAGATTGACTTCCTCCTCTGTATGCTTTTTATTGCTCACTCCAGTTAGAGCATCTGTCGATGCCGATATCATCAGGTTCTTCTTTTCCTTGCTGCTAATACGCCATGTATCAAACAAGATCAATAAGATCCCGACAGCAAGGACTACTGATAAAATCACTTCAAACTGCAAGATAAAGCTATAAGGCTGCTTTGCCTTTTCCACTGGTACTGTATAACTGATCATCCAGTCATTCATTTCCAGCGGTTTATAGACCAGATAGAAAATCCTGTCATTCCGTTTAATTATGGCACAGCCTTCTTTCTGCATCTGGAAATCATCTTTCAATCCGTCAAATGAACCATCCAGGAATTCAGCTGCACCATTCCCTCCAAACAGCGGTTCCCGGGAGTCTGCCGCCTCTGACCTTTCATTCGTAACGATCACCGTTCCATCAGCGGCAGTAATCATGCATTGTCCTTCTTCATCATAGATATCATCAAGCAATATGCTGCTGAACCCTTCTACATTATAAGAGCCGCCCAGTACACCTATGATTTCCTCCTCATGGTAGACAGGAACGCAAAGTATTACCCGCTCATCTCCATCCACCATACTTTGAAGCGGCTCGCTTAAAGTACATTTTCCATCCATAGCCTGCTGAAAATATTCCCTATGTACAACAGACTTCTGAACCCCATTATCATAGGTACACTGACCCTCCGCATCCATGAGCGCTACCCGCTCCAGATCACAGCTTTCCTGCAAATCCTTTATCAATTGGATATTATCAGAAGATAACAGTTCATCCTCCCGTCCAACAGACCTTGCTGCAGCCTCCATGTATTTATATTGGATGTCTATTGTTGATTGTAAATGAACCCTCTGCCCTTCCACATGATCCAGAATTGTTTTTCTGGCACTATCTTCTGCCTTTGCATTTACATAATAAAAGGAAATCAGGATACTTGTCACCATCAGCAGAAAAAGTACTATGAGGTCTATCAAATATCTCTTAAAACTGAATATTTTCGTTTTTTTCATCACATTCCTCTTCAAACTTAAGACATCATCAAATTATTTATATCTCCTTATATAAAACCGTTCTAATTCAGATAATGTTCAAAATAATCCAATTGTCCGTCCTCTTGAAGCTCCATGATCATATAGCTTCCCTTGCGTCCTTCCTGACGCGGAAAAGACAGACTTCCCGGATTCAATACCGTAATATCCCGGCCTCTTTCCAAATATGGCCGATGAGTGTGTCCGAACATCACAATGTCTGCATTCCTCGCCCTGCCCTCATCTTTCACCTGCTGCGGGTCAAGGGATACATAATAGTTATGCCCATGCGTAATAAATACCTTTTTAGGCCCAATGCAGAATTCCTCTTCTTTGGGAAGCCCGGAAAAAAAGTCATTGTTTCCCCTGACGATATGCTTCTCGCAAGCCACCAGGCCATTAATGTAGTCTTCTCCGCCCTCAACGTCACCCAAATGGATAAACATATCTATAGCCCCTGCTTCCTTTAATGCACGGTTTAAATTTCTGTGGGCTCCATGTGTATCACTGACGATCAAAACCCTCATTCTTTTTCCTTCCCAAGCCTCGCCTCAATAATCCTGCGCATCTCGCGGAGCGCATTCCCACGGTGACTCAGTTCATTCTTCCTATCCGGACTCATCTGTGCAGTTGTACAGCCATATTCCGGGACATAAAAGATTGGGTCATATCCAAACCCGTTCTCCCCCAGCATCTCTTTCGCAATTGAGCCTTCGATCGTCCCCCGTACAGTTTCCACCGTTCCATCTGGAAACGCAGCAGCAACCGCACATACAAACCGGGCTGTCCGCTCTTCATCCGGCACGCCTTCCAGTTTGTCCAATAAAATACAATTCTTTACATCATAGGAAGTTTCCTCGCCCGCAAATCTTGCCGAATAAATTCCCGGCGCCTTATCCAAATAGTCAATCTCCAAACCCGAATCATCTGCAAGGACAATATCATTCGGCAGAAGCCTTGAAACTGCCCTGACCTTAATCTCTGCATTCTCCTCGAATGAAATACCGTCTTCCACAACATCTGCCTCTACCCCAAGTTCTTTCATCGAATAAACCGGCATACCTAGATCTGATAAAATCATGCGGATCTCTGACATCTTATTTTCATTTCCCGTCGCAAATACAATTCTTCTTTCCATAACGCTACCTTCTTAGTTCCTCTTCTGTTTTCTTAACCATTTTTATAAAGCCACACATATTCTATCCTAGTATAACACAATATTTTATTTTTTGCGACCAAAACTCATTATCTTTTCTTTCTTCTTACTTTTATGGACAAGCCTGCCATTGATCATCCTATCCCGGCCCATGTCTATGAACTATTTCCTATTGTTTAGTTTTTGGGGGCTTTGGCCCCATAAATTGGTAGAAATATGTTTTGATCATACCATTATAAATCTTCCGGTTTTTATCTGCCTTTCGGCCAAAATAGCGCTCTGCGTCTTCGTAGCCGGTGATCATATATGCCGACCAGTCCGATAGTTTCCGGAAACTCTCTCCAAATTTCTGATATAACAAAGGCAATGCCTCTTTCTCTTCAAGCCGCTCTCCATAAGGAGGATTCGTGACAATAAATCCATACTTTTTCGGGTGGCGCAGTTCGCTTACAGCCCGCTGCTGCAGGTGTATCAGATGCTCTACCCCCGCGTCCCGGGCATTCTGCCTGGCAACACGGATCACCTCACCGTCAATATCATATCCCTGGATATCCACCTCAACCTGAGGATCTGACAGTTCCTTAGCTTCCTCCAGCGTCTCCTGCCAAAGTTTCTCAGAGATCATATTCTGCCAGCTTTGTGCAGTGAATGTCCGATTCATCCCGGGCGCAATATTGGCTGCCATCATTGCCGCTTCGATCGGAAATGTACCACTCCCGCAAAACGGATCCACAAATATCCTGTCCTCTTTCCATGGTGTCAGCATGATCAATGCGGCGGCTAACGTCTCCGTGATCGGCGCTTTACTGGACAATTTACGGTATCCCCGTTTATGTAATGATACTCCAGAGGTGTCTATTCCCACAGTGGCCATATCCTTCATTAAAAAGACACGGATTGGATAAGACGCCCCCTCTTCCGTGAACCATTCCTCATGATAGTACGATTTCATCCTCTCCACCATGGCTTTTTTCATAATGGACTGTATATCCGAAGGACTAAACAGCTTACTTTTTACAGACGCTGCCTTAGAAACCCAGAATTTTCCGTCCCTGGGAATATATTTTTCCCACGGGATCTCTCTCGTCTTTTCAAAAAGCTCATCAAATGTTACAGCCTTGAACTCGCCTGCTTTTAGCAAAATTCTTTCCGCTGTCCTTAAAAATATATTCGCCCTGCACACAGCCTCCATATCGCCTTCAAAGGTCACCCGTCCGTCTTCCACCTTGACGATCTCATATCCAAGGTCATAAATCTCCCTCTTCAATACTGATTCCAGGCCAAAATGACATGGGGCGATCAATTCTACCCTTTCCATGAATACCTCCTTCATGTCAAAATTCATATTTATCTTACTATAAATCGGGGGCGTAGTAAAGCTGAACTTTACCACGCCCCCAATTTATGATCAAACCCTAATAGTTGTCTGTCTCATCGAATGCATTTCTGCTCTGGCTGCTGTTCTTGTTTTGAGCATTGGAGCTGTTCTTATTCTGTGCGTTAGAGCTGTTTTTGTTCTGTGCATTCTTGTTTGAGTTTTTGTTGTTTTCATCTGCATAAGATGAATTTGAGTTTGAATTTGTGTTATAATTCTTTGCCATGAGTATTTCCTCCTGAAATTATTTGGTACACTCATATTGTCTCTCCCTTTCCGTTTTTTATACATAACTAAGATAATTTATAATCTCTTTTTATTTTCTTTCGATTTTTATAAATATTTTACTATTTTTGCTTGCATTTTCCAGTTTCATATATTATACTAATATTCGTAGAAAGAATACTTTCTACAACCCCTTATTAATTATTTATACTCCCCTCAAAAGACCGATGGCTCCCCCATCGGTCTTTTACTTTTAGTTCTATGGAGTAACACTGTAAACAGTTACGCCTGCGAGAATTTTAACAGCAAAAAGAATGCACCTCCGGTGCATTCTTTTTTTACGGTCGTCGTCCGCCGAACAAACGTATCACAAACATCACAATTAATACAGGCACGAGTATCGGAGCAAACAAATTCACTAAACCGCTGATAATAGAAAATACAAGCATAACTATCATAACTATTGATAAAATTAACAGCAGCTTCTTCCACCATGTGTCCAGCCCAAACACATGCATCCCTGGCTGTCTCTGTCCATAGCCGCCCTCATGGTTCGAATAATAAGTGCCGCCTTCCGATTCATATACGGTTTCCTGATCCATCCCGTCATTTGCATCTATGATCGTCCGGGCAAGGATCCAGGGATCTCCAAGTGTATCCAGCACCTCTTGCTCGCTTCTTCCCTTTGCTGTTTCTTCTATTATATATTGATCATAGTAATCCATATTCTCCTGCACTGTACGGCTGCTCACGTTTCCCTGCAATGCTTGTCTCAACTGTGTCAGAAATTCGCTTTTTGTCATATTGTGTCTCCCCTTATTATAGCCAAACGGCGTAATAAATTACTGCATTTAGAATAGCATAATCTTCCAGACTTTCCAAGTATCTCTTTATAAATTTTTATACTTTTCCCACAGTCAATATAAAACCGACACAAATAAGTTTCCAGTTCACAAATTGTTCATTTATCATTTAAAAAACCTTCATCTTATCATCATGTTTTCTTCATTTCTCCCAGATATACTAAGTCTATCAAATGAAAAAAACATTTGATAGCAGACACAGACGTCAGAAGATTATTTGAATAAACTTTTTCATAATACATGCCGGGAACCGCGTCAAGCGGTTACCCGGCATCCTCCCTTTTATAGGTTTCTTTTATTTATTCCCTTCCTATTATATCATTATCATCCAGACATGCCTGGATCGCCTCATTCAGGGAAAGCATCTTATCATCTAATTCTGAAACCATCTGCGCACATTCCTGCAGTTCCCGGCTGATGTATTCTGGCGCATTCCCTTCGAATTTATAGTAGATTTTATGCTCCAGGCTTGCCCAGAAATCCATGGCAATCGTGCGAATCTGAATCTCCACCTTTGTATCCACTACACTGTCAGATAAAAAAATCGGTATAGACACAAGCATATGATAACTTTTATATCCACTCTCTTTCGGATTCCTGATATAATCCTTAATCGACAAAACCTTCAAGTCGCTTTGGTTCCCGATCATCTCTGCCAACCGGTAAATATCTGATGTAAAAGAGCAAATGACCCGCACACCGGCAATATCATTGATATACTTTACCATATTCACGATGGAAGTCTCCCTTCCATAGCGCTTAAGCTTCTTCACAATGCTTTCCGGCGTCTTAATACGCGTCTTAATATGCTCGATCGGATTATATTTATGTACATGCTGAAACTCATCATTCAAAATCTCAAGCTTTGTCCCAACTTCTTTTAAGGCCGCATTATACAGGAAAATAACTGTTTTCCAACTATCTACATCTTCATAGTTCCTGATGGCGTCCTGCATCTGTTGTTCCCCTTTCAGTCCGGCCACCTCCTTTTTTTGGTATAGTCCTATCATATCATGTAGAGACAATGTATTCAACAAAATTCGAAGCAATAATACTGTTATAATTCCAACTTCATATCGCCATAATGGATCCAGTTCTTTTTACGCATAAATTCGGAAATCCCCAACGTCAGGACAGCAGGGAGCAGAATCTGGATCACAATAATTTTGACCAGTACGATCAAGGGCTGCTCGGTCTGAACCATCACCTGCCATGTCATAAGCGGCCCCACCAACCCTGCCGTTCCCATACCAGATCCTGTCGCATTATTTGTCATATGAAGCAAAATCGTTCCAACCGGTCCCAGAACTGCACTGGAGATTATCGCAGGAAGCCATATAAGCGGCCTGCGTACAATATTCGGAATCTGCAGCATGGAAGTCCCGATTCCCTGGGCAATCAATCCACTGAAACGATTTTCTCTGAAGCTTGCCACTGCAAAGCCTACCATATTGCAGCAGCATCCAATCGTAGCCGCTCCCGCCGCCAGTCCCGACAGATTCAAGATAATCCCAAGCGCCGCCGAGCTGATCGGCAATGTCAGAATGATTCCCATCAATACAGAAACTACAATCCCCATAAGAAATGGCTGCTGTTCCGTGCCCCAGTTGATCAAAGAACCCAGCCAAGTCATAAACCGGGATATCGGAGGCCCTGCAAAGATCCCAACGACTGCCCCCACACCAATACATATCAAGGGAGTCAAAATAATATCCAACTTTGTCTTTCCACTGATCAAGATTCCGACTTCGATTGCCACATAAGCCGCCACAAAAGCGCCCAAAGGCTCGCCTGGGCCTGCAAATACCATGATACCACCAGACTGCATCACCTCGCCTGCCAGCATTTTACTTGCAAATGCGCCAATCATGCCTGCCGTTGCCGCCGATACCACGATCAGATGATCCGCTTCAAATTTCCTTGCGACCCCAACACCAATCCCAGCGCCAGTCATAGCCGCCGCCATTTTTCCCGTGAGATAGATTAGATTCCCCACGTCCCCGCCGGCAAATGTCCCAATCTGCTGTATGATCGTCCCAATGATCAAGGTCGCAAACAACCCTTGAGCCATCCCGCCAAGGCCATCCACAAAAATCCTGTCTAAAATGCTTTTCATCTTCTCTCTCCTATAATATATAACTGAATTAGGCAGCAGATTGATTCCCTGCCATTTGGATTCTGCAGGCGTTTTTCCGTCGAATCATCGCTTTACCTTGCTAAATTCCTTAAAGCATAACATGTTTTTGGAATTTTGTCATTATATTTTCTATCTATTATTTTTTATGTTTTATTTTTTGCGTCTCAATGTTATACTGTAAATCACCGGACAGGGTTCTTTCCGGAATCTACTGTATACAAGGAGATCTTTGCATATGTTCCGCCTATGGGGAAAAGAATGGAAAAATAATCGTATGATCCGCGACACCGTAATCTGCGATGAAACCGACGATACACGTACACATAAAATATTTCATGCATTAGATGCCATCTGCTATGAATTTGACCTGAGTAAACCAATCTGGCTTGATTCTACAATTGCAGACTTTAAGCGTCACAGCAAAGCACGATTTTCGCAGGACAATTTTGTAGATTCTATTGATTTCGATTATCTGGAAATCCAGATCATTGAAGAATAACCCTCTCTGCCTGTCCCCCGTATGCAAAAAGCTGCCGCCTGCCGTTTCTAACGCATACTATGACATACTACAAAAGGAACTGTAAAGAAATTTCTCTACAGTTCCCAAATTATGTTGCCTCATTCTAGCTTTTTTATTTATAACCACTGCCTTATTCATTTCGTATCGCAGCAAGCGGACTAAGCTTCATTGCCCTCAGAGCCGGGAAATATCCGGCAACCATGCCTACCAGCACCGCAAATCCCATTGACGCCATTACAAGCCACACCGGGATATAGGAAATATTGCTGTCCAGACCCATGGCGCTTCCATGCCCGGTTACGACATTGATGCCGAAGGACAACAAGAAGCTTAAAAGATTCCCCAGCACACCCCCTATAAATCCGATAAATGCTGCTTCCAAAAGAAACATTTGTTTTATATTACGCAGACTGCAGCCAAGTACTTTGATCACCCCAATTTCCTTTGTTCTTTCATAAATCGACATCATCATCGTATTGGCTATGCCAATTGCGGCTACAAAGAGAGAGACCGCGCCAATCCCTCCCAGAACAGCTTCTACCATTGCAAACTCTTTCTGCGCACTCTGAAGATATTCCGCATTTGTGCTGACCCGATAGCCCATATCCTGAATTGCTGCCGATAATCCTTCTACATTGTCTATGTCATCTGCCTGCACCATAGCATTGGTATAAGCAAAAAACTTATAGGGCTTTCCTGTCTGTGTCGTAGGCTGCCCGGGAATTGCCTTTCCCCTGTACTCCTTCTGCAGCATGGATTTTAATGTCCACACATCACAATATACATTATAAGAACCGCTATTGTATGTCTCCAGGCCGCCGTCCAGCATCCCGCTGGCATGTACAACATATTTTTTCGGAGCCTTTACTTGTGTATTACCAGAGCCGTCATCTCCACCAAAAGCGCTGCCGCCGCTGCTTTGCTGGGAATCAAAATATGCGCTCTGATCCAGTACAAGAAACATGGGATCCTTCATAAAATCAATATCTGGAAGTTCCTGTGTTTCCCAATATCCACGGCCTGACCCTTTTTCATAAAAATCCATGGGCACAAAATTTCCAATGACCAAGTCCAGATTCGCGGCATTTTCCTCCGGCATCCGGCTCCCTTCTACAAGCTTCATATTCTGCCTCTCCAATTCGTCCGGCGTCAAACCTACAAGTTGAATATACCCATAATATTTCCCACTGAGTAAAATAGAACTCATCGTCAAAGACGGGGTAGCACTTTTTACATGTTCTAATTCCTGCAGCTCTTTAATAGTATCATCCGTAACATATTTTGTCGCCTCGCCCTGCTCCGAGCCGTCGGAAAAATAGTACATCGAATTTCCTGCCTCCTGCCCGGTCACCGTGATCGCAGTCATTCCACCGGACCGCTCAATCTGTTGATACATGGACTGCTGCATCCCAAGCCCCAGGGAGATCATGACCACAATAGATGCTGTGCCGATGACAACGCCTAATATTGTCAGAAATGTCCTAAGCTTTCTCCTTTTGAGGTTTCCGCTACTCATCCTCAGTAAATCGATCCACCTCATCCGCTAAATCCTCCTCTTCTGCCAATGCCCGTTTTTTCTTTCTTCTGCGAAGCAAAACAACAGATACGACTACAACCAGCACGATCACTCCCCCGACCGCAACGGGTATTACAGGAAATCCTTTTTCTTCCATGGGTATTTCTCCCATCATCTCCATGCCCATATCCATATCTGACTCCATAGAGGGTGTTACTTCCATTTCAAAGTCTCTCTCCATAGAAGACTGATTTCCAGATTCATCTTCATAAGTGAGTATCATTTTACATTTCGTACCGGGCGCCATTTCTGATTCTCCTGTCAGCATACCGTCAATCGTACCTGTAGCGCCGGAATCCAGATTTCCTACGAATACATCCTTGCCGCTGATGCCATCCCCCATAAACTTTGCCTTCACATTATAAAGCTTTACCCGGCCGGTATTATACAGACTGCACATCAGGTTTGCCTCCTGGCCTACTTCAATACTGGAAGGAGACAATTCAATATCGCTGAACTCAAACCTGGCCGCCTGCCTCACTGGGATAGCCAGGCTGGAACTCCCCTCAAACTGAGAGGCATTCCCATCCTCATACAATATAGACATATTGATGCTATAAGGCTTTTGTACCAGATCAGCCCGGGCATTCAGATCAATCGCGACATCCCGCGTCTCTCCTGCCGGAATATAATCCAGATAAACAGAACTTGCGCCGGAAGAAGGCAGAAATGCCGGTGCCTCTGCCGCAGCCTCTGTACCAGATGCCGGTGCCTGAAAATCAAACAGCATATTAGATACTGCCGTTGACAACGATGTATTTTTTACATGTACGATCAGCCTGAAATCGCATCCAGCGCTTACTGTTCCCGGATCTGTATTAAACCCGGTAACGATCACACGGGGAACACTCTTATTTCCAGAGTCCCCGTCTCCGCCGCCAACTACAGACGAAGCCCCATTATAGATGCCGCCCACATCTCCAACAACGCCAGGATCAGGTTCCTGGCCCCCCGCCGGGTTATTTGACAGACCGTCATCTGGAGCCTGTGGTTCACTACTGGCTTTGCCGATTGTTTTTACTTCAATCGTTTTATCGCACACATATTGATCCGTACCATCTATGTAAGAAATGCCAAACATCAGCTTATAGTTTTTGGTTTCAACGTCCTCCCGTACCTGAAGCCCTTCCCACACAGCATCCACATGATTTCCACTTTTAATTTCTCTCAGGTTATAACCATGCTTAATACCTTCCAATTCAAACGGCCAGTCTGCGGCATTTCCAAGATAAGGGACGATCTTAACCTCTTGAAGATCTGTCTCTCCTTTATTCACCACACGGATCGTCAATTTATCCACCTTTTGTCCAGCCTGATATTGAGGGGTTGCCTGTCCGGTCCCGACATAAATCTCGAAATTAGGCCTTCTTGCTATCTGCGCGTTACTTGGCACATTTCCGTCGCCCTGATACACCCCCTTGTTTTGTGAATCACCCAGTTGAATCTCAGAAGACTGAGCCTCTGTCTGGTCTGCTCCAAGGCTTGCTGCCTGGATGTCCATTTTAGGAATGCACGCTGCTGCCAATGACAGGCTCAAAAGAATTCCTGCCCATTTTTTCCATTGTTTCATGAATCCCATTCCTCGCTTTCCTTTTCTCTTTTTTACACTTTACAATAGTCTATATGCTTTAGATTGGTTTGCTGATATTCCATTTGTATCCTGGCCATAATTATGTAACATATCTGGACACTTTGTCAGACGTCTATTCTTCCACGGTTATCCTCAATCTTCACAATCTGTCCATCTATAATATGGAAGACTCTGTCTGCATAAGATGCCAAATGGTTATCATGCGTCACCATTACCAGCGTCTTTTTTTGTTCTCTTACCACCTTCTGCATGAGATGCATCACATCCTCTGATGTGTGAGAATCTAAGTTTCCTGTAGGCTCGTCCGCAAATATAATTTTCGGATCCACCACCAATGCCCTTGCTACACCCACGCGCTGCTGCTGGCCGCCGGACATCTGGTTCGGCATATGTTTCTTGTGCTTTTTCAAATTCACCAGTTCCAACATCTTATCCGCTTTTTTCAAGCGCGAACTTCTCGCTTCTCCCCGAAAGCTTAAAGGCAGCGCCACATTTTCCACTGCATTCATCGTCCCGATTAAATGAAAGGATTGAAAAATAAACCCAACATTCTCCCTCCGAAATTTTACAAGCCCGTCCTCATTCAACTTTTCCATATGCTGGCCAATAACAATAATCTCCCCTTTTGTCGGCTTCTCCAAACCTGCCAGCATATTGAGAAGTGTAGATTTCCCGGAACCAGATGTCCCCACAATCGCACAGAACTCACCAGGATACACTTCAAAGCTTACGCCGTTTAACGCACGCACGGCAGAATCACCGACACGGTATAATTTATAAAGGTTTTTCACCTCGATTACCTTGTCCAACCTCATTCCTCCTAGTATATTTTATTTCTAAGCGAAGCAACGAGCCATGCGGGCATATCTGCATGTACATCTGGCGGCTGCCTCAAGAATTGCTAAGTGCCAGCGGCGCCTGCCCTTTGAGCCTGATAATATCTTTCAGCCACATCACATCCTCGTTGATTCTCTTCCTATTATATAACGGAATATTTTATATCTCCACAAAAAAATATTTAAGATTTTTTAAAGATTTCTTTATGTATCTTAATTTTCCGATATTTTTTATTCAATAACAGAAAATTACGATTTTGCTTTTTTATCCTACAGCAAAAAATTCAGTTTCTTCTATATATTATAACGATAAAAAACCGTTTCTGCGGCCCACTTGCAGAAACGGTCTAAAATATTGATTTACTTTTAATGGAAGAAATGGTCTCCTATCTGTATTCCATAGTTCCCACATCCAAAGTACAGACAATCCCCGATTGGATTACTGCCGGCCAAAGCGTCTGCCGCTGCCTGCATAGCCGTAGATGTATAGCTTCCGCTTGCAAGCACTGAATCCAGCCATCCGGTCATTGCCGGGCCAAACTGCCCAGCCTGATAAATCACTTCCGCTATACTATTCGGATATACGCTGCTGCGCACCCGGTTCATAATGACTGCTCCTACGGCAACCTGTCCTTCATAAGGCTGATTTCCTGCTTCACAGAAGATAATAGCAGCAAGAAGCGCCTGCTCATTGGACGAAGCTGCAACCGCTGGCTGCTGCACTGATGCCTGGGATGCAGTCTGCTGCACTGATGCCTGCTGAGCAGCTTCTTGTTCTGCCGCAGCCTGACGTGCAGCTTCCTCCTGCGCTGCCTGTTCTGCTGCCGCCTGCTCTGCCGCAATTCGCTCCGCCTCTTCTTTCGCCCGTCTGTCTTCTTCTGCTTTCCGGGCCTCTTCCTCTTTCCTCTTTTTCTCCTTATACTGTGCCTCCGCTATGGCTACAGCTTTTTTTGCATTTTCCAGCGCTTCCTCTGGCACCTCACTAAGCCCATAAGACTGCTCTACTTCATAAGGCCCCACATTTTTAATCTGTGCCGTACTTGCTGTCCGGTCTGACGCCTCACTGTTCAATGGGGCTGTCATGACTACACCTGTGGCCACTGCCGTAACTACCGCGATGATCTTTTTATATTGTTTCATATACTCCTACCTCCTGCTTTTTTGCAATATTGTAAATATTTTCTTATAAATTATATTCGCGATTTATCAGATATATTACAAATATTACAAAATTGTTACGCAGGCCATTCTATTATAAAAAAATCAGCTTGTCAATATTTTATTACTTATAGTCAGAAATTCCCTTTTCCGGCAGCAGCACCCAGACCAGTACTCTAACACAGTGCTTCTTGCCATGTTCGGGTATCTACCGGCCAGCACGCCAGCGCACATCCAAAGCCCGCCGCAAAAAACAAAGGCCCTCGCAGCTTGCCGCGTGGCCTTTGACTTCTCTTACTTAAAATTTGGGAAGTGCATCGAATCCAACTTTCAGTTCATCGTCTGTTGGAATATAATCCTGCATCTCTCCATTGTGGAACTTCTCATACGCTACCATGTCAAAATAACCGGTTCCTGTCAAACCGAACAGAATCGTCTTTTCCTCACCGGTCTCTTTACATTTCATAGCTTCGTCGATAGCCGCCCGGATCGCATGGCTGCTTTCCGGTGCCGGAAGAATCCCTTCCACTCTCGCAAACTGCTCTGCCGCTTTAAATACAGAAGTCTGCTCAACAGAACGTGCCTCCATATATCCGTCGTCATAAAGCTGAGAAAGAATAGAACTCATTCCATGATACCGAAGCCCCCCTGCATGATTCGCAGATGGGATAAATCCGCTCCCCAGCGTATACATTTTCGCAAGCGGGCACACCATTCCGGTGTCACAGAAGTCGTATGCATACACGCCTCTTGTAAAGCTTGGACAGGATGCCGGCTCTACTGCAATAATCCGGTAATCCGCCTCACCCCGCAGCTTTTCTCCCATAAACGGCGAAATCAGGCCGCCCAGATTGGAACCGCCGCCTGCACATCCAATAATAATATCCGGCTTAATCCCATATTTATCCATGGCAGTTTTTGTCTCTACCCCGATAATTGACTGATGCAGCAGCACCTGATTCAGCACACTTCCCAATACATAACGATAACCTTCTGAGTGCGTTGCGACTTCCACTGCCTCAGAAATCGCACATCCAAGACTTCCTGTTGTTCCCGGATGTTCTGCAAGAATTTTACGCCCGACTTCTGTTGTATCAGACGGAGATGGCGTAACGCTGGCGCCATAAGTGCGCATCACCTCTCTCCGGAATGGTTTCTGCTCGTAAGAGCATTTTACCATATATACTTTACAGTCCAAATCCAGATAAGAGCATGCCATAGACAATGCTGTTCCCCACTGCCCTGCGCCTGTCTCTGTCGTAACACCCTTCAGCCCCTGCTCTTTCGCATAAAATGCCTGCGCGATCGCAGAATTTAACTTATGGCTGCCGCTGGTGTTATTTCCTTCAAATTTATAGTAGATTTTTGCCGGAGTCTGAAGTTTTTCCTCCAGGCAGTATGCCCGTACCAGAGGCGACGGACGGTACATCTTGTAGAAATCCCGTATTTTCTGCGGAATTTCAATGTAACGGTTGTCATTATCCATCTCCTGCTTTACCAATTCCTCACAGAACACCGCCCCAAGTTCTTCGGCAGTCATTGGTTCGTGAGTGCCTGGGTTCAAAAGCGGAGCCGGCTTGTTCCTCATATCTGCACGGACATTATACCAATCCTTTGGCATCTCACTTTCTTCCAGATAGATTTTGTAAGGGATCTTCTTTTCACTCATCGTTACATTCTCCTTTCTTGATTTCAGCACTTGCCTCAGCGCCTTTCCGTTTTTCGGATCAGGGATGACCGACTGATGTGAAACAGTTTTCTTGAGAACTGTATGAAAATAGCATAAGCAGGCTATGCTGCTTCCTCGATACAATTCCTCACATAATAAAAAGCCCTCATCCCACACAATAAACTTCTATTGCAGGGACAAGAGCTGTATGAATTCAATCTCATCCATCGACTCCTGCGGTGCCACCCGGCTTGGTGCGATCTGCACCCACTCATGCATACTGACATATGCGGACTTTGATAACGGAGTACTCTCTCCGGCTTGCCTACTACGATTTTCAGCTCACCCTCAGAAGCCCATTCCTTCCTGCCCTGGTCCGCTGCAATCCCACCACCTGCAGCTCTCTGTGCGGCAGTAACAAAAAGTACTTGCTCTTCCTCTCTGGTTTAAAAAGACTCTACCATACACAAGGCCTGACTGTCAATACTTTTTTTCCAGAAAAAAATTGAAAAATTTTGAAAAAAGTGCTTGATTTTTTTGTAGAGTCTGGTATAATAACCATGTTGCGTTCGATAAGAAAGCAATATACAATGCGGAATGGTGTAATTGGCAGCACAGCAGACTCTGACTCTGTTAGTAGGGGTTCAAGTCCCTTTTCCGTAGTTAGGAATCTGGATTAACAGATTCCTTATTTTATCGGAGTGTGGCTCAGCTTGGTAGAGCGCTACGTTCGGGACGTAGAGGCCGCAGGTTCAAATCCTGTCACTCCGATTTTGGGATTGGATACCTCAAAGTCTTATGTTTACTGGCTTTGAGGTATTTTCTTGTTTTTACAATATATCCGATTTCTCTCAAAATCCATCTATTTTTCACCCGTTACTAAAGGTGTTACTAAAAATCATTCATAAATAATCCCTGTCATTCCTTATAGCCCCTTATGCAAACAGATCCGCAGCGGCTAAGGATATCTGGCTCAGGTCATTTTCGCTTTCATTTAGTCTCTGCCGAATAAAATGGGAATATATATTCAATGTCGTTTGGGCATCTGTGTGCCCTAACCAATATTGAAGCTTTTTAATATCCCAGCCCTTATTGATCAGCATAGACGCGCAGCTATGTCTAAGGTTATGCAAAGTAATCTCAGGTATGCCAAAGCTATGCATCGCCTTTTTAAATGTTCTCGAAATATAATTCGGATCATACGCGCGCCCGTCTTCCCAAGTAAAAACATAACCATCGTGATTTTGGTAGGCTGATTGAAAAAATTCTTTGTTTTCCAACTGTTCTTTTTCAATCATACGAAGACAGCTCTCTGCCGTGTCAAATAAATTCAGGACACGTTTACCAGCAACTGTTTTCGTTTCATCCTCCGCATTTACAGTTTTTACACGAACTACGGTATGCTTAATGCTGAGTGTTTTTTTGTCGAAGTCAACGGCCGACCATTTTAATCCTAGTATCTCAGATCTCCGAAGGCCATAATAGGCACCCATAAAAGTAATCCCCAACAGCCTTGGATAATTCTTGGACATAAAATGCAAAAGTTCTGAAATCTCATCTTCTGTCATAAAGTAATATTCCTCGCCATATTCCTTGTTCTTTCTCCCATGAACATGAACATCATTAACCGGATTTACTTTCAATATCCCGTCGATTGTCGCCTGGGCAAAAACAGAGTAAAGAATATTCCGATAATCCCTGACTGACCGGACTGATAATGGCTCCAGTTCCTTCGTCTTTTAGTTTACCTTTCCATATTGCAGACAATACTTGAAATATGTATCCAATACTTTGGGCGTAATATCCAATAATTTATATTGCTTCTTATTGAAATATCGTTTAATAGCATTGATACGAAAAGTATATACTTCAAACGACGAATTTTTGATTTCACATTTCCTTCCTGATAGCCAAACATCTAAATAGTCACAAAAAGAAATATCTGGATTTACTGGTGAATCATAACCAGACGGTAATTCTTCGAGGTAAGCATACTGTTCCATAATCTGCTTTATCATCGCTTCCGCTTTTCTCTTATTGTTCTTTACTTCCAAACCAGTTGAAATTGTCTTTGCCTTCCATTTACTCGTTCTAGTGTCCTTATAGCTTAAGTTAATGTAATAATATGACTTTCCAGAAGATAAAGTTTTAATTCTTAACGTCCCCGTCATTTATCTACGCTCCTTTCATAAGACGGGTAGCTATTAGCTGTGTCTTATTATATCTGATTATTTTAATGACTTCAATTACTTTCCTCAAGATAGGTAATAACTGCATCCTTTCTAATTTTATAATTCCGACCGATTTTTCGGTAAGGGATTTGACCATCCTGCAAAAGTCTAAATGCAGTTTTCCTTCCAATTCGCAGAGCTTTACACATGTCTTTAATATCTAACACATCCTGATAACTTTCTAACATAAATATTCTCCTAGTATAATAATGGTGTAGTCAAGAATGACTACTGGTTAATAGTTACAAAGTCCAATCTAATAAATCTA
>CAJUTU010000015.1 GCA_910589385.1 uncultured Lachnospiraceae bacterium
ATAACTGCGGCGAATTTTATGCGAGCTTATACCGCCGTGAATAATTCAGGCTTATCTATTTCCTTTAAGTCTCCATCGGTTATCGGTATACCATGTTTTTGATAATTCAAATGTATGTACCATTTTCTTTTTCCTCCGTAAAAGTATAGATTAATCATATCACATATCATTGAATAAAGCACGTGTTATTCTGACTAGATGTCTGGCAAAACTATCCGTAAAATGACATAAAAAAAGAACGGTACAAACCGCTCAAACCCTTGCTTTTACGCTATTTCATACTATCTAAGTTAGCTCTCAAAATGTCTACACCCTGCTTGGAATTACCCAGATAATACTTCTGTGTATGGTACTTCATAGAATTGACTGTTTGTATCTTACCTTCATCTAATGAATTAACAAGCTCCAGACTGGATATTTTCTCTTTTCCCATATCTGAAAGCATTGTTTGATTCTGCTCCCTTTGCTCTGCCAAACTTACCATTATTTCATCTCTGTGCCGCTTTACAGACAGAAGATACTTTTTTAGTAGTGTAGACATAATAATTTCAGCGACAGAAATATCATCTACATAACGTTTACCGAAATTAGACTTGATGTGGTTGTTCTATAGACTATCCTGTTTCTTAATAGTAGAATACGCTTTTCCTGCTCTCCCAAACTCACAATATTCATTATAGACTTGCTGTACCGTAACATGCTCTATCTTGGGTGTTACGAGTTGAGAGTTGCGCTCCTTCTCTATCATTGCTCGCCTTGCTTTTACTGCTGACGTTTTTGTTTTATACGGATTTCCTTGTTCATCAAGATTTCGTTTTCTCTATACTCGTTTATTGTTTACAACAATTGCATAGCGAAAACCCCAATATCCATTTTTTAGTTGGTATACTCCTGTGTCGTTAAGTTTTGGCATTTTGATAACCTCCTGTGTGTCATAAAAGTGGCACGCATGAAGATTTTCTTTTAATGATGTTTAGCCAAAGTGTCATAAGAAGTCCTTCGTCTAAGAAGAAAACCGCATAATATTAAGAATTTTAAGAGGAATAAGTACATTAGCGCTTATTCCTCTTTTAGTTTCTAGGCCATGCCGAAGTCCGGTCATATTTGTATCACAGACCAAATGATATGGAGTATTTATTCTACCATCTTCTCCTCATCCGCCACATATTCAAAGAAATCAAAATCCGCATAATGCTGATGTTTCACTCTGTCTGCACAGGTAATCCCCACCATAGTTCCTGTAAACTCTCCGTATCTACAGTATTCATCCGAGAACTTTGTGGTATCAAATACCCGTCCGATTTTTTCATAGCTCTCATTATCATAGCTCCATTCGAACCAGGATCTTCTTCCTTCAATATAGAGGCGCAGGTAAATGGGCCGGTCTTCCACCGGGATCCTTGTATTTAAAAACTCAGTTTTTTCCCCATTTTCCAGATAAATTACGGAAATCGCGCTCTGTGCAAGAGTCTCGCTGTAGTATTTCCTCAGATTGATATAATTCATATTATCATAATACAGGATCAATCCTGCACTGTGCTGATGTACCTCTGGGCAAAATTCCATCTTTGTCGTAATCCTCGCATAAACACTGGTCAGCTTTCTGGCAAGGATGCTCACCTTATTCAAGGAGGTGCGGGACTCCTGTCCCCGGAGCCGGACATATCCGAGCCGTACTTTCACATCTGCAAAATGGTGCGGCATAATGCGGGGCGCATAATAATAATTTCCAAGCTCTCCCCCGTTAAAATCATCAAAATCCGGAATCTTCGGCATAGGAATTTCCTCAAGCAGACTTTCCGGTACTTCTATTTTTGCAAGATTGCTCCCATCCGCCATCCGAAGCCATCCGTCAGCAGTCCACTCCATTTTCTGGATTGCAGTCTCTCTTCCCAGAGTACACCGCAGTTCCGGCACAAACGGCCTTGCGCATAGATGAACCAGATAAACCTCTCCGGTGGGAATCTCCACATAACTTCCATGCCCTGATTTCTGCAGCAGCGACTCCGGGTTATAATACTTCGGCTTCAGATGATCCGGGTCGCGGCGCTCATTGGATTCCCCCGGGATGCTGGTCACAATAGGATTCTCAGGGTCTTTTTCATAAGGCCCCCATACCTGCCTGGAACGCCCCATGGTGACGCAATGGTTGTATCCGGTTCCTCCTTCTGCACACATAATATAATAATATCCGTCCCTTTTTGTCAGATGGGGCGCTTCGATACATCCCCTGTCCGTACCGCCGCTCCACATCCGTTTCGGATATCCCACAATCTCTTTTTTCTCCGTCGAATATTCCGCCATGCAGATTGCGCCGGGCTTTTCATAGCCTTCCCTTGTCTCCCACTCCAGAGAGACCACATATTTTTTCCCGTCGTCGTCATGGAAAATGGATGCATCAAACCCAGAAGAGTGCAGGTATACCGGTTCGCTCCAAGGCCCACAGATATCCTTTGCCGTAACAAGAAAATTATCCACATCAAAATAGCGCGCGTTCATGGAATTCATCACGCCGTACACCACATAAAATAAATCCTCCGCTTCACAGTATGTCAGACAGGGCGCCCAGATTCCTTTTGCGCTGGGAAGCTTTTTCAAGTCCACTTTCTCATCATCTGTCAGTACATGGGTATAAAGTTCCCAATTCTTCAAATCTCTGGAATGATATACCGGGATTCCCGGAAGCCACTCAAAGGTAGAAACTGCCAGATAGTAATCTTCCCCTTTTCTGCAAATGCAAGGATCCGGGTTAAAGCCCGGAAGTATTGGATTTCTTATCATATCAATCTCCGTTCCGCCGCCTTTTGCCTATGCAGCAGTGCATAATACAAAGCGTACCATGCACTGCTGTACTGACGGCATAAATCATAATCAAACAGCCTATCGGTCTTTAAATTTTCCTTGTGCCAGATCTGAAACAGCCTTATCATAGTATTTATCCAGATCAAAGAAAAATACACAGACTGCGCCTATAATACAGGTTACAAGCGGAATCCAGATACAGGATAATTTGATCGCCATCAAAGAACCTGCACTTGCAGGATCTGTATTGAATCCTCCTGCTCCAAGAATCCAGCCCAGGGCCGCCGTTCCGATACCAGATCCCACCTTCATACAAAAAGAAGAAGCCGCATTTCCCATTCCCATTGCCTGTACGCCGGTGAGCCAGGAACCATAAGTGATCGCATCCTGCAGCATACCGAACATGGTAGCGCCGCAGCAGCCAAAAGCAAACCCTTTCAGTATATTTGCCGCTACCACAAGCTGCACGCTGCTTCCCGCCAGTCCGGTCAGGATAAATGCCACAGAAGCAATCAGCATTCCAAAAAGCCCGGTGTTGCGTTTTCCTATTTTTTTCATGATAAATGGAGTAATGAAAAGCATTACGATCTGCGCTGCTGACAATGCATTTGCCGTCAATGCATATACACTTTCATCTCCAAGCACATACTGTGCAAAATAATATGCGCCGCCGAAAAACGTGGACATCATAAAATAAAGCACAAACAGGAATACCACCATGAGAATCCAGTATTTATTTTTCACGAGGCTCTTCAGACAATCTATGATCGAAGCCTCCTGCCCTTTTTCGTCCTTCTGCTCTACTACACGTTCTTTGCAAAAATGAACCGTAACCAGATTCAATATAACAAATATAATCCCAAGTACCAGAAATGTCAATGTCCATCCCTTCTGGCTATACTGCTCTCCACCTCCGAAAGCGATACAGAGCTTCATGACAAATGTATTGACTGTCATGGTTCCTGCCGTTGCCAGAAGGTTCCTGAAGTTTCCAAGCAGGCCGCGTTCATACTGGTTCGTGGTCATTAACCCCTGCAGCGTGGCGTAAGGAACGTTGATTCCGGTATAAAATATGGTAGACACCAGATTATAAGTCAGGAACATATAGGCAACCTGTACCTTGCCTTCCAATCCCGACGGCACAGAAAACATCAGGACAAAACATACTGCCAGAGGAACACACAGCCGCAGAAGCCATGGACGGGCTTTTCCCATCCTGCTGTGGGTCTTATCCACAATACGCCCCATGATCAGATCGGAAACCCCGTCAAATATCTTTGATACCGCCATAATAGAACCTGCCGTTACTGCATTTACTCCCAGGACACTTACATAATATACAAGAAGGAATGCAGAAATCGAAGAATAAATCAGATTTTGTGAATAATCCCCAAGCCCGTAGGCAAAACGCTCAATAAAAGAAAGCTTTGCATTTGGATCTGTTTTTCCCGTTTTATTTTCACTCATTTTTCACTTCTCCCTTATCTTTTTTATAAAACCTTCCAAAATCCATTATCAATCTATTACATGGCTTCGTGGACAATAGCCCCTCATCCTCCGATCGGGAACCATCCTTCATCCACGCATTTCCCAAGATCCCAACTATCCCAGCCGCTCCACTCCGGTTCATTTACCGTATCCAGAAGCAGCTTGTAACTCCAGTAAAAATACCCTATTCCCTTGTTCCATGCCGCAAGCTGCGCGTCCGCAAGCTGCCGGTACACTTGTTTCCTGGTATCAGCATCCATGGTTTCTTTTTCTTTGGAAACATCTACTCCGTTTAGGACACTTTGGCCGCCCTTTGTATCCGCCCCTACTGCATAGCTGTTGAACAGACACCATTCTCCGCATATTACATCCACATATTGCTGTACTTCAGCAATATCCTTTGCAAAGACATTCTGGATATATTCCTGATATCCATCCAAAGTCTGGCTGCATCCCGACATTTCCGCAACCATCAAATATTGGTGGGTATCCAGCATTACCCGTTCAAACCTGAATTCTTCAAAAAATTCTTTCCAGTCCTTCAGGCGGAACGCATCGTGGAATACCACATATTTCTCATCCGCAAGATGAGGACGGATACGACTATATGCATCCTTATAAAACCTTTTCAGAAATTCCATCGTATTGGGAGCGCTGCCCTCTGCCATCTCTGCATCTACGGGAGGATACCTTTTCTGTACATTCATCGTGCTCCACATAGGTTCTGTCACCGGCTCATTAATAGGTGTTATCCCCAGAAGCCCTTCTCGGTGTCCATAACGCTCTGACAGTTTCTCCAGGACATTCAGTTCAAATTCTACCTCCTCCGGTATCTGGCTCCAGCGGCAGACTCCGCTCAATCCGCCGTTGTCAAACCCGTTCTGGCTCATGGGGGCCGTATGCAGGTCAATCAAAATCTTCAGCCCGTACTTTTCCGCCCAGGAAAATGCTTTATCCAATTCCGCGATACATCCTATATAAGGCGGACGGTCGCCATAAATAAAATATGGAACAGGAATCCGGACTGCATTCAGCCCAATCCGCTTGATTGATGCAAAATCCCGTTCCGTTATATACTCGCTTCGGTGTATTTTGATCCTCGCTTCATATACTTCCGGTGAAAGCTGTGCCGGAAGGTAATATTCATCCTCTGCTGTGGTCCCCTCAAAAAGTGAAGGGCTCATCCATTTTTCCAGAACCAGCCAGTTTCCGAGATTTACGCCTTTAATCTTCATACTCTTTTTCTCCTTTTCTCTTTTTATTTCCTTGCTTTATAGATATAGTTTAATTGATGATATGGCATATTTTATATTATATTTCTCAGCACTATATTACATTTCTCAGAAAAATATGATATACTATGGCCACTTGGAAAATAAAAAGTAATAAGTTGGTATATTACGTGAAATTAAGGAGGTGCAGGATGAATAGATTTTATCTGATGAAATATATTTCTTATCAGCTTCATACTATCGTAAAATATTATGGCAAAACCGGCACAATGACGGACATATTCTGCGGCCGTCCTGATTTTGACGACTCCCCCCTTTCTGAAGCAGCGCTCACATACTGCCGCGGATTGTACGGAGATTCCTCCCTTCTTCCAATCATTTTTGAAGTGGATTCCAAGCTGTGTTACGGCTGGGTTCCGGACTGCTGCGGTTCTTTCATGATCGGGCCGGTACGTTTCCCTGACCCGGTCCTTCTGAATTACCGTTTCCAGACCGACTACAGGAATCAGAACTGGATTTTGGATATTCCTTTATGCAGTTTTCAGGATTTGATCAATTCCGTTCTGCTGCTGTATAATCTTTATCACGAGGAGGAACTGGAGCAGAACCGCCTGCTCATGCATTGCTGTATCCCAAAAGACGCAGATGCGGCTCCTCTTAAGTTCTATTCGGAACTGGTATTCCAGAATCAGGAATACGGCCGGAAACACAATCCCTACAGCCAGGAAATCCGGGAGCAGTATAGTATTGAACAGGGCGACCCGGCACTTTTACAAAGGAGCATTGAGGAAGATTATATCGGAGAACTGGGCACCTTATCAAAAGATTTCCTCCGCAACTGGAAATATCTCGCCGTAGTCGTCATCACCCTTGCCTGCCGCTCGGCCATCCGCGGAGGGCTGACACCGGAAATTGCTTTTTCCCTTTCCGACTCTTATATCCAGAAAGTGGATGAAAGCAGCACCCAGCCTCATGTTGTCCACCTGCTTCGGACCGCGGAATTCCAGTATGCCCGGATGGTACAGGAGCAAAAGGCGCGGCAGCACAAAAAAAGTGAAAAAAATCCTTACATTGAACAATGTAAATACTTTATCTTTTCCCATCTTCATGAAAAGCTGGAAGTTACAGATATTGCACATCATTTATGTCTCAACGCCAATTATCTGTCCGAACTTTTCCATGAATACGAAGGAATCACTTTAAAGGCATATATCCAACAGGAAAAAACAGAACTGGCGAAAAATCTCCTGACCTATTCCCACTACACTTACAGTGAGATTGCCGCCTATCTGGGATATTCTTCCCAGAGCCATTTTGGAAAGAATTTTAAACAGAGTACTGGCCATACTCCCGGCCAGTACCGCAGGGAATACGGGTCTGAAGAATTTTTGTAATGCTGGTCCAATAAAATTCCTCACAGCACAACTCTATATAAAACAGAAGCTAAAAAGAGGAAAAAATAGGGCTGCCAATTTCTGACAGCCCTACAATTTTTATTCATATTTATTAATGGTATCCTGTATCCTATCATGGACCAGAGCAGCAATTTCCGTTGTTTTCATTCCTTTGTAGTCATCATAATACATTGGTTTCAGAAAATGCACCTGTACTGTCACATGGCTGATAGACTTTGTATCAAAAGGCTTGAAAGAATCAATCAATGCAACTGGAACAATCGGACATTTTGATTTTGTAGCAGATTTAAAACTGCCTCCTTTAAACTCTCCGATACGATTTCCATTTTTTGAACGGGTTCCTTCTGGAAAAATGAGATAATTCCTTCCCTTTTCCACTTCACCCGCCACATTGTTGATAATCTTCAGAGCCTGGCGTACATCTTCCCTGTCAAGCATATAAGCCCGCATACAGGCAAATACCTGTTTTAAAAAAGGAATTTCTGAAACTTCTTTTTTTGCTACAACAGAAAACGGAACAGGACAGGCTTCTAAAATAGCAAGTACGTCATATAACCCCTGGTGGTTTGGAAAAAACATAAATCCATTTTCCTTGGGTATATTTTCCAGACCGTGAATATCAATGTGGACATTTCCTCCCTTATTGGCACGCCGGTCTATAAATTTTATCATCTTATAATGTTCTTCTTCCGTATACTTATCCACATGAGAAGCATGATAACATAATTTAAACCACATAAAGGGAACCAGTAATATATTTCTGATCACCATTAGTATAATACGTCTCATTTTTCACTATCTTCTTCCGTTATTTCTTCCACTGCTTCTTCTGATGTTTCATCTACAGCCTCATCCTCTTGTCCATCAATATCTTTTGAAGCTTTTCTAACTTTTGCCAGGCTGACTACCTTTTCATTCTCATTCAGATTGATCAGTTTCACTCCTGACGCGACTCTTCCCAGCTTTGATATCTCTGCGCAGGATGTCCGGATGATGATCCCTTCACTATTGATCATCATGATCTCATCATCCTCATTGACGGCTTTCATTCCGATCACATCACCTGTCTTTTCTGTGATCTTATAGCATTTCACACCCTTACCGCCTCTGTTCTGGATTGTAAATTCGCCCATTGCAGTCCGCTTTCCGATTCCGTTTTCCGATACGACAAGCAGGCAGTCTCCCTGAGTATGGACCTGCATACCAATTACAACATCCCGGTCAGACAGATTGATCCCCCTGACTCCCATGGAAGTTCTTCCTGTAGAACGTACATCTTTTTCGTCAAAACGGATACACTGTCCATATTTTGTTACAAGCAGGATTTCTTTTTCATTGTCAGTAATCTTAACTTCGATCAGACTGTCATCCTCCCGGAGCGTAATCGCAGCCAGGCCTTTTTTACGGACGTTATTATACTCCCGAAGCGGAGTCTTTTTCACAAGTCCATGCTCTGTTGCCATAAACAAATACTGGTCATCATCATAAACCTTAATCGGGATCATTGCTGTGATATTTTCATCCGGCATCAATTGAAGCAGGTTTATAATAGCGGTTCCTCTGGAATTTCTTCCGGCTTCGGGAACTTCATATGCCTTCATCCGGTATACACGTCCTTTATTGGTAAAGAACATGATATAATTATGGGTAAAAGTCACAAATAACTCCTGGATAAAATCCTCATCCAGTTTCTGCATGCCTTTGATTCCCTTACCGCCCCGGTTCTGATTCCTGAAATTATCAATGGTCATACGTTTAATATAACCTAGCTTGGTCATGGTGATCACGACATCTTCTTTTGGAATCATATCTTCCATAGAAATATCATATTCATCATATCCAATCCTCGTCCTCCGGTCATCTCCGTATTTGTCAGAAATAAGAAGGATTTCTTTCCTGATCACTCCAAGCAGAAGCTTTCTGTCAGCAAGGATTGCATTTAATTCTTCAATCCTTTTCATCAGTTCTGCATACTCTGCTTCCAGCTTTTCCCTTTCCAGACCTGTCAGAGCACGAAGACGCATATCCACGATTGCCTGTGCCTGTACATCAGACAATTCGAATCGCTTCATCAACTCTTCTTTTGCAATCTGGACAGTTTTGGATCCACGTATGATCTTAATAACCTCATCTATATGATCCAATGCAATCAGCAGGCCTTGTAAAATATGGGCACGTTCTTCCGCTTTATTCAGCTCGTATTTTGTTCTCCTGGTTACAACCTCTTCCTGATGCTGAAGATAATATTTCAGCATGTCCAGAAGGTTCATGACCTTCGGCTGATTATTGACCAGAGCAAGCATGATCACCCCAAATGTATCTTGGAGCTGTGTATGCTTATAAAGCTGATTTAAAATAATATTTGGGTTTACATCTCTTCTTAATTCAATACAGATCCTCATGCCTTCCCGATTGGACTGGTCGCTGAGTTCTGTAATGCCGTCAATTCTTTTATCTTTTACTAACTCTGCAATTTTTTCAATGAGTCTTGCCTTATTGACCATAAAAGGAAGCTCTGTCACGACAATGCGGTTCTTCCCATTCTGCATAGGTTCTATATTTGTAATCGCGCGTACCCTTATTTTTCCACGTCCTGTACGATATGATTCTTCAATTCCCCTAGTACCAAGAACCTCCGCCCCCGTAGGAAAATCAGGTCCTTTCACAATTTCCATAATATCTTCCAGGGATGTCTCCCCATTTTCATCTATCTGGTCGTCAATAATTTTTACAACAGCAGCAATCACTTCTTTCAGATTATGGGGCGGAATATTCGTCGCCATACCGACAGCAATCCCATTCGTTCCATTGACCAGAAGATTCGGAAACCTGGATGGAAGTACATCCGGTTCCTTTTCTGTCTCATCAAAGTTCGGCGAAAAATCTACTGTATCTTTGTTGATATCTGCCGTCATTTCCATGGAAATCTTACTCAGACGCGCCTCCGTATAACGCATCGCGGCAGCGCCGTCGCCGTCCACAGATCCAAAATTTCCATGACCGTCAACAAGCGGATATCGTGTGGACCATTCCTGTGCAAGATTGACCAGTGCACCATAAATAGAACTATCGCCATGAGGGTGATACTTTCCCATTGTATCACCGACAATACGTGCACATTTACGATGAGGCTTGTCCGGGCCATTATTCAGCTCGATCATAGAGTATAAAATCCTTCGCTGTACCGGCTTTAAACCATCTCTTACATCTGGAAGTGCACGAGAAGCTATTACGCTCATGGCATAATCTATATAAGAATTTTCCATGGTTTTTTTGAGGTCAACTTCATGGACTTTATCAAAAATATTATCTTCCATACTGTCTCCTTTTTTTGTTATGCTTCTTAAGCCATCCGGTTATATATCCAGATTTTTAACAAACTTTGCATTCGCCTCTATAAATTCACGTCGTGGCTCCACTTTATCCCCCATCAAAGTGGTAAATGTAAGATCCAGCTCAGAGGAAGTTTCATCATCCATTGTAACTCTTAATAAAATACGGTGCTCCGGATCCATGGTTGTATCCCAAAGCTGATCTGCATCCATCTCTCCCAGTCCTTTATACCGCTGGATTTTATTATTATTGTCTCTTCCAACTTCCGTAAGGATATCATTTAACTCCTCATCACTGTATGCATACCATACTTTTTTGTTTTTCTCCAGCTTATACAAAGGCGGCTGGGCCAAATATACATACCCTTCTTTTATCAGATCAGGCATAAACCGATATAAAAATGTTAATAATAATGTGCTGATATGAGCCCCATCTACATCCGCATCAGTCATAATGATAATTTTATGATATCTGAGTTTACTGATATCAAAATCATCATGTATGCCTGTACCAAACGCAGTGATCATAGCCTTGATTTCTGCATTGGCATAAATTTTATCCAGACGGGCTTTTTCCACATTTAATATTTTTCCACGCAGAGGCAGTATCGCCTGGGTTGCGCGGTCACGCGCTGTCTTTGCAGAACCGCCGGCGGAATCACCCTCTACAATGTAAATCTCACAATTCACCGGATCCTTATCCGAACAATCTGCAAGCTTTCCGGGAAGTGATAATCCTTCCAAAGCAGATTTTCTTCTTGTCAGATCCCTCGCTTTTCTGGCCGCTTCTCTGGCACGCTGGGCCATAACGGATTTTTCAACCGTCAGCTTCGCCACATTCGGATTCTGTTCCAGAAAAATCCCAAGCTGGCTGCTAACAATATTGTCCACGGCCCCTCTAGCCTCGCTGTTTCCAAGCTTTTGTTTTGTCTGTCCTTCAAATTGCGGATCTTCAATCTTTACACTGATGATCGCAGTCAAACCTTCCCTGATATCTTCGCCGGATAAATTAGGCTCACTATCCTTTAAAAGCTTATTCTTCCTTGCATAATCGTTAAATGTCTTTGTCAGTGAATTCCGAAATCCTACGATATGGGTTCCGCCCTCCGGTGTTGTAATATTATTCACAAATCCATACGTGTTATCACTATAGGAATCATTATGCTGCATTGCTACTTCCACATAAACGTTGTCTTTTTCGCCCTCGCAGTATATGATCTGCTCATATAATGGTGTTTTGCTTTTATTTAAATATGTGACAAACTCCTTGATTCCTCCTTCATAGTGGAAGGATTGCTCTTTGATCTCATCCTCACGCAGATCCCTCAGGACAATCTTAAGACCCTTTGTGAGAAATGCCATCTCCCGGAATCTCTGTTTTAAAACATCATAATCAAATATAGTTTCTTCAAAAATAGTCTTATCCGGTAAAAAAACAATCCTGGTCCCTGTCTTTTCCGGCTCACATTCCCCGGTTACCTTCAGCTTATATACTACTTTTCCACGTTCATAACGTTGTTTATAAATCTGCCCTTCGTGGAAAATCTCTACCTCCAGCCATTCGGAAAGGGCATTTACGACCGAAGCGCCCACACCATGAAGTCCGCCGGACACTTTATATCCGCCGCCGCCAAACTTCCCACCTGCATGAAGCACCGTAAATACTACCTCCACAGCCGGAAGCCCTGACTTATGGTTGATTCCTACCGGTATTCCTCTTCCGTTATCCACTACAGTAATAGAATTATCTTTATTAACCGTCACATCTATCGTATCACAATATCCTGCCAATGCTTCATCCACAGAATTATCTACAATCTCATATACCAGATGATGCAGTCCTCTCAAGGAAGTACTGCCAATATACATTCCCGGACGTTTACGGACTGCTTCTAACCCTTCTAATATCTGTATCTGATCGGCTCCATATTCAGCATCAAACTCTGTACCAGTCATACCCATTCAATAACCTCCTCTAAGTGTAAAAAAACTGATCTTCATTTGCTCTTTTCCACAACACTTCCATTTTTTACATAGAAAACTTTATTTATAGAAAACCTGTGATTCACAAACTCTTCCAGTCCTGTGCAGGTAATCACCGTCTGTATGTCATGGATGCTTTCCAATAGATAGTTTTGCCTGTTTTTATCCAATTCAGACAATACATCATCTAACAAAAGTACAGGGGTATCCCCTGTTACCATCCTGACCAGTTCAATTTCCGACATTTTCAAAGACAATGCCGCTGTCCTTTGCTGTCCCTGTGAGCCAAATCTACGGATATCCAGATCACTAACCTGAAATCCAATATCATCCCTGTGCGGGCCGACAGATGTGCTCTTAAATTTCAAATCTCTTTCTTTATATTTTTTCACTGCCTGCTCTAAACTTAATTCACCAACAGATGCTTCATAATATAAAGAAACTTTTTCTTTACCCCCAGTCAGATTATAATGAATCTCTGAAATTATATCATTTACTTGTGCAATAAATTTCTTTCTTCTTTCAATTATCTTTGTTCCATACTCAATTAATTGTATATCCCAGATATCCAATGTCTCTATCAGGCTTTCATGATATGCAATTTCTTTTAGTAAGGAATTTCTTTGATTAATAATGCGATTATAGTTAGAAAGGTTACTCAGATATACCTTATCAAGCTGCGAGAGCTCAAGGTCAACGAATCTTCTCCTGCCTGCAGGCCCTTCCTTAATGATATTTAAGTCTTCCGGAGAAAAAAATACAAAATGGACAATGCCAAATAACTCAACTGCCTTCCGAATCGGGATCTTATTTACCGCAATTCCCTTTGGGCTATTTCTTTTTAGATGTAGATCAATCTGATACTCTATTCCCCGCTTTTCAATAGTTGTCTCAATATGGGATTCATCAAACCCAAGCCGGATCAAATCTCTGTCCTTAGCTCCTCTATGGGACTTTGTAGTACCTGACAAATATAAAGCTTCTAAAATATTCGTCTTTCCCTGAGCATTATCCCCATAGAGGATATTAGTCTTCGTGTCCAAATTCAAATCAAGCAAGTCATAATTTCTATAATCCTTAAGCTTTAAAGACTTGATTACCATACTTTCTCCATATTATTCTACACTGTTTTTAGATATTTTTCAATTTTTTTTAATAATTATTTTCTCATTGTTATATTCTACGGTATCACCGTCATAAAGTTTTCTGCCTCTTCGGAAATCTACCTCTCCATTGACTGTGACTTTTCCATCCTGTATAACCTGCTTTGCATCTGATCCGGACTCTACAAGCCCGGCGGCCTTTAATGCCTGGCCAAGCTTAATAAAATCATCCGAACCTCTCAACTGTATGACTTCCATCTGCTTTCTTCCTCTCAAACAACTGTGTTAAAGTTTACTGGCAGTATAAGATAAATATAAGACTGCTGGCTGTCCTTGATAAAGCATGGTGCTTTTGCATTCATAAAATACAAGTCAACCTCTTCATCGTCAATTACCCTTAATGCATCAATTAAAAATTTAGGATTAAATCCGATCAATAAGTCCTTACCTTCTTTTGCAATCAAAATCTCTTCATCCATAGTCCCTATCTGGGATTTAATTTTCAACTGCATGGAATCACCGCCGATATTCATAATGATCGGCTTTTTATCCCCTTCTTTTATCAGCAATGTAGCACGGTCAATACAATCCAAAAGTTCTTTTTTATTGATCCTGACTTTTGTATCATAATCACTGGATAACATCTGGTCAATCTTAAAATAGTCGCCCTCTATCAATCGGGATACTACTACTGTATTGTCAAATTCAAATACAATATGATTTTTTGTAAATGAGATATCCACAGATTTTTCTGCTTCTCCTCCTATGATCCTGCTGATTTCCAGCAATGTTTTTCCTGGAACGATCACTTTCTTTGGCTCATAAGAATCATCCAATTCAATTCTGCGGATTGAAATTCTATGCCCATCCAGAGATACCACACGCAGCCTGTCCTCTGTGATTTCAAATAATTCTCCGGTCATCATCTTGTTAGAGTCATTATCCGCTATAGAAAAAATAGTCTGGCGGATAGATTCCTTCAAGGTGAATTCTGAAACTGTAAAAAAGTTCTCCTTCTCAATAGCCGGAAGATAAGAAAAATCTTCTCCTGACTGGGCCGCAATATTAAATTTTGCCTTTTCACAGATGATCAATGCCTGGCTGTCTGATTCTGCATCAATGATAACATCATTGTCAGGAAGCTTCCTGACGATCTCAGAAAATATTTTAGCATTTAAGGCAAGAATACCATTTTCAATAATTTCGCCTTCAATACTTGTTTCTATCCCTAGTTCCATATCGTTCGCTGTCAGTTTGATAGTATCCAGAGTAGCATCTATCAGGATACATTCCAGAATTGGCATAGTGGTTTTCGATGGTACTGCTTTGGATACGATGCTGACTCCTTTTGCAAGGTTATTTCTGCTACAGATGATCTTCATATTTAAAACTCCTTTCAATGTGTTATGTCGGGAAATACTGGAAAAAAGGTTTTCCGCGTGCGCATGCTTTGTATATATATATAATTCATTTCCGACTTAGTCTTAGTAGGGGCTGTTGATATGTTTAAAAGCGGTTCAACCGCAGGTTCTGTAAAGGTTTATGCTTATGGATAAGTCTGTTAATATTGATGGAAGTGAAAGGGGAGAATTGGGAATAAGTTTCAGGTGGAAAGATGTATTTCTCTGCCTGTAATTTCAATATCCACATTCATTTTCCACAGTATTCACATGGTTATCAACATTATAAGGGGTTTAACTTCTTCTTAATAATACTGACTGTGTTATTTAAAGCTTCGTCGGTCTCAATCTCAGCAGCTATCTTTTTGACACCATGGCTTATAGATGCATGATCTTTTCCACCAAGTATTGCTCCGATTGTTTTTAGGGCTGTGTCTGTCATAGTCCGGCAGAGATACATGATGATCTGTCTGGGAAGTACGATTTCTGCATTCCTCTTTTTCCCTTTTAAGTCAGAGATAGAAACGTTGAAATGTTCAGATACGACATCAATAATTAATTCTGGGGTAATCTCTCGTATGCTGTCTGGCGAAATCATATCTTTCAGCGCTTCTGCAGCAAGAGAAATATCAATTGGCTTTTTCTCCAGATTGGCAAGTGCAACCAGTTTATTCAAAGAACCTTCCAATTCACGGATGTTGGATTTGACATTGTTGGCAATATACTGCATAACATCATCAGGGATATGATAACATTCCAGTCCGTCTAATTCTTCTTTTTTTCTTAATATGGCCATCCTTGTCTCATAATCTGGGGAAGAAATATCAGCAATCAATCCCCATTCAAATCTTGTACGCAGACGGGCTTCTAATGTTTCAATATCTTTTGGCGGCTTATCACTGGATATGATGATCTGCTTTCCGGAAACATGAAGATGATTAAAAGTATGGAAAAATTCTTCCTGAGTACTTTCTTTTCCTATAATGAACTGGATATCGTCGATCAGGAGTACATCATTGTTCCGGTATTTTTCGCGGAAAGTAGTCATTGCAAGTTCGTTGCCGTTTTTACCAATCTTCAAGGCATCGATCAATTCATTCGTAAAAGTCTCGCTTGTTACATAAAGGACTTTTTTGGCTGTATCCTTTTCAAGTACATGGTGTGCAATGGAGTGCATCAAATGTGTCTTGCCCAGTCCGACACCTCCATAAATGAACAGTGGATTATAGGTATCTCCGGGGGATTCTGCCACCGCAAGTGAAGCAGCATGTGCGAAATTATTATTATTTCCTACTACAAAGGTATCGAAGGTGTACTTCGGATTCAGGTTTGCTGATTCGAATACAGCGCTGGCCTTTTTTTTCTTTGCAGCTTCTTCCTTTTTCTTATGGATGATAATGTTATCCTCAGTGACAAAGGAAATATTATATTCATATTCTGTTACTTCTGCTATACAGACCTTGAATGGAAGCATGTATTTTTCTTCGATATGCTCCAGGCTTGCCTTAAGCTTAACCATTATGTACACAGTATCATCAGTAACTTCATATACGGTAAGCGGTGCAATCCACGTATTGTATGAAATATTTGATGAGCAATATTCTAATTTCATCTTTTTCAGGATCTGTTCCCAATTCTCTTCTACAATGTTCATCAATCATAACTCCTAACCCGGATGGACCGGAAAAATACCTGCCTAAGAGATGTCTTACGCAGGAATCCATTGATCAGCTTCTCAAAATTAATAGGAAAGCCTGTCATTTTTCTATCTTTTATTTTACATCAAAATGTATATAGAAGCAATCAAAAAAAGATGTGTATAACTCTAATAAATGAGTTTTTCGTTGTTTTTAGGTGGAAGTCTGGATAAATTTATGTAAAAAAAGTTTTTATCCACAGGATATTTTATATTTATCCACAAATTTTAAGTAAGTTATTCACATTCTGGGAATAACTCTGGTAATAATATCGGGAAATACAAAGTGAAACGAAAAAAAAGTAATAAAATGGCTGGATTAGCTTGACTTAAAAGGCTTTTTTGCATATAATTTATGAGTATCTTTCTGTAATAGTTGTTAATTTATAAGAAGATTCATGTAATTTTATTCTGAAAGAAAGATTATAATTGCGTATCACACAAAGGGAGGTGTATAAATAATGAAGATGACATTTCAGCCAAAGAAAAAATCCAGGGCAAGAGTTCATGGATTCAGGGCCAGAATGCGCACAGCGGGCGGAAGAAAAGTATTGGCTGCCAGAAGAGCAAAAGGAAGAAAGCAATTATCAGCTTAGGCCGCATTTAGTGTGGCCTTTTTCTTACTGTTCACCCAAACCTGCCCCATATGCGGGCGGGTTGTATTGAGAGGATATCTCTATGTTATATTCTGAATCTTTAAAGAAAAATAAAGATTTTCAAGTTGTATATCATACCGGGAAATCTTATGCTAATAAATATCTAGTTATGTATATAAAAGAGAACAGTATATGTAGAAACCGGTTAGGGATTTCTGTAAGTAAAAAAGTTGGGAACAGTGTTGTGAGGCATCGTCTTACAAGGCTGATCCGGGAAAATTATCGACTTCAAGAAGAAAATTTCCTTTGTGGATATGATATTATAGTTGTTGTCAGAGTCAATGCCAGGAATAGTACGTTTGCAGACATGAAAAGTGCATTGATCCACTTAGGGAGACTTCATAAAATATATAAAAGGATGTGATGCAGTTGAGGAGGATATTGATAGGATTGATTCGATTCTATCAAAAATATTTATCTGGGATGAAGTCCGGATCTACCTGCATTTATACACCGACCTGTTCACAATATGGAATTGAGGCGATTGAGAGGTATGGTGCGTTAAAAGGCGGGATTCTGACTGTCTGGAGAATTCTTCGATGTAATCCATTTGCAAAAGGCGGATATGATCCGGTACCTTAAGGAGGATGAGAAATGTATGGTATTTTAGCTGCAGGAATTGCAAACTGGCCGGTCATTCACCAGATATCATGGCTGCTCGGCAAGATGATGAATGCAATTTATAATGTGATGGACGGAGTATTCGGAGTACAGAATATAGGTGTCTGCATCATTATTTTTACAATTGTGACTTATACTTTGATGATACCGCTTACGATCAAGCAGCAAAAGTGGTCAAGGATGTCATCGGTGATGAATCCGGAAATCCAGAAAATTACGAAAAAATATGCAGGAAAGAAAGATCAGGCATCCATGTTGAAACAACAGGATGAGATGAATGCGATTTATGAAAAATACGGAACTTCCCCGACAGGAGGATGTCTTCCGATGCTTTTATCTACAGCGATATTATTTGCGCTGTATCCGGTGATCCAGTTTATTCCTGATCATGTACAGCGTGTGAAAGATGTATATATGCCGGTTGTGGAAAAGATCATGTCTATTGACGGGTTCCAGAAGATCATGGAGACAATCGGCTCAGAGTCTCCGGTTCTGATGAATGCGAAATCTTATGATTATTCACAGGCGGATACACTGGTAAATGTCTTGTATAAATTTCAAGATTCTACATGGGATACATTGGTGGATAAGATGCCTCCCCTGGATGGCCTGGTACAGTCTACTACTGAAATTATCGGCAATATGAACAGTTTTTTGGGCATTAATATCGGGGAGACTCCTATGACGATGCTGATGGCATCTATCAGGAATTTTTCTATTGCAGGAATCATCCTGGCTGCAATTATTCCTGTTATGGCAGGTTTGACTCAGTTTATCAGTGTAAAATTGATGCCTCAGCCTGATACAGGTGCAGATTCGGAGAACCCGATGGCAAATTCCATGAAGACAATGACTTATACAATGCCTTTGGTTTCGGTATTTATGGGATTTACCCTTCCGGCTGGTCTTGGTCTTTACTGGGCGGCAAGTGCGGTTGTAAGAAGTGTACAGCAATTGGCGATCAATAAATATCTGGATACAAAATCGACTGAAGATCTGATTGCGGAAAATCAGAAAAAAGCAGCGAAAAAGCGAGAGAAAAAAGGGACTTCTGCAAAAGAAATCAATAAGATGGCAGCAACGAGTACCCGGAATGTTGAGAGAAAATCAAATATTTCAGAGGAAGAAAGACAAAAGCTGCTGGATAAAGCTGCCAGCTTGAATCAAAATGCGAAGCCGGGAAGCCTGGCAGATATGGCAAATATGGTGAGCAGATATAATATGGGGCAGAGTGCAGTAAGTTCAAGCGAAATAAGCAGTTCTGATGACAGTGGGGAAAGCAGTATAGAAAACAGTAAGGGAAGCAAAAAAAAGAAGAAGGATAAAAAGCAGGGCTGAATATTTTTGAATCAGAGAAAATAAATGTGCTATGTATGGAAAGGCAGGGTTCACGAGATGGATGGGAGTATCAGAGTATCAGCTAAAACTGTAGATGACGCGATTACAGAAGCAATGATTCAGTTAGGTGTTACCAGTGATAAACTGGAATATGAAGTGATTGAAAAAGGAAGCGCCGGTTTTCTTGGAATAGGTATGAAGCAGGCGGTCATTGAAGCCAGAAGAAAGAAAAGCGCGGAAAAGGAAACTGATATCCTGGAAGAAATCAAGATGGAAGTGAAGAGAGAAGAGAAGAAAATTTTTAGAAATGATTTCAAGAAGGAAGTGAAAAAAGAAACAAAAAAGAATACAAAGAAATCTTTCAAAGAGGACAGGGATGCGGTAAAAGAATCTTCTGTAAATAGAGAATCGGAAGTTAATGAGAAAAATCTTGATAAGGATAATAAGCCTGTAAAAGATGTTGAAGTAAAAGAGGAAACAACAGGTAAGAAGAATAATTTGAAAGAGAAAAATATGTCGGTCGAATCTGATTCTAATGCAAAAGAGAGCCATCCAAAGAAATCTGCTGAGACAGTTGAGGTAACAGATGAGACAAAACAGGCTGTTGAAAAATTCCTTTTAGATGTATTTAAGGCAATGGGGATGGAGGTTCAAGTTACTTCTGAGATTGACAAAGATGGTGTGTTATGTGTGGATATGTCTGGGGACAATATGGGAATTATTATTGGAAAGCGTGGGCAGACCCTGGATTCTCTTCAGTATCTTGCAAACCGTGTTGCGAACAAACAGCAGTCAGGTTATGTCAGAGTGAAGTTAGATACGGAAAATTATCGTGTAAGAAGAGAAGAGACATTACGTCATCTGGCAAAAAATATAGCGCATAAGGTAAAGAGAAATAGAAAGCCAATTGCTTTGGAACCGATGAATCCTTATGAGAGAAGAATAATCCATTATTCTCTGCAGTCAGACCCATATGTTACAACACACAGTGAAGGTGAGGATCCTTACAGGAAAGTAGTTGTTACGTTGAAAAGATAATAGATTATTTATTTAGGAACAGCTTAGCAGAGTTCCTTAGTATTTGAAGAGTATGTACCCCGTAGCTTGCTACGGGGTTTTTAAAAATGGAATATTTTTAGTTTATGTGGGTTAGGAGAGTGTCTATGTTGAAAAAAAATACAATCGCTGCTATTTCTACAGGAATGACAGATTCAGGGATTGGTATTGTACGGATTAGCGGCGATGATGCTTTTCATATTATTGATCGTATTTACAAAGGAAAAGAAAAATTGTCAGAGGTTCAAAGCCATACCATTCATTATGGATACATTCAGGATGAGGTCGAAACGATAGATGAAGTATTAGTATCTATCATGAGGGCGCCGAAAACATTTACCGGAGAAGATACGGTAGAAATTAATTGTCATGGCGGTGTATTTGTTGTAAAAAGAGTGTTGGATATTGTCTTAAAAAATGGGGCAAGCATTGCTGCGCCAGGCGAGTTTACGAAACGTGCTTTTCTGAATGGAAAAATAGACTTGTCCCAGGCAGAGGCAGTATCTGATTTGATTCATTCAAAAAATGAGTACGCGTTAAGAAGTTCTGTCAGTCAGTTAAAGGGCAGTGTAAAAAATAAGATAAGTGAGATTCGGAAAGAAATTCTATATCATACAGCATTTATAGAAAATGCTTTGGATGATCCAGAGCATAACAGTGTGGATGGATACGGTGAAAAGTTAGAAATTGTTTTGCAGAAAATTTTACAAGAGTTAGATCAGTTAATCTGTTCTTATGATAATGGAAGAATTATAAAGGAAGGAATACAGACTGTCATTTTAGGTAAACCAAATGTAGGTAAATCTTCTTTATTAAATATCCTTTCTGGCAGGGAACGTGCAATTGTGACAGATGTTGAAGGAACTACACGTGATATTTTAGAAGAGCAGATTCAGATTCAGGGAATTAATTTGAATGTAATTGATACGGCTGGGATTCGAGATACCAGTGATATGATAGAAAAAATTGGTGTGGATAAAGCTAAAGAATATGCGGATGATGCAGACTTGATTATTTATGTGGCGGATATTTCCAGAAATCTGGATGAAAATGATGCACAGATTGTCGAATTGATTTATGGGAAAAAGTGTGTTATTTTAATGAATAAGTCGGATTTGAATAAGAAATTTAGTAAAGATGATATGAAGAAATATTTGTGGAATAAATTTATTAAGATTGAGAGAGATAGAAAGTCGGAAAATGATGACGGAAGTAAAGATGTAGAAATAGAGAAAATTAGTAGACTAAAAAATAATGATAGAAAAGATATAGAGATGAGGCAAGATAATATTTATGATGAAGTGAGTCAATTGGTTGAAGAAATTCCAGTGATTGATGTGTCAGTAAAAATGGATCAAGGCATCCATGAGTTTGAATTAATTTTGCAGAATATGTTTTTGGAAGGAAGTATTTCTTTTAATAATGAAATTCATATTACAAATCTGCGTCAGAAGGAAGCTTTACTTGGTGCACGTACTTCGTTGGAAAAAGTCTTGGAAAGTATCCAGAGCCAGATGCCGGAGGATTTTTATTCTATTGATCTTTTAGATGCATATGAAATGTTGGGAAGTATTACAGGAGATACGATTGGAGAGGATTTGATAAATGAAATATTCAGCAAATTCTGTATGGGAAAATAAGGATTCTTATGATATTGTGATAGTCGGTGCAGGACATGCCGGCTGTGAGGCAGCATTGGCTTCTGCTAGGCTTGGATTTCGGACTATGCTGTTTACAATCAGTATAGACAGCATTGCCATGATGCCTTGTAATCCGAATATAGGCGGGAGTTCAAAAGGACATCTGGTAAGGGAAGTTGATGCTCTTGGCGGAGAGATGGGGAAAGTGATCGACCGGACATTCATTCAGTCTAAGATGTTGAATGAATCAAAAGGACCGGCAGTACATTCTTTGAGGGCTCAGGCTGATAAGGCAAATTATAGCAGGACAATGCGTAAGGTTCTGCAGGCGCAGGAAAATCTTGATATACGTCAGATGGAAGTTACAGATATTCTTTCGGAAAATGGAAAAGTAACTGGCGTACAGACTTATTCTGGAGCAATTTATCGTTGTAAAGCGATAGTGTTATGTACTGGAACTTATCTACATGCACGCTGCATTTATGGTGAAGTCAGTACAAATACAGGTCCGAATGGATTGCAGTCGGCTAATTATCTGACAGAGAGTTTGAAAAATCTTGGCATAAAGATGTATCGTTTTAAGACAGGGACGCCTGCCAGGATTGATGGCAGTACTATTGATTATAGTAAAATGGAGGAACAGAAAGGTGATGAATTTGTTGTACCTTTCTCGTTTACAACAAACCCGGATGATGTGCAGATCGACCAAGTATCTTGCTGGCTTACTTATACGAACGAAAAAACACATGAAATTATAAGAAATAATTTGGACAGATCACCGTTATTTTCTGGAATGATAGAGGGGACTGGACCTAGGTATTGCCCTTCTATAGAAGATAAAGTAGTAAAGTTTTCTGATAAGAACCGCCATCAAGTATTTATAGAACCTGAGGGAATTGATACAAATGAAATGTATGTGGGAGGCATGTCCAGTTCACTTCCAGAGGATGTTCAATATGCTATGTATCGTAGTGTTTCTGGATTGGAAAATGCAAAAATCGTCCGTAATGCTTATGCTATAGAATATGATTGTATTGATGCAAGGCAATTGAAGAGTACATTAGAATTTAAAAATATAGAGGGATTGTTCAGCGGCGGCCAGTTTAATGGAAGTTCTGGATATGAAGAAGCAGCAGCGCAGGGATTGATTGCAGGGATAAATGCTGTAAGAAAATTGCAGGGAAAAGAGGGGATTGTAATTGATCGTTCACAGGGATATATAGGTGTATTGATTGATGACCTTGTGACAAAAGAAAGCCATGAGCCATATCGTATGATGACTTCCCGTGCTGAGTATAGACTTTTACTCCGGCAGGATAATGCTGATTTGAGATTATCAAAAATAGGATATGAAGTGGGTTTGATCAGTGAGGAAAGATATCAAAGATTACTTTTAAAAGAGGAAAAAATAAAAAAAGAAATTGAGAGAGTGAATAAAACAAATATAGGTACATCTGATGAAATTCAGTCTCTATTAAAGTCATTAAACAGTACGCCTCTTATTTCTGGTATAAAGCTTGCAGAGCTTATACGCAGGCCAGAATTGAATTATGATTGTCTCGCTCCGATTGATAAGGATCGAGAAGAACTTGCATATGATATTCGTGAACAAGTAAATATTAATATAAAATATGAGGGTTATATTAAAAGGCAGCAGCGTCAGGTAGAGCAGTTTAAAAAACTTGAAAATAAGATAATTCCGGAAAATATTGATTATGATGATGTTTCCAGCCTTCGTATTGAAGCAAAGCAAAAATTAAAAGAAATACGTCCTTTGTCAATCGGACAGGCTTCAAGAATATCTGGTGTGTCACCTGCTGATATTTCTATGTTGTTGATATATATTCAATAAGCCTTTGTTTTTTTGAAATTTTGGGAGGAAAGATTTTATTATATTATGCTTTATTTATAATATGCTGTAGAGTGGTTCATTGTAAAGAATGTTTAAATATTTTTTGAAAGGTGATAGTATTTTGAACGATAAGTTTATGAGTCAATTAGAGTCGCTTCATATTCAGTTAGATAAAAATCAAATAGAAAAATTTCATCGCTATTATGAATTAATGATCGAGTGGAATAAAGTGATGAATCTGACTGGGATAACAGATTATGAAGAGGTCAAAGAAAAACATTTTGTAGATAGTTTATCTATTACAAGGACAATGGCTTTATCAAGTATAAAATCTGTGATTGATATTGGGACGGGTGCCGGATTTCCAGGGATACCTTTAAAAATTGCTTTTCCACATTTAAAAATTGTTTTATTGGATTCTCTTCAGAAAAGAGTTCATTTTTTGAATAAAGTAATAGAAGAAATTGAACTTTATGATATTGTAGCTTTACATGGAAGAGCTGAAGATTATGCGAGGAATCCAGAATATAGAGAACAATTTGATTTATGTGTATCCAGGGCAGTTGCAAATCTTTCTGTTTTAAGTGAATATTGTATTCCTTATGTTAAGGTGGGAGGAATATTTATAGCTTATAAAAGCGGAAATATTCAGGATGAATTAGAACAATCAGAAATGGCTGTTAAGGTGCTTGGGGGAACTATTGAGAATGTAGAAAAGTTTAATCTTCCACAAAGTGAGATTGAAAGGTCATTGATATCAATTAAAAAAAAAAAAAATACAGGAAAGAAATATCCAAGAAAGGCCGGACTTCCAGGTAAAAATCCTATAGGTATTTAATTATCTTGAATTTATGATTATTTAAGAGTCTATTATTCAAAACATTTGAATAGCAGGCTCTTAATTTTATTGACTTTTATTAAATAGGTATCTTTTATAAAGATTACTGTCGGTTAAAGTTAGCGAAGTTTTATTTGAAAATGGAGTATTTGTTTAAAGATGATGAGTGTTGATAAATTGATTGAATAGTACACAGAATGGAATTAATCTAGGATTAATATAAATAGATGTTTCACGTGAAACATTTATTTGTTTATATAATATTTTAAAAGCTTTATGAGAGTGAAACTTTAAAATATTATTGTTCATTTATACTACTTGGTTAAAAAAAATTTTTAATGGATAAGTGACACTGTTACTTGATTGATAAAAATTAAAATGAAATAATCCAATTAAAAAATGAATTTTTTTTTTAGCGTACAGGACGTTTATCCTTAAAGTAACTGAGTAGAATATATGTTAACTGGATAAGGTTTGATGGTTAATAAGTTATTCGCACTAATTAACCTTATGTTTCGATTAGCTAAATTTCCATCTGCTACGTTGCTGTCAATCGGCGCAGCACCCACTATGCCTCATTCCTCCGCTTCACATATGAAAATTTATCCTGCATGAATCATATTGGCAATTAGTGTGGATTATACTAAAAAAATGGACAAAGCTAAATATATTATTCAATAATATAATATGCGAGTTTTGTTCTGGTAAAAAATATAAAATGTTTCACGTGAAACATTTTATGGAATTACAAATTAAAAATGAAATAAGTTAAAAACTGTTAACATAACTTGATTTGAATAATTTAGTACTTTACTTTTCTGAATTTCTATCTACTGAGCTGACTTTAACCACTATTAAGTTATAAGAATTTTTAAAATAACGGATTTCTTTATATAGCAATAGCTGCCAATGTAGCCTTATTCAGCTGCTTTACTGATAAAAAAATCTGTAGAGTATTGCTGGTATAATCCGCACTAATTAATCTTATGTTTCGGTTGGCTAAATTTCCAGCTGCTACATTGTTGTGAATCGGCGCAGCGCCCACTACGCCTCATTCCTTTGCCTTGCATAAAATGCGAACCGGCTTCTGATCCATGTATTAGCTTATAATCTATTCAATTGGTTTAGATGATTGGCACTTGCTGTCAGTATGAGAAAACAGCGTATAGATACCATTCGTTTAAAACTACTGAAAATAGCCGCAAGAGTGGTAAGATCAGCACGATATAAATATTTCAAACTGTGCAGCAGCTGTCCCTACAAGAAAGAATTCTACGAGACACTGGAAAATATCCGTAACCTGCAGCCACAGCTGGAATAACAACTGTCAAAGGACCTTGGCAACCACAATAAACCTTTAAAACCTATCACAGGAGAAGTCTGCCCATTTTTAGGTTGTCTTTTGGCAGGGTGGTGGATTGGGAGTGGTTGTAACGGTAACTACGGTAGATTGTATGCATACTTATATTGCTATGAATAATTTAAGATAAAAAATAGTAATGTTGATTTTGTTATCACAATTATATAAAATGTTTCACGTGAAACATTATGCAAATGATGTTATGATGTTGAAGTTAAAGGTTATTTGAACTGGAATTATTTTAATTGTGCAAGAATTAAAATAAAAGTTATTTTTAAATGAATTTGCAAAATATATAAAATAGAACACAATTCAAAAAAATGAACGTATTTTATTCGCTAGAGATATTTTGAACCTGGCATTATGTTATAATATAAAAATATTTAGTTTATGAATGGAAAAGATTTTTATAAAATTAAATTCTGAAAATGCAAAATGAAAATCATATATATGTTTCACGTGAAACATATATATGATTTTTGAATATAAACAACTATTTTAATTATAAAGAGCAATTTTTGTATGCTGAACAACATGAACTTATATATGAATCGGAATGGAATTCTGCGTTAGATTCTAATATATTACTTATTACCAACAGAATTGATTTTATACGAACGTGTCAGTATATAATACCTTATATAAAATATTCTGCAAAAAATAAAATGATTAGTGTAAATTACACTTGTTTTTAATTATAAAATTGGTGTTGGATATATAAAATGAATGATTAAACTATTATATGATTTGATAAAATAAAAATAATTTCCAAAAAAGTGAAATTACAATGTTTTTTAATAATTTATTGTGGATTCTATATTTGAATGGTGTTATAATAAACTGTATTAAAGAAAGGAGTACTACAAATGAATAGAGTTATTGCAATAGCTAACCAGAAGGGCGGAGTAGGAAAAACAACAACTGCCATAAATTTGTCTTCATGTCTTGCCAGTCTCGGGAAAAAGGTCTTGGCACTCGACTTGGATCCACAGGGAAATATGACAAGTGGATTAGGTGTTGATAAAGATGAAATTGAATATAGTGTTTATGATTTGATTATAGGCAGTATTGAGATAGAAGAATGCATTTGCAAAGATGTTTTAGAAAATATGGATGTACTCCCTTCAAATATTGATTTGTCTGCAGCAGAGATTGAATTGATTGATGTAGATAATAAAGAATATATTATAAAGAACGAACTGGAAAAAATTAAAAATAATTATGATTTTATTATCATAGATTGTCCTCCAGCCTTAAGTATGCTTACTCTCAATGCGATGACGAGCGCTGATTCTATTTTGGTTCCGATTCAATGTGAATATTATGCACTTGAAGGATTAAGCCAGTTAATACATACAATAGAACTGGTCCAAGAACGTATGAATTCATCTCTAACAATAGAAGGAGTTGTTTTTACAATGTATGATGCAAGAACAAATCTTTCCTTACAAGTAGTAGAAAATGTAAAAGATAATTTAAACCAAAATATATATAAGACAATTATACCAAGGAACATAAGACTTGCAGAGGCACCAAGTTATGGAATGCCAATTAATGTGTATGATCCAAAATCAGCGGGAGCAGAGAGCTATATGCAATTAGCAGATGAAGTTATCCATAAAGGAGAGGAGGAGTAATGAATGCCAATAAGAAGAAATGGACTTGGCAAAGGATTAGACAGTTTGATACCAGATAAAAATGCAAAATCTGGAAAAAGTGAATCTAAGTCAGGACAGGTATTAGCCAAAGAATTAAATTATTCAGATAATCAAAGGAAAGAGGACAATCTTAGTGGTTTAGTTTCATCACAAGATGAGGAAGGTAATAAAATAGAATTTGATAAAAAGAATATATCTTCTGCGGTAATTTCTGATGAGAATAAAGAATCTTTAAAGAATGAAGATGAGAACAAAGGAGAATTGTTACTAAATATAAATGAAGTTGAACCAAATAGAAATCAGCCTAGAAAAGAATTTGATGAAGACGCACTTCTTGAACTTGCAGATTCTATTAAGCAATATGGAATACTTCAACCATTGATTGTCCAGAAGAAAAAAGGATATTATGAAATCATAGCCGGAGAAAGAAGATGGCGTGCTGCGAAACTTGCTGGATTAAAAGAAGTACCTGTTATTATAAAGGAATATACAAAGCAAGAAATAGTTGAAATATCCTTAATCGAAAATATCCAGAGAGAAAATCTAAATCCAATTGAAGAAGCTATGGCATTTAAACGCCTTCTGGAAGAATTTAACCTGAAACAGGACGAAGTGGCTGAGCGAGTATCAAAAAGCAGAACGGCTGTAACAAATTCAATGCGTTTATTGAAACTTGATGAAAAAGTACAGCAAATGATCGTGGATGATATGATATCAACAGGGCATGCCAGAGCCTTGCTTGCTATTGACAGTAAAGAACAGCAATATAACCTTGCAGCCAAAATTTTTGATGAAAAGTTAAGTGTAAGAGAAACAGAAAAATTAGTAAAGTCTTTGAAAAATCCAAAGAAACCAGTGGTAAAAGAAAAAATAGAACGTGTGTTTGTATATGATGACATTATAGAAAAAATGAAAAATGTCATGGGAACAAAAGTTAATATAAATGCAAAAGCGAATGGTAAGGGGAAAATTGAAATAGAATACTATTCGGATGAGGAATTGGAAAGAATCTATGATTTGATCATGACAATAAGACAGTAGAAAATATAGAGTCTTCAGAATAAAATCATGGATATTTAAAAAGAATTGAGGATGTATATTCGTATTTGCCAAGGTTATGGAGGATATTTATGGGGAGTGGGTTAATTTCGCATATTGAGATAGAAACAGAATATTTGATAGTATTTCTATTTATGATTCAAATATTACTGTTTATTTTGCTGATTAGCGTCCACATGAAATATAACAGATTAAAAAGAAGTTATAATGTGTTTATGCGGGGAAAAGATGGAAAGAATCTGGAAGAAAGAATTATAAAAAAATTTGAACAGATAGATCGGATTGCCAGGATCACAAAGAAAAATGAAGAAAGTATCCGTAAGATAAATAAAAAGATTAAAAAGAATTATCAAAAAGTAGGGATCATAAGATATGATGCATTTCAAGAGATGGGAGGGAATCTTAGTTTTGCGCTGACAATGCTGGACGAAGAGGATAGTGGATGGATATTAAATTCAATGCATAGCCGGGAAGGATGTTATACTTATGTAAAAGAAATTGTTAAGGGAGAAAGTTATATTGAACTTTCAGAAGAAGAGAAAGATTCTTTGGAGCATGCTATTTTCCAGGAGGCATATGATATAAAAGATATTAATATAAGGAAATTAAAGTAGCGAAAATAGTTATCAGATCAGATGCTGTTAGGAAATGTATAATTGAATATTGTAAATAAGAATAATAAATAGAAATACACAGTTTATTGCAAAGCATAGGAGGAGAAAAATGTTAGATATTAAATTCGTAAGAACAAATCCAGAAACTGTAAAACAAAATATTAAAAATAAATTTCAGGATGAAAAACTTCCTCTGGTTGATGAAGTTCTGGAACTGGATGCGAGGAATCGGGCAATTAAGCAGGAGGTTGAGGCGCTTCGTGCTGAAAAGAATAAGATTTCTAAACAGATTGGCGCTATGATGGCTCAGGGAAAAAGGGAAGAAGCAGAAGAGTTAAAGAAAAAGATTGCAGAAAATGCTGACAGGGTAGAGTCGCTTTCTATAGAGGAAAAAGAGGTAGAAGAAAAGCTTAAAAAAGATATGATGACTATCCCAAACATCATTGACCCATCTGTTCCGATAGGTAAAGATGACAGCGAGAATGTTGAAGTTGAGCGGTTTGGAGAGGCAGTAGTACCTGATTTTGAAATTCCATATCATACGGAAATCATGGAAAGATTTCATGGTATTGATATGGAAAGTGCAAGAAAAGTGGCTGGAAATGGTTTTTACTATTTGATGGGTGACATTGCAAGACTTCATTCAGCAGTCATTGCTTATGCAAGAGATTTCATGATAAAGCGTGGATTTACTTATTGTGTTCCTCCTTTCATGATCCGAAGTAATGTTGTGACTGGTGTTATGAGTTTTGCAGAAATGGATGCCATGATGTACAAGATTGAGGGAGAAGATTTATATTTGATTGGAACAAGCGAGCATTCCATGATTGGAAAATTTATTGATACTCAGCTGGCAGAAGAAGAATTGCCTAAGACATTAACCAGCTATTCTCCATGCTTTAGAAAAGAAAAGGGAGCACATGGAATCGAAGAAAGAGGAGTTTATCGTATCCACCAATTTGAAAAGCAGGAAATGATCGTAGTATGTAAGCCGGAAGAAAGCCCAAAATGGTATGATAATCTCTGGCAAAATACAGTAGACTTATTTAGGTCGTTAGACATTCCTGTGCGTACGTTAGAATGCTGTTCTGGTGATCTTGCTGATTTGAAAGTAAAGTCTGTTGATGTTGAGGCGTGGTCTCCAAGACAGAAAAAGTATTTTGAGGTTGGGAGCTGCTCTAATCTTGGGGATGCTCAGGCACGGAGATTAGGAATCCGTGTAAAAGGAGAAAATGGAAAGTATTTTGCCCACACACTGAATAATACAGTAGTTGCACCTCCAAGAATGTTGATTGCTTTTTTGGAAAATAATCTAAATGAAGATGGTTCAGTAAAAATACCAGAAGCACTTCAGCCATATATGGGAGGAACTAAGGTTCTTACTCCTGAAAAGTAAATGATACCGGTTAGAGGATTTATCTGATAAAGTATACCCAAAGGGCATCCAAAAATAAAGAAATTGGAGAATATCATGCATCAATATTTAAAAGCAATTGGATTCGGCAATCTTTCTACAAAGAGAGAATTGAAAGAAATTTTAAATCAGGTAGAGAATAATTATACGCATCAAACAGTAATATCATATAACGAATCTATAGACTTTTGTGAACTGCAGAAAGACTTCGGACAGGGAATTGGTATTGCTTTATATGGAGAAATGGATGAAAAAGAGAAATTTGATGCAGATTATTATATCCCATATTTTAAAGGCAATGGAGTCACAACATTTTCAGAAGTAACAGTAGAAAAGAGAATAGACAGGGAACAATATGTAGGAATATGCGAAGATCCAAAGGTTGGAATCAGTTTGATATTTTGTGTAAAAAATGGAGTGGAGTACAAGAAAGAATGCCAGTTTGGAACTATATCCGGATTGAATACTTCTGTTACATTCTCAGGATTAGCATTGTCCGGGAAAATATTGTTTCCTGTTAAAAAAAGTCCGCAGCAGATAGAGAGTGTGAGTGAAGCCTCCGACAATCGGAGAAATCTTCTTAGTGCAGCGCGGAATGGAGATCAGACAGCCATTGAAACACTGACTCTGGATGATATTGATATCTATTCTCAAGTATCCAGAAGGCTTCTGCATGAAGATGTATTTACAATTGTAGATACATATTTTATGCCCTATGGAGTAGAATGCGATATCTATTCTATTATGGGGGAAATATTAGATGTCATTGAAATTGAAAACCAAGTAACAAAAGAGAAAATATATCAACTTCGGTTAGATGTCAATGAATTGCAGTTTGATGTCTGCGTGCCAAAAAGTGAAGTCCTGGGAGAACCAGGAATTGGAAGAAGATTTAAAGGAACAATCTGGCTGCAGGGTGAGATTAATTTTTAATTGTGGACAGGAGATAGAAAACCGCCCCTTGTGACTGATATCATTGGGGGCGGTTTTCTTATAAAGTTTGGAATTACCAGCTTTTATATCTTTTGCAGCACAAGATATTCATAGAAAATATGTTCCAACAGATGACGGCAGCCAGCAATTGAGTTCCTAAAAAATCTTTACTGCCACATTTTCGTATCATCGCCGAACCAGATAACCCGGTTTCTTCCAAAACGTTTTGCATCATACAACATAGTATCTGCGATATTTAAATATGTACTGTATTGATCATCACTCTTTGGAATGACTGTGACACCGCCGGCACTGACCGTCACCCACTGGGATACAGAAGGCATATGCGGAATGTGAAGTTCTTCAATCTTCTGCCGAATTTGTTTTATATATTCAAACGTATTATGGGCGTCATCACCTAAAACAATAGAAATAAACTCCTCACCACCATAGCGGGCAACAAAGTCTGTAGTACGCCGCAGGTTGGTGGAAAGTATATTCGCCACGGCGGCTATTACTTTGTCTCCGGCCGGATGGCCAAATGTATCATTGTATGATTTGAAATGGTCTATATCAAACATACAGATGGAAAACGGAATCTGGAGCCGGGAAGCCTCTTTCCATTTTTTTAGGCTGTAACGTTCATAGCGCCGCCTGTTCGCAATACCAGTCAGCTGGTCTGTCATAGATTGTTGTTCTACCTGCCTGCGGTACTGGTAAAGCTTGACATGGGTATTTACTCTGGCCTGTACGATCAGTGGGTGAAATGGCTTTGTAATATAGTCAACCGCACCTAAAGTAAATCCACGCTGTTCATTTTCTATATCAGAAAGGCTTGTAATCAAAATCACGGGAACGCTTCGGGTAATGATTTCATCCTGTAGTCTCTTCAGCAGTGTAAAACCATCCATTCCCGGCATGATCACATCCAGAAGGATCAGAGAAAAATCTTCAGAGCTTGCATAGCGAAGCCCATCTTCTGCTGTCTGCGCCACCGTAATATCATAATCTGCCTCCAGGATAGATTTTAACTGGGAAGCTTGTATAACACTGTCATCTACAATCAATATTTTTTCCATATCGAATCTTCTCCTTCGAACTAATTATGTTTACATGATAACAGTTTACAAAAATACAGAATTTTTTGCAACTATTTTCAAGTAACTGCTTTTATTTTATATATCACAGTGGTCTTATTTTAGGGCGCAAAATCCATTTGGGATCAGCTTTTTCGTATATGACGGCATAAAAAAAGCCCTGAAATATACCTGCTCCAGAGCTTCCATTTACCTCTATTGATTTTTAATTATTTTTCGCCAACATGACTCTGCACCGTTTTTTATAACATGCAATCCCGTATTTAAGGATGTTCTCTACCCCGTCATCAGAAAGGTCATCCTCATATCTGGTATACTCAATCTGTTTTAATGCTTCTTTGCAAGCAGTGTCCAGATCTCCGTTGTGTGCATATTTCACTTCTATGATAATCCCCATATCTCCGGTATCCGGTTCCGCAAGAATATATGCATAACCTTCACCCATTTCCCGGTTAGAAGAGATGCCCCATTGATTCTTCACACCCAGAATTCCTAAAAGGATTCCATGATAAAAGTTTTCTTTCATTTCCGTTCTTACAGCTGTATCACGGATACTGATGGTCCTTCTTAAATATTCTATAAAAATTTGTTCTACACTTTCTGCATCTTCATTCTGCAAGGCATCACAGAAACGGTTCAGCGTATCCCCGTCTTCCCGGACATTTTCCTTAAAAAATTCCATGATCTGCGTCACATAAATATCCCGGATCTCCAGATTAGGAATTGCCAGTTTCATCTGTCTTCCCTCTGCTTTTCCCCGCTGTGTCAGATAACCGGTGGTAAAGAGCAGGCTCCAGATATTATCAATCGTCTGATAAATCTCCGAATATGTGAGTTCCTGATGGATTTCCTTTGTAATGGTTTCCCCTGCTACCAGGCGCTCAATCTCCCGTTTGGTCGCAGCATTTGCCGATTCCTGAATGAACCGTTTCACTGCGTCATTGCTGCTGGTATTGATCCAGTAGTTTTCCGGCTGCACATGAGGCTCACTCCTGATTCTGTCACAATGGTTCAGTACATCCCATGGGCAATATACTTCCGCATTTCCAAATTGATATCCGTCATACCACCTTTTTACTTCCTCATAATGATCGGCCACACCATAATACTCTAGAAGTTCCCTTACTTCTTTGTCTGTAAAACCAAAGTATTCATCAAAACGCTCATCTGCAATAGTCAATACCTTTAGGTTATTAAGTCCTGTAAAGATACTCTCCTTTGAAATCCGAAGGCATCCTGTCAACACCGCTAATTTCAAACTATTGTTCGTCTTCAGTGCCTCACCTAGCATACTACGGATCAGGGAGACCATCTGATCATAGTAGCCATTTGTATGGGCTTTTGCCAATGGAACATCATATTCATCAATCAGCAGGATAACTTTTGTATTATGATGCTTTTCCAACATTTCTGACAATATTCTCAGGCTGTCGCAAAATGTAGCTTCGTCCATATTTCTGTCCAAAAGGCTCTGATATTCCAGTTTGTCACTTTCACTTAGCTTATCACTCTCCAAAAGATACTGCACTTTTGACGCAGCACGTCTCACAGCCCGGGCTCCCATCCGGAATGCCATTTTATAATTAAGCGCATCCATTCCTTTCAAGGAAATGGATACAACTGGATACTTCCCCATATATCCCTCACGAAGCGCAGTCTCTTTTGAAATTTCCAGTCCATCAAAAATACTTTTATCTCCATCCAATGAGAAAAAGTGTTCAAGCATGCTCATATTCAATGATTTCCCAAATCTTCTAGGACGGGTGAACAGATTCACCGCTCCCCAGCTATGAAGTAAATCTACAATAAGACCTGTTTTATCTATATAGTAAAAATCTTCTTTCCTGATTTCTTCGAAATTTTCAATCCCCATCGGAAGTTTTTTCTTTCGCATCTCCATCTCTTTCCACGCTCCTTCCATCATCCTTAAGACATTTTATGCCTTCTTCATCCGTATCTCATACCGCACGGCTTAAGCAAAAGGAAAGCATATTACAGATCCCATGAAGTTTCAAGGATCTGAAAAAGCCTGAACTTCATGGGATTCTCTCTTTCTTAGAAATCAGTTTAATCAATTACTTTAATAGATGTGATAGTCGGCTGGTCATCAAAAGCCACGGTTCCGTTGTTATCTTTTACAGGAGTATCCTCGCAGATTTCGTCAACAATCTCTATCCCTTCCGTTACATGTCCGAATGCGGCATAGCTTCCATCCAGAGAAGAGCTGTCCTCATGGACAATGAAGAACTGGGAGGAAGCGCTGTCAGGGTCATTGGATCTTGCCATGGAGATTACGCCCCGTTCGTGGGAAATATCATTCTCCACGCCGTTTTTTGAAAATTCTCCTTTGATAGTTTTATCCGAACCGCCGGTTCCATTTCCCAGCGGGTCTCCGCCCTGAATCATAAAACCGCTTATGATCCGGTGGAATGTCAGGCCGTCATAGAAACCGTCTTCTGCAAGATTGATAAAATTGGTTACAGAGATTGGAGCGATATCGGCATCTAGCTCCACCGAGATCGTACCGTAATCTTTTACTTCGATTTCTACATGGTGGAGGCCCTCCAGATAGTCTTCTTCCTCTGGAACGGCATCTTTTTCTTCTGTACGTGCTGTGCTGCTGCCTGTCTGTGATGTATTTCCTCCATTTGAACCACATCCGGCGATGAGAGCAGAGAAAAGAGCGATACATAACAAGCAGTTTATTAATTTTTTCATCATATTTACCTCCGAATTTTTTACAGAGTTATATTACCATAAGCAGGGTGGGATTACAATTAGAAACTTTAAAAGGCATGTGCTCCCCTGCATATGCCTTTCATACTGTTTATATAATTTTCTATTCAGCCTGCTGACAGTAATGCAATCGTTTGCGTGAGTTCCTCCTGGTCTGCTTCTGTCAGCTCAAGGAAACGGCATCCGTACTCAAATCTGTATCCATCCTGTTCTTTTTCTGCAATACGCAATACCTCACAATACATAACAGAAAGCGGCCTGTCCTCGATCAATCTGGCTTTTAGCAAAAATCTGTCGCCCTTATGATACCGATACTCCGTCTGGATACATGCCCCTCCCACACTGATATTTAAAATCTTACATGCCTGCTCACTTTCCTTCGTTCCCTCAGCTGCCGTGGCTGCCGCGGCAATATCTGTACTAAACCGGGGATATGCACGTTCATTCTCGATCTTGGTAATGATCAGATCGTCCAGCTGCCATGTATGTTCATGCAGGGGAAATAGATTCGCTTCCATAAAAACAGCCTTTTTTTTCCAGTCACTATAACCGCGGAGCTTTACCGGAATAGGCAGAATCTCTATATTTTGAAATTTATCTGTCGAGGAATATTGATATAATTCTGCTGTATTCCCCTGAGGATTCTGTAATTTAGCGATAAAAAGCATTTTCCCATCAAGCGCTTTTACGATAACCTGCATGCCGGAATAAATTTCTAGTCCCTGTATGTCTTTTTCAGATTTTTTTTTCAATAAACCAAATAAGCCCATTTTTATGTATCCCTCTCTATCCTTAAAGTTATCATTTTAATTTTACAACAAAAGCCTGTAATTCGTATTTTCCATAAATAGTATAATGTAGTTTGGTGAAAGTTGCAATCATCTGTTTTGGCGGGAGGTTATAGTTTATGGGCTAACGGTGATTTTTTGCGAACCGTAGCGGAAAACTACAAGAAAATTTGCCTTTATGACATTATAGGAGTATGATTGTATTACACAAGGATGTGGATTTGTTGTTACGGTGATCATCGGAATCTGCACTGGGATTCCTGACCCGGATGTTTTTGTACTGGCAGGCGGTTTTATCCAGATGGTTGGGCTGAATGATCTTCTAGCAGCACAGTTTCAGTACAGTCCAGGAAAGATTAATCCTGGAGAAAAATATTTAAAAATCGGAGGTATGGGCGATGGCAGTGATCCTAGGTATTGATATTGGTACATCCAGTATCAAATCTATGTTGTTGGATACGGAGAAAGGTGTAATCGCTGTAAAGGCGAAGGAATATGGTGTGGATATTCCGCAAAAAGACTATGCGGAGCAGAACCCTCAAATGTGGTGGTCATCCCTTGTAGAGACATTGAGCTGGCTGAAAGAGCAGTATAAGCCTGCTTATGAAAGCATTGCTGCTGTCGGATATTCCGGCCAGATGCATGGTCTGGTCCTTGTGGGGGAAAATGGGAATCCGGTAAGGCCGGCGATCATCTGGCTGGATCAACGTGCCGGGAAACAACTGGCAGAGATACAATCCTTGATTTCAAAAGAAGAGATGGGAAATATCTTCTGCAACCGTGTCAGCAGTGGATTTGCGTTTCCCTCCCTGCTGTGGGTCAGGGAGATGGAACCGGAGATTTTTTCCAGGGTAAAGAGCATTCTCTGTCCAAAGGATTATCTGAGGCTGAAAATGACAGGGAGCATTGGCGCTGAGGCTGTGGATGCTTCTTCTACCGGCATTTTTTCTACGGCAGAAAGGGATTGGGCATGGGAGATCATCGATCGATTTGCTTTACCCAGAGAAATATTTCCGCAGGTCTTTGAGTCCGGTGAGATTGCAGGCACGATCAGTAAAGCCTGTGCGGAGGAGACAGGGCTTCCGGCAGGAATCCCCGTGATCTTCGGGGCAGGCGACCAGCCTGCGCAAAGCATTGGAAATGGTGTGATCCAGGATGGAAAGCTGATCTGTAATATTGGAACAGGCGGACAGATTTCTGCGTTTATAAAAACACCGGTCTATGATAAGCAGCTTCGAACCAATACATTTTGCCATGCAATACGTGGTTCGTATACCATTTTCGGAGCTACCCTGTGCGGCGGAATGTCGATGAACTGGGCTAAAAATAAGGTACTACATGTGGAAAATTATGAGATGGTCAATTCGTTGGCTGCTTCTGTAAGACCCGGGGCGGATGGGCTGATCTATCTTCCATATTTATCCGGTGAAAGAACGCCTCATATGAATCCAAATGCAAAAGGTATGTTCTTTGGAATGATATTAAGGCATGGACAGGGACATTTTCTGAGGGCTGTTATGGAGGGCGTGACTTACAGTTTAAAGGATAGTCTGAGGATCATTCAAGAACTGGGCGTAGATGCCCCGATGATCATAGCGTCCGGCGGTGCCGCCGCATCCGGCCAGTGGCTTCAGATCCAGGCGGACATTTTGGAAAAGCCGGTCTGCGCAAGCCGGGTAAAAGAGCAGGCATGCCTTGGAAGCTGTATACTGGCAGCGGCAGGAACCGGGATTTTGCCTTCTCTTGAAGCAGGATGCGAAAGATTTGTTACGATGGATGACAGGACGTTTCTTCCGGATGAGAAAAATACGGCTATATACAGAGAAGGGTATGAAAAATATAAGGAGCTTTATAAAAGGGTACAAGATCTGATGTAACGTATCATCAAAACGAATCAAAATTCTTCATTGATAATCTGGTTCTACTTGTTATAATATAAAGACAAAGTAGATTCAAAACTTACTTTAGAAAGGAAATGAAAATATTATGATTATCACATTAAAAGATGGTTCAACAAAGGAATATGCGGAAGCAAGATCGATCATTGATATTGCCTATGATATCAGCGAAGGCCTTGCGCGTGCCGCATGTGCAGGGGAAGTAAATGGAGAAGTGGCAGACCTGCGTACTGTGTTGGACAGCGACTGCCAGTTAAATATCCTTACAGCCAGGGATGAAAAGGGGCTGGCGGCTCTTCGCCACACTGCGTCCCATGTATTGGCAGAGGCGGTACAGAAGCTTTTCCCAGACGCTAAAGTGGCGATCGGGCCATCCATTGATACCGGATTTTATTATGATTTTGACAGCGCGCCATTTTCCAGGGAGGATTTGGATGCCATTGAGAAAGAGATGAAAAAAATCATCAAAAAGGGCGCTAAGATTGATCGCTTTACAAAATCCAGAGAGGAAGCTATTGCATTTTTCAAAGAGAGAAATGAACCGTATAAAGTGGAACTGATCGAAGATCTTCCAGAGGATGTAGAGATTTCTTTCTATTCACAGGGAGACTGGGTAGACCTATGTGCAGGGCCGCATCTGATGAGTACCAAGGGAGTGAAAGCATTCAAGCTGATCTCATCCTCCGGCGCTTACTGGAGAGGAAGTGAAAAGAATCCTATGCTTGCCCGTATTTACGGGACTGCTTACGGCACAAAGGATGAGCTGCAGGAGCATTTGAATATGCTGGAAGAGGCCAAGAAACGCGACCACAATAAGCTGGGACGTGAGATGAAGATATTTACTACGGTTGATGTGATCGGCCAGGGGCTGCCTCTTCTGATGCCGAATGGTGTGATCATGCTGAAAGAACTCCAGCGTTGGATCGAGGATCTGGAGGACAATGAGTGGGGATACATCCGGACCAAGACTCCGCTGATGGCGAAGAACGACCTGTACAAGATTTCCGGACACTGGGATCATTATAAAGAAGGAATGTTTGTGCTGGGAGATGAGGAAAAAGACAAGGAAGTATTTGCCCTGCGTCCGATGACCTGCCCGTTCCAGTACTATGTGTACAAGGCAGAGCAGCACAGTTACCGTGATCTGCCTCTGCGCTACGGCGAGACATCCACCCTGTTTAGAAATGAGGATTCCGGCGAGATGCACGGCCTGACACGTGTGCGCCAGTTCACGATTTCCGAGGGCCATCTGATTGTAAGGCCGGATCAGATGGTAAAGGAATTTAAGGACTGTATCGCCCTGGCACAGCACTGCCTGCAGGTTCTGGGCGTGGAAGAAGACGTGACCTACCATTTGTCCAAATGGGATCCGGAAAATACGGAGAAATATATCGGTGAGCCAAAAGTCTGGGAAGAAACAGAAGGACATATCCGTACCATGCTAAAGGAACTGAATATCCCATTTGTGGAGGATGTGGGAGAAGCCGCATTCTATGGACCAAAGGTGGATATCAATGCCAAAAATGTATACGGCAAAGAAGATACTATGATCACCATTCAGTGGGATGCTTTGCTGGCAGAACAGTTTGATATGTACTATATCGACGAAAATGGCGATAAGAAGCGTCCTTGTATCATTCATAGGACATCCATGGGCTGTTATGAGAGGACTCTGGCATGGCTGATCGAGAAATATGCAGGCCTGTTCCCGACATGGCTGTGCCCGGAACAGGTGCGTGTGATCCCGATTTCTGATAAATATCATGATTACGCAGAACAGGTGGAAAATAAGCTGAAAGCAGGCGGAATCCGCTGCTCCGTGGACGAGCGTTCCGAGAAGATGGGTTATAAGATCCGTGAGGCACGGCTGAGCAGAGTACCGTATATGCTGGTGGTAGGGGCAAAAGAGCAGGAAGAAGGCGTCGTATCTGTAAGAAGCCGCTACCTGGGCGATGAGGGACAGAAGTCTCTGGATGCGTTTATCAATGAAATCTGTGAAGAAATCCGCACAAAGAAGATTCGGAAGATTGAAGTGGAAGAGCAGAAATAATTGTTAATATAATCCCCTTCCCTGACGATAGATATTATAAGTAGATGTATTTGTATTGATCCAGAACATCAGGCCATGAACAGAACGCAGGATAGAGAGGAGCAAGAGACAGCATATGAATATACAAACAGGCAGAGTGGGGATGGGAAGCGCCGGAAGGCGTATTCAGATGGCTGCGCAGGCAATGAACCGGAAGTCCATGCAGAACGCGCAGTCCGGAAAACGGAAGAACGGCCAGGAGCGCCGGGAAGACAGGGTACAGATATCGCCGGCAAACCAGATGCAGGGGCGTCTTGATTTTTTGATAGAGCGCAAGCAGGAGCTGATCGAGAGGAAGAATGAAGTCATGGCAAGCGGCGCTGACTGGGATTCTATCAAATCCGTGGTCGCTATGTATGAAGAACAGATCAGTAATGTAGAAACTGAGATTACACAGACCATGAAACAGATGGTAGAAGAACAGCTTGAGAAAGCAGAGGAAGAAAAAAAGAAGGACGGGAAAGAGCCTGAGACTAAGGAAGAGCAGCAGATGCAATATCTGAATAACCTCAGCAATACTTCCATGGATTATAAGCAGGCCAGCCAGGTACACAAGGCTCATGACCAGAAAGAAAAAGATGCCAGAGTTATGTCTATGGAAGTGAAGCTGGACGACAGCAGGGGAGGAGCCAGCCAGGGCAAGAGAGAACGTCTGGCTGACGTGCTGGACGAAGCAGACCAGCTTTATACAAAAGCGATGGAAGGATATGTACATCTGAATAAGTCCCTGAATGAAATGGAAGAAGAAAATGTTGAGGATCCAAAGGGACGGGGACGCCAGGACGCAGGAGAGGAAGAGACTGTTTCCCAATCTGTGGAAAAGGCGCAGGATACGGCAGGGGCCAATGAGAAAATTAAGAGTGAAAAAGGAAAGAAATAAGTTTTCATTGCAACAATTAAGAACAGCAGGCTGATTTATAGCCTGCTGTTCTTGCTTCTTTATTCCCATGGATTTCCATCCGGGGAAACGCTTCCTTGTTCTTTCAGCCATTCACGAAGAAAAGCCCGGAAAGAACCATCCTCTACCTGGGCATGATAGAGTCCGCCGATTTCGTGGGTATAGCTCTCCATCAGGAATGCCACCTGATAAGTCTTGTCGTCTTCCAGTTTGCTGCCGCCCTTAGCCACAAGGATATAGGGATAGGGTTCTCCTTCTCCGTCAGGATTAAATCCTTCTTCGGCCAGTTCCTTGGCCTGGGCTCCGGTCATGGTTAAAATGGCATATTCCCCATCATAACTGGGAGAGACTGCTATGATCCCATCTACGTCGATGATGCCTTTGTAGAGTTTTCCGCTGATACCGGCTCTTAGGCCTTCCCCATTCTTATAGAATGGCGCAATGGCTATTATGGCTGCGTCTGCGTCTACAGCGCTGCCAAGTGCCTTGCCTGCCAGTGCAGCGGTTTCTTCAAGGGTAAAATCATCGGCAATCTCGCAGACGTTTTGGTCGATTGTTTCGGACTGGCTGAGATAACTGGCCTGCAGACTGTCCATCAGGGCGATGGATGCAGGACCGTCTATCCCTTCCGCTCCCTGGAACCATTTCTTGAAGACCTGGCCCATATCATAGAGGACATTCTCCCATCCGGTGTAGGTCATCGGAAATATCCTGCTCTGCCGCTGTGCCTGCCAGGCGTCATAGAGCAGGGCATCTTCCGGTATGCCCGCATCATCCAATACACTCAATATGTAAGGTGTCCGTTCTGTAGTAAAAGCAGCCTGGCCTTCCGGGGAGTAGAGCAGGGACAGCAGCTTGACCGCGTTTTCCAGCTTTTTCTCATTGCCCGGCTGGGTCAGATGGTTACTGAGGCCAATGTAGCCGTAAGGATTGTAAATATAGGCATTTTTGCTGCCGTCACCGCTGATGTAAGGCATCATCCCCAGCTGGTCGCCGTTTGGCAGCTCTGTAGTGCTGACAGTCACCATGGATGTGCAGAAAACAGCCTTCCGGTTCCCCAGCTCATCCTGGATCAATTCCGTATTACTGCGGTCCTGCGGATCTACGGAGAACATCCCCATATTGATATATCGCTGGATATCCTCCATCGTCGATTCCCACATCCCAAAAGCCGTGGCATTGCCAGACAAAAAGTCCTGCTCCCACTTCACGCCCTCCGGGGTTCCAAGCCATCCGGCTTTAGCCATATTAAATACGGCAGAAAACGGATCGTCGGATGTTTTGGTACATATCAGTCCGGGCGTCATCCCTTTGTTCTGGATCTGGATGCATAATGTCTCCAGTTCGTTAAGGTTCGCTGGGACTTTCCAGCCGTTTTCCTCCAGCAGCGTCTTATTGTAGTAGATGCCGTATACCGTATTGCTGACAGGCAGGAGATAGGTTCCGCCGTCATTGACTGCCGGATCCAGAAGAGAGGCAGAAACATCCTTTGCAAAATCATAGCCGGACAGGTCTGCTAATTTTTCCCTGGCAAGTTCAGCGTCAAGGATCCGGGAGGTGATAAAGATGTCAGAGATATCGTCCCCCCGCATCTGAGCCCAGCTATAGGCGGTGGGATTTGCGCCGGCGTAAGCGTCAAATTCAAGTTCGATATCCGGATAGGTATCCTCTGCCAGTTCTAGAAAATCAACATAACCGTTTCGGACTCCCCAGGTCAGCTGCCCGTCGGTATCAGCCTTCTTTTCAAAAAGGGCACAGGAAGACAGCAGAAAGACTGCTGCAGCAGACAGGGCCGACAGACGGCACAATAATTTTAGGTTCATGGGAAAGAACTCCTTTCATTTATGGCTTTCCTCAAAGAGGATGATCTCATAGCCTTATCTTATCACACTCTAACCCCATTTTCAATTTTCTTTCCGGCAGTTCATGTGTGCAAAAAGGAGCAGTGGGATTTTATGGCAAAATATATTAATACAGAAGGGCCTTGTTATCCGCAGCAACATTATATGGTAAATCTGGACAAACGGATCCAGGAGATGCTTTTAGAATATGAACAGGATTACGATACGGGAATGGATATCCATGAGATGACGGAATTTCTTTTTTCTTATACATCAGGTTATCCGTTCTTAGTGTCCAGAATCTGAAAGATATTAGACGAAAAGATTCTGGGAAGCCCTGGTTTCCAAAGCAGGGCTGACATATGGACTAAAGCAGGTTTTCTGGAGGCTATATTGTTTACTGGCGGCAGCAGGAATACCACAAGCGAGGGGAAGTCCAATTGGCAGAGTATCTGGATGCATACCATGTGAATAAGGGATATTTGGTCAGCTTTATTTTTAATAAAAATAAAAAGACTGGGCCGAAAGAAATATTATGCGGTGATAAGTTGATCTTTGAGGTGGTGGTCTGAAAATACCGGCAGGTCAGTTCAACTGTGACGGAACTTTACCTGCCTTTATTTTCGTCTGCCGGGCAGATGGGATATTGGTGAAAATTTATAGTTTCAGCAGCCGGCAGTAGTCCCGTTCCGTTTCAATCACGCATTCGGCAACCAGCCTGGAAAACGGTTCCATGTCATTTCGGTGCCTGGATGAAGAAAGGGCGTTGATATAGTCATTCCGTAAAACGGGAGGGATGGATACAACTCCATAACCGGCATTGACCAGGATCAGGTTCATGAGAAGCCGGGCAGTCCTGCCGTTCCCGTCACTGAAAGGATGAATATCAACCAGCCGCTTATGCGCCATTGCTGCAAGTTCGATCGGATGCAGGGTGGTCCGCGATGAATGAATCTGATCTGCCAGATGCTGCATGAGCCGGGGGACTTCATCCGGGGACGGAGGAACATAGTCTGTTCCAGAAATATAAACCTGGATGGAACGGTATTGGCCGGCCTGGTCGATGTCAACCTTCTGGTAAAAAAGACGGTGCAGTTTCTTGATCGTGTCTTCAGTGATGCACATGTCTGGCTGCCGCGCCAGCTCCAGCATGTAGTCATAAGCACAACCATGTCCGACTGCTTCATAGCAATCCTTCAGCGGGCGGCCGCCGACAGTGATACCGTCTTCCAGAAGTATTTTTGTCTCAGATATGGTAAGCGTATTTCCCTCCAGGGCATTACTGCTGTAGGTAAAGCCGATACGGAAATAATCATTCAGAGATTTGAGTTCTTCCTCTGCCAGCGGGCGGGCAGAGTATATTTTTTGTTTATAGGAATCTGCTTTTTGCAGCAGGTTCTCTAATGTCTGCATTGCATGACCTCCTAATTCTATGTTGACCTATTCCCGGAGCTGCTCTTGCTCCTGTCTTTCAAAGAAAAGCACTTTGCTGTGATTACAGCAGAACAGCAATTGCTTCATACGGCCTCAGCGTCATATGGCCGCTTTGTTCCACGTTTTCGCTTTCCGGTGAAGAAAGCCCGTCCATCCCGGGAACTCTGGAACCTGCATAATTTTGGATCAGGATTTCTCCTTTCAGAAATTCCGCCGGTATTTCAAAATCCACCTGTTCCGCAGAAAAGCTGCACACAACCAGAAGTTTCTGCTCTCCAAGTGTTCTTGTGTAGGCATAAATTTCCTTAGAATCCGGCAGAAGCAGGTCATAGGTCCCATATACGATCACTTCATGTTCCTTCCTAAGCCGGATGAGTTTCTGAAAATAATGGAACACAGAATCCTCTCTTGCAAGCTGTTCTTCGGCGTTGATCTCTTTATAATTCGGATTTACCATGATCCAGGGAGTACCGCTGGTAAAGCCTGCATTTTCCTTGTCATTCCACTGGAACGGCGTTCTGGCGTTGTCACGGCTCTTATAGCGAAGGAAACGCATCATCTCTTCTTTGGAAAATACCCCCTGCCCGGTCAGCTCATAGTAAGCATTGATGCTGTCCAGATCCCGGAAATCCTCGATATTTTCAAAAGGAACATTGGTCATGCCCAATTCCTGCCCCTGATAAATGTAGGGAGTACCCTGCATCATATAAAGGCAGGTTGCCAGCATTTTTGCGGAAGCCTCCCTGTACACGCCGTTATTTCCAAAACGGGATACACAGCGGGGCTGGTCATGATTCTCCCAGAAAAGACTGTTCCACGCAATATCCTCCAAGCCCTTCTGCCATTTAGTCATAACTTCCTTGAGGTCTCTTAGATCCATTTTTTTGTCTGACCACTTGTTGGTGCCATCTGCGTCCACATCCATATGCTCGAACTGGAACACCATATTCAGCTCCTTGCCGTCACTGCGGGCATATTTTTTCGCTTCCTCCAATGTGACGCCGGAGCATTCTCCTACAGTAATGGTGTCTGCCCGGTCAAGGACCTTTTGGCGCATCTCCTGCAGATATTCGTGTACACGAGGACCGTTTGCAGGCTCGTTAAAGCTTGCGTAGCCATTGATGCCTGGAACACCGTCCGGCAGATCCGGCTTTTTGGAAATCAGGCTGATGACATCCATGCGGAAACCATCTACACCTTTATCAAGCCACCAGTTCATCATCTGAAATACTTCTTCCCTTACTACCGGATTATCCCAGTTCAGATCCGGCTGCTTTTTTGAAAAGAGATGCAGATAGTACATGTCTGTTTCCGGGTCATACTCCCATGCCGGACCGGAAAAACAAGAACCCCAGTTATTCGGCTCTTTTCCATCCTTTGCAGGACGCCAGATATAGTAATCTCTGTAAGGATTATCCACGGACTTCCGGCTTTCCACAAACCAGCGGTGCTCATCGGAGGTATGGTTTACAACCAGGTCCATCACCAGCTTGATATCATGCTTATGTGCAGCCGCAAGCATTTCATCAAAATCCTCCATTGTGCCGAATTCTTCCATGACCGCCTGATAATCGCTGATGTCATATCCGTTGTCATCATTCGGCGACTGATACACCGGGGAGAGCCAGATGACATCAATTCCAAGTTCTTTCAGATAATCCAGCCTGGACGTAATTCCTTTGAGATCTCCTATCCCATCCCCGTTGCTGTCGCAGAAACTTCTCGGATAAATTTGATAAACGACACTTTCTTTCCACCATTTTTTTTCCATTTAGATTCTCCTCTCTTTGATTTCCCCGAAAAATATTGCAGGGATTGCTACAATGATTATACTACATCCGGGATTTTATTTCACATTTTTTTATAATCTGCCGTATATTGGCGCGGCAGCAGCTATGGATTGTTATTATGGCTTTATCCGGTCCATCAGAAGAAAAAAATTGCGAATATATAAAACATCATATATAATGTGAACGTATGATGGAATCTATAGAGCAGCAGCCTGTATATTTGAAGAAAGGAAGAGTAATTATGACAAGCCAGACATTGAGAGAAGCAAGGAAGTATGAAGAGGCTTCCGAAAAAATGATTAAAAAAGAAGAACGGCCTGATTTCCATTTATCTGTCCGTACCGGCTGGATGAATGACCCTAATGGATTTTCTTATTATAAGGGCCATTATCATATGTTTTACCAATACTATCCTTACGACACCAAATGGGGTCCTATGCACTGGGGCCATGCGGTAAGCAAAGACCTTCTTCACTGGGAATATCTGCCTGCAGCGCTGGCGCCGGATGAGGCTTATGACAGAGATGGCTGCTTTTCCGGCAGCGCGGTCGAGCTTCCTGACGGCAGGCAGCTTCTGATGTATACCGGAGTGGTAAGCACGCCCCGGTGGAACGGCGGACACTGTGAGACACAGACACAGTGTATTGCAGTTGGCGACGGTGTGGATTATGAAAAATATGACTGCAATCCGGTCCTTGACGGGAAGGATCTGCCGCAAGGGTTCAGCAGAGAGGATTTCAGGGATCCGAAAATGTGGAAAGACGCGGACGGAAAATACTGGTGTGTCATTGGAAACCGGCCGGCAGACGGAAGCGGGCAGATTTTGTTGTTTTCCAGTGAAGATGCATTTCGATGGAAGTATGAAAAAGTACTTGTGGAAAACCAGAACCGTGTCGGAAAAATGTGGGAATGCCCGGATTTCTTTGAGTTGGATGATAAATGGGTGCTGCTTACAAGCCCCCAGGATATGCTGCCCAAGGACTTTGAATTTCATAATGGAAACGGAACCCTCTGCCTGATCGGGGAATATGACAGCCAGACCCTTACATTTACCGAAAGGAATCAGCAGTCCATTGATTATGGGATAGACTTTTATGCTCCCCAGACTGTGATGACGCCGGACGGGCGCAGAGTCATGATCGGCTGGATGCAGAACTGGGATACCTGCATGCCACATTCTCCTTATCAGAAATGGTTTGGCCAGATGAGCCTGCCGAGAGAACTCTCTGTAAAAAACGGAAGGCTGTATCAGAAACCAATTAAAGAATTAGAGGATATGCGGAAAAATAAAGTGGCTTATCCGGATGTGGTACTGGAAAATGATACAATTCATCTGGAAAAAGTCCAGGGACGAAAGATCGATATGGAGATTTCTATCCGTCCGGGAGATCCAGAAAGCGGTTATCGGAAATTTGCGGTACGTTTTGCGCAGAATGAGGAATATCAGACCTCTTTGAGTTTCCGTCCGTATGAGTCCGTGCTGAAGATCGACCGGAAGTTCTCCGGTTCTCGCAGAGCGCTGATCCATCAGAGAAGATGTAAAGTCAACAGCCGGGAGAAAGAACTAAAATTGCGGATCATTCTGGATCGGTTCAGCGTGGAGGTCTTTATCAATGACGGTGAGCAGGTGATGTCTGCGACGTTCTTTACGGATATGGCGGCAGATGGGATCTCTTTCTTTGCGGACGGCAAGGTAAGGATGGATGTTGTGAAATATGATCTGGATTGAGCGGAGTAGAAAGCGGCCAAGACGGGAGATTCCAAAAGCTGCATGAAATCCTGCATTTTGTTTGCATATATCAAAGGGGCTGTCGGGAAATAACAGCATTCATACAACATATGGAGTAATTTATAAATACCGCAGCGATATGTTGTATGTAAGTGTCATTTACCGACAGCCCCTTTATATTTCCTGAGTTTTACAGGTCAGGCATATCAGGCTTTTTTTCGCTCAAAAAATTTGTCTATGTTCTTTTTAATCTCATCTGGTTTTAACTGCTTTGACAAATATCCTTCTGGTTTTAAGGCAATGACCTTTTTTACACTCTCCTGGTCTACCCTTCCAGTCAGGAAGAAGACTGGAAGGTCGGCAAACGATTCCTCGGAGCGGATCATTTCCAGCACCTGTCTGCCGTCGCAGACAGGCATTTCATAATCCAGAAGGATCAGATCCGGCCGGTTCAGAGTAATGGTGCAGATTGCAGATGTGCCGGATTGAGCCAGCGTTACATCGTAATCATTTTCCAGCAGCTGCTTCATCCCCTCGCGTATGGTCATGGAATCATCTACCACGAGTATTCTCTTTTTATGTTTCTTTTGGGCTTTTTCACGTTTGGATAGATATTTATCAATCTCAGCCATCGCATTGTCCGCATGGATTGCGGTCCCAACTCCTTTCTGGAGCAGATGCGGCGCGATGACACAATATGCAAAATAGCCTTTTCCCGTGTCAAACAGCAGGCTGAACTGCATTTTTTCACGTTCATATATTTTCAGGAACTGTTCATATGTGAGAAGATTTTCCTCCCGCAGTTCCTGCAGTTCTGCTTCCGGCAGATGTTCCCTGATGCGTCCGACAAACTGCTGTGCCGTATACCTGGTGGCGTTGATCAGCATGGTATCCAGTTTATTTGTCTTGATCCCCATAGCGTCTCCGACCGTATTGATCAGCAATTTTTCTTCAAAGACTAAAATGATCTCCCATTTTTCGTCTTCCTTTGCACCATAGACCAGGCGGTAATAAACGCCTTTCCCAAATTTTTCACCGCCATAGCTTGCGCTGATCAGATGGGACTCCAGTTGGAACATGTCATATATAAGCTGGATGATAGTCTTTTCCATAGCCTCAGCTTCTTCTTCCGGCAAAAGATCGACCCACCGGCTGGTCTTTGCTCCGGTAATTGCCTGATCCTCAGTCAGAGTATGTCCGATCAGCCATCCGGTGCAGACACCCAGAAAATGGTTGACTGCATCAGGGGAATAGCCGCTCTGCTCCAGCTCCTCTTCTAGTATCGGAAGTGTTTTTGTCCGGAATCCTTTATGGATACGTCTGTGCCTTTCCAGATTTTCGAAACCAATGGAGGCCATATAACTTTCTTCTTCTCCAAAATGTTTGAGCGTGTGTTCTTTGAAGTATTTTATTCCCTCCTGGCATGCCCATTGGTTTTTGTTCTCATCCTCCCCGAATGCAAAAAGTTTGTTGATGATCTTAAAAAGTCTTTGGTGCTCCTTATCAATAACGTCCACCCCGATATTGAATTCATCTTTCCACACCAATTGATTATACATAGAGATCCTCCTTCCCCACAGTCAAAATTTTAAGTTCTGTGGAATTTCTTTTATAGGGAACCCCTCCCCTGATTTAAAATGATAAACTCTTATATCCACCAGCTAATACTATACCATAGAATCAGAAAAAAGGGTATTCTAATTTAAATTCCCTGGAAAAATAATGTACTTCCTGTGGTATAATGTCCTGTGAGATATTCAGAAAGCAGGGAATGGAGGTTTTACAATGGCAAAGATCTTGATCATAGATGATGATGTCCACATTGGAAATATGGTATCTGAGGCATTGACAAAGGCTGGTTATGAGCCGTTAAGGGCCTATTCCGGCACGGAGGCTCTTTTGCTGCTTGCACATAACAAACCGGATTTGATCTTACTGGACTTGATGCTGCCAGGGCTTTCCGGTGAGGAAATCCTGCCGGAGATCAAGGATATCCCTGTGGTCGTGCTCAGCGCAAAGGCCGGGATTGACGGCAAGGTAGAAATGCTTTTAGGCGGCGCAGTTGACTATATGACCAAGCCTTTTGAAATCAAGGAACTGCTTGCACGTATCGCAGTACACCTCCGTAAAGCTGCAAGACCCGATATATCACCAATATTGGAAGCCGGGGATCTTTCGATGGATCTGGCTGCCTGTGAGGTGTGGCTGTCCGGGCAGAGCGTCCGGCTGACGAGAACAGAATATGCTATTTTAAAACTGCTGATGCAAAATAAGGGACATGCTGTTTCAAAATCTATCATACTGGAAAGAATCAGTGAAGATACTCCTGATTGTACGGATGCTTCGTTGAAACAGCATGTCAGCAATCTGCGGAAAAAGCTTCGGAATGTATCTGGAAAAGATCATATCGAAGCAGTCTGGGGGATCGGCTTCCGGCTGGACCCGTAAAAATTTTGTTCCGATCCACAATAGTGGAATCTTTACGGAATCTTTACTCTTTTCTTGACCGATGTCTTTACCTTTTGGGTATAGAGTATAGGCATAACAGAGTACTTACCGAGAGTGCTCTTATACTAGAAAGGGGTTTTGTATATGAACTATTGTTTAGAAACAAATGCGCTTTGCAAGCAGTATAAGCACTTCCATGCACTGCATGATCTGACCATGCATGTACCCAAAGGCGCAATCTATGGTTTTGTGGGAAAAAACGGCGCTGGGAAGACGACTTTGATCCGTCAGATCAGCGGCCTGCAGCAGCCGGATTCCGGCAGCTACACTCTTTATGGAGTGGAAAATAGCAGTCCTTCCATCCACAAGGTAAGGCGGAGGATTGGCGCAGTCGTAGAGAGTCCCTCCATTTATCTGGATATGACAGCCGAGGACAATTTAAAAGAGCAGTACCGTATGTTGGGAATGCCGTCTTTTGACGGGATCGAGGAACTGCTCATCCTGGTCGGATTATCAGATACAGGCAGGAAGAGAGCCAGACATTTTTCTCTCGGCATGCGCCAGCGCCTGGGCATTGCCATTGCCCTTTGCGGCGACCCGGATTTCCTGATATTGGACGAACCGGTGAACGGCCTGGATCCGCAGGGGATTGTAGAGATACGGGAACTGATCTTGAAGCTGAACAGGGAATATCAGATCACTGTCCTGATCTCCAGCCATATCCTGGATGAACTGTCTAAGCTGGCAACCCACTATGGATTTATTGATAAAGGGACTATGGTAAAAGAAGTCAGCGCCGGGGAGATGGAGGCGGCCTGCCGCAAATGTGTCCGGGTTACAGTGACGAATATCAATGCATTTTGCCGTATACTGGACAATTTCCGTTTGGAATACCGCGTGATCTCCGACCGTGAGGCTGATATTTATGGAGAAATCAGCGTAACTGACCTGACGATGGCGCTGGCCCGTGAAAATTGTGAAGTAAAATCCATGAGGGAACGGGACGAGAGCCTGGAAAATTATTATCTCAATCTGGTGGGAGGTGGCAGTCATGTTTAACCTTTTGTCTGCAGGGTTTTACCGGATCAGGAAAAACAGGCTGCTTTGGAGCTGCGTGCTTATTATGGCGGTCTGGTCGGTGATCCTCTGTGTGGAATATTGGAAGAATTTCGTGGCAGACTATGACGGGGTATTGGATGAGGTATCTTTCATGGATTCTCTGTTTCCTACATTATCTTTGGTCATCATGGTGTTTGCCGTGCTTGTCAGTATTTTTCTGGGAACAGAATATAGTGACGGCACGATCCGCAATAAGGTCACGGCAGGACATACAAGGGGCAGTATTTATCTTTCCCAGTTCATTGTCAGCACGGCTGCCTGCCTGACGGTATATCTGTTATCCCTGGGAGTATCCGCACTGCTGGGCTTTCTCCTTTTGGGCGGAACAGACATGCCGTCCACAAAGATTTTGATCTATTGCGGGACGGGTGTATTGATGTGTGTGGTGGATGCGGCGGTTTTTACTCTCATTACGATGACAGCCGGTAATAAGGCGGCGGGCGCGGTCATATGCCTGCTCGCATCATTCTTCCTGGCGGCCGGGGCAGGTACGGTCTATGGGCCGCTTTCACAAGAGGAATATTTCTACCAGCCGAGGGCAGTCTATGAAGCGATGCAGGGGAATAACGGAACAGAAGTTGTTGTGATGGGCGGGGATACAGAGATGGAGGAAGAGAACGGGATGGTAAAGATTCCGAACCCTCTGTATATTTCCGGGCAGAAGAGAAAAATATTTGAATTCTTGTTAGACTGTAATCCTGTGGGGCAGGCGGTACAGCTTAGCGAGCTGGAATTAGAACGTCCCATCAATGTGGCGGTCTATGATCTGACTGAAATTGTCATATGCTGTGCGGCGGGTATGCTGCTGTTTTGTAAGAAAGATCTGAAATAGCCGGTTACGGTTACCGCTGTATAAAGATTCCGGCTAAAAACGATATTTGAAATGAAAGTGAGTGGAAAAAGATGCTGCCGTGGCTCCTATGCGGAATCTTATTGCTGACGATTCTGATCTTGATCCTAAAAATCATTTCCATGCAGAAATGCACGGACAAAATCTGTATATTATTTGCAGAGCATCTTTCCACGGGCACTAATACGTTGATCACCGTAACCTCCGGGGACAAACACATGCGGCATCTTGCCCGGGAACTGAACAAGGAACTGAAAATTCTGCGGCAGCAGAGATGGAAATATTTAAACGGCGACCTGGAACTGAAAGAAGCTGTGACAAATATTTCCCATGATCTGCGGACCCCTCTCACGGCGATCAGCGGTTATCTTGAATTGCTGGGGCAGGAAGAGAAAAGTGAAACGGTGGAAAGGTATTTAGCCTGTATTGAAAACCGTACGGAAGCATTGAAGCAGCTGACCGAGGAAATGTTCCGCTACACGGTCATTCTTTCTTCTAATGTGCCGGAAATTCAGTCTGTAGACTTGAAAGCAATCCTGGAGGAAAATCTGCTGAGTTTTTATGGGGTTATGACAGAAAAAGGGATCGAACCCAGGATCCAATTGCCGGATCAACCGGTTTTCAGACCGTGCAATGAGGCTGCCCTGTCCAGAGTATTCAGCAATATTTTGAATAATGCATTGAAATACAGTGACGGAGATTTGTCCGTAGAGCTGTGGGATAACGGATTGATCCGGTTTTCTAATCATGCTTCTTCACTGGACGAGGTACAGGTGGGGAAGCTGTTCAACCGTTTCTTCACTGTGGAGACAGCGCGCAATTCTACGGGTCTGGGGCTGTCGATTGCAAAAACTCTGGTGGAACAGATGAATGGGACGATTTCGGCGGAATATTCGGATGGAGAACTTGCCATCCTGATTCAATTGTGAACTGTTTATGTTACAGCCTGCGGTTCTGCAGACTACAGCCCGTTCACATCAAAAATCGTCCCGTTTAGTCAATTTGCTTGTATCAGGAGCTTGTTTTTTCTATAATGATACTGAAACATTCCGTATTCATTTTGCAGAGGGAAAGATATCTGACAGATTTCATCTGCTGTGGGATAGAAGGGGAGTGAAGCTGGCCTTGATCCGAATTGGGATTTGTGACGATGAGCAGGCGCTGCTGGCACAGTTGGAGGACTGGGTCAGGGAGATTTTAGAAAGGCATTCTATCAGGTATCATATAGAATCCTATATAAACGGAAGCGCGCTGCTGGCACGGGATGCATTTGACATATTACTTCTGGATATTGAGATGGAGCCGCTTGGCGGGCTGGAGCTGGCGAAAAAGCTTCGGATGCGGGGAGACGAAAGTAAACTGATCTTTATTACCGCATATGAGCAATACGCTTTGGAGGCCTATGACGTACAGGCATTTCATTATCTGGTCAAACCGGCAGGACCGGAAAAATTAGAAGAGGTACTGTTAAAGGTTTGTTCTTCTTTGGAGAAAGAGTATAAACGTGGGATTGCCATCCGGCAGGGGACCGGGATCCGGAGGATCCCTCTGGAACAGATCTTATATCTGGAGGTCCTGGACAGGAAGATCTATCTGCATACAGAGGCAGAAGCCACCTCGTTTTATGGAAAATTAGAGGAACTGGAACCCACACTGCCGGAAACGTTTTTTAGATGCCACCGGAGCTACATTGTAAATTTTGCACATGTACAGCGTTACAGTAAAAGAGATGTCATGCTGGACAATGAAGAAAATATTCCGTTATCCAAGCGCAGGTACAAAGCCTTTGGGCTGGCGTTTATGAATTATCTAAAAGAAAGCGGGGATGTGTTTTGAGGACACTTTTCTGGGCGGTCCTGTGGGGGGTTCCCAGTTCTTTTTTACAATGCCGTTTTCTGGAAAAAATGCTTGGCGGCAAATACCGTTACACGTATGTGTGGTTTTATCTGGGAAGTCTGATCTATGGACAGGCAAATGTAAGGTTTTTCCGGGTGGGGACAATCTGGGGGAATCTGCTTTATCTGTGCGGCTGCGCGTTTGTGCTGAATATGGCGCTGTTTCATGGAAGTACCGTCAAAAAGAGTTTTTTTACATTGTGGGTGTATTGTATTCCGGATGTTGCATTTTGCGCGGTTATGCCATTGTTTTATGCGTCTGCTGCTGCAAGAGGGCAAAACGGATGTTCTGATATCGTGCTTGACGCGCTTAATATTACAGTCCATTTGATACGGTTTCTGATGATGGAAATGCTGCAGAGGAGACTTTACGTGCTGAAACGGGATTTTACAGATCGGGATGCGGTTTATTTTATGTATATCATCCTGTTCATATACGCGGCAGTTACGATGCAGAATGATCTGTTTGTTGGGATTGAGGGCTGGACGACAGACGTTCTTTTTTTGGCTGCCGTATTTTGCAGCCTGATTGCATCTGCGGGGCTGGGACTTTATATTTATTGTATTGTGATGTTGGAAAAGCGCCTGCTGGAACGGATGGCAAGGCAGCAATATCAAATGCTGGGCAGGCATCTGGAAATTTCTAAGGAGCAGTATGAGCATCAGATGAAAATCCGTCATGATATGAAAAATCATGGGTTATGCCTTGCCCGATTACTGGCAGAGGGAAAGACAGAGGAAGTGCTTCATTATCTGGAACAGTGGAATATCCGTATGGATTGTGGGACGGACAATATCCGGTCTGGTTCTGTTTTTGTGGATGCGCTGCTGAATCCAAAGTATCAGCAGGCGAAGAAGCTGGGGATTGATATTTCCATCCAGGCAGCGGTGCCTGGAGAGGAGGAGATTGCTCCGGTCGATCTTTGCTGCATTCTGGCAAATGCATTGGATAATGCCATCGAAGCCTGCCAGCGTGGGATGAAAGAGGGGAAGCCTGCCGGGTGGATACAGATGAAATCTCAGATGCATACAAATTACTGGGTATTGGAGATCCGTAACAGTAATGAGATACCGTCAGCCGCATATAAGGGAAAGAACAGGGGTGAGACACCGTCAGCCATATACAAAGGTAAATTGCTGTCATCCAAGCGTACAGGCGCCTATGGAGTAGGATTACAGAATATAAGGACGGTTGTAGAGCAGTATGAAGGGGTGCTTGACCTCCAGGCCGGAGCCTGCTTTACGCTGAGTGTGATGCTCCCGTTGACAGCAAAAAAGAACCCGTCTGCATCAAGTGGATAAATACTTACAGGAGAGCGGCCGATACTGAAACAGAGGCGTTACAAGCGTTATTTGCGGGGAGGGCGCTACATTATTTACAAGGAGGAAGGAAAATGAGAATTTATGCAGATCAGACGGTCAATTTGTTTCAGACGGCTATACGGAAACCAGGTATGAATCAGAATATTTCCAATCAAGGGCAGCAGCCGGGAGCCATCCGCCGCGACATGGCGGCCATTTCCCCACAGGGAAGATCAGCCGGGCTTCTGGCAAATTTGATGAACCAGAAAGAGTTGATACAGTCAAACAAGGATTCCTTGATCCAGATGACATTGGATGAGGATAATAGCGGCAGCATGGCAGGCTTACAGGAACAACTGGAAGAATATGAAAAGCAGCTGGATGAAATTGACGGCCAGATTGCGGCAGAACTGGCGAGACAGGAAGAAGGCGCAGGGGAGAAGAACCGCACGGAACAGAAAACACAGGATACAAAGGACGCGGAGCCTGCGGATGAAAGTCTTGCCAGCCTGACAAAGCAGGCGGCAGAGTTTGACAGGGTACAGATGTCCCAGCAGGCGGATCTAAGACGCGAGGGTGAAAAACGGGTGTATAAGGCAGAAATGAAGCTTGGCTCCCAGGCAGCGGAGCAGAAACTGGAAAAGGCAGAAGAGATGGAGAGGATTACAAGCCAGATCAAGCCGTTTCTATGGAAATAGAAACGTCAAGGGTGCTTTTAGGCCTAGAATATGGTATACTAAGGAAAAGCTTTGCAGAATGATATTTTCAAGAAGGCTTCCGGAGTATCTGGACGGACTTGGGCTGGAAGAAGAGACTTGCAGTATGATACTCCGTCATTCAAATCTTTTGGAATATCAGGGCGGCATTTTTGAGTAACTATGGAATCTTTCCGCCAGGAGAGCAGCTGGAGGAACAGATTTCCCATGCGGCTGCAAAGCCTTTCAGCGGAAGTTTTGAACAGCAGGCGCTCGTATTAGGATCCAGGATTCATCTGGATTACGATGGGATTTTTGAAGAGATGGAAAAAATAAAACATGTGAGGCTCAAAGAAGTACTGGAATATCAGTTAAAACGTTATCGGACATTTTTTGCATGAAACAGCAGCTGCTGCCAATGCTTCTTTTCTATCTGGCTGCACAAAAGCAGATCATCAACGGTGTTACAAACGGCGCTGTCAAGGGATGACCGGCAAACGAAAAAGGCACTCTCAAAGGAGTGCCTTTCAAATCATAATAAAGCTATTTTAACTGTTTTATTTCTATGAAAATACCTTTTTAATCTTTTCCCAGATTGCAGAACTTTTTTCGGAATACTGCACTTTCGCAGCCTGATCACAGTACATGTAGCGCTCTTCACGCATCCATTCCGGAGTTTCGGGTTGTCTTGGTGTTTCCATCGCAGCACAAAATGTAATCATAAAAAACGCCTCCTTTTTTGTAAGTTTTTACCGCTCTCTTGTTATCTATATCATAGCAGATTTTCAAAATTTTCCAATGGACCAGAAATATAAAAATCATAAGAAAAAATTGTGCTGCGGGCACAAATGATATATAATGCGTTTCAGAGAGAAGAAAAGTGGGTATTTGGAAAGGGGCGTGGAAAATGGGTTTTACGATACAAGATATGATGTTGATCTCCCAGGAGCAATATCAGATGCAGTTTATCGCGGGACATAACGGCTGGTCCAATTCCATAAGCTGGGTACATATGGTGGAGGACATGGTGATCATCCAGCATTTTTGGGGGAAAGAACTGTCAGTTACCACCGGACTCGGATTTGACACCACAGAAAAACTACAGAAGCTGATCGAAGAATTGATCCGCCGCCATGGGGCAGGGCTGATCGTCAATACCGGATATTATATTTCCGAGATCCCAAAGGAACTCCTGGATTACTGCGATGAAAATGATTTTCCGCTTCTGACGGTTCCCTGGGAAATCCATCTGGCGGATATGATCAAGGATTACAGCATCCGTATTTTTATGCAGGGGGCGGCAGACAAGGAAATTTCAGGCGCATTGGTCCAGGCCATAGAACAGCCAGCCAACCAGGAGGAATACAGGCAGAAGCTGCTGCCCTATTTTGATGAAGACGGGACATTCCAGGTGATGCTGATCACGACCGACCACCTGGACGAGATGGACACCGTGGACCGGCAGAGGTTATCTTACCGGGTACAGGTCTATCTGGAGAATATTACACATAACGGGAATTTTATGTACTATGATTCCAATTTCATGCTGGTGGTCAATGCTCTCTCGGAGGAATGGATGGACGAAATCGCTGCAGGCATGGTACGCCGGGCAAAGCGGCGGATGCCGGATATTCCTCTTTATGTCGGAGTGGGCAGCCGCATGACAGATATCTCGAATCTGCATGTAAGCTATTCCAGGGCAAAAGCAGCGGTGCAGATGGCTAAGAAGCGAAAGCAGGATCTGCTTTATTTTGACAGGATGGGATTGTACCGTCTGCTTTATATGGTGGATGACAGCCGCCTGCTGAAAGAAATGGCGGAGGAACCTCTAAATCCGCTGCTGGAATATGACAGGAAACATAAGTCCAATTATGTGGATACGCTGGAACTGTATCTGAAGCACAACGGCAGTATCCAAGCTGTTTCTGAGGAAATGTTTACTCACAGGAACACGGTGATCTACAGGATGAATAAGATCAAAGAACTGCTGGGGACGGATCTGGAGCAGACAGAAGAGCGGCTGCCATACCAGATTGCGTATTATATCCGGGCAATGTGAACAGTTACATTTCAACACATTTCAGCGGCATTTATCAAAAAATGCTTGCTATCATTTCCCTTTTGTAGTAAGTTAGTAGTCAATGCGCAAATCAAGGTAAAAACGCTCCTAAGATACGATTTTACAGAAATGTGCATTTTCCAAAATTGAAAGGAGGACTACAAAATGGAACTAAGCAGGCAAAAAACAGTTTTTTTCAGGCGCTTTATCGGCGACAGGGCATTTTATAAAATGGTACTGGCCATTGCGGTTCCGATCATGGTACAGAACGGAATTACAAATTTTGTAAGCCTTCTAGACAATATTATGATCGGGCGGATCGGGACAGAGCAGATGTCCGGCGCAGCGATCGTGAATCAGCTTTTGTTTGTTTATAATCTCTGCCTGTTCGGCGCCGTGTCCGGTGCCGGAATTTTTACGGCACAATATTTCGGACAGAAAGACCATGAAGGTGTGAGGCAGACTTTCCGGTATAAAATCTGGATGGTGACGGTTCTGACCGGGATTGCGGCCTGTATTTTACTGTTTGCCGGGAATCCCCTGATCAGCTTGTATCTGGAAGGAGATGGAGGAGCCGGGGCAATTGAAGCTACGAGAAATTATGGAATGCAGTACTTATATATCATGCTGCTCGGCCTGCCGGCATTTATGGTGAGCCAGGTTTATTCCAGTACCCTTCGTGAATGTGGGGAGACGGTGACTCCTATGAAAGCCGGGATCACAGCCGTAATTGTGAACCTTGTTTTTAACTACATCCTCATCTATGGAAAATTTGGTTTTCCTGTCCTTGGAGTGAGGGGAGCGGCGGCCGCCACAGTGCTGTCCCGTTATGTGGAGCTCATCATTGTGGCTGGATGGACTCACAGGAACAAGGAGAAAAATCCGTTTGTAAATGGATTATACAGCACGATGAAAGTACCATTCCGGCTGGTGAAGAAATTTTTCCTGACAGGAGTACCGCTTTTACTTAATGAAACATTATGGGGCGCCGGGATGGCGTTCCTGACACAGTGCTATTCTGTACGTGGGTTAAATGTGGTGGCTGCGCTGAATATTGCGAATACGATCAATAATGTGTTCAGCGTGGGGTTTATTGCGTTGGGAGAATCCGTTGCGATCGTTGTGGGGCAGATCTTAGGCTCCGGAGATATGAAAAAGGCCCGGGATACGGACAACAAGATGATCGCGTTTGCCGTTATGTGCTGTACCGCTGTGGCATTCGTGATGCTGTTAGTGGCGCCGCTTTTTCCAATGCTTTATAATACCAACGGACAGGCGAAAGAACTGGCGAAGCACTTTATTATGGTGATGGCCCTTGTAATGCCTCAGAATGCATTTTTGAATGCGGCCTATTTCACGTTACGATCCGGTGGGAAAACAATCATCACATTTATATTTGACTGCGGATTTGTCTGGTGTGTCAGCGTGCCCATCGCATACATACTGAGCCGGTTTACCGGGCTTCCGGTCATTGCTGTATTTGCATTGGTCCAGGCCGGGGATTTGTTGAAGTGTATCCTTGGATTTATCCTTGTGAAGAAAGGGATGTGGATCCAGAATCTTGTTTCTGGAGGATGAAAATAAAACCTGCCCCTCGCGATTGCGGCGGGGCAGGTTTATCCTTTCTTTGATAGAAGCAGTTACACCACTGTTTGATGAAACCGAACATCTCTCCAATGGAGATTGACTGGTTTAATGGAGTATAGGGTACGGTTTTACCGGTAAATAGCAGTGAATACAGCATTTTCCGGAGTTCAGGATAGTCTGCCAGTTTATTTACAAGAGAATCAAATAATGTATTTTTTTCCTTTAACAAAAGGCTGACCGCTTCCAGCAAACCCTGTTTAGACCATGCCTCCTCTTAATATAATATCCTCGGAGCTGGTTGAGGAAATCCAGAAATACCTGGTTATTTGCCGCACTGTCTGCTTCATTAATCATTAGTATGACAGGAACTTTAGAATCACGGCATAGACCGCTTAAATTTTCAAATAACTCTTGAAGTTCAAAGTCTTCCCTTTTGTCTGCAGCCGCTGTATATAAAACATCAAGCCCTCAGCATATTTCATCAGAAAATGGCGCTCTGTTTTCTTTCCACGACTGGACGAATGCTTTTGCAAATGCCAGTGAAAATGTGTTTTCTGTCCGAAATGTACCTGCACTGAACAATTGGAAATCCAGGCTCACAACGGTGTGCTCTTTTTTTAGATGCCCCGCAAGCGCCAGCAATGTAGTCGTTTTTCCATACTGCCTTGCCCAGTTGATCGTAAAATACTGTCCGGCATCTACCATGGATGTTATTTTTTTGAGCCTGTCTTTTAAATCAACCATGTAGTGCAGATCAGGGTGACAGTCTGCACTCGCATTAAATATTCTTCCCATAGCGGCTGTTCCCACCTCTTTGCATTCTTAAAAAATCCAAGGAACTGGTATCTGGCGGCCGCTAAGATCAGCTTCATGGCCTAATACCCCAGGCCGCGGTCTATCACCGTCCCGTCTGCCGCATTGATGGTCAGGATGCTTCTGCGCGGGTAGCCGATAGAGTAGTCGTTTGCTTCACCGTCATATACCTGATGGTAGTCGGCCGTGCCGAAGAAATCCCACACCGGGACTAAAAGGCCGTGGCGGCTGTCCGTACCTGGGTCATAAACCCGCATATAGCCCAGTTCTGCCTTTGATATGTTTACCTTAACGCTGTTGGGCGAGGTATAGTCTGAAAAATGGATGGCAGACATTTCCTCAAAGATCCCCGCGATCTCCGGGAATGAGAGCAGTTCCACATTGCTGACCTGCTCTTCTTCAAGCTGGTACAGATTAAAGATATCCGCCCGCTGCAGCCCTTCTTTATTGACATAGAACTCGATCCGTTCATAGCACCAGGGTTCTAATGTGCTTTCCATGGATTCCAGGCCGCCGCCCATATCCATCTCATCCGTAACCGGAAACCCGTCCACATCCCTTGTGTAGCTGACCATGTAGCCGGCCTTAGTATAATTGCTCTCCAACAGGGATTCATAGCCGTTTCCCAGATCCTGGCCCAGACTTAGGGATGTGCTCTTTGCGGAAAAATTTGAAAGGCCAAGCTTTTCCATGTATCCGTCTGCAATCTCTATGGCTTCTTCCGGGGTGATCCCTGCCATCTCCTTTGCTTTTTCCCTAGAGGGTATGGAGGAGTCTTGGGAAGGCTTTTTTACGTCATAGCCATAGATAAAAGACACCCAATCAACTTGTGGAGAAATTTTGTTATCTATGCGGCATATCCGGATGTCCATGGGACAATTTGTGGTTTCCCGGAGACGGTAGCTGTAAATGGCATCCCCCAATTCCACAGCTCCAGAAAAATAACCTTCTTGAAAGTCGTCATACTCGGCCTGTACGCCTAGGGCGGGAGTAATCTCGGTTTTCGCGTTTGTCTCCGGGCATTCCTGATAGCGCTGTTCCCAGGAAGCAATCTCATCCTGTAAGCTGTAAGCTTCCTCTGGATTTTCTTCGCCGTATTCCCTTGCGGCCGCGATCCATCCGTAAGGATCCAGGTTTCCCTCGGCCTGCCAGGCCTTCAATACATTTAATTTCTCCAGCGCTTCCGCCTTTGTCATCTGAAAATAGGCTGTCCCGTCATAGACCGGGGCATCCCCGAAAAAGGCTTTTGTGACCTGGTCGATCCATTCCTGGTCAAAAGGTTTTTGGCCGACCCGGTATATCGGGATTTCTGCCGCGTCCGGGACAACGATATCCGCATCGCAGGTCAGTTCAAAGCTGCCGTCGTTGCCTGCTGCCAAAGCTTCGTATTTTTCCGGGACTTGCAGCCGTTTGGCCAGTGCATTCCTGCTGGTTTCAGGTGTGGGATCGGCTTCTTTATAGTTGGCCACGCTGTGGGTGCCTTTTTCACGCACGATCGGTTTTTCCGGTGTTTTCTTACATCCGGTAACCAGGCCGGATAATAATGCGCCGCAGAGCAGCAAAGAAAGGATTTGTTTTTGTTTCATATGTATACGGTCCTCCATTTCACGATAGGTTTCCTATAGTATACAAAATGATGTGTAATCAAGTCATCACCGAAATGTAACCAAAATGTAAATATGGGTTATCCAAAAAGAAAAAGGCATGTGCCTTTCTGCACATACCTTTTATCCCTTACATCTACATCAGCGATGCCATGGCAAATTCATCCAGGCCGCCCTGGTTTTCCTGGCTCTCCTGGGGTACCTGGCTCATACGCGCTTTGGCTTTGCTGATCAATGCTTCCACCTTTGCAATCTCTGATTCGTCACACCAGCCTTTCTCCAGGCCGGACTTGCAGTCGGAAAGATCCTTTTGCAGCAGCGCCAGCACCTGCTGGACCTGCCCGCGGGTCTGAGCAGCCGCGATCTGCCTCATACGTTTTCCTTCGTTGACGGCAACCTTGCCGCTTTGTTTTTCAGAACTTTCACTTTCATCCGGATCCACGGAGGCTGTCTTATCATCCTGCTTATCAGAAATGCTGTTTTCCTCCACGTCCCTGACCTGTCCGGCTGCCAGCCGTCCTTCCGGTGAAATTTCTATGCTGTCTTCTTTCTGGTCCGGATTCCCTGCTGCTGCTTTTTCTGTGAGTGATATGTCTTCTTCTTCCTCTTTTTCTTTCTTTTTCTTCAGATTTTCCAGTACGATTGCGTTCAAAGCCCTCTCATTCGCCCGGTTTCCATAGATGTTGTTTTGTTGTGAAATATACATTTACTTTCCTCCCATCATAACATTTCCTGTACCATGACCGTGATACAAAATATCTGTTTCTCTAAACTGATATCCATCTCTCCCATATATTTTTCAGCAGTCCGGCGGACGTTAGATAAGCCGATTCCATGCATGGGTGCGTCTGTCTTTTTTGTTGTGGCAGGTAAACCGTCCTGTCCAAATACAATTTCTTCTGCAAAGGAATTTTTGACCTCGATCAGAAAAAAACGTCCTTTTTGTTTTCCGGTCAATGAGATAAAACACTCGCCCTCTGATACCTTTTCACAAGCTTCCAGCGCATTCTGCAGCAGATTTTGAAGGATGATCCCCAGATCAAAGACATCATAGCTGCCGGATTTTGGATAGCGGAAATCTGCTTGAAAGCGGATTTCCAGTTCCAGACATTGCTGCCGCTTATCATTGACGATCACATCTGTGACTGGGTTCCCTGTCTGGAGCGTCAGTTCAAAACTGTGTATACTCTCATCTATCCGGGAAACATAAGTCTCCAGGGCGGCATACTCGCCGTTTTTGGCCAGCCCTTTGATATTGGTTAAGTGCCCGCGCATTTCATGTTTCAGCCGTTGGATGTGGCTGTAAAACTGCTCCGCTTCATGGATTCGTGCCCGGATTGCCTGAGCCTGCTGGTGTTCCACAAAATATGCTGCCTGTTCCTCGCGCAGTGCAGCCATTCCCTGCTGGAACAGGATGGTCAGATAGGTTCCTGCATAGAACAGCAGTGCCAACAGCGGGACGACCGCCAGAAAGACCGGATGACGTTCATAGAGCAGGAGCATCTCGCCGTCTTTCACCTCATACAATAGGCCGGCTATGAGCTGACCGAACAAAATGCCTGCTGTTGGGATCAGGCTGATATAACACATCTCCAGCCGATGGAGCGGCAGGCGCTGCTTTCTCAGCCGGTGCCAAAGGGCATATAGCATGGCGGCAAATAGGACGGCATGGGACAGCAGAAGCAGTATCAGTAAGACGATAGTGCGGCAGTAGACTGCCTCCGGGGACTTATCCTGATAAGGCAGGAGCCGCTCCACGGTGAAGTACAGGCTTTCTACGGCCAGGGCGCCGGAAATCTTAGCTTCCCAGTAAAGAAGCCCCAGCAGAAAGGCCATCGGTCTTTCCAGCCCCAGTTTTTTGGAGGCTGCCGTTAACAGCAGGATCAGGACCAGGGGAAACGTCCCCTGCGGAGTATGGAGCCGGCCGCAAAGCCAGGAGATGAAAGGATAAGCGAAAAACACAATGATGCCTTTTTGCACCCGATGTCCCTGCTCTATCATAAAGGCGCGTAAAAATAAGGCCAGGCAGACTGCATATATGAAATCGGCTGCAGCAGAAAAAGCTGCATTGAAAACCTGGAATCCCGTTCCACTCATAGTCCGGCTCCTTTCTTTAAGAAGCGGAGGTATGACTTTACAAAATCCTGATACTTATATTTTGAGAGCAAAAGCTTTTCTTTGTTTGTCAATGTCACTTCGGTCTTGCTGTATCCGTCCACATAGGAAAGATTCACAAGATACCCCTTATGGATACGGAAAAACTGGTTTTGCAGTTCCAGCTCTAAGTCCCGGATTTTTGCATAATAGGTAAATTCCCCGTCTTTCAGATGCAGCACGACCTTGTGGTTATTACTTTCAATATAATAGATGCTGTCCAGCGGTACGGTCTTATTCATGTTAGCGGACCGAAGTGTAAGCGTACGGCTCATCTGGGGGTTCTTACGACTGTCCATGATCTGTTCTGCCGCGCGGGCAAAGACCTGGACAAACTTCTCTTCATCCACTGGTTTCAGCAGGTATTGGAATGCATTTACGTCAAAAGCGTCGAATACATGCTGCTCATAGCCGGTCACAAAAATGATGGCCGGCTGCGTACCTAAATCCCGTTCCCTGATTTTCCGTGCCAGAGCCATTCCATCCAGTTCAGAACCCGAGGGATCCAGTTCGATATCCAAAAAGAGCAGGTCGAACTCCCGGCAGCCTGCAAGGCAGTCACTGGCTGATGCGTACTGTATGGTCTCACAGGGATAAGGCTGAGCCTGGATCAGCGACGAGAGATAGGCGCGGGTGTTTGCTTCATCATCACAAATTGCTGTTCTTATCATGTTGATAGCCCTCTATGTTTATTTCGTCCAGACAGGTTCCAGAGTAAACCGGATTGACGTGACTGGACAGTTTGACGGCGTAACTAGATTTTGTTCATTTCCTTTGTTGATCATCCAGAAACTCTTTCCGGTACTCACTGGGGCTTACCCCCATTTTCTGATGGAAGATCCTTGAAAAATATAAGGGGTCTATGTAGCTTACGGAATGTGCGACCACACGGATGGACAGGCTGGTAGTCCGCAGGAGGATACAAGCCTGGCGTATCCTGTAATCCAGCAGATATCCCTGGATGGAAGCGCCGGTAAAAGACTTAAAGATCCGGTGCAGATAGGAGCGGTTGATATTCAGATGATCCGCGATATCCTGGATGGTAATGGGGTCGCAGTAATGGTCTTCGATATATTTCAAAGCATCCTCTACATGATCCGATTTCTTTTCATTGACAGGAGGCTGGTGGTTTGGAAATTTACAGGATAAGAGGAAAAGGTACTCATACATGATGCTGTTCATGATCAGATCCCGGTTTTGGGGAAATTGATCCGCTTCTGCCATTTTTTCATGGCAGCGTTTCATCTGCTCATCTGATCCATAATGGAGTACCAGATTTTCAGGAAAAGAAGTACGCTCCAGATATCCTTTTACTTTAATGCCCTGCATCCCGATCCATGTATAGCTCCACGGAGAATTCATGTCTGCCTCATAGTAGATCAGTTCCCCGGGGCAGATGAGAAAAGCGTCCCCCTCTTTCAGACGGAATAATTTTCCGCGTGCCTTATAAATGCCGGCGCCACTTAAAATGTAATGGATAAGATAGCCATTGCGCAGTATGGGTCCATAGCTGTGCCCTGGGGCACAATTTTCAAAGCCGCAGGTATAGATCATTGCATCAATATTTTTGTAAAAATCATTGGAAAAATTATAGTCCAGCATAAGATCATCCCTCTAAAAACAAAATCGTTCATTTGTTATCCTGTATTTTTGAATAGTCATAAACTTGAATGTCTAAGTCACATATCTCCATATACATTGCATTATATCAGGCTATAATAGTATATACAAGAGGCAAAAGAAGAAGAAAAAAGGATATTTCATGAACCGGCTGCTGTGCCTTAAACAGCAGCCACCACTGTGGCCGCAGGAGAATTAAGAAAAAAAGCCTCTGTAATAGAACATAATAGTGGAGGAGCATGGAATGGATGCGAAGAAGCGAGAGAGATATGAAAAAATATCCATAGATCTTACCAGGCTGGTTGGCGGCAAAGAGAATATTCAGGGCGTGGCCCATTGTGCGACGCGTCTGCGGATCGTCTTAAAGGACAATGACCAGGCGGATCTGAAAGCGATTGAAGATGTGGATCTTGCAAAAGGTGTGTTTGTAGCCGGGGACCAGGTGCAGATCATATTTGGCGCGGGCCTGGTCAATGACGTGTATGAGGTGTTTGCAGAACATAATAACATGAAAAACATGAGCCTGAGCGACTTGAAGACGGTAGCAAATAAAAAAATGAACCCTCTTCAGCGGATCATCAAGGCATTGTCCGACGTATTTGTGGACATCATGCCGGGAATCCTTGCAGCCGCATTGCTCACCGGACTCTCAGGCGTGCTTGGGAATCTGGATTTTGTAAAGGCAAATGAAACCCTGTTTGGCATCAACAGGCTGATCAACATTTCATCAGGAGCTATTTTCGGTTTTCTTCCTTTGGCTGTGGCATACAGCGCCTGTAAGCGGTTCGGCGGCAGGCCCATACTGGGGATCGTCATGGGATGTATCATGCTGAGCAACAGCCTGGCTGACGCCTATGCGGCGGCACAGGGGACGGTGGAGGTCACAACCTTACGTATTTTCGGGCTGGGCGTGGATCTGGTAGGTTTCCAGGGAGGCATTATTGTTGCATTGCTGATGGGATTTGTAACGGCGAAGCTGGACATTTTCTTTGAGAAAAAAGTACCGGAAGTGATAAGGCTTTTGCTTTCACCGCTTTTGACGACTCTGGTCGGCGCAATCCTGTTATTTACCATTATCGGCCCGGCAGGGCGGGGGCTTTCCAGCGGCATTACTAATGCGTTGGTCTGGATGACCCAGAATCTGGGCGTGTTTGGATATGCGGTATTCTCCGGCCTGCAGCAATTGGTTGTGATCACCGGCCTGCATCATATTTTCGGAGCGATCGAGGCGCAGCTTCTGGCGGATACGGGGAGGAATTTCATCAATCCGCTGATGTCCGTAGCGATCATCGCACAGGGCGGCGCAGTACTGGCTTATCTGGCAATGCATCGGAAAAATGTAAAGGTGAGAGAGCTTTGTATCCCAAGTTTTATTTCCGTCCTGTTTGGAATTACAGAACCAGCGCTGTTCGGTATCAACTTACGGTATCGCTTTCCGATCATCGGAGGCTGTATCGGCGGAGCTTTAGGCGGAATCGTCGTTTACTTCACCAATCTTGCAGCGCTTGGATTCGGGACCACGGTTGTTCCCGGTATAGCGCTGGCTGACCCGGCGGGCAACGGATACGTCAATTATATTATTGCACATGCGGTTGCTATCGCGGGCGGATTTATTATGACTTTGGTGCTGGGAAGATTTATGGATCAGGCTCCGGCAGCAGCGGCGGCCGCTGAGGCGAGGAAAGAGACAGTGGCAGAAGGGACAGGGACAGGAACAGCAGGAGCCGGAATGCAGGAGGATGCTTTGGAAGAACTGGAAGCTCCGGAAGAAGAATCATTTTTCGGGTATGCAAACGGACGGCAGATTCCAATGGAAGAGGTAAAAGACGAAACATTTGCAAATAAAGTATTGGGCGACGGCGCCGCAGTCATCCCAGAAGAGGGAAAAGTATATGCTCCTGCGGACGGCACGGTCCTCAGCGTATTTGATACAAAACATGCGGTTTGCTTTGCAAGTAAATATGGCACAGAAATTTTAATCCATATCGGGGTTGATACGGTGAACCTGCAGGGAAAATATTTTACAGCGCATGTAAAAGACGGAGACGCAGTGAAGAAAGGCCAGCTTATGATCGAGTTTGACAAAGAGCAGATCCAAAAAGCCGGATATGATACGGTCATTCCGATGATCTTTACGGACCTGCCGGATGACAGAAGGCTGGAAGTATCAGCGCCTGGGAAAATGACGGCGGACAGGGCGGCGGCAGTAATCCGTAAAGCATAAAAAAAGAGAAGTAGAGGAAATGGCATGGACAGGAAATTGATTTTTTTAGATATTGACGGGACTTTGGTTTCTGCAATGACAGCGCCGTCCGCCTATACAGTTGAGGCGGTGCGGCGGGCAAGGGGGAACGGACATAAGATATTTCTCTGTACAGGGAGGAATATGCCGATCATCGGAAGTGATATTCTGGATATCGGTTTTGATGGTGTGATCGCCAGTGCCGGGAGCCATGTGGAAGTGGGAGGAGAAGTGCTGTTTGACAAAATCCTTCCAGAAGAAACCATTCAGGAATGCCTTTCCGTATTTCATGCCCATGGAATGTACTGCAGGATCGAGACGACAGAAGGAATTTATACGGATCCGCAGATGGAGGCTCTGCTCAAGGCCGCAAAGCCGGATAAGACGAATTCGGAGCTGATCCGTATGCAGAAAGAAATTGAAGCTGGCATCACGATATTGCCATACGAAAAGTATCCCGGCCAGGGGGCATATAAGATATGCTTTACCAGCAGGGATTTGGAATCCATCGAAGAGACAAAAAAATATCTGGAAGACAGATTCGGATATGCTGTACACCCTTATGCAGACAGCAGCGCCTGTTATAACGGAGAAATCATTCCCAGGGGGATCGACAAGGGCAAAGGTATGGAAATCGTGTGCCGGTATTATGAGGATGATCTGGAAAATACAGTGGCTTTTGGCGACAGTATGAATGATTACGAGATGATGTCCGCGGCAGGAATCAGTGTAGCCATGGGAAATGCATGCGAGGAATTGAAACAGATTGCAGACGTTGTCTGCGGCAGTGTCCGGGAGGATGGTATCTATCATGAGTTCCAGAGGATGGGGCTTATTTAGGCGGAAACAGTCTTTATGGTATTGTGAAAACATTTTATAAATTTAATAAAAAGAAAGGAAAAGGTAAAGGAAAATGAAAAATTTTAGCTACACAGTGAAGGATGAAGTAGGAATTCATGCAAGGCCGGCCGGAATGCTGGTAAAAGAGGCAAAAAAGTATTCCAGCAAGATTGTTCTGTCAAAGGATGGAAAGAGGGCAGAGGCAGGAAAGCTGATGGCTGTTATGAGCCTGGGCGTCAAATGCGGGCAGACCGTTGAGGTTGAGGTCACGGGGGAAGATGAAGAAGCTGCATATGAGGCATTGAAGGAATTTTTTGAGAAAAATCTCTAAAAACCCAGGGAGGTAAGAAGGGCATGATGCAGTTTTCAGGTAAATCTGTGTATAAGGGAATCGTGCTGGGTCCGGCTGCTGTCCTGGGAAAAGAGGAAGGCCCGGTAAGACGCAGCAAAATAGAGGATGCGCAGGCCGAGATTGGACGGGTCGGCGCAGCAGGAGAACAGGCAAAAGAACAGCTCCAGGCATTGTATGATAAAGCAGTAAAAGAAGTAGGGGAAGCGAGTGCGGCCATATTTGAAGTACATCAGATGATGCTGGAGGATGACGATTATCTGGATTCAATCCATAATATGATCCGGACAGAAATGGTCAATGCAGAATATGCGGTAGCAGTGACAGGAGATAATTTTTCAGAAATGTTTGCTGCTATGGACGATGATTATATGAAGGCAAGGGCAGCAGATGTGAAAGATATCTCCAACCGGCTGATCCGGATATTGGAGGGCCGCGGAGAGGCCGACCTGACATCGATGGAGCCTGCGGTCATTGTGGCGGACGATTTAAGCCCAAGCGAGACAGTCCAGATGGATAAAGAAAAAATCCTTGCATTTGTGACGGTGCATGGCTCCACAAATTCCCACACTGCGATCTTGGCGCGCATGATGAATATTCCGGCTTTGATCGGGGTGCCTTTGGAACTGGATAAAATCCGTACAGGGATGATAGCGGTGGTAGATGGATTTGAAGGGACAGTGACATTTGAACCGGATGAAGCCTTGTTAAAGTCCGCGCGGGAAAAGATGGAGGAAGAGCAGGAGAAACTCCGGCTTCTGGATGATCTGAAGGGGAAAGAAAATGTGACTCCCGGCGGAAGGAAGATCAATCTGTATGCGAATATCGGAAGTGTCAGCGACGTTGGGTATGTATTGGAAAATGATGCCGGAGGGATCGGGCTGTTCCGCAGCGAATTCCTATATCTGGGCAGGGACAGTTTCCCCACAGAGGAAGAGCAATTTCAGGCATACCGCCAGGTGGCTCAGACGATGGCAGGGAAAAAGGTCATCATCCGTACCTTGGATATCGGCGCGGATAAACAGGTGGATTATTTCAGCCTGGGCCAGGAAGAAAATCCGGCCATGGGCTACCGTGCGATCCGGATCTGCCTGAAACAGCCGGATATCTTCAAAACACAGCTCCGCGCATTGTTCCGGGCTACAATGTATGGAAATATTTCTATTATGTACCCGATGATCACATCAGTGGAAGAGGTAGAAAAAATATTCAAGATTGTAAAAGAAGTACGGGAAGAACTGGATGCAGCGGAAATTCCTTATCATGACCCGGAACAGGGGATCATGATCGAGACTCCGGCAGCCGTTATGATCAGTGACGAACTGGCGGAACTGGTTGACTTTTTCAGCATTGGGACAAATGATCTGACACAGTATACGCTGGCAGTCGACAGACAGAATGAAAAACTAGATGATTTCTATGATCCGCATCACAAAGCAATCCTGCGGATGATCCGGATGGTCGTGGATAATGCCCATAAGCATGGGAAATGGGCGGGCATCTGCGGCGAACTGGGCGCGGATCTGGAGCTTACGGAAGAATTTGTACGGATGGGGCTGGATGAACTTTCTGTTGCGCCGTCTATGATATTGAAGATTCGGAAGAAAGTCAGGGAAATGCCGCTGCTGTAGGCGGCACTGGCAGAAAGGCGGAAGGATTGGAATAGAGAGTAAAAGGGGCTTGATCGCATTTATAAATGCTGCTCTGTACATATTATGATAAAATCCGAAATACAGTTCACAGGGCAAATGTGGGCTGTATTTTTTTGAATAAAATCAAACGAAGTGTTTGTGCATATCGCCAGTTTTTTTAGTATATTATTGTTAAATATTACACGTTTACAAAAAAATTATTTTCATGTTACAATTTTTTTAAGGTAATACCTATTACTTTTATAACATAAAGTACAGGTGTTGCAATGTAGCATTCATACGTATGACAGACCCCGAACAAACATGGTCCTGTTGCCATGCTGCACGGACCGCATAGCAGTGATGCGGCATGGAACAGGCAGAAAGGACTTTTTAATGTATCAAGAACATGAATATTATTTAAAGCGTTGTATCGAAATTTCAAAGCATTCCCGTGAATCAGGCAACACCCCGTTTGGCGCCCTTTTGGTGGATGCAGAAGGCAATATTTTGCTGGAGCAGGAAAACGTTGAGATTTCAACAAAGAAGTGTACCGGACATGCAGAGACGCAATTGGCAGAACGTGCGTCTACTTTGTATGAAAAAGATTTCTTATGGAATTGTACTTTGTATTCTACCGCAGAACCCTGCGCTATGTGCTCTGGGGCTATTTATTGGGCAAATATCGGCCGCGTGGTCTATGGGATGACAGAAAAAGAACTGCTTTCACTGACTGGTTCAGATGAACAGAATCCAACGTTTGACCTGCCCTGCAGAGAGGTATTTGCAAAAGGACAGAAAGCAATTGAAGTCATCGGGCCATTCCCGGAGATTGCTCCGTTAGCTGCAGAAGTCCACAAAGGATATTGGAACAATTAATTTGGAAATCTGTTCTTTGATAAGGAGATACATATGGAAAAAAATAATGCACAAGATAGCGAGTTTTCGTTGAGCGCCGTACCGGAAAGCGAACGAAAAAGTTATTTCAGCCTGACCATTGTCTGGACCGGCTTTGTATTTGTGATCACCAGGATAATGGCGAACTTGAGGAATGGCCAGTGGGATTTTTTGATCAAAAGCGGGCAGATTTACGAGAGTTACTGGAGATGAGGAAATGTGGAAATTAGATTTTTTTATATTGCCTTCAAAAAACTAGGTGTTAGTTACAAAATGGGTCGATAGACATACTATCCCTATATAATCAATAA
>CAJUTU010000016.1 GCA_910589385.1 uncultured Lachnospiraceae bacterium
AAGGGGTTCGGCTAAGTGTGGCGAAAATTCATCGTCACGTTTTCGAGAATCCGGGTTGTATTGTATACATGTATCCGCGGCTCCTATGCACAATTTGTTTTCTCAAACTGAGAGTTATACAATTCCGCATAAAATCCATCTTTTGCAATCAATTCCTCGTGATTTCCCTGCTCCACAATGTCTCCGTCTTTCATAACAAGGATCAGATCCGCGTCCCGTATGGTTGACAGCCTGTGTGCGATCACAAAACTGGTCCTGCCTTTCATCAACGTGTCCATAGCCTTTTGTATCTGGATTTCCGTACGTGTATCCACAGAACTTGTAGCTTCATCCAGAATCAAGATCTTCGGGTCGGCCAGGATTGCCCTGGCGATCGTCAATAGCTGTTTCTGCCCCTGGGAAACATTGCTGGCCTCTTCGTTCAATTCCATATCGTATCCGCCCGGAAGTGTCTGCACGAACCGGTGTACCCGGGCCGCTTTGGCTGCAGCGGTCACTTCCTCATCCGTTGCATCTAATTTTCCATAACGGATATTATCCCGGATACTGCCGTGGAACAGCCAGGTATCCTGCAGGACCATACCGAACATCATCCGAAGCTCACTGCGGTTAAAATCCTTAACATTATGGCCGTCAATAAGAACCGCACCGCCGTTTACATCATAGAACCGCATTAACAGCTTGATCATTGTGGTTTTTCCGGCTCCGGTTGGACCGACGATCGCTATCTTCTGCCCTTCCTTTACTTTTGCGGAAAAATCATGGATGATCATCTTATCTGCATTGTAGCCAAAACGTACATGAGAAAATTCCACATTTCCCTGAAGTCCGTTTACAGATACCGGATTCGGTACGGTCTGGTCTTCTTCCTCTTCTTCCAAAAATTCAAAAACCCGTTCCGATGCAGCCGCTGTAGACTGCAGCATATTGGCTACCTGTGCCACCTGCTGGATGGGCTGGGTAAAATTCCGTACATACTGGGTAAAGGACTGGATATCTCCCACCTCAATGGTCTTTTTAATGGCCAGATATCCTCCCAGGATCGCCACCCCGGCATATCCCAGATTTCCGACAAACTGCATGATCGGCATCATCATCCCGGAAAGGAACTGGGATTTCCATGCTGAATCATACAGTTGGTTATTTGTTTTTTCAAAGGTTTCTATGGTTTCCTCTTCTTTATTGAAAGCCTTGATAATATTGTGGCCTGAGTATACCTCTTCCACCTGGCCATTTACATTTCCCAAAAACTCCTGCTGTCCCCGGAAGTATTTCTGAGATTTCCCCATGATCAAGGAAATCATCGTGACAGAAACAGGCAGCATCAAAAGTGCAACCAGTGTCATCACCGGACTGATAGACAACATCATGATCAATACGCCGATCATCTGCGTCACAGAAGTAATCATCTGTGTCGCGCTCTGGTTTAAGCTCTGCCCCAACGTATCCACATCGTTTGTCACACGGGAAAGCACTTCCCCATAAGTCATTTTATCAAAATAACTCATAGGCATCCGGTTGATCTTTTCTGAGATTTCCCTGCGGAAACGGTAGGTCGTTTTCTGGGAAATCCCGGTCATGATATACCCTTGTATAAAAGAAAAAACAGCACTGACAACATAGAGGCCCAGTGTCCACAACAGAATCTGCCCAATCCTTTTGAAATCCATGCCGCCGGTTCCAGAAACCTTTTGAACCAGCCCGTTGAAAATCTCAGTCGTTGCTTTTCCTAAAATCTTGGGGCCTGCGATATTAAAAATTGTACCTCCGACCGCAAAAATCAGTACAAAAAGCATCTGGAACTTATAGACACTCATATAACCGACCAGCTTCTTGATCGTGCCTTTGAAATCCTTTGCCTTTTCTCCGGTTCCCATGCCGCCATGGCCTGGTCCGCGGCCCATAGGCCGTCTTCTTCCTTCTCTACTCATGGAGCATTTCCCCCTTTCCTGCATATACTCCGGTTTCGGACAGTTCCTTTTCCGATAACTGAGATTCAGCAATCTGCCGGTATACCTCGCAATTTTGAAGGAGTTCCTGATGTGTTCCAATCCCTGCCACTTCCCCGTCATCAAGAACAATGATCTGTTCCGCATGCAGAATGGTACTGATCCGCTGAGCTACGATCAAGACAGTGCTGTTTTCTGTCTTTTCTTTCAAAGCCCGTCTAAGCACCACGTCGGTCTTATAATCCAGAGCAGAAAAGCTGTCGTCAAAAATAAACACATCTGGATGCTTTGCAACCGCCCTTGCGATAGAGAGGCGCTGTTTCTGCCCGCCAGACACATTGGCCCCTCCTTGAGAAATAGAACTGGTATATTTTTTCGGCTTTGTATCAATAAACTCTGCCGCCTGGGCAATTTCCGCGGCTTCCTGCATTTCTCCATCGGAACCGTCCGGATTGCCAAACATAATATTCGAGGCAATAGTTCCAGAGAACAATACTCCTTTCTGAGGCACATACCCCAGTTTCTCTCTTAGTTCATACTGCAGGATGTCCCGGATGTCTATGCCGTCCAGCGTAATGGAGCCTTCTGTCACGTCGTAAAAACGCGGAATCAGATTGACCAATGTGGATTTTCCGCTTCCGGTACTTCCGATGACTGCCGTAGTTTCTCCCGGCTTTGCCGTAAAGGAAATGTCATGGAGCACATCTTCATCTGCCCCTGGATACCGGAACGATACATGGTCAAAACACAGAACACCTTCTGTTTCTTTTGGAAGCTGTTTCGGCTCTTTTGGGTCATGGATCAATGTTTCACTGGTCAGGATCTCGTCCACACGTTCAGCCGCCACAGCAGCTCTTGGAAGCATAATGGAAATCATACACAGCATCAAAAAGCTCATGATGATCTGCATGGTATACTGGATAAACGCCATCATATCCCCCACCTGCATCTGCCCGTCATTGACTCCATGAGCCCCGGTCCAGATAATGAGCACAGATACACCATTCATAATAACCATCATCACCGGCATCATGAATGTCATGGCCCGGTTCACAAATAAATTCGTTTTTGTCAGATCTTGATTTGCTGTTTCAAACCTTTCCTCTTCATGCTTCTCCGTGCTAAACGCCCGAATGACAGAAAGTCCGGTCAGGATTTCTCTTGTTACAAGGTTCAGCCGGTCAACCAGTTTCTGCATCACTTTAAACTTCGGCATTGCAACGGTAAAGAGCACTAAAATCACCAGTCCGATCAGAATGACCGCAAGGGCAATGATCCAGGACATAGATACATTGGTCTTGAACACCTGATAAATGCCGCCCACAGCCAGAATCGGTGCATACAATACCATACGCAGCAGCATGACCATCAGCATCTGGATCTGCTGGATATCGTTGGTACTCCTTGTGATCAGGGATGCCGTAGAAAAGTGGTCAAACTCGTTGCTGGAAAATCCTACTACTTTACGGAATACCCTTCCCCGAAGATCACGTCCAGAGGCAGCCCCTACTCTGGATGCCAGAAGCCCGACCAGAATACTCGCTATCATCCCTAAGAATGCAAGCCCGATCATCTTGGCGCCGGTTTCCAGAAGATAATTGATCTGGATTTCGTCCATATCCATCCCCAGATCCTGATAAGCAGTCTTCACATAGGAGATTGCGGCCTGCTCCAGAATCATTTCCGGCATCTCTGACATCTGGCTTTCAACCTCCTGTCCAAACGCCTCCATCTGTTTTGATGGTAACATTGCAAGGATATCAAAGATATCCCCGCCTTCTGGCAGGACTTCCTGAGGGATACCAGACATCAACTGTTCCTCTATCTGTTTTGTCTCATCACTTCCAGAAGTAAAGCCCTGTACAAGCATCATGGGCAGGCTCATGAGTTCTGTCAATCTATCATATTTTTCCTGCCCTTCTTCCGTATCTTTTTGGATATCATCCTTTAAGATATATGCCTCTTTCCCATAAGTGCCAGTATCCAATCCATAGGCATCCAGTACCTCCTGCCGTTCCTCCTTGCCGGGGATAAACAACAGGATCTTTTCCATCTCATCGGAAGAAACGGCTTTCGGTACAGTCTCATTGATCCCGCCTTGCTGAATCCCCACATTCACAATATCGGAAGTATAGGCTGGCAGGGACAGGTCACAATATGCCTGTACGATCAGTACAAGAAAAACAATGATCACGGTTTTCCAGTACATTCCCATATATTTGAATAATTTTTGCATTGCAGGTCTCCTTTCTTTGTATCACTGCGCTTATCGTATCTGTTATGAAATCAATCTTTTTCGAAAAAAAATCGATTTCAAATGCCATTTTTACATAGGCGGCCGTAGAATGGATGCATCCTGTCCCTCCATTAGATTATCCCGGACCTGTATGAGCAGACGTTTCAAAAGAAGAGTCTCCTCCATGCTCATGCCGCAGAATACCATTTCATCTAATTCTTTTCCCACCTTACAGATATGCTCGATACATGATTTCCCTTTCTCTGTGATACAAAGACGCAGTACCCTTTGGTCGTGTTCATCCGGCTTACGCTGGATATAACCCTGCTTTTCCATTTTCTGGATCGCAGAAGTAATCGTAGGAGGCGTCAAGTTCATCTTCTCAGATAATTCACGCTGGGATAATTCCCCCTCTTTATTCAATATAAATAATATTCCCGCCTGGCCAGGTTTTAAGTCATGCTTCCCAAATAGCCGCTTTGCATGCCAGCCGCTTAAATGAGTTACCTGGCCCAGCACTCCCAAAGTCTGCATATGACTGGAATCCGTCTCCATACTGTCTCATCTCCTTTCCATCTAAAAAGACATGTTATTAGTTAGATGTCTAACGGTTATTTTATTGCTATTCACAGTATTTGTCAATATAAAATGTTTAATTTTATTCTGTCTTTATACTTTTTACACAAATTTTAATTTGACATCAAACGAATTTCAAATGATTGGCTTTATGTCTGGACATGAAAGATTCTCAGAGAAATGAGACCTGTAGGTTTCATTTAAACATGAACTAGAGAACTATAGAATCAGCACTGGTTTCGAGGTATCGGAATCGAGGATATGATTTTACGATTACTTCTTCTACTGCTTTTGACCATAAATGGATCCCGGAAAGAAATTACTTTAATACGATTTCCCTGATCGTAGATGAACTTTTTGCCAATTATCTTTCCCGGCCAAATGTCAGGCAGCCCATACTAACCCAGTATTGCGACGGACAGAGAGTCACCTGTCCAAACTGGATGCAGCAATGGGGCTCCATGTCCCTGGGAGAGCAGGGCTATTCTGCAATTGAAATACTGCGGTACTATTATGGAGATAATATATACATCAATACCGCACCGGAAGTTTCAGGGATCCCCTCCTCCTGGCCAGGCTATGTACTGGAAAACGGCTCCAGTGGAGACAAGGTCCGGCAGCTGCAGGAGCAGTTGAATGTGATCGCAAACGCTTATCCTGCTATTCCAAAAGTCCAGGCAGACGGTTTATTTGGCCCAGCAACTTCAGAGGCAGTACGGATCTTCCAGTCTGTTTTTGGCCTTCCCCAAACCGGCACAGTAAATTATCAGACATGGTACAAAATATCAGAAATATATGTAGGAGTATCACGGATTGCGGAATTAACCTGACAGTTTTATTCTGCCAGTGCATAAAGCTGTAGGAAATCTTTGCGCTCATCCCGGTCCATTTTCACAAAATCTGTAAATTCCACATCCACATGATACATGGGCTGTCCACAGCAGACAGCACGGCTCTGATTGTTGGTATAGTGGTAACGCTTGCATTTTATGCAATAAAAAACGTGCATCATTTGTATATCACCTCGCAGTAGTATGAAGTATTGTAATAAATCCAGATAAATATAGGATATAACCAAAGAAAACTTTTGTCAATTCTTGCAGGAAGAATATTTCTTACGGTCCACCCGGCAAAGATAGCATTTACATTTCAGAGGAAAGACGTTATAATTGAAAAAGTACATGGCAAAGGAGTTACAATGAAAAAAAGAAAGAAAAAAAAGCGGATTTTACCGCTTATCTGTATGCTGCTGGTCTGTATACTGCTTAGTATTGGCGGCACCATAACGGCAGCAAAAATATATCTCCAGAAGCTGCCGGACGCTGCAAAGGCGACACAGAAAGTCGTGGAACAATTCATAGAAGAGAGTATCCCTTTCGCTGAAATTACCATTGAAGATGCTGAGGTTTCCGGCGGATATTACTATCAGCTCTTAAGTGACGGACAGCAGCTTGTATACAAGGAAGTCCTGCAGGGAATCCGGGAACAGGCAGAAGTGATCTATATCCACTGTGCAACTGCAAATGAATTCGGGATGATATATGAATACCTTCTTTATGACCGGCCAGAAGTGTTTTGGTGTACCGGCCAGACACAGATTACCAGTTACTCGGATTATTCAGAAGTCCGGCCGACCTATATCTGCCAGGGAGAAGAACTGCAAAAAAGAAGCGCAGAAATCGAAGCCGCCGCAAATGCCTGTCTGGCGGGCATTTCTATGGATGCACCTGAATATGACAAGGTGAAATATATCTTTGAATATATCGTGAATACTGTCGATTATAATATGGCTGCGCCGGATAACCAAAATATTTACAGTTCTCTTGTAAACCGTGCCTCTGTCTGTGCCGGATACTCCCGTGCTGTCCAATATCTGCTCCAAAGACTTGGGGTCGAATGCATCTATGTAGTAGGAAGCATTCCCGAACAGGGACCGCATGCCTGGAATATCGTGAGATGTAACGGACAATATTACCAGATGGATGCCACTTTCGGCGACCCTGTATTCCTACAGGGAGAAAGCGGCGTGAACATTCCTTTAGACAGTATCAATTATGGATATCTCTGCTGTTCCGATGCTGATATGTACAGAAGCCATACACCGGATCCGGAAATCTATTATCCTGAATGTGTATCCATGGATCTGAATTATTATGTTCTAAACGGGATGTATTATGACGTATATAACCGGGATATCATTTCTCAGAACATGAACCAGTCTGTCTATGCAATGCAGCGCTCCTTCACCTGCAAATTTGCAGATCAAGGATTATATCAACAGGCACATGATGATGTCATCAATAATCTGATCCCACAGGCCGCACAGAATCTGGCGGTATATTATGGACTGGAAACGGTTTGGTATACCTATGTAGAAGATCCGAAAATGGCAGCCATCACCGTATATTGGGGCTATCAATGATGTGTGATCCAAAAAGCGGAAAGCCCTGGACTGCCTGGGCACGAAAGAAGTGTGTCTATGGATATATTACAGTTCACATCCAATCAGGATGTGAACTGTAAACATTTGATGACATAAAAATTTAAATACAGCCACATGCATCAGAAGCCGCCAATGGCAATTCTTTGCATCCGGAAAAGGTTTACCAAAATTTTTAGAATAGTTTCATAATGTCATTATACATGACTACAACCATAAGCACCAACAGAAGCGCAAACCCTGCAAAGTGTACCATTCCTTCTTTTTCGGGCGGTACTCTTTTTCTGCGTACAGCCTCTACAAGCAAGAATACCAATCTTCCCCCATCCAGCGCAGGTATGGGAAGCAGATTCATGATCCCTAAGTTAGCTGTCAGCAAAATCGCAAAATTCATCAGGTTCAGCACCACAATCTTCAATCCTGCCGCTTTTGAACTCTGGTATGTTTCATCCACTGCATCCACGATTCCCACCGGCCCGGACATATCTTTGATCCCCATTTTTCCGCCTACAAGCATTTTCAAGCAGTCCATGGTATAATCAATCCAGTATTTCACTGTATATACGCCATATTGAAGAGAGCCGGTCACCCCGGCCTTTGTAAGCTCTGCGGTGCTCGTAATCCCAAGCCTTTTGTTTATATCCCCTTCGAGAGCACGCGGCTCCAATATGACAGAGGTTTCTTTTCCGTCACGCAGATAGGTAATCTCTGTTTTTTCCCCATTGCTGTTCATCAGATTGGACAGGGCAATTTCATTCCAGAGATGAATCCGTTTTCCATCGATCTTCGTGATCACATCGCCGGAACGCATTCCCTGTTCTTTTGCAGAGTAGCCCTCCGATACTTCCCCTACGATCGGCGCGCGGTATCCCACCCATGCCACCATGATCACACAGAGTATCCACGCCAGAATCAAATTAAACACTGGCCCGGCAACGATCACAGAAATTCTTGCCCAGACAGATTTACTGTTAAAACTGCCCTCTGACATATCATCCGCATCGTCCTCCCCCATCATACATGCCCCGCCGAAAGGAAGAAGCTTTATCGAAAATTTGGTTCCCTTAAATTCTTTTCCAACCAAAGTAGGGCCAAGCCCAAGGGAAAATTCATCCACCCTGATTCCATTTGCCTTGGCCAGTAAAAAATGTCCCAGCTCATGAAAAATCACGATTGCGCTGAACAAAAGTATTGCGATCAAAATTCCCATTTCAACACCATCTTCCTAAAATATATTCGTATGTCTCCTGTTCGGTCTCCAGAATCTGCCCGACTGTTGGATCAGCAATATTATGATGCCGCTCCATACAGCACTGGATCAGCTCTGGAATCTGCAAATACCGTAGCTTTCTATCTAAAAACATGGCAACTGCTTTTTCATTTGCTGCATTGAATACTGTCGGAAGTGTCCCACCCATCCGGCCTGCTTCAAAAGCCAGCTTTAGTCCATAAAATGTCTCCATGTCAGGTTTTTCAAATGTAATCTGTGAAAGCTTTGAAAAATCCAGACGTTCCCCCGGCAGATACCTACGTTCTGGATAATACAGCGCATACTGGATAGGCAGCTTCATATCTGGTGTCCCTAATTCTGCAATGATTGCCCCATCCTCGTATTCTACCATAGAATGAATGATACTCTGGGGCTGCACTACCACCTCCACCTGTTCCACATTGACGCCGAACAGCCATTTTGCCTCAATGACTTCCAGACCTTTATTCACCATAGTAGAAGAATCAATCGTAATTTTCTGTCCCATCTCCCAGTTGGGGTGCTTTAAGGCATCTTCCACTTGGATATCCTCCAATTCCGCCCGGCTTTTTCCGCGGAACGGGCCGCCCGACGCAGTCAAAAGAATCTTATGCAAAGCCTTTCTCTGCCCTCCCTGCAATGATTGAAAAATTGCACTATGCTCACTGTCTACCGGAAGGATTGATACCCCATATTCCTCTGCCAATGGCATGATAATGTGTCCGGCCGTCACTAAAGTCTCTTTATTAGCAAGAGCAATATCTTTTCCTGCCTTGATCGCCTCTATTGTAGGGCGGATTCCGATCATTCCTACAATTGCCGTCACCAGGATTTCCGTGCCCGGCATGGCTGCTGCTTCCAGAAGCCCCTCCATCCCGGATACTACCCTTACATCTAAATCCCGGATGCGCATCCGAAGTTCCTGTGCTTTTTCTTCTGTCCAGACAGCAGCAAGTTTGGGGCAAAACTCCCGAATCTGTGCTTCTAACAATTTGATATTGCTGCCTGCCGCCATAGCCAGAACCTCAATATCACCATTTTCCCTTACTACTTCCAATGTCTGCGTCCCAATCGAGCCGGTAGACCCTAAAACCGCAATCTTTTTCATCCTACCCATCCTCACAAATTTCTTTACGGCCTATGCGCATCACCGCAATCCATTAAATGAAAATTGCAAGATAATAGATGATAGGCGCCGTAAAAATCACACTGTCAAACCGGTCAAGGATCCCCCCATGTCCGGGTATCAGTTTTCCATAGTCTTTGATATCATAATTCCGTTTGATCGCTGATGCGCCTAAGTCGCCCACCTGGGAAATGGCCCCTCCGGCAGCACCGATAACAGCAAAAGAAATCACCTCTACTCCTGCATGCCCCCAATGATTGATTGCCAGTGCATAAAGCACACCGATCAAAGCCGCTCCTGCAATTCCGCCGATCCCGCCTTCCACAGACTTCTTAGGGCTAAGCTTCGGCGCCATCTTATGCTTTCCTATGAGTACTCCCACGCAGTATGCACAGGTATCACATCCCCAGGAGCAGATGAACACCAGCCATACCGTAAATTCCCCACCCGGAAGTAAACGTATCTGGTAAATATAGGACAGCATTACAGTCACATAAAACACACCGAAAAATACAGCAAGTAGCTGGTCTGCATGATATGCCGGATAAGAAAACACCATAACAGCCATCAGGCAGATGACAAGTGCCATGAACAATCCCATGAACCAATGCTGCGGTTCCCCTAAAAGCCATCCTTTACTGATTGCAAAAATCATAATGTCAAAAAGTACACCGAAGAAATATCCGCAGATCCCAAGCAGTTTATTTTCAACATGGAAAATTCTGTACAGTTCACGCATTCCTATCAGACTGATACTGGTCACGACAGCCCAAAGTACCGGCCCGCCTGATATGAGCGTTACCAGAGCAATAATGACCAGGCAGATCCCACTTAACAGTCTTGTCTTAAACATCCTGTCCCTCCTTTATTCCGCCAAACCGCCGCTCTCTACTATTATAATGCTCAATTGCCCGAATCAATTCCTCTTTTGTGAAATCCGGCCAGGGAACATCTGTAAAATAAAATTCTGCATATGCAAGCTGCCACAAAAGATAATTGGAAAGCCTTAGTTCTCCGCTGGTCCGGATCAGCAGATCCGGATCTGGAAGCTCGCAGGTATCCAGATAAGAAGAATACAATTTCTCATCAATCTCATCCGGCTTAAGCCGTCCATCCACGCAGTCCTGTGACAGGCGGCGGACTGCCCGGATCATCTCATCTCTGCTTCCATAATTCAGCGCAATCGTGAAATTGAGCCCGCCATTCTCACGGCTGGCTGCTTCCAGTTCCAGTATCCGGCTCTTAATGTCATCATCCAAGGGTTCAATATCTCCGATCACCCGGATTTTCATATCATTTTTTTCCGCCGTTTTCAAGCATGTTTTCATATAATTCCGAAGCAGCTTCATCAGAGCATCCACCTCTGACTTTGGACGGCTCCAGTTTTCCGTAGAAAATGCATAGACTGTCAGGTACTTGATGCCCATCCTCCATGCTTCCTCGCAAATCCGTTCTACGTTCTTACTCCCCTGGGCATGCCCATAATTTCTCGGCATCCCCTTTGCCTTTGCCCAACGTCCGTTTCCATCCAGGATAATCGCGACATGACGCGGTATATTCATTTCCGTATCCCCCTTTCATTGTGCCCAATTTACTGGGCAAATGAATTGCCTGACAACAAAAAGGGATTGAGGCACCATCTAAAAATCATGACCCCCTCAAATCCCCATCATACCTTAACATTGACTGAATAGTACAAATTATACTGTCATAACCTCTTTTGTCTTTGCTTCTACTTCCTTGTCCACCTCTTTGATATACTTGTCAGTCAGCTTTTGGAGCTTGTCTTCCAAATCCTTGATCCCATCCTCAGAGATGTCCGATCCTTTTAACTTCTTAAATGCATCATTTCCATCCCGGCGGATATTCCGGATGGCAACTTTTGCCGCCTCTCCTTTTTTCTTCACATCCTTAGCCAGTTCTTTTCTCCGTTCCTCAGTCAGTTCCGGGAAAACCAGACGAATTGTAGAACCATCATTGGTCGGGTTGATCCCCAGATCAGATATCTGTATCGCTTTCTCTATCACCTTGAGCATATTCTTTTCCCATGGCTGAATCTGGATCATACGTGCCTCTGGTACAGAAACATTGGCCACCTGCTGGATCGGAGTCGGAGAGCCATAGTAATCTACCGTCAGCCTGTCCAGCACATGCGGATTCGCGCGTCCGGCACGGATCGCTCCCAGTTCTCCTCCCAGACTCTTCATTGTCTTTGCCATCTTGTCTTCATATACTTTTAATTTTTCATCCATCTTCCTGTCCTCCTTGGATTTTTATATTTAAGTATAAGTTCTATCAAACCGTTACCTTTGTTCCGGAAAATCTGCCGTCTACAGTCTTCACAATGCCGTCCTCTTCATTGAGGCCGAATACCAGCATCGGCATCTTATTCTCCATGCAAAGGATCGAGGCTGTTAGATCCACTGCCGCCAGCTTTTTATCGATCACTTCCTGAATCGAAATCTCGTCATACTTTTTCGCTTCTGGATTTATCTTTGGATCACTGTCATAAATCCCGTCAATCGCTTTCGCCAAAAGCATCGCATCCGCTTCTATCTCAATTGCACGTAAAACCGCGCCTGTATCTGTGGAAAAATATGGATGTCCTGTTCCGCCTGCAAAGAAAATGACCTTCCCCTCTTCCAACGCAGCCACTGCAGCATCTTTGGAAAACAAGGAAGTAAATGCCCCGCATACAAATGGTGTAAATACTTCTGTCCTCATCCCCACATGCCGGAAAATCTCCGAAACATAAATACAGTTCATCACTGTCGCCAGCATCCCGATCTGGTCAGCCTTTGTACGGTCAATCGTCTCGCTGGTGCGCCCTCTCCAGAAGTTGCCGCCTCCTGTCACGGCTGCGATCTGGTATCCGTTATCCACCAGCTTCTTCACTTGCTGCGCTACTCCGATGCAGGTTGCCTCGTCAAATCCAGACTTTTTTTCTCCTGCAAGAGCCTCACCGCTTAGTTTTAACAACACTCTTTTCATAACGCTGCTCCTTAATCTCTCATCTATCTGACTTTGAGTAGTAAATATCTTAAAAGGAAGTATACCATAATTTTCTCGTTTTGTCATGTATATATACAGATGCCGGCATTACATTTTTAAACCTGGCACAAAAACCTATTGCATCCTCGGCCTCTGGCTTCTTTCCAGAGAAATTTCCGTCATCTGCCTCGGACAGATCCATTCTGCCACAACATAGGCCGTCAGGCATACGATCGACAATGACAGCATCTGGCTTACTGCTGCGGACATCTCAAACAAAAGAACGACTGCTGTGATCGGTGTACGCAGAACCGCGGCAAAATACCCCGCCATTGCCAGCAATACAAAATTATTGATATAGGCTGGATCCAACCCAAAAGCTTTCGCACATGTCATGGCAAAAATGCCACCCTGCAGCGCTCCCAATGCCAAAACAGGGAATACATTTCCCCCTGGCGCCCCGGAACCAACGCAGACCGCAGAAAATAAAAACTTTACCGCTAACGCAAGTATTGCCTCACCCAGAAGCAGTTTTCCACCTGTCAAAGGCTCAATCAGTTCACTGCCCCCGCCTAAGACAGAAGGCATCAAAAGGCCGCATACTCCTGACAGAAAGAACGCAATCATCAATCTGCCCGTTTGGCCAAGTTTTTTTGGCTTTTCATATACATTCTGAGCCTTCGTCATTAACCAGCTATAAAAAACCCCTGAAAAGCCGAGCTGAATTCCCAGCAAGAGCAGCATCCAATAGGAGCTCTGAGGCAGGGTATATCGTAATTGGAACCGGAAAACAGGGGACGGCCCAAGGATACAAGCCACTGTAAAATCTGCTGTGATCGCCGATGTGAGCACAGGTATAAAAAACAGCCTGGATCCTGCTTTATAGATTTCTTCCAGCACAAATATCATCCCTGCAAGCGGCGCATGAAATATGGCAGCCATTCCCGCACCTGCCCCACAGGCCATCAGGCAGCGTTCCTCGTCTTCTCCCCGTTTTAAGATCTGGGAAACACCTTGCCCGGCCATGGCTCCAAGCTGGATAGACGGGCCGCACCTTCCCAATGACAGCCCGCCCAAAAAACAGAGGAAGCCACCAGCTATCTTCGCCGGAAGTATGCGCTTCCAACACCTGGAAAGAGTCCCATTGATCTCCTTCTTAATTAGTTGGATCCCACCGCCGGAAATCATTGGTTCCCATTTTATTAAGCATCCCACAAGGGCTGCCAGCACGATCAGAATGACAAACCAGCCAGCAATCCGAAGCGGATTTCCTTTGATAAAAAAAAGAATCCTGTCCAGCCAATTTCCGGCATAATTTAAGGCAACCCTGTATACAAGAACTGCCATACCGCCTGCAGCGCCGACCAGGATCCCTTCAACGATCAAGATTGCTGATAAGGTCCTATATTCTGTAGTATGAAATTTTTTTTCCATTTCTCCCCCTGTCTGTTATGTGATGCCCACCAAAACCTGCCTGCATATGTTTTGCAGATAATTCCCACCAGCCGCAATAATTTAAAGATACACCCCATTCCATAAAAAGTCAACTAATGGATTTACGTGTTAAGTTTCCTGTATATTCCGTCGATATAAAAACAGAAAGAAAATGTTCGGGACAGACGGTCAGTTCTTTAGACGCTTATAAATAAGTTTCTTGCGCAGGCCGACAGGATCTTTGCGCACTATTTTCCGGATTATCCGGGAATTAAGGAGGTATTTCTATGAATTTCTTTACAATCCAATCTTTAAACTCTTACACAAAAAATATGGAGATGGAAATGAAATGGCAGAAGCGGAAATCTACCAGTGATTTTTCTGCGGATGGCTCTACAACCATAGATGACTGGATAAAACAGCAGGCGGATGAGATCCGTCAGTCTCAGAAGGATGGTTCTGCCAAACTCCAGGCACAGATTGACTTGAAGTTAAACAGCGGCCAGAAACTCACAGCGGAAGAAAAAGAATATCTGAGAAAAAATAATCCTGAGGCATATCAGCATGTAAAAAATCTGGAGGCGGAACAGGAAAGTTATGAACGGGAATTAAAGAGATGCACGACCAAAGATGAGGTGGAGCGGGTAAAGATGCTGCATACAGCCGCTTCCTTAAGCGCTGTGAACAATATCATGAACAATCCTGCTATCCCTGAAAATAAAAAGTTCGAACTTGTCATGCGTGAACACCAGAAAAATTCTGCACTACAGGAATCCACAAGAGACTTTGTAGAAAGCGGCAGATATGCAAAACTTCCGACCGAGGCAGAACGCCTAAAAGCGGAAAAAGATCTGAAAGAGGCGGAAGAGGCAGAACGCAATATCGACGATGCCACAGAGGAAACCGCAAAAAAGACTGTAGATCAAGAAAGTGAAAAGGCAGACGAGACTTTATCGGACATCGCTGAGGAAGAACGAAAAGAGCATGCAAAAGATGTTCTCAACCAGCGTGAGATGACCCGTGCAGAAGCAGAACTGACACCAGAAGCCCTAAAGGTAAAACGCGCCAAAGCCCAGGCCGCATACATGTCCGCCGAAGCGGATATCCCGATAGGGCAGACCATAGATGTGAAGGCAGAATAATATTCTTGAGAAGCCGAGGGTAAGATGCCGCTTTGTATAGCAGCTTTTACCCTCGATATTTCCCACATGGAAACAATGATTACACTGATTTATAAAAATAAAGACTTTTCAAAGAATTATTCCCTTGAAAAGCCTTTATTTTTAACCATTTCAAAGCTGTCTAGCGGAATTGAACCGCCGACCTCATCCTTACCAAGGATGCGCTCTACCGACTGAGCTAAGACAGCATCCGTGCATGTTTACTATATATCGCACGCAACAGTATTACTATATAATAAAAGATACCCTATTGTCAATATTTTTTTCAAAAATTGTCATATTTTTTCGGAATCAAGCAGGATTGTGAAAGGTCCTTCATTGACAAGGCTGACTTTCATCTCTGCCCCAAAGCTGCCTGTCTCTACTATCGGAACATTCTCCCGGCATTTTGCAATAATATACTCATAAAGCGCATTTGCCTTATCTGGAGAACCAGCCTCCGTAAAACTCGGGCGGTTTCCTTTTTTACAGTTTGCATACAATGTAAACTGTGAAACCAGGAGCAGGCTTCCTCCCACGTCTGCCAGGGACAGGTTCGTCTTTCCATTCTCATCTTCAAAAATGCGAAGCCCTGCCATTTTCTTCACAAGCCTGTCTGCAATCTCTTCGGTATCATTTTCTGCCACTCCTATCAGTACGAGAAATCCTTTTCCTATCTTTCCAATGACACCTCCTTCTACAGACACATCTGCTTCTGTCACACGCTGAATTACAAATCTCATCCTTCATTCCTCCTGATTTCCTGCATTACTTTCCTGGACCAACAGCATGTTTACTTCCGGTTCAATAATTTTCCTGCCTTTGCCTTGATCCTCTGCAATGCATTATCCACTGTTTTGGGACTCTTGTTCAAGATATCTGCAATTGTGCGGTAATCTGTCCCCATCAGATGCAGATATAGGACATGATTTTCCAATGAACTCAAGGAGCCCTTCAAAGTTTCAATAAAAACTTCCGTATACTCCTTTCCAAAATAAAGAGCCTCCGGATTATTATCAACCTGGGGCGAAATGGTATCGATCAGCGGAACCTCCCGGCCTTCCTCTCCATCCTCCCCAATCTCATAAAGTGATACATAAGAATTCAAGGGAAAGTGCTTTTTCCTCTTAGATGCCTCAATCGCACTGTACATCTGGCGGGACACACATAATTCTGCAAAGCTCTGAAAACTATTTCCCTGCTGTACATCATAACTCTGCACCGCTTTCATCAATCCGATCATCCCTTCCTGGATCAGATCGTCATTCTCTCCCCCGATCAAAAACATTTCCCGTGCTTTCCGGCGGACCATGTACTTATATTTTACCATCAGATAATCCATGATATCCGTCTCGCCGGAACGCAGATCCGCTATCAACTGCTCATCTGTCATTGTATTGTATTTTCCCATAGCCCCCTCATTTCTGCACGGACAGGACTACCGTCAGGACTTATACATCCTCTGGCGCACGATCTCATAAGCCAATACCCCCGCTGCAACAGATGCATTCAAAGAATCAATGTCCCCTTTCATCGGAATCCCTGCCATAAAATCGCAGTTCTCCTTGATCAGCCTTCCAACTCCTTCTCCTTCATTTCCGACCACCAGCCCTATGGGGCCTGTCAGATCCATCCCATACATGGAATCTCCTTCCATATCTGCACAGACAAACCAAAGCCCTTTCTTTTTTAGTTCTTCCATAGTCCGGGCCAGATTAGTGACCTTAGCCACCGGAGTATAATTCAACGCCCCTGCAGATGTCTTTGCTACTGTAGCCGTCAAGCCGGATGCCCTGCGTTTTGGGATGATCACGCCATGCGCCCCTGCTACATTGGCTGTACGGATAATTGCCCCCAGATTATGTGGATCCTCAATATTATCCAGTAAGATCAGGAACGGATCCTCTCCCCGTGTCCGGGCCAGTTCCAGCATATCTTCCACCTGTGCATATTCATATGCCGCGGCAAACGCAATGACCCCCTGATGCTTTCCAGTATCCGAAATCTGATTGAGCCGTTCCTTCCCGACAAAGTTCAAGATTGTATCATGCTTCTTTGCCTCCCGGATGATGGTACGAATCGGACCATCCTGACATCCATCCAGTACAAATACCTTGTCGATTGGCTTTCCAGAGCGGAATGCCTCCAAAACCGGATTCCTTCCTTCTATGACCAATACATTTTCTATTTCATTGATATTCTTTTTTTCATTCTCCATTGCCCAATTCCTTTTTTTCTAAACTGTCCAATCCAATTTTCACTAACTGCATCAGACGTGCATACTCCTTTTTGAGATATAAGAATCCCAGAAGCGCCTCGAATCCCGTGGCTCTCCTGTAGTCTGTGATGGACTGGTTCTTAGCAGGTGATACAGATTTCGTATTCCTTCCCCTTCGGTAGATTGCATGTTCTTCCTCTGTCAGATGCTGCTGCATAGTGCGCATCATCAACGATTGGGTGGAAGCCTGAACAAAGCTGCTGGTTTCCTCATGCAGCTTATGCACAGGCTTATTCCCAAAACTGATGACCCTGTTTTTGATGATCAGATCATAAACACAATCTCCGATATACGCCAATACAAGGGGAGAGCAACTATCCACATCTACCGGACTAAGCTGCAATACTTCCCGCATGCAGTCATCAAATTCAAATGTCATGCCCTTTTCCATTGTACTCCTTCTCGTGTATCCTTTAAGATGATCCCTCTCTCCAGCAGTTCATTGCGGATCTCATCTGCCCTGGCAAAGTTCTTTTCTTTTCTTGCAGCCTGTCTTTCCGCGATCAAAGCTTCGATATCCGCATCCAGCAGTTCTTCATTTTTTTCTACGATAATTCCCAATACATCTGTCAGCTTCACAAGCAGATCCAGCAGTCCTTGCAGATATTCGGCGGAGCGTTCACCATCTGCCGTTGTATTAGCATACTTCACAAGCTCAAACACGGCTGCCGCCGCATCTGCTGTGTTAAAATCATCATCCATCGCATTTTCAAAGCTATCCACATATTCCCGCGTCTTTGCAAGCATTTCGTTTTCTTTCGCATCCATTGATTTTTCAGATGCATTTGCGATCAGGAATCGAAGATTCTCTGCTGCTGTCAGAATTCGGTCCAGCCCGTTTTTCGCCGCTTCCATCAGGTCAGCGCTAAAATTCAAAGGACTCCTGTAATGGGCGCTCAGCATAAAGAAACGCAAGACTTGAAGGTCATATTTTTCACTGATCTCACGGACTGTGAAAAAATTGCCCAACGATTTTGACATCTTCCGGTTGTCAATATTCAGAAATCCATTATGAAGCCAGTATTTTGCAAATTCCTTTCCATTTGCAGCCTCACTCTGTGCAATCTCATTTTCATGGTGGGGGAAAATCAGATCCTCCCCGCCTGCATGGATGTCAATCTGCTCTCCCAAATATTTCTTGGACATCTCGGAGCATTCGATATGCCAGCCCGGACGTCCTTCGCTCCATGGAGACTCCCACGCCGGTTCTCCCTCTTTTTTCGGTTTCCACAATACAAAATCCAAAGGATCTTCTTTCTCATCCTCGCCTGTCACAAGAAGGGAACGGTTCCCGGAACGCAGGTCATCCAGGTTTTTGTGGGACAGCTTTCCGTAATCCTGAAATTTTCTGGTGCGGTAGTATACTGTGCCATTCTTTTCATATGCAAAACCCTTCTCTATCAGTGTACGGATCATCTCCACCATACCGCCGATCTCCTCCGTCGCCAAAGGATGGACGGTGGCTGGCCGAACATTCATGGCTTCCATATCCTTCTTGCATTCCGCTATATAACGTTTGGATACCTCATCCGCAGAGATGCTTTCCTCCATGGCCTTCTTGATGATCTTATCGTCTACATCCGTAAAATTGGACACAAAGTCTACATCATACCCTTTATATTCGAAATACCTGCGCACCGTGTCAAATACGATCATTGGCCTTGCATTTCCAATATGGATAAAATTATAAACTGTGGGGCCGCACACATACATTTTTACCTTTCCTTCTTCCAAAGGTTCAAACTCTTCTTTCTTTTTTGACATGGTATTATATAATTTCATAGTTATCTCCCTTTCTTCCTGATGTCTTCTATCCTCTTTTCCAAATCCCAGATTTTCCCACGGAGCTGTTCATTCTCATGCTGAAGTGTCCGAATATCGTTTAGCACCGGATCCGGCAGATGGATATGATCCATCTCAGCGCGCGGCACTTTCTGGTTGCCCATCTTTACCACCCGTCCCGGCACACCGACTACCGTACAGTTAGGCGGAACCTCTTCTAGCACCACGGAGCCTGCCCCAATTTTAGAATTTTCTCCGATTGTAAAGGAGCCCAATATCTTAGCGCCTGCGCTGACCATAACGTTATTTTTCAAAGTCGGATGGCGCTTTCCTTTTTCTTTTCCTGTCCCTCCCAGGGTTACGCCCTGATAGAGCGTCACATTGTCTCCGATGATCGTCGTCTCTCCGATGATCACACCGCTTCCATGGTCTATGAACAACCCTTTCCCGATCCGTGCGCCTGGATGGATCTCAATCCCGGTTTTCCGCGCCGCCCTCTGTGAGATCCAGCGCGCCAGAAAATAATGCTTTTTTTGATACAGCTTATGTGCTGCACGGTAGCTCAAGATCACCTTGAAGCTGGGATAAAGCAATACTTCCATATTGGACTTGATTGCAGGATCCCTCTCACGGATCACATTGATTTCCTCTTTAATATAAGATATCATTCCCATATATGGCCTCCCAAATCAAAAACAAAAACACCATCTCAAAAAAGTATGCAGATAATATCTCATTTGCTAATGTCTTTTTCTATTTTTTTATCAAACGATCTCATTCAGCCAGACTCGCTCCAAAGTCTGCAGCTTTCCAAGCTCCTTTTTCAAATGCTCCGTCAGTATGACATTTTCTTCTTTTGCGATCTCTTCTATCGTATGATATCCAAACAACAAACTTGCCAGAGAGCCCGCCGTCAGCACTCCTTCGGAGTCTTCCGTCTCTTTTGTATGCACCCTCCACTCGGTTGCCTCTCCGCCCTGGATTCGGTAAATACGGCTGTTCTGCGGAAGAATAGAGTCTAACACTGCAAAGGAACAGTCCAATTCCTCCCCCTTACGAACCTTCATACATGCAAGAAAGCTGGGCAGATGCAAAATACGCGCCATGATCAACGGCACCTTCTTCTCTCCTTCTTCCCAGGCATATAGCTTTACGGGCTGTTCTTTTCCACCCATCAGTTCGCAGACAGCCTTTCCAAATAAATATCCATATCCCTCCAGATAGAGTGGTTCCCGTATTTCCAGTCCATCCTCATCTGAATAGAAAAAGAGGCCTGCAAGCTCTCCATCCACCCGTATCAAACGGATTCCGCCATTCTCACTCTGCTGTTCAAAAATCTGTGTCTGGTAGTATTGTATATCCCGAACCGCATACACCTGCCATTTCTTTGCAAAATGCTCCCGGACAAATTCTGCGATTTCTTCCGCCTCCCCAAGTACAGCATCCGAAAACGCTTCCCGGACATTCTTACTGTCCATAGGCTCTCCCGTTTTCTCATGCCAGTCTGCACACGGTCCGGATAGTCCAGATCCACATAGGATCCTCTGAAAATCTTCTGCCTGTCTCTGGGCATATACAAATCGAAAATCATAGGGTGTATAAATTTTCTCCGCCGCTGGCATTAAAAAAGTAAATGGTTCCTTTTTATCATACATATCCTGCATGGCCTGGCACAAAAGTTTTCTCATATAGCCGCGCCTGCGGTAATCCTCTTCTGTGGCAACAGCGATCACATAATGACATAAATGTAACTTATCTTCCATTTGCACCATATAAGGATTCAGATGAAGCATAGAGCGGATCGCGCCATCCTCCTCTATCACAAATATCTCATTATCCCTGGCTTTAAAATAGTAATAATAATCCAAAAAAGATTTTGTGTCTTCAGAAAATACAAGTTCCCACAACGCTCTGGTCCTATGATTTTCTCTTTGTTCCAGTTTCCGGAGCTTCATTTCTTTTTCCTTCCCTTACATTTCCTGCCATGCCAGCCTGCCTTTCACTGACTTTGCCCTTACGAAAACTCTTCCTGCCTTCCCCTGCACCCGGAACAAGCTTCACATGCCCCTTTTCCAGGAGTCACGTCAATACTGCTGTAATTTGTAAATTTCTCCAAGAGGCAGACTGCCTGAGATGAAATTCCTTCTCCTGTCCCGGTAAATCCAAGCCCTTCCTCTGTCGTTGCCTTAATATTGACCTGCTCTATAGATATCTTCAATGCATCTGCAATATTTTTTCTCATATCCTCAATATAAGGCCGCATCTTCGGACGCTGCGCAATGATCGTAGCATCAATATTTTCCACGATATACTGCTGCTCGTCCAACAGATCAGCAACATATTCCAAAAGGGAAATACTCGAAATCCCCTTATATTTAGGATCTGTATCCGGAAAATGCTTTCCGATGTCACCCAAAGCCGCTGCCCCAAGAAGCGCATCCATAACCGCATGTATCAGTACATCCGCATCCGAATGTCCCAGAAGGCCTCTTTCATATGGGATCGTTACTCCGCCAAGTATCAGTTCTCTTCCCTCTGCCAGCTTATGGACATCGTACCCCATTCCTACACGCATACTCATTTCTCCTTGTCCTGATTTCCCTGCCGTTCCTTAATATGGCTTAAAAAATGAACAGTAACCATTTATTTTATACTGTCATTTTTCCATATCGTAGTATCCGGCCCAACCGTTTGCAGGCGTACGGTTAAAACACCTCGCTCAGAGCTTCTATCCGACGTTTTTTCGTCCGGCTTCTGCCCTTGATGAGGATGTCTATCAGATATTATATCCTGCTTTTCTTCTTTTAATATTGTCATCGGTGCTGTCCGGCATATAGATCCATCACGCACAGGCCTTTCTGCCATTGACATCTCCGGCTCTTCCATATACTTAACAGCCGCATTCACTTTCCTTTTTAGAATGCTTCCAAAAAGAGAAAGGATATATCCTGTCCCTACCAGAATAAATATGGCAGAAGTCACACTCATAACTTGAAAATTGCTGGGCCGTACATCTAAAATTGTCCGAAGCAGCGTTACACCTACAAACACAAGATAAGCACCAACTAATAATTTCAAGACAAAAACAAACTTTCTGCCCATGTCTTTATCCTCCGTTTTCTTTTGGCCTTTTTCCCGGGCCAGCTCCTTGCACTCCATATATGTTCCTAAAAAAATTCTTGTAAATGGAAAAAGAAGAGTCCGCAATTGAAACTCTTCTTTTCAATAGCGGAAACTGGATTTGAACCAGCGACACCACGGGTATGAACCGTGTGCTCTAGCCAACTGAGCTATTCCGCCATATACACTTTTCAGAAAATCTCTGGGGCCTATAGGGCTCGAACCTATGACCCTCTGCTTGTAAGGCAGATGCTCTCCCAGCTGAGCTAAGACCCCATAAATTCCTCCCGGTTTCTTTCTCTGAAACCGACTTCGTTATTATACAATCATTTCCATTCAAATGTCAACACTTTTTTCGATTTTTTTCTCTATTTTTTTTATTTTTTTCCAATCCATTGCTCTCATCCATATTTCGTGCTACATCAATGGTGCGATCAAACGGAGAACTCTTCCACTGAGTTTCATCCTCATGTTGATTTTCTTGACATCAGCCACGGAGATCCGATGACACTTTTTCAAAGTCTCCTGAAAATCCAGTTCCACCTCCCGTACCACCGGGTTATTATAGAGAAAGACTCCACACTCAAAATGCAGATAAAGGCTGCGATAATCTAAATTGATCGTTCCGATCGTTGCAGTGTCGTTGTCAGACACAAAAATCTTTGCATGTACAAAGCCCGGGGTAAATTCGTAAATCTTAACTCCTGCGTTGAGCAGATCTCGATAATAGGTCTTTGCCAAAGCAAATGCATACCATTTATCCGGTATGCCGGGCATGATGATCTTTACATCAATCCCACTCTTTGCCGCAAGGGAAAGTGCATCGAGCATCTTACTGTCCAAAATCAGATAAGGGGTCATAATGTGGACATATTTTTTTGCATGATGCAAAATATGGCAGTAAACTTCTTCTCCCACATCCTCATGGTCAAAAGGGCTGTCCCCATACGGAATCACAAATCCCAGTTCCCGGCGTACTCCCTTAAACGGCTCTGTCAGATATCTTCCATAACTTTCCGGTTTCCGTTCTGTCACATTCCACATCTGCAAAAAGAGCATGGTCAGGCTTTGCACAGCATCACCTTCCAGCATGACTGCCGTATCTTTCCAATAGCCAAACCGTTTGATCCGGTTAATATACTCGTCCCCCAGATTGATTCCTCCTGTAAATGCCACTTTTCCGTCGATCACACAGATCTTCCGGTGGTCACGGTTGTTTTGGACTGTAGAGAGTACTGGGCGGATGGGGCTGAACATCTTGCATTTTATCCCAAACTTCTGGATCATTTTCGGATAATTATAGGGAAGCAGGGAGATACTGCACATACCGTCATACATAAACCGCACCTCTACTCCCTGAGCCGCCTTTTGTTTCAATATTTTCAGGATGGTTCCCCACATATGCCCCTCAGCCACTATAAAATATTCCAGAAAAATAAACTTTTCTGCCTTTTTTAGCTGTTCTATCATTGCGGGAAACTTTTCTTCCCCACATGCAAAATAGGTCGCCTTTGTATTCCTGTATGCAGGAAAATGAACGGAACAATTCATATATTCGGCCAAATTCGCATTAGCCGGCTTACTGGCACGCAGATCCTCCACAATACTCTTCTTCTGCTTCAAATAAGCCTTTGTCTCCAACTGCTTTTTTCCAAGCTGCTCTCCTATAAACCTTGTTCCAAATTCCATCTTTGCATAAAGATAAAATACACATCCAAAAACCGGGAAAGCCAGGATCAAAAGAATCCACGTCCGGCTAAACTCCGGGCATGTCCGCTCATTCATAATAAATACGATCGCACAAACCTGTATCACCAGAGTTATGCCATATACATAGACCGCATAATCCCTCAGGATCGTCAGCAGACCTCCGAACATTGCCAACTGCAGCAAAATCAACAGCAGCATCAGTGCGGTACGACTGAATGCGACTCTTAAAATTCCTTTTTTTGCTTTTTTCGTTGCCTTCTCGGCCATTTTATATTCCATAAAATAACGAAATCCTTCCTCTGCGCATCATGCGCGCCACTAAAAAAAGACTTTCTAGAAAACGAAAAATGATTTTCTACAAAGCAAACGGAATCCCGTAGAGCAGAGACTCTTGGGGATTCCAATATACAACAAATCTATTCATTCCCTGAAAGTTTATCCTAATCTGTTCCTTCCAGTACCTGACCTTATGCCTCCTCTTCGGCAGTCTCTGTTTCTTCTGTCTTTTCAGAACTCTCTTCACTATTTTCAGAATCAGTACCGCCAGACTCTGCCTCCTTTTTCTGAGTCTGTCCGTCTGTTTTATTAAGCGGAACATATTCCCGTTCAGAAACAGGCTTCAAATCGCTGTCCAGAGCAAAATCATCCTCATCCTCAAAATCATCCTCATCCAGGGATGCCTCGTTGTTCTTCTTACAAATATAAGCGATTACAATGCCGATCACGGTTCCTGCAACAGCAAGGGCTGTCAGCCATCTAAAATTCTTCTTCAAAATAACACTCCTTTCTTCTGGACTGTGACTAAATCATTTACCATTTTAATACTTTTTAATCATAATTACAATCATTTTCTACAGGATTCTTTTCGATTCTTTGGATATTTATTTTCAATCATAAACCATTCCAGGCTTCTGCCAAGATCTTGACCGCTTCCACAATCTTATCTTCACTCATATTCGCATAACCAAGCAAGATCGCGGCCGCGGCATCCGGCTGTGGCTCTACATAATATTCTGAAAGCCCGTATACTTTGACCCCCCGTGTTTTTGCCCGTTCGATCAGCTCTTCCTCCGTCATGCCGTTCAATACATGTAAGAGAAGATGCACGCCCGCACGCTCTCCGGAAATACAAAAGAGTTCCCTTCCATCTTTTTGCGCTTCCCCTTTCGGAGAATACCGGTTCGATATCTCGTTTTTGCAAAATGTACTTTTCAGGCAAGAAAGCAGAACATCATGCCTGCTCTTATACAATGCACGGGTTTTATTCAGATGCCGTTCAAAATATCCCTCTTCAATAAATTTTTTTAAAATCAACTGGTCTACTTTCGATACCGTTGAGTTCAAAAATCCGCTTCGTTCACAGAACTGATGCAGAAGAGGCTTAGGCAGGACCAGATAGCTCATTCGGATTGCAGGAGCAATCGCCTTAGAAAATGTGCCAATAAAAATCACTTTTTCATGATTGTCATATCCCTGCAGCGCAGGGATTGGTTTTCCCTTATACCGGAACTCACTATCATAGTCATCTTCTATTATATAACGGCCCTCTTTCTGTTCTGCCCATTTCAGTAAATCCAGACGCCGTTTCAGCGGCATCACAATTCCGAGAGGATATTGATGGGACGGCATTACAAATGCAATATCAGCCCCGGATACCTCCAGTTTTTCTACATCCATCCCTCTGGAATCCATATCTACGGTACATACACGATAAGACAGATTCTTAAACAGCCGATATGCCTGCCTGTATGTCGGATTTTCAAAAGCCACCATATGATCCTGTCCAATAATGGTGGCAAGCAGCATCAACAGATAGTCATTTCCAGCTCCCACGATCATCTGCTCCGGCGTACAGTTTACTCCTCGCGCCTGATGGAGATAACGGCAGATAGCCACACGCAATCCATATTCCCCCTGTGGTTCTCCCAGACGAAATAACTCTGTTCGGTCATCTAACAGGCTTTCTTTTGAAAGTTTTCTCCAGGCATTGTAGGGAAAACTGTTCAAGTCCACACCATTCGGCGTAAAATCGTAGCAGTATGTTTCTTTTTTATCTGTATCAATTATACTGTATTCCTCTAATGGACTGTCTAATTGATACAACCCTTTTACATCCGCGACAAAAAAACCTCTACAGGCCTGTGCCTCCACATATCCCTCTGACAAGAGCTGTCCATATGCAAGTTCCACCGTGCTCCTGCTGACCTCTAAGTACTTGCAAAGGGAACGAGTTGAAGGAAGCTTTTCTCCGCTTTTGATTCTTCCTGAGCGGACTTCCTGTTTTATATAGCCATAAATCTGCTCATACAATGGTATTTTTGACTTTAAATCAAGGTTTATAGTCAAATCATTCATGACAGCTTAAACGAACTTTTCAATGATACGATCCGATTGAACACCAAGGCATCCGGTGTGGAATCCTTTGCATCAATACAGAAATATCCGGTCCTTACAAACTGGAAGCTGTCATAAGCTTTTGCCTCCATAAATCCCGGTTCCACATAACATTTTTTCAAAACAGTCAGAGAATCCGGGTTCAGATTCAAAGATCCGTCTTCTTTATTATAAACACCCTTTTCTTCATCCACCAGATTTTCGTACAGACGTACTTCCGCTTCTTTTGCATAAGGGGCCGCTGCCCAGTGGATCGTACCTTTCACTTTCCTTCCGTTAAAGCCGCTGCCGCTCTTTGTCTCTGGATCATAAGTACAATGCACTTCCGTCACATGTCCTGCTTCATCCTTGACAAAACTTTCACATTTCACAAAGTAAGCAGACATCAGACGGACCTCATTTCCCGGGAATAAGCGGAAATATTTCTTCGGGGGATTCTCTAGAAAATCATCCTGCTCAATATACAGTTCCCGGCAGAACGGAACCTTCCGGGTACCAAGCGATTCATTTTCCAGATTGTTGGGAACATCCAGATATTCCACTTCCCCTTCCGGATAGTTATCAATGATCAGCTTGATCGGATGCAGCACTGCCATCATACGCGGACGCTTCATCTTCAAGTCTTCCCGGATACAATATTCCAACATCGCATAATCCACCGAACTCTGCGCCTTGGATACCCCGCACATATCAATAAACATCTTGATGGATTCCGGCGTAAATCCCCTTCTCCGAAGCGCCGCGATCGAAACCAGACGCGGATCGTCCCATCCATCCACGATTCCATCTTCTACCAGTTTCTTGATATACCTTTTTCCAGTCACTACATTCGTCAGATACAGCTTCGCAAACTCAATCTGACGCGGCGGATTCTCAAACTCACATTCCTGGACCACCCAATCATACAATGGGCGGTGATCCTCAAATTCCAGCGTACAAATTGAATGTGTGACTCCTTCAATCGCATCTTCAATCGGGTGCGCGAAATCATACATCGGATAGATGCACCACTTGTCTCCCGTATTGTGATGAGCCATATGCGCCACACGGTAAATCACAGGATCCCGCATGTTAATATTCGGAGATGCCATATCAATCTTCGCCCGGAGCACTTTCTCTCCGTCTTGATACTTTCCTTCACGCATTCCCTCAAACAATGCCAGGTTCTCCTCCACAGTACGCTCTCTGTAAGGGCTTTTTTTTCCTGCTTCTGTCAATGTCCCACGGTACTCGCGAATTTCTTCCGCAGACAGATCACAGACATACGCCTTTCCCTTTTTTATCAGCTTTACCGCACATTCATACATCTGGTCAAAATAATCCGACGCAAAATACAAGCGGTCCTCCCAGTCCGCTCCCAGCCATCGGATGTCCTCTTTAATGGACTCCACAAACTCCATCCTCTCTTTGGTAGGATTTGTGTCATCAAACCGCATATTAAATGTTCCATGATACTTTTGTGCCAGCCCGTAGTTTAAAAGTATGGACTTTGCATGTCCGATATGCAGATATCCGTTCGGTTCAGGCGGGAACCTGGTACATACGTGTTCATATACCCCCTCCGCCAAATCTTTATCAATCTCCTGTTCAATAAAATTTCTTGAAACTGCCTCGTTCTCCATGGTTTCCTCCTCAATCCTTCAATATCTGCCAATTATCTTACCATAAATTGTATACAACGGCAAGGCTGAAAGTTTGTTTTATTTCGCCCTTTCCATCCCCTCCTTTTTATCTGTCCTTTCCTACTTCTTCTTTACTTACTCCATTTCAAAAATAAAGTATTGTTCCACCTCCTCCAACAATCCCAAATACTGCAGAAACAGTTCTCTCTGGCTTTCCTCAAACAACTCACAGGAATGGATTCCCATAAAATCGTCGTTCGCCTCATCCCAGTTCCGCTGCAGTATATCTTTCAGATACGCCAGGCCATCCCCCCAATCGTCCTGCGTATACATGCAGATTTCAATGTTGTCTTTCATGTACTGCAGATAACGATAAAAATATGGAATGCTGTTGTCTTTCCATCTCTGCAGGAAACGTATCAAATTATTCAATGCATCCCGCAGCGGCACCAACTGTTCCTTTTCCAAACTACTACATTTCATCGTGCTCTCCATAATCCCTCCTTTTTCATCCTGTCACTCATGAAATGCACCATCTAACTGCATACTGTATGCTTCGGACACTGACACTTTATTGAAAATGCCAGAAAACAATTTGAAGCAACATATGCATATTGTAAAAACACACAAACATTTTGTATTTATCCCGTTTTTTTTGTATTAATATACCAAAAAGGAGCCTTTACAGCTCCTTATAATATAGTCTATATTTTTGAAACTCTATAAGCGGCACACAAAAGAGCCTGAAAACCTGTAATCTCTAAAGCACCCCGATAAACCTGCGGAAATCTTGCATACCTTGTGGTGTACACTTGTATACGCCTGCATCCTCTAATACCTGGCAGAATACCTTTCCTACTTCCTGCTGGAGGATGTCCTCAATATTCTCTGCATTGACATCCGGATACGCGGGCAGGAATCCCTCTGCCCAGTCTGCATGCTTTTCAATGCTTTCATTGGAGCGGATATCCTTTCCTTCTAATATATAGTCTTTCAAAAGCTCCAACTCGCCTTTCAGACGCGCCGGAAGCACCGCAAGCCCCATTACCTCGATCAATCCGATATTTTCCTTCTTGATATGATGCAGATTTGCATGTGGATGGTACACCCCAAGAGGATGCTCTTCTGTCGTAATATTGTTACGCAGAGTCAAATCCAGTTCATACAATTCTCCACGTTTCCGCGCAATCGGTGTTATCGTGTTATGAGGCTGTCCCTCCGTTTCCGCAAAAATAAATGCAGCCTCATCTGTATAGCCTCGCCATGCCCCCAGAATATGATCTGCAAGATCTATGATCCTGGTTTCATCCGCACATTGCAGACGAATGACAGAAAGCGGCCATTTTACAATTCCTGCGGTAACATCCTCATAGCCTTTTACTGTAAAGTGTTCTATAACCGGAGCCTTTGCCATAGCAAAAGTATAGTGCCCACCCTGGAAATGATCATGGCTTAAAATGGAGCCGCCCACAATCGGAAGATCTGCATTGGAACCAAGAAAATAGTGTGGGAACTGCTTCACAAAGTCAAACAGCTTGGTGAATGCGGCACGGTCGATCTTCATCGGGATATGTTCCCCATTAAAGACAATACAGTGTTCATTATAATATACATACGGAGAATACTGGAATCCCCATGCAGACTCATTGATCGTGATCGGAATGATACGATGGTTTTCTCTTGCCGGATGATTGGTGCGCCCTGCATATCCTTCGTTCTCCATACAAAGCTGACATTTCGGGTATGCTGAATTTTTTGCGTTTCTGGCTGCTGCGATCGCTTTCGGATCCTTTTCCGGCTTAGAAAGGTTGATGGTAATATCCAAAGTACCATAATCCGTATCCACCGTCCATTTTCTGTCCTTTTTAATACGGTAGCGGCGGATATAATCACTGTCCTGGCTGAATTTATAATACTGCTGCGTTGCCTGCTCAGGTGAAACAGCGTAATCCTCCCAGAACTTTTTTTGCACCTGTGCCGGACGCGGTATCAGACAATTCATCAGCTTTGTATCGAACAAATCCCGATACACAATACTATCCTCTATGATCCCGCGGCTGCATGCCTCATCCAGGAGTTCCTTGAGTACGTTCTCCAGAACAATTTCCGAAGCATCACAGGAGCTTTCTTCATAATCCTGCTCCTGGAATAAATCTAAAAGGAGGTTTGTTGTATAGATACGTTCACACTCTGGGGTTAATCCGGTGTCAACTCCATATTGAACTAATTTTTTGATATTCTCATATAATTTCATAATGTCCAGTCTCCATTCTGCTGTTCTTAATCTATTTTCCGTGCACCATCTCCGATATCAACGGTATAAAATTCTGCTTCATGGCCAACCTGTTCTTTATAGGCTGCACCTATCGCCTCAATGAAACTTTCCACAGCGTCATTTTTTACAATGCTGACCGTACATCCGCCGAAACCACCTCCGGTAATACGAGAACCAATGACTCCTGGTGTCTTCCATGCAAGCTCTGTCAAAATGTCAACCTCTTTACAAGACACTTCATAATCATCCCGAAGGGACACATGAGACTGATTCATCAATTCCCCAAAACGGGTAATATCGTCCCTTTTCAATGCTGCAACCGCCTCAATCGTGCGCTGATTTTCTGCCACAGCATGTTTTGCCCGTTTTTCTAGGACCGGATCAGTAAGGACATGTTTATGCTTCTCAAATTCCTCCACCGTCAGATCGCCCAATGTCTCAATGTCTGCCACTGTCTTCAGCGCTGCAAGCGCATCTGTACACTCCCGGCGCCGGTCATTGTATGCAGAATCCACAAGGCTGTGCTTTACTTTGCTGTTCGTGATCACAATCTTTGCATCCTTTAACTTCACAGGTGCATACTCGTATTTCAATGTACTGGTATCCAGAAAGATTGCATGGTCTTTCTTGCCCATGGCTACTGCAAACTGATCCATGATCCCGCAATTACAGCCATTGAAATTATTTTCCGAATACTGACCATACAGAGCGATATCTGTCATACTTACATCCTGTATTCCATACAGGTCACGCAGGATCACGCCGGTCAGTACTTCCAAAGATGCGGAAGAAGAAAGCCCGCTCCCATTTGGAATGTTTCCCCAGATGATCATATCAAATCCGACATCCAGAGAATGTCCTTTTTCTGCAAAAGCCCATACTACGCCAAGGGGATAATTCGCCCATCCATACGACTCTTGATTTACCAGATTGTCCAAAGAGGCTTCTACAACTCCAAAATGATCCAGATTCATGGAATAAAAATGAACCTTACGGTCAGCCCTTTTGCGTGCCACACCATATGTACCGATTGTCAGCGCACAGGGAAATACATGTCCTCCATTATAATCTGTGTGTTCTCCGATAAGATTCACACGCCCCGGTGAAAAAAAGAAGCCGGCACCCTCTGAATTCTCAAAAAGTTCTGCAAATTTCTTTAATAATTTTTCTTTCATGACGATCCAAATCCTCACTTTCTGAATTTGTTTTGGTACAGCTAAAAGCAGCCTGTACAACTTTTTTCATTATAGATGAACCAATACAGAAAATCCATAAAAAATACGTGCTAAAATATGCAATAATGTTGCCGTGTATTATAGATTTCCCGGCACTCACACTTCTATTGCTGCAGTGCCTCCACAATCGGCGGTACAAGCTGTTTTTTGCGGGATACGACCCCTTTTAAATGAAGTTCCTCCATCTCTGAACGCAGATCGAAAGCATTGATCAGCTTCTCTCTGGCTTCCGGCCCCGCACACAACATTTCCGATGATTCCGTCAAAATGTTGGTCAGCATAAAGAAAATCATATTCAGACCATGTCCATTCCTGGCCTTTTCCAAATGCGGCTCGATTTTTTCCTTGATTTCCTTTAACTCTTCCGCGCTCATAGAGTTTACCTGCCCCACGCCAAAGACCATGTCATTGACTGTAAACTGCTTAAAGTCAAGAAAACAGATGTCCTCTGCGCTCTTGCCTTTCAGATTGCTGCCTGCACGGAACATGGCCTGGGCCAGCATCTCTACGTCTACCTTTGCAATTTCCGCAAGCCTACGCGCAGACTGTTCATCCAGCGGCGTACAGGTAGGCGAACGGAACATCAGCGTATCGGATATGATAGCCGAGCATAAAAGACCTGCAATAGTCGGTGTCACTTCTACCCCATTCTCCTGATACATCTGATACACGATCGTTGCCGTACATCCCACCGGCTGGTTCCGGAAATAGACCGGCCCCATAGTCTCGATGCTGCTCAGCCTGTGATGGTCGATGATCTCCAATACTTCCGCCTGTTCAATCCCATTGACTGCCTGGCTTTTCTCATTGTGGTCCACAAGGATCACCTGTTTTTTCCGACAGTTTAATAACCGTCTTCTGGAAATAAATCCCAGAAAATTCCCCTTATTATCCAACACCGGAAAATCCCTGTAGCGGTTCTTCATCATGATTACCTTTACATCATCCACATAGTCCCGCATCCGAAATGAGATCAGTCCTTTTTTACCACTCATAAAATGACGGATCGGAATACTCTGGTTGATCAGCCTTGCTACGGTAAATGTATCATGCTTTGTGGCAATAATAACGATTTCCTTCTCCCTCGCCTGTTCCACGATCCCTTCATCTATTTCCGCGCCAGTAGATACGATCATGCAGCTTACGCCCAGATCCACAGCCATCTGTTGTACTTCCTTACGGTTTCCCAGAATGACCAGATCCTCCGGCTCCACAAATTCTGCCATCAGTTTCCGGCTGGAAGCTACAATCCCAACTTTTCCATTAGACATATAGCTGTGAGGGTTCCCGATGATGATCTCCCCTCCTACAGTCGTTGCGATGTTACGGTACTGCGTCCGCGCCGTAGCCAGTACATTGCTGTCATACACATCCATATAGGAAGTTGCGATATCTCCGATGGTGATCACACCTTCCAATTTACCATCCCGTGTCACAGGAAGTGTTTTCAAGTTCTGTTCTTTCATTTTTGCCCATGCAGTCTTAATAGACAGTGAACCATTCACCCCTTCCACCTCCCGCAGTACAACGTCTTTTACCTGTACCCGCAGATCCGTCAGAAGTGCCGGGGCTTTTACGTTAAAATAATCCAGCACATACTGGGTCTCTTCATTTAACTGCCCTGCACGCCTCGCATTATGCCTCTCCCCGGTAAGCTTTGTACGGAGTTCGGCATATGCAATAGCTGAACATATAGAATCTGTATCTGGATTCTTATGGCCTACTACATAGATTTTGTTGTTGATTACGCCCTGTTCCATCATTTACACCAAGCCTTTCCTGCGCAGGCCGGCTGCGCTTTTCGATATTTGTATGCTTCTTTCCTAAACAGCTTACCACTTTTTTTCAAATTCGTCACCTGAATTTACAAGATTAGTTGTTTTTTTAGGACGACATATGGTATACTTGATTTATGGACATTACAAATTTAGAAAAATATGTTGAGGTGTTACAATGAACGAAGAATTAAAAACCGAAGAAATGATCCCGGAAAATGCACAGACGGAAGGATCCGTCAATGAGGAAACCGTTGCAGAGGCAGCCCCAGCCGTAGATGAAAATCCTACTTCTTCTGAGAAAGAAACTCCTGGTGAAACCATGGCAGATTATGAAGACCATCTTGATGATGCCAATCCCTGGAATCTGGTAAGCCAGTATATGGAAGACAAGACGGTCCTCCCTGTAAAGATAGAAGGTGTTGTAAACGGCGGCGTCATCGCCATGGTAGAAGGACTTCGTGGATTTATCCCGGCTTCTAAGCTTTCCCTGTCCTATGTAGATGATTTAGAAACCTATCTGCTCAAAGAAATCGAAGTACAGGTCATTGATGTGGATCAGGCTAACAACCGCCTTGTTCTTTCTGCCCGTGATATCTTAAGGGCGAAAGAGAAAAAGGAGCGTCAGAACCAGATTGCAAATGTAAAGGTTGGAACGGTTATGGAAGGAACTGTAGAGACACTGCAGAATTATGGAGCATTCATAAAGCTGGAAAACAACCTCTCCGGATTGGTACATGTTTCCCAGATTTCTCAAAAGCGTGTGAAACTTCCGGCAGATGTCTTGAATGCAGGGGATGCAGTCACTGTCAAGGTCATCGGCATCAAGGACGGTAAGATCAGCCTGAGCATGAAAGCTTTGGAACAGGCCGAAGAAGAAGTTCCAGAAAAAGTCGAACTGCCAAAATCCGAGAGTATCGGAACAAACCTTGGAGATTTGTTTAAAAACTTGAAACTTTAATTTTACCTGTCTTTATCCCTGCAGCAAGCTGCAGGGATATTTTTTTACTTTGAACTGTAAAATTTTCTATCGGCATTTAAGCCATTCCTTTTTCAGTGCCTGCAATGGCCGCCGCAATACTTGCAGTCCCCACCGCACTGAATGGACTTTCCATTCTTTTTATCACGAATCATACTTCTGATAATGAGCGCTACAATACCAGCCAGTACCGTGCCTACCAGAACTGTTCCCATATCAGCTCCTCCTTCCATACATTTACTATTTTACATTGACAAGCCTTTTCATGTCAACATTCATTGAAGTACTCTCTTTGTATGGCCTGGCCAGAAGATAAATAAAACCTATAACCAGCACAAACGCTACGATCGTAAATACACCGAATCCGCCGCCTGTGAGAAGCATGCCGATCTGATATACACAAAGTGCAACAACGTATGCCAATAAGCACTGATATCCGATTGCAAACCAAAACCACTTGATATTGTTCATCTCACGTTTGATTGCCCCCATTGCAGCAAAGCAAGGTGCACACAGGAGGTTGAAAACGAGGAAAGAATATGCTGCTGCCGGTGTCATTGCTCCTGCCAGAGACCCCCAGACCTCTGCACCGTCCTCTGCTACTTCTTCCAGTCCATACAGGATACCAAATGTACCCACTACATTCTCTTTTGCTACCAATCCTGTAATTGCAGCAACTGCCGCCTTCCAGTCTCCCCATCCAAGAGGAACGAAAATCCATGCGAAGAAATTTCCAATAGCCGCTAAAATACTGTGATCCAATTCCATACCGTCCAGCATACGGAACTGTCCATCCACCCATCCAAAGTAAGAGGTAAACCATACCACGATCGTAGAGAGAAGGATGATGGTTCCTGCTTTTTTAATAAAGGACCAGCCACGCTCCCACATGCTGCGCAGTACATTTCCTACGGTTGGCATATGATATGCCGGAAGTTCCATAACAAACGGCGCGGGGTCTCCTGCAAACATTTTTGTCTTTTTCAAAATGATCCCTGAACAGATTACTGCTGCAATGCCGACAAAATATGCACTTGGTGCAACCCAGGAAGCCTCGTTGAACAAAGCACCGGCAATCAATGCAATGATTGGAAGCTTTGCGCCGCATGGGATAAATGTGGTCGTAATGATCGTCATCTTCCGGTCACGGTCATTCTCAATAGTCCTGGAAGCCATGATTCCCGGAACTCCACATCCTGAACCAATCAGCATTGGGATGAAGGACTTACCGGAAAGTCCGAATTTACGGAAAATACGGTCCATGATGAAGGCCACCCTTGCCATATATCCACAACTCTCCAGAAAAGCAAGAAAGATAAACAGAACCAGCATCTGCGGTACAAATCCGAGTACAGCACCAACACCGGCTACGATTCCGTCTAAAATCAAGCCCTGCAGCCAGTCCGCACAGTTCAGAGCTGTAAGCACGCTCTCGACTGCTGGTGGGATAATATCGCCAAATAAAACATCATTCGTCCAGTCTGTTACAAAACCGCCAACCGTAGTGACAGATACATAATATACGATGTACATCACAACCGCAAAAATCGGCAATGCCAGGAAACGATTTGTCACAATCCGGTCAATCTTATCGGATACCGTCAGATTTTCACTGGTCTGGCGTTTTGTATAACACTCCCCTATGATGGAAGATATATATACATAGCGCTCATTTGTAATGATACTTTCGGTATCATCATCCATCTCTTCCTCAATCTGTGCAATTTCAGCAGAAATATCCGGCACTCTGTCCATCTGCTCCTTAATTTTATCATCTTTTTCAAGCAGCTTCACAGCGAAAAACCGCTTTTGCTCTTCTGGGACAGCAGAACCAATTTTAGATTCCACAACCGATAATACTTCCTCCACATTTTCGGCAAATGTATGTACTGGCTCTGCCTTTTTCTTCGAAGAGGCCGCACGGACCGCCCTGTCTGCCGCTGCCTGTACTCCGGTTCCTTTCAACGCAGAAATCTCAACAGCCTCGCATCCCAGTTTTTTAGCCAATTTATCAATATGAATTTTATCGCCGTTCTTTTCTACAATATCCATCATATTGACCGCCATCACAACCGGAATCCCCAGCTCCATCAACTGTGTCGTCAGATACAGATTTCGCTCAATATTTGTTCCGTCTACAATATTCAGAATTGCGTCAGGCCTTTCATGGATCAGATAATTTCTTGCAACAACCTCTTCTAGTGTATAAGGAGATAAAGAATAGATTCCCGGCAAGTCCATGATGACCACATCCTTATTCCCTTTCAGTTTTCCTTCCTTCTTCTCAACTGTAACCCCCGGCCAGTTTCCAACAAATTGGTTCGACCCGGTCAGCGCATTAAACAATGTGGTTTTCCCACTATTTGGATTACCTGCCAATGCAATTTTAATCGCCATTTTTATATCCTCCTGGTATTATTTTTGACTTCTACCTATAATTAGCAACAACTAACTATCCTTCAAAAAATAAACACAGTTTTATTCAACTGTAATCATTTCTGCATCCGCTTTGCGGACAGATAATTCATATCCCCTTACCGTAATTTCCACTGGGTCTCCTAACGGCGCGACCTTTCTTACAAAAATTTCAACACCCTTTGTAATCCCCATGTCCATAATCCTTCTCTTAACCGGCCCCTCTCCAGTCAGTTTTGTGACCTTTACAGTCTGTCCGCAGGGAACTTCCTTCAATGTCATAACAACTTCTCCTCCTTTAGCCAACCATGATTTTGTTTGCCATTTCTTTACCAATTGCTATGCGAGAGTCTTTTACATTCACGATCATATTGCCATTGGTCTCAGATACGACCGTTACTTCCGTACCTGCTACAAATCCAAGGTTCTCTATGAAGCGTCTCGTCTCTTCCTTCCCCCCGACTTTGCGGATCATATTCGGTTCTCCCTGTTTTACCATTGATAAAGGCATCATAATCATCTTCTTTCTATGTTAATAAATATGTAACGGTTTCCACTTACAACAGTTAGTATATTCTAACGAAAGATAGTTGTCAAGTGCTATTTTTGATTTTTTACAAAAACATTTAATTTTTGTAAAATAAAGGTAAAATATCCATATCAAGGGCTTGCACTTTTTCTTGATACACTATATAATGTATAAGTAGAATGCTCTGTAACAGATTATTGAGCATAAATTATTTTAAGAAAGGATTGGATTTGTGATTGCGTATGAAAAGAAAAGTACAAGCCTTGCTGGTCTTTCTCCTTGCTTCTGCTTTGTTTTTATCAGTACATGTATCTGCAGAAGATATTGAAAACCTGGAAAGCAAAACCAGCGATCTTCAAAACCAGCTGAATGACATTAATCAGGATCTACTGAAAATTGCTGATGAGATTTCTGCTACAGAAGACGCCATTGAAGAAGCGAATAATGACATGCTCCGTATTCAAGATTCTCTTGCCATCTCCCGCGAGAATGAGATGAGACAATATGAAGACATGAAGACACGCATCAGATATATGTATGAAAATGGCAGTGATACGCTTTTAGAATTATTATTTTCTGCGGAAAACATGTCAGATTTCTTGAACCGGGCAGACTTTATACAGAATATCAGCAGTTATGACCGGGAAAAGCTGGAAAATCTGCGAAACATCCAAAAAGGAATCGAGATACAAGAGGCCGACTTACTTGCAAAACAAAATTCACTGAAAAGCCTGCAGACGCAATTAGTGAAGCAGCAGGAAGAGCTAAAGCAAAAAGCACAAGAAACTTCTACCGATTTGGAAGCATTTAAAGCACAGCTGCAGACGCTCCGCGAGGAACAGGCCAGAGCTGCGGCGGCTGAAGCAGCCAGAAGAGCGGAGGAAGAAAGAAAACGTCTGGCCCAGTCTCAGATGGTTCCTGCAAATACTACCGTATCTGCTGATGTTTCTAATCCTGACGGATCTGCAAACCCCGCAGATTCAACACTGTCTTCCGATATAGACAATGCACAGGATAATAACATAGACTCTTCATCAGGAGCCACCAGCTACCCCACTTATGATACGGGTGCCTTGACTCCGTCAAAGGGTGTCGTTTACTATAACGGGCATCGTGAAACCTACTATTCTCAAAAGGTTCTTCCTGGTGGCGGGTTGAGTATCCCTGGGCGTCATGTTGCCGAAGACGGAACCATCCGTGATGCTGACGGTTACATTTGTGTTGCCAGCAGCGATCTTACCTGGGGTACTGTTGTTGAAACTTCTCTTGGTACTGCCAAAGTATATGACTGCGGCTGTGCCAGCGGAACGATTGATATTTATACTGACTGGTAATATAAGAACAGGTGATCCCATTGCTTTTGCAGTGGGATTGTTTTTGTCTTTATTAGAAAATCTGTCCGCAGCAGATTTTCTACTGTAAGTAATCCAAAAAATAAGAGAATCGGAATCCTGTTTCAACTTGATTCCGATTCTCTTATTTTTTATTCAGCTACATCTCTCATACTGAAGCTAAATCTTCCCATCTTATCTTTTCCAAGGCAGACAGCCTTTACAGCATCACCTAATTTGAGGACATCTTCTACCTTATTCACTCTATGCTTTGCAATCTTAGAGATATGCACCATGCCTTCTTTACCAGGAGCAAATTCCAAAAATGCACCAAAGTCCTTAATGCTGACTACTTTCCCTTCAAACACTTGTCCAGCCTCAAACTCTGTAACGATCGTAGTGATTAGTTTAGCAGCCTTGTTCATATTTTCCTGTTCTGTTCCGCAGATAGAAACAGAACCGTCTTCTTCAATATCAATCTTTACGCCCGTCTCTTCGATAATGGCATTGATCGTCTTGCCCCTCTGTCCGACAACATCTCCAATCTTCTGTGGGTCAATCTGCATCTGAATGATCTTCGGTGCTGATGGAGCCACCTCCGGCCTTGGCTCTGCAATCGCTTTGCTCATTACTTCATCCAGAATATAAGTCCTGGCCTTCTTTGTTGCTGCAATCGCTTCCTCAATGATCGGCCGGGTCAAACCATGGATCTTGATATCCATCTGAATTGCAGTAATTCCTTTGTGGGTTCCGGCCACTTTAAAGTCCATATCTCCAAAGAAATCCTCCAGGCCTTGAATGTCTGTCAGCACAAGATAATCATCGTCTGTATCCCCTGTCACCAATCCTGCAGAAATACCTGCAACAGCCGCTTTGATCGGCACTCCCGCGGTCATCAGCGACATACTGGATGCACACACGCTGGCCTGTGAGGTAGACCCGTTAGACTCAAATGTCTCTGAAACTGTACGAATCGCATACGGGAATTCTGCCTCAGCCGGCAGAACTGGGAGCAATGCTCTTTCTGCCAGCGCTCCATGTCCAATCTCACGTCTTCCTGGTCCTCTGGACGGCCTTGTCTCACCGACAGAGTATGACGGAAAATTATAATGGTGCATATACCGTTTAGATGTCTCAGACTCATCCAGGCCATCCAGCCTCTGTGCCTCAGATAAAGGTGCCAATGTCGTAACCGTACAAATCTGAGTCTGTCCACGGGTAAACATAGCTGAGCCATGCACTCTGGGGATCAAATCCACTTCTGCCGCTAATGGCCGGATCTCATCCACTGCACGTCCATCCGGACGCTTATGGTCTTTTAAGATCATCTTTCGGACCGTCTTCTTCTGATATTGGTAAACCGCTTCACCTAAAACTTCCAGCCACTCTTCCCTTTCTGCAAATGCTTCCTCTAATTTTTCTGTAATCGCACGGATATTTCCTTCTCTTGTCTGCTTATCGTCTGTGAATACTGCCTCTTCCATCTGGGACGGCGGCACGATTTCCTTGATTGCCGCAAACAGTTCTTCCGGCACCGCGCAGCTCTCATATTCATGTTTCGGCTTGCCGCATTCTGCAACAATCGTGTCTATGAATGCGATCACCTTCTGATTCACTTCATGAGCCGCAAAAATCGCATCTATCATCTGCTCTTCCGGCACTTCCTCAGCTCCGGCCTCGATCATGATCACCTTTTCTCTCGTAGATGCAACTGTCAATGCAAGGCTGGAAACCTCCTTCTGCTCTGCGGTTGGATTAAATATAAATTCACCGTCCACCAAGCCGACCTGAGTCGTAGAAATCGGTCCGTCAAAAGGAATATCTGAAATACTGACTGCGATTGCTGCACCCAGCATTGCAGTCAGTTCCGGGCTGCAGTCCGGATCAACAGACATTACTAAATTCTCTAATGTTACATCATTTCTGTAATCCTTCGGAAACAAAGGACGCATAGGCCGGTCGATGACACGATCCGTCAATACTGCATTTTCTGATGCCTTTCCTTCCCGCTTGTTAAATCCGCCGGGAATCTTGCCTACAGAATACATTCTCTCGTTATATTCCACACTCAATGGAAAGAAATCAATCCCATCTCTTGGCTTCTCAGAAGCTGTAGCTGTACACAATACTGTAGTCTCTCCATAATGCATCAAAACCGCGCCGTTTGCCTGCTTGGCAACCCGGCCCACGTCTACCCGCAGGGTTCTGCCTGCAAGATCCATTTCATACTTTTTAAACATCGTACTCTCCTTTTTTGTTTTTAATTTTCCTGTCAGCATACTGCTGGCAGAGGTTACATCGGCAGGCAGAAGAGTCCGAAACTACTAAAAAACACACCATCTGACGGATGTGCTTTTCAGTGGTCCCGGGAACTTACATTCTGCCTCAACCTCAGTTATTATAGCATACTCTATTTGTCAACGCAATTAATATTTTCCAACCAGCCTGCTGCACAGGCATCACTCGGCATCCTCCAGTCCCCTCGTGGTGAAAGCGCCACAGTCCCCACCTTCGGCCCATCCGGCAGGCAGGAACGTTTAAACTGCTGCGAAAAAAATCTTCTGCAAAACGTCTCAAGCCACTTTGCGATCGTGCCAGAATCATATTTTTCGCCAAATGCCTGTTGAGCCAGCCGATATACCTTTTTCGGTTCATATCCAAAACGCAGTAAATAGTACAGGAAGAAATCATGCAGCTCATAAGGGCCTACCAGATCTTCCGTTTTCTGTGCAATATTTCCTTCCTTAGGCGGCAAAAGTTCCGGGCTGACCGGAGTATCCAGCACATCATAGAGTACTTCTTTTAATTGTGTATCTTCTGAAGTATCTGCGGCATGCTGTACCAGATGCCGGACTAATGTTTTCGGCACAGACGCATTGACCCCATACATGGACATATGATCCCCGTTATATGTTGCCCAGCCAAGGGCAAGTTCCGACATATCGCCAGTTCCAATCACCATCCCGCCGTCTTTATTTGCAAGATCCATCAGAACCTGAGTACGCTCCCTCGCCTGACTGTTCTCGTAGGTCACACTATGATCCTGAGGGTCATGTCCGATATCTTGAAAATGAACCTGTACTGCGTCTCTGATAGGTACTTCCTTCAGTGTGGTCCCAAGCTGTATAGCCATCTGGCAGGCATTGTGGTATGTCCTGTCTGTTGTACCAAAGCATGGCATTGTGACTGCAAGAATTTCTTTTCTGCTCCGCCCCAGCATGTCAAATGCCCTGGCTGTTACCAAAAGTGCCAGCGTAGAATCCAGTCCGCCAGAAATCCCTACGACTGCAGTCTTTGCATGGGTATGGGCCAAACGCTTTTTCAGCCCTATGGCCTGGATCGTCAAAATTTCCTCACATCGCTCTGAACGTACCCTGTCATCCTGCGGAACAAAGGGCTGCATAGGGAATATACGGGTCAGCTCTGCCGTTTCCATACTAAGGCTGAACTGTACATATTCCAGGCTTCTTTCCTCCAGTGTCTGAAACGTTGTATTTTTCCTTCGCTCACTGACCAGCCGCTGAATATCGATCTCCGTATAGATCACATCGTTTTTAAAACGCTTTGCCTCCTTTAATACCATCCCGTTCTCTGCGATCATATTATGCCCACCAAATACCAAGTCTGTGGTAGACTCCCCCTCCCCGGCATTTGCATAGATATATCCGGCAATCAGACGGGCAGACTGTCCCTGGATCAATTCTCTGCGGTAAATATCCTTTCCAATCGTCTCGTCACTGGCAGATAAATTCACGATTACCGTTGCACCTTCCAGTGCTGCCTGGATACTGGGCGGAATCGGAGACCAGACATCCTCACAGATTTCAGCAGCTACAACCAGACTGTCCATCTCCATACACTGGAACAAGATCTGAGGGCCAAAGGGTACATATTCTCCTCCAAATAAGATATACCGCGCCCTTTTCGGGCCTGGGGTAAACTGCCGCATCTCATAAAATTCCCCATAATTAGGCAAGAACGACTTTGTCGTAAATCCAAGTATAGTCCCCTTATTCAAAGCAGCGGCAACATTATACAGTTTTCCATCCACACACAAAGGCATACCAACAAATATAAGCATATCTTTGTCTTTCGTAAATTCTGCGATTCTGAGCAAAGCCTTTCTGGAATCTGTCAGGAGTACTTCTTGCTGAAACAAGTCGCTGCATGTATACCCTGTAATGCACAACTCTGGAAATACCAGGATTTTCGCATGAAAATCCGCTGCCTTTTGAATTGCCTCACATATTTTTTCCTCATTATACCTCACATCTGCGACCCGGATATCAGGCGTCGCAGCCGCAACTTTCACAAAACCATGTTTCATCTTTCTCCAATAGCCTCCTGTTTTACATTTTCTCTCTTATTCTGATGCCCGCACTCAATACCGTTTTCAAGACTTTTCTATATTCTACTGGCTTTTCGCCAGGATTCCCCTTAGTTCTTCTACAGTGAATTCATATGCCGTATTACAGAAATGGCATTTTACCTCAATGTTCTTTCCATCTTCTATCATTTCCCGGATATCATTCTTCCCTATACTGATAAGAGCTTTCTCTACTCGCTCTTTCGAACAATTGCAGGCAAATGCAGCCGGCATTGTATCCGTGATTTCGATTTCCATACCTTCCAACACATAGGAAAGCATCTCCTTTGCTGTATGCCCTCCGTCCAGCATGGCAGTCACAGATTGCAGCTTTCCAATATTTTCCTCCAGTTTACGCAGCACTGCTTCTTCAATAAAAGGCATCACCTGCACGATAAATCCTCCGGCACAGCGTACTGTATTATTAGGATTCATCAGCACACCAAGTCCTACCGATGAAGGCACCTGCTCTGAAGCAGCAAAATAGTAGGTCAGGTCTTCTGCAATCTCTCCAGTCTTAAGTTCCGTCTGGCCGGAATAAGGTTCTTTCATCCCCATATCCTTAATAACATTAAAAAAACCTGCCCCAAGCGCTCCTCCCACATCCAGCTTTCCGTTTTTAGGCGGCAGCATCACCTCCGGATGATTAACGTATCCTTTTACATTTCCCTGGGCATCAGAAGTCACTGTCAATCCACCGATAGGCCCGTTACATTTTATCTGAAGCGTTAATACATCCGTAGAATTTTTCATCATACTTCCCATCATGACCCCTCCGGTCAGCAGCCTGCCTAATGCTGCAGTTGCTGCCGGACTGGTCTGATGGCGCGCCTGCGCCTCTCCCACCAGATTTGTTGTAACAGCCGCAAACGCACGGATCTGGGCATTTGCAGCCGTTGCCCTTACAATATGATCTTCCATCTTCATCCTCCCTGTATAGTATGTAGATATATTTCAGATTATTTTTCCTTTTTCCCGTGCAACCACATAAACACGTTCGCTTTTCTCATGCGGCGGAGTCCTTGTAAAGGCATCGTATGCCAGCACATACTCCATTCCCGCATTGCACAAAATAGTTTTAATATTTTCCAATGTATATGCCCTCTGAAAATGGCTCTCTCTGAAACGCCGGAATAACTCTTCTCCATTTTCCCCTGACAGCCCTCCATCCTCTTTGATAAATAAAGTCAGGTCATACTCATTGACCATCTCTTCTTCATCATAGTAATTCTCCCAGATAAAGCTGCTTTCCTCCCTATCCTCAGCAATGGTACGGTTTCCGATGATCTCCCGATATTTATATTCTGTATTAAGATCAAAAATAAAAATACCTCCAGGATCCAGATAATTATTCACCAGACGGAACACTTGCTCCAAATCTTCAGTCTCTGTAATATAATTGATGGAATCACAGACACTGACTACAGCCCGGACCGTACCATATAGTTCAAATTCTCTCATATCCTGCAGAAGATATAAAATATTATGCCCAGATCCATTACGCTTTTGTATCGCAGCATCTAACATCTCTTCCGAGAGATCCACACCAATCATATCATACCCATACCCGGCAAGAAGTTCTGTCATAGTACCTGTCCCACATCCAAGATCCAGCACAATCCCATCTCTGACCTGATATTCCTCCATAAGGCTATGTAAATATTCTGCCCATTCTACATAAGGAACATTATCCATAAACTGATCATAAACTGATGCAAAACTTGTATATGCCTCCAAACTAACCTCCCATACGCAAATCTATTCTCCATATGTTGCCCGGATATGCTGCTGGATTCTCTGCCGTTCTCTCTTGGCACGCTCCAGCTTTCGTTTCCGTTTTCTCCGTACAGACAAAACCTTCAGATAAATGACCAAAATAGTATCTAATGCAAAGAAAATAACCAACGCGGCTTTCATGATTGATTTCATCGAATACGTGGTTTTCATAAGCTGCAATGCCGCATCCAGAAAACTCGTATTTTCTTCTTCCGGCGCCTGGTCATCTCCACTGCTGTTTTCCGTCTCGTCAGGTTCTGCTATCTCTATATTCTCCCCGTCTGCACTTACATTTTCACTTGGGGTTAGTTCATCCTGATCCTCTTCTTCCACCTTTGCTGCTGGAAAATTATAAGGCACCATTGTTCTATAAATGCCAAATTTCCTGCTTCCGTCGGCATAATCCATATTCACTACCGCCGCAAATACTCCAGGCTCTAGTTCACATATAGATTCCGGCTCATCACTGGTTACGTTCCCCAGGTTAAAATCCAACTGCGGACAGGATACCAAAGCCCTCCGTGAAATGGAGTAAACATTGATAAAATCTCCGATTCCCAGGCCAAGTGTCAAAGGAAAATTAATGATGTAATCCCCACTGACACATAGATCTTGAAAATTATTACCTTTTGAAGTCCCTATATATTCCCCCAGATCCTCAATCACTTGAAACTGGTTGTCCAAAATCTTAAAACTATATCCTCCATCTACATTTGTCTGAATAATGTAGCGGTCATTTTCTCCATCATAACCAATCCCTAAAATATTATAGTCATCCGCAATTTTGACTTTTCCTTTATAAGACAGCGTTTTCGAATCCATCAGGAAAATACACCCTCTGTTTTCAGGAGACAGATGTGTATATAAAGCAACCGCGATCTCTCCGGTGTTTGGATTATAAGCCATGCCATTCCCATGTTCATAGCTCCGCTCTACTACCCGCTTTGCCAGGGAATACTTCTCTACCTTATTCCCATAAGCATCCGTGTCATTTCTATAATATGCTTTTATAATATCTGGCTTTTCTACACTATCCTCAAAATTTTCTATACAGATGATATAATCTTCTGTCGCGCACATTGACTGAACGACCCCCCGCGGGCCCTCTATATCATCTTCTATGATCTTTTCCCATGTAACTCCCTCAAAAGCATCGTCCGATGCAATCTCCGCATGAACTGCCAGAGGCTGTCCATTCCAAATGCACCATAATATCACAATACTAAGGAGTCCAGTGAAGAGTACTCCCCGTTTCATTTAATATACTCCCTTGTCCAAAATTCCCTCATTCTTTATCATAGCATTCCAGAAAATTATTGTAAACAAAATTATAAAAAAGATGCCAATTTTTCTAAACTGGCATCTTTTTTTATACGTCAGATATTCATAATCTGGAAAATACAGGCAATGTCATGTACTCATACAGCTTCCTATATGCACAAAAAATTTAGCAGATCACATGAATCCATCCTTTTGGAGCTTCAATCTGTCCCATCTGGATCCCTGTCAGCGTATCATACAGCTTCTGTGTCGTCTCACCCATCTTTTCCATACCGCTTGGGAAACAGATTTCCTTCCCGTGGTCTACAATCTTACCTACCGGAGAGATCACAGCCGCTGTTCCGCAGAGCCCGCATTCTGCAAAATCTTTCAATTCATCCAGATATACCTCCCGTTCTTCCACTTCTAGTCCAAGATAATGTTCTGCCACGTACATCAGGGAACGTCTCGTGATAGAAGGAAGGATGGTCGTGGAATGAGGCGTTACAATCTTATTGTCTTTTGTCACAAAGAGGAAATTGGCCCCGCCGGTCTCTTCTACTTTTGTCCTCGTTGCGGAATCCGGATACAGATTTTCATCATACCCGTCCGCATGTGCAGAAACAATAGCATGAAGGCTCATGGCGTAATTCAGGCCTGCTTTAATATGTCCGGTTCCCCGGGGAGCTGCACGGTCAAAATCGGATACGCAGATGGTCAGCGGTTTTACCCCTCCTTTAAAGTATGGGCCAACCGGAGTCGTGAAGATACGGAACTGGTATTCATCTGCCGGCTTTACCCCAATGACCGGGTTGATGCCAAACATATAAGGACGGATATACAATGTAGCGCCTGAGCCATAGGGCGGCACATATGCGGCATTTGCCTTGACAGTCTCTGTTACTGCATCCACAAATCGGCCGGCATCAAACTTCGGCATCTCCATGCGCTCTGCGGAGTCCATCATACGCTGCCCATTCAGATCTGGACGAAATGTCACAACACGCCCGTCCTCTGTGGTATATGCTTTCAAGCCCTCAAAAATAGTCTGTGCATACTGCAGGACCCCGGCGCACTCGTTCATAGTAATATCCGCATCCTCGATCAGCGCGCCCGCGTCCCATGCTCCATTCTTGTAGTTCGAGACATACCGCTTGTCTGTCTTAATATAACTGAATCCCAGATTTTCCCAATCAATATTTTTTTTCTCCATCAGTATTTCCTCCATTCCGCTGTAAATAAGCTAACTGAATATATTGTGCATTATAATACCATCCTTAATAAAAATCAAGAGCGCACTCTATTTTTCTTAATTCCAGCAGCTATTTCATTTTTATCGTTCCATCATACTGATAGATTCAATCCCTACGCTTCCGCCTCTGACCACTTCGATATTCTTAAACTCTTCTTTCAGAAGCTTCACAACCGCATCATTTTTTGTCGCTGTCTGCACAAATTCCAGTAGAAGGCTGTCTTTTCCATAGTCGATCACCCTGGCTTTAAATGTATCTGCAATCTGGAACAACTCTGCCTTGTCGTCCCGCGTACACTTTCTTACTTTCACATATAAGATTTCTTTCATGCGCACAAACACATCTGTAAAGTCAATGACTTTGATGACCTCTACCATTCGGTTGAGCTGTTTCTTGATCTGTTCAAACGTTTCATCATCGCTGACTGTCGCGATCGTCATACGGGACACGGTCGGATCCTCTGTTGTCCCTACTGTCAGGCTGTCCAGATTATAAGACTTTCCCGAAAACAGCCCGGAAATCTTAGACAGCACGCCCACCTGATTCTCCACATATAATGAAATCCATCTCTTTTTAATCGTATTGTCCATATTTTTCTCGCTCCTTTTCCTTTGGAACTGTCCAATCTCCATCAGCAGTCCAGAATCATTTCCTCCAGAGTCCCTCCTGGCTGGATCATCGGATATACCATCTCTTCCGGATCTATGATAAATTCAATCAAAGTCGGTACTTTTGTATTCTTCTTTGCCTCTTCAAAGGCCGCTGCCACCTCTTCCCGTTCAGTAACCCGGATCCCTTTTGCTCCATAACTTTCTGCGAGTTTTACAAAATCAGGTGTGTAAACCGGCTTTTCTTCTCCATTAGTCCTGCGGCTCAGTGCCCCGGCACGTAAATCCGTCATTCCGTAACGCTTTCCGTAGAACAGTTTCTGCCATTGGCGTACCATCCCAAGATAGGTATTATTAAATACACATAAGATTATCGGCAGTTCTTCCAGCACTGCAGTCGCAAATTCCTGTATATTCATCTGCATGCCGCCGTCCCCTGAAATAGCAATAACAGGTGTATCAGGATTTCCAAGCTTTGCGCCGACTGCTCCCGGGAAACCATACCCCATTGTCCCAAGGCCTCCGGACATGATCATCTTCTTTTTCTCCGTAATCTCTGTAAACTGTGCGGCAAACATCTGGTGCTGTCCTACGTCTGTCACTACGATCGTCTCGTCGAACTGACGGTTGATCTCATCAATGATATCCTTGGGGCCTAATTTGATATGCTTCCTCATATCCAAAGGATGTTCTTTTTGCCAGCCGTCTATTTCTTTCAGCCATTTTTTTGTATTGCAGCTTTCCACATATTCTTTCATCTTCGTGACTGCCTCCTTTGCATCTGCCACGATTGGGACATCCACGGAAATATTTCTGGAGATAGATGCTGTATCAATATCAATATGGACAATCTTTGCATGGGGCGCAAATGCATGAAGCTTTCCGGTGATCCGGTCATTAAACCTGGTTCCAATAGAAAACAGCAGATCACACTCGCTGACTGCCATATTGGCCGCATAAGCTCCGTGCATACCCAGATTCCCCACAAACAGCGGATGATCCGTAGGCACGGCCCCACGGCCCATGACTGTGGTGATCACCGGCACTCCTGTTTTCTCCACCACCTCTGTAAACACCTCATTGGCGCCTGCAATATTCACACCGCCTCCGGCAAGGAACAACGGACGTTTTGCCTTATGCAGCATCTTGATCGCACGTTTTAATTGTCCGATATGAACGTTGGTATTCGGCTTATAGCCGCGGATATTGACGTCCTTTGGATAATCTGCGCTCCCCAGCTCTGCCATCACATCTTTGGGCAGATCGATCAACACCGGTCCTGGCCGCCCGGTCCTGGCAATATAAAAAGCCTCTTTGATGATCCTGCCCAGATCCGCACGGTTGCGTACAGTCACCCCGTATTTTGTAATGCTCCTTGTAATCCCTACGATATCCACTTCTTGAAATGCGTCATTTCCAATCAGATGCCGCGCTACCTGGCCAGTAAAACACACCAGCGGAACACTGTCATAATTTGCTGTCGCAAGCCCTGTCACCAGATTGGTAGCTCCCGGACCGCTGGTAACCAGGCAGACGCCTGTCTTTCCCGTGGTCCTTGCATAAGCATCCGCTTCATGTACCAGAGCCTGCTCATGGCGTGGAAGAATGATACGGATATCACTCTGACGATATAGTTCATCACTGATATCAATTGTACATGCTCCCGGATAGCCAAACAGTGTATCTACTCCTTCTTCTTTTAAAGCCTTTACCAATAACTTATTGCCTGAAATCTGTCTCATCACTCGTCCTCCCAATCTTCATCCCAATCATCGTCCTCCCAATCACTGCCATACTGTTTTGGAGCCTCCCCTTTGCTTTTGATGATTCTGGGAGTCTCGGTCACTTCTTCCAGGACACGGAGCACTTTACATTGGAACATCCATTCATCTCCAAAATCAAACACATACTTAAACTGCATTCCTTTATACAGATTCAGCTGGCATAACTTATATTTCTCGGTAGTGGGTTCATATTCCTCTGCCCCTTTCATATAATAGCAATCCCATTCACTCCATGCACGGTTATCCATAAAGAACGCATGTGCATGATCATCCATAAAGTCAAATGCATCTATAATTGCCGAATGTAGTTCCAGCAAGGTACTGTTGCCGGAAATCTGTAAATGACGGTAGCATCCCGGCATAAGTGATACACTGATCACATAAGACTCTTTTGAGACGGCATTTCCTTTTCTGCCTTTTAATTTTTTCTTTCCTAATTTCTTCGTCTCTTTAGGGTACAACAATTCATTGATCTTATTTTCCAAATGCTCTGGAAGGATCCCCATCTCAGCAAGCATCCCTAGCTGCACCGCCATCTCCCTCGGCAGCTCCTGGTCCTGTATGACATCCAGGCTCAGAAGGGCATCCAGCATCTGGGTCATATCTTCTATCTGTTCTTCCTCGCTTTTATTAAAATGTTCCATAAACACAAGCTCTGCATCATCTAAAGCTGGAAGTTCTTTCTCGATACTGATCGTAATTTTCATTCTATCGCAAAACGCTTTCAAAAATACATAGGTACGCTCATCACGTACTTTGATCTCTGCAGGGCATACATTTTGCATTAAAAGAGCGTCCATAAAGACATTTAAAAGGTTTTCTGGATCTTCTTCATAGTGTTCTACAATAGATACCGGCAGGATATAGTCCGTAGCAGACTCTACCGCAAGTAAGATCACCGGGAAATATGGGATTTCATCAGGCTTGTCTTGTACCGGTTCCAGATAACGGACAATCTCACATTCCCAAAGCCCTTCCTTTCTTGCTTTCTTTAAATTTGCAATGGCAATATCATTACGTGCTTCTGCTGCCGGCCATTCCACCGGTTTTTCTTCCGGAAGCTTTATTCTTTCCAGGACATATACACCATCCCGCAATTCCAGCATAGGCACTTCTTCCAGCTCCATGTTAAATTTCCGGAATCCCAGTTCGTCAGGCTGATTTTCTTTCAGCAGCTCTGCCATCTCAATAGCGGCGGCAAGTGCCTTGCAGAGGTCTTCTTGTTCCTGCTCTGTTTCCAAATGCCATGGACAGCAGTTAGGCTGATATTTTGCAAAATATGGGTATGCATTCTTACCGGCTATTTTGATTCCGTGTTCCCGGGCATACTTTTTCGCCTCTTCGCGTTCCTCTTGCGTCACTTCATCCTTACTTTCGAACGCGCATTGCAGGCAGTCCTGTTTTAAAAGATGTTCATGAGCTTCTAAAGGCGGAAGCAGGTATTCATCCACACCTATGATTGAACGATAACTTTGAAACCCTTCCTCCCCTATATACAGCCCAAGCGCACAGTGCTTTCCGGCGGCACCCATAATGCTGATATAGCCAATCCTGCCATCGGACAATTTTACGGCAAACACGTCTCTGTCCCACAGTATATTCCATAGCCTTGTTTTCTTGTATTCAAACGCAAGTCCAAACAGTTTATCTGAAATCATTCTCTTCTCCTTCAATATCTTGCGACCATTTTTCAATTATTTATATGCTAAAAAGAGGCCTGACACTTCCTCGACCGTGCCAAACCTCTTCTGCCCAGACATCCACAAATGCATCCGGCGGTTATACCGTTCAGATGGGTACTATATCCAGAAAAACACACTACCAGCACATTTTTACCAGATTCTAAGCAATGGAGAAACCGTACCTATTTTCTTAATCCAAGTCTTTCGATCAAAGAACGGTATCTCTCAATATCAATCTTCTTAAGATATGCCAGCAGACCTCTTCTCTGGCCTACCATCTTCAGCAGACCTCTTCTGGAATGGTGGTCCTTAGGATTCGCCTTAAAATGCTCTGTCAGCTCATTGATCCTTGCTGTCAGGATAGCAACCTGTACCTCCGGTGATCCTGTGTCTCCCTCGCTTCTGCCATATTCCTTAATAATGGCCTGCTTCTTTTCCTTTGCGATCATGTGTCGTTCCTCCTTAAAATTCTTCGAAAACGCCTGATATTAAGTAACGGTTGGAGTATTCCTGTTACTGAACACCGGCTGATTCATACTTGTATACTATACCATAGAAGCCCTGTATATGTAAAGCAGTTTTTTTATTCTTCTTCCTCTTCCAGATCTTCGAAGTCCTCGATGCCTTCCTGATTCTCAGGCCGCAGGGCAAATGCAATGTTTGTTGCATGATCTCCCACACGCTCCAGCCCAGATATCACCTCAGAATACAACACACCTGCCTCTGGTGTACATTTCCCCTTTGTCAAACGTTTGATATGTGCTTTTCTCAGCCGCTTCTCCTTTTCATCCACGGCATTTTCCAGCCTTAGGATCTCCCGCATATGATCCAGGGTCTGGTTAGAAAACATCTCAAAAGCATAATCCAACTGCCTCAGGACCATCTCTGTCATCTCCTGCATCTGCTTCAATGCTTTCTCTGTGAACGGGATTTCCTTTTCCAACCGTCGTTTTGCTGAATCCGCAAAATTCTCCGCATGATCCCCTATCCGCTCAATGTCATTCACTACGTGGAACAGCCCGCCCAGAATTTTCCCATCTGACATTGGAAGTTCCAGGCTGTTAGCCTGTGTAAGATAATCCATGATCTCCTGATTCAGATAATCAATATATTCTTCTTGTTCGTATACTTTCTCTATCTTCTCCCTGTCCGGATTGCATAAAACCTCCATACTCCTTTGCAGATTTTCCTTTGCAATCTCTCCCATATGCTTCATCTCATGGATTGCATCGATCACAGCCGTAGCCGGTGATAAGGACTTCCGGCTGCCAATGTATTTTAACTTATATGCTTCCTCCGGGACAGAATCTTCCCCTGGTATAAAAACATATGTAAGCTTTACGATCCAGTCCATAAAGGGGAACAGTAATATAACCTGGAACACCTTAATAAATGTATTAGCATTGGCAACGGCACGGCTGAGGTCATATCCAGAAGTTTTTAAGAACAACTCTGCAACTGGATCCAGTGCCGCCATTAATATGATGAACACAATTGCAGAACCGATAACATTAAACAGGACATGAATCCCGGCGGCACGCTTTGCGTCTTTGTTTCCATTCAAACTCACAAGCACTGCTGAAATACAGCAGCCCATATTGCATCCCAAAATAAGGAAAAAGCAGATTTTGAATGCCAAAAGCCCCTGAGCCGCCATCAGCATGATAATCCCTACGGAAGCTGAAGAACTTTGCAGGACTGCCGTAACTACAAATCCGAGAAGGATTGCAACTACAGGACTGGAAATAGACTGCAGAAGATTCACAGCGCGGGGAGAATCCTGCAGGGAAGTCATCTTCTCCCCCATGGTGCTCAGCCCCATGAATAAAATGCCGAATCCCAGCAATACTACGCCGATCTTTTTTACATTTGGATTTTTAAAAAACATATGCATGACAGCACCTATGATCACAAACAAAGGTGCAATCTCTGCCAGATTAAATGCAATCAATTGTCCAGTCACTGTCGTACCAATATTGGCCCCCAGGATTACCCCCGTAGCCTGATAGAGCTGCATCAGGCCTGAATTCACAAAGCTGACTACCATGACTGTCGTGGCATTAGATGACTGTATGATTCCTGTAAAAATAAGCCCAACCATCATTCCAACAAAACGGTTTTGTGTGAAAAATTCCAAAATTGAGCGCATCCTTGCGCCTGCTACCTGTTCTAATCCGTCACTCATCAGCTTCATACCGAACAAAAACAGCCCAAGCCCTCCGAGCAGCGATATAAACGTAGAAATATCCATCTGTACATCCTCAACACTTTCTCTGTGTAAACTTCCTGTGGTTCAGTCTATCTTTTGCAAAAATATCTTCTGCCAAAGCAAATATCCGCATCTACCTGTGACTTCAGCTCTTCTACAGAACAAAACTTCTGTTCAGGGCGCACAAAAGCCTTAAATTCCACTGTAATCTCACTTCCATACACATCTTCGTCAAAATCAAACGCGAATGCCTCTACCAAGACTCTGGACTCCTTGGCAACAGTAGGCTTCACTCCTATATTTCCAATGCCGGAAAACCATTTTCCGCCTACTTGCAGGCTGCAGACATAAACGCCAAACCTGGGAAGGATTTTTCCTGCCGCAGGCGCCACGTTCATGGTCGGAAATCCAAGGGTGCGGCCTAATCTCTTCCCATGCTCCACCCTGCCCGAAATATGATATGGATATCCAAGCAATGTATCTGCCAGCTCCACATCTCCTGCGCTTAATGCTTCCCGCACAGATGTACTGCTGATCACCTGCCCCTCATGTCGTTCCTTCTCTATCACATCCAGATGATATCCATATACTTTTGCATATTTTTCAAGCATCAGAACATCCCCGCACTTTTTATGGCCAAACTGAAAGTCTGTCCCCACCACGATATAAGCAGCATGAAAAGTCTCTGCCAAGACCTGCCGGATAAATGCTTCCGCCTCCATCTCCCGAAGTTCCTTTGTAAACGGACATGCGACCAGTGTATCGACCTGGCCAGAAAGCCTGTTTCTTCTTTCCATGCCGGTCAGAAGGGAATCTTTGCCCATATCAAACGCACAGACTACACTGCCAATCTCTTTATCTTCGGATGCATATTCTTTGATCTTATCAATCAATTTCTGATGCCCTCTGTGAAGCCCATCAAATTTTCCCAATGTGACTGCAGAGCGTTTTTCACTATGATAAGAACGAATCTCTGTAATATACTTCATGTCAATCCTCTCTGTCCAGAAACATTTTCTCTACACGGAACTCTCGTTTTCCTGCATTGTATCGAAATATCCCGATAAAACGCTGATCCATGTCATAGACCCGCACCTGTTCATCCTGCTGGCAATGAATTTTCTTCTGTATACATTTTACAGAAAATGCGTTTCCATTATGGGCCAGCGCCTCATACTCCCTGCATATGCATACTTCCTTCAGTTCTTCAAAAACAGAATCAACAGGGAGAAGTACCTTTGCAAAGCTGCTTTTTGCATAAACTTCTGCTATTTCCTCAAGCTTCAAGCTGTCCTGTAGGTGAAAACACCCCGACTGTGTACGCAGAAGTGATTCCATACATCCTCCGCATCCAAGACTTTCGCCAATGTCATGACACAGAGTGCGGATATAAGTTCCTTTCGAACAGTGTACCTGCATCCGAACCCGCGGAAGAGAAATCTCTTGTATGTAAATATGATGGATGGTTACTGCTCTCTTTTTCCGCTCCACCTCAATCCCCTGACGTGCAAGCTCATACAACTTTTTTCCATTGATCTTTACTGCAGAATACATCGGTGGAAGCTGCTCATAATCCCCTATGTATCCTTCGATGCAGGAGCGAACCCTCTCTTCTGTCAGATATCCTGTTTCCTTTTCCTCAATAATTGTACCGGATATATCCTGCGTATCCGTCGTTTTTCCCAGCAAAAGCACCGTCTCATAGGTCTTGCTGCGGTCTGTCAGCATATCACATAGTTTCGTCGCTTTTCCCAGACAGACAGGCAGTACTCCCTCTGCATCCGGATCCAAAGTACCCGTATGGCCGATTTTTTTCTGCTTCACAATTCCCCGCAGCTTTGCCACCACATCATGGGAGGTATATCCGTTTTCTTTATAAATATTCAATATCCCGTTCCACATCAGCAGACTCCATCTAACTGCAGGGCCAGCTGATGGCTGACGTTGTTGACCACATCATGTACTGTACCTGCCATTGTAAATCCGGCTGCTCTAACATGTCCGCCGCCTCCAAAATAAGAAGCCACCTTGCTGACATCCACTTTCTCTTTTGAACGAAGGCTGACTTTAAATGTATGTGTATCTGTCTCATATAAAAATATAGCCACTTCAATATCCTTTGTCTGTCTTAACTGGCTTACAATCCCATCCATGTCTTCTGGGCCTGCCTTAAAAAATGCCATATTCTTTTTTGTGATCCATGACACAATACACTGCTTATCTAGAATCAGGATACTTTCCAGCAGCGCCATGCCCAGGATCTGATTCTGGATATATGTTTTTTCATAGAAAGTCTTTTCAATGATCTCATTCCCATTGATCCCTTTGCGGAGCAGCTCTGCTGCTGCCTCCATAGTCTCCGGCGCCGTACAGGAATACCGGAATATTCCTGTATCATGTGCGATCCCCATATAGAGGGCTTCTGCACACAAGCGGCTGATCTTATCCTTTTCCAATAAGCGGTATACCAGCTCCGACGTAGAACTTGCTTCCGGTACGACCTCGTTGATATCTGCAAATGCCCGATTGCTCACATGATGATCGATGCAGCAGGTCTGCCTTGCATCGGAAAACAAAGGCGCAGAAAACCCCAGACGTTCCTTGTCACCACAGTCCAGACTGATAAAAAGATCATACTCCCTGACTTCTCCGATCTCATGACGTACAACATCTGTATCCTGGATAAAACGATAAGCGCTTGGAATATATTCTAGATAAATGTCCACCTGGATCTGCGGATACTGCTCTTTCAGATACAGATATAATCCCATACAGGAACCTACACAGTCACCATCTGGACGGATATGTCCGCCCAGGGCAACTGTCTTTTTTCCACTTAATAGCTCCGATAATACTATACTCATTCTTCATCCCCATCTTTCAAATCTCTGGTTACTTCATCAATTTTCCTGCTCATATTCACCCCGTATTCAATCGACTGGTCCAGAACGAATCTGATTTCCGGAGTATTCCTCATATTTATATTCCTTGCCAATTCACGGCGGATATATCCTTCAGCACTCCGAAGCCCTTTAATTGTCTCTGACTGTGCTTTTTCATCTCCAAGCACACTGATATATGCCTTACATGTTTTCAGGTCGGGAGCCACTTCAACAGCCGCCACGGAAGTCATTGGTGCGACCCTGGGGTCTTTGATGCCTCCGCGAAGTATATTACTCAGCTCCCGCTGGACCTCTGCATTGACTCTCGTATTTTTGATACTGTTTTTTCTCATAACCGCTCCTTTTTCCTGTAACTGTTTTCAGCCTGCCTCTTCTGCTGCCTGATGCTGAACCGTTACTATTTGTGTTACTTTCTCTCTACCTCTACCATCTTATAAGCTTCTACAGAATCGCCTTCTTGAATGTCGTTATAGTTTTCAAATACAAAACCACACTCATATCCGGCACGGACTTCTTTCACATCATCTTTAAACCGTCTCAGAGATGCAAGCGGCCCGTCGAACATGACCACATTGTCACGTGTCAGACGCACGGAACAATTCCGCTCGAAAATCCCATCCTGCACATAGGCGCCTGCGATCGTACCAACACCAGAAGCCTTGAATGTCTGCCGCACTTCTGCATGCCCCAATACTTTTTCTTCGAATATAGGATCCAGCATCCCTTTCATTGCGGCTTCCACATCTTCGATTGCATTGTAAATGACTCTGTATAGACGCAGGTCTACGCCCTCATGGTCTGCAATTTCCTTTGCAGTGGCATCCGGCCTTACATTAAAACCAATGATAATCGCATTGGAAGCCGATGCAAGTGTCACATCAGATTCATTGATTGCGCCTACACCGCCATGGATGATCTTAATCACAACTTCTTCATTAGACAGCTTCAAAAGGCTTTGTTTCAATGCTTCCACAGAACCCTGTACATCTGCCTTAACAACAATATTCAATTCTTTCAGATTGCCCTCCTGAATCTGGGAGAACAGATCATCCAGAGACATCTTTGTCTTAGTATCCTCCAGAAGTTTCACCTTATTCTGAGAAATGAATGTCTCTGCGAAATTGCGTGCTTCTTTCTCTGTTCCGCATCCTACAAAGATTTCTCCTGCTTTTGGCACGTCATTTAGTCCAAGGATTTCTACCGGCTGAGACGGGCCGGCCACCTTCACTCGTCTTCCTTTATCATCCATCATTGCACGGACTTTTCCATGGGCAGATCCTGCTGCGATGGCATCTCCCACATGCAGAGTTCCCTTCTGCACAAGCACTGTCGCCACAGAGCCTTTTCCTTTATCAAGCTGTGCTTCGATTACTAATCCACGTGCTTCACGGTTTGGATTCGCTTTCAATTCTTGAACTTCTGCTGTTAAAAGAATCATTTCCAAAAGTTCGGAAAGACCTTCCCCAGTGTGTGCAGATACTGGTACAAATATAGTACTCCCGCCCCAGTCCTCTGCGATCAGTTCATATTCTGTCAACTCCTGTTTTACACGCTCTACATTTGCACTTGGTTTGTCGATTTTATTAATTGCAACGATAATCTCAATGCCTGCCGCTTTTGCATGGTTGATCGCTTCTATTGTCTGAGGCATTACTCCGTCATCCGCTGCCACTACAAGAATAGCAATATCTGTAGAATTGGCGCCACGCATACGCATTGCGGTAAATGCCTCGTGTCCCGGTGTATCTAAGAATGTGATCTTTTCTCCATTCACTTCCACCACATAAGCACCGATATGCTGTGTAATACCGCCCGCCTCGCGGTCGATTACATTTGTATGCCGGATCGCGTCCAGAAGAGAAGTCTTGCCATGGTCAACGTGGCCCATAACACATACTACCGGCGGACGTTTTTCCATTGTATTTTCGTCTTCCTCTTCCTCTTTCAGAAGTTCTTCAATAACATCAACGACTTCTTCTTTTTCACAGAGGATATTGAATTCCATGGCGATTTCTTCTGCCGTATCATAATCAATCTCCTGATTGACGGTGACCACTTTCCCCTGTAGGAAAAGTTTCTTCACAATGACAGAAGGAACAATCTTCATCTTATCAGCAAGTTCCTTGAGCGTCAGTACTTCTGGGAGGATGATCTGTTTGATCTCCTCCACCAGCGCAGCCTTCTGCGGAGGTTTCTTCGCTTCTGCAATAGGCTTCTGCTTTTTCCCCTTCTTGCCTTTATTTTCAAATTCCGAATCACGAAGTTCTTTTTTCTTATAGTCTTTTTCTTTATCTTTGCCTTTATTTCTTTGGCTCTTCTGCTGCTCTACCATTGGCGTAGAAAGAGAATCTCTGTCCTCCCTGTGGATACCTGGACGCCCGGAACCACGCTGGCCTCCACCATATGACTGACTGCCATGGTCTCTGCTCTTATCACGATCCCACTGTGGACGGTCTCCCTGGCCGCTGCCCCCTGGCCGCATACCAGAACGTTCTCCTTGAAAGCGATTGCGCTGGCCGCTGCCCTGAAAACGTGAACCCTGATTCTTATTAAAACGGCTTCCCTGGCCATCCCTGGAGGGACGCCCTTCTGCTCCATCCCTGCGCGGACGTCCCTCTGTACCATTTCCTTGTGGACGGCTGCCATGGTTATTTCCCTGACGGTTTCCCTGGCTGTTCCCCTGGAAACGATTCCCCTGTCCTGTACCCTGTCTTGGACGTTGATTCTGTACATTTCCATGTGAGTGCATATTTGAACTGCCTTCCTGTACGGCGTTGTCCTGTGGACGCTTGTTCCTCATCTGCTCTTCCTCTGTATTTACTTTCGATTCCTGTACTTTATCCTTTGATATATGACTTTCCTGAGAATGCCGGACAGCCTGCCCCTGAACCTCCTGTCTTGTCAAACCTTGTGGCTGCGCCTGTTTTGGCTGCTGTTCTGCTGGCGCTGCTTTCTGGCGCTCTGTCACCGTCTTCTGTGGTTTTTGCATAGAAAGTTCCTTTGCTGGAACTGCTGTTTCCTGACGCTGTTCCTGAGATGCCTGGACACGTACCCCTGCTGTTTCCTGAGAATGTGCCGTACCTTGAAAACGCGTTTCTGGCGCTCCCTGTGGACGTGTTCCTGATGCACTCTGTGGATGTCCTCCTGGCACTCCCTGTGGACGCACTCCTGAGTTTGCTTGAGGACGAGCTCCCTGTGGACGCGCTCCTGGTGCTCCCTGAAGACGTGCGCCTGCTGCCCGCTGAGGACGTCCTGACTGCCCCTGTGGACGTGCACCTGAACGGCTGCCTGACATACGTCCTGCATTCTTAGCGTTCTGAGGGCGGAATATCTGGACGATTTTTTTCTTTTTAGGAACCGTCTCATCCTCTGCCTTGGCAGCTTCTCCCTCTACCTTTTGTGAAATCTCTTGTTCTGCTTTCCTGGAGGCCGTCTCTTCTGCTTTTTTTGCCGGTTCCTCTTCTGCTTTTGGCGAAGCTGCTTTTTTCGGTGCTGTGTCTTCTACTTTCTTTGGAACACCTGCCGCAGAGGCAGTTGTATTTTCGCCCCCCTGTGCCTTTTTCCCGAATTCTTTGCGGACTTCGGATACAATCTCCTCACTGAGTGAATTCATGTGATTCTTTACTTCTACTTTCTTTTTTGACAGTATATCCAATAATGCTTTATTCTCTAATCCCAGCTCTTTTGCCAGTTCATGTACTCTCATTTTTCCCATAGTCAAATACTACCTCCTTTATGCAATTGTCTCTTCGTTCTTTTTAAACAGTTTCATACATTCCGTCGCAAATCCTTCGTCCAATATCGCCAGAGATGCACGGAATTCTTTTCCCATTGCATGCCCCAAGGTATCTTTATCTGCGTAAATATAAATTGGAACCTCATAAAATTCACACATATTAAGGAATTTTTTTCTGGTATTGTCCGATGAATCTTCTGCCACGATCACCAGCGCGGCACGGCCGGATTTAATTTCCCGCTCTGTCATAAATTCCCCACTGGCTGTTTTCCCGGCCCTGGTTGCCAGCCCAACCAAAGACAGTACTTTATCCCGCTTCAATCTCATCCATCTCCTTTTCCAGACGTGCATATACTTCTGCCGGAACCGCCTGCTTAAAAGAACGCTCCAGCCCCTTATTCTTCACTGCTTTTGTAAAGCAGTCCCTGGAATAACAAATATATGCCCCCCGGCCGTTTTTTTTCCCCGTCGTATCCAGAACAAATTCCTCTTCCTCTGTCCTTAAGATTCTTAACAGTTCCTTTTTGGGTTTCATCTCCCCGCATCCAACGCATCTACGCATCGGTACTTTGCGTTTATTTGCCAAATATATCACCTCTCATCAGATGGTTTGTAATTATTCATCTGTTTCTACAAATTCAAATTCTATCGCTTCTTCATCGTCGGCAGAAGACTCTGGATAGTTTTCCTCCTGTCCATCTGTCCTTTCCTCTGGATAGCCGCTCTCCTGCCCATCTATCGCCTCTTCCAAATAGTCTTTTGCATATCCTTCATAAGTTCCGTCTTCCCCGAAGTCCTGCTCATATTCCTCTACATAGCCCTCTTCATCCATCATTTCCATCTGCTCCATGTAGTCCTCCGGCAGTTCTCCTGATTCGATTGCCTGTGTCTCACTCTTAATATCAATCTTATAACCTGTCAATCTTGCCGCCAGCCTTGCATTCTGTCCTTCTTTGCCGATTGCTAAAGAAAGCTGGTAATCTGGTACGATCACGCTTGCCGATTTTTCATCCGGATCTGCCATAACCGAAATAACCTTTGCCGGGCTCAATGCATTTTCAATCAAAAGCGCCGGGTTATCACTCCAGTTGATGATATCAATTTTTTCCCCACGCAGCTCATTCACAACCGCATTCACCCTGGTGCCGTTCAGCCCGACACAAGCGCCTACCGGATCTACATTCTCATCATTAGACCAGACCGCCATTTTTGTACGGGATCCTGCCTCTCTGGCAATGCTTTTAATCTCGACCGTCCCATCCTTCACCTCTGCTACCTCAGCCTCAAACAGACGCTTTACCAGTTCAGGGTGGGTACGGGACACCAAAATCTTTGGCCCTTTCGGTGTATTCTTTACCTCTACAATATAAAGCTTGATTCGTTCTGTAGGCTGGAATACTTCTCCTTTGACCTGCTCATTTTCCGTGAGCATTGCATCGGCCCTTCCTAAGTTGATGCTCACATTCCTTCCTACATATCTCTGTACGATTCCTGTCACAATATCCCGCTCTTTTTCAAAATACTGGTCAAATACGACCTTTCGTTCTTCTTCACGGATTTTCTGTAAAATCAAGTTTTTGGCATTCTGCGTCGCAATCCTTCCGAATGACTTGGACTCTACCCGTATCTGCGCCACATCTCCAAGCTGTAGGGAAGAATCTATCTTCTCTGCATCCTCCTGGCTGATCTCCAATGCCGGATCCATAACTTCCTCTACAACTTCCTTTTCCGCAAATACTGAATAATCACAGGTTTCCCTGTTCATGATCACCTTTATATTGTCGGAAGTTCCAAAATGGTTCTTGCACGCACTGATCAGAGAGTTTTCAATGGCATCCATCATGGTGTCCTTACTGATGTTCTTTTCTTGTTCAAGTATTGTCAACGCTTCCAATAGCTCTGTGTTCATTTTCTTCTCTTCCTCCTAAATCAAATTTCTTTCATCTGGTTTTAGAAATCCAGCGCCAGACGGATCAATGCAATATCACTTCTCTGAAATACTTGTTCAGCATCATCCTCATAAGCAATCGTTATGGTATCCTTGTCAAATGCTTTCAATATTCCAGCAAACTCTTTCTGGCGGTCAATAGCACGATAAGTACGGACCTCCACTTCTTCTCCTAAGCTTCTCTGGAAATCCTTCTCCTTTTTCAATGGTCTGCCGAGCCCTGGAGAGCTGACTTCAAATATATAAGCATCTTCGATATAATCTTTCTCGTCCAGAATATCTGAAAACTTCCGGCTGACCGCTTCACAGTCATCCACCGTAATCCCCCCCGGCTTGTCAATATAAGCCCGCAGATACCAGATCCCAGCCTCCTTTACATATTCTACGTCCACCAGTTCAAAACCAAACCCTGTTACAACCGGCTCTAAAAGCTCTTCCGTCTTTTTCTCGTAATCTTCTCGTCTCGACACGCTATACTTCCTTTCATTCTGTCCAAAAATCTTTTACACCAACAAAGAAGAGTGAACTTTTGTTCACTCTTCCGCCGGGTTCCTTATGTAACTGTCGTCAAGTATACCACCATTTCCCAGTAAAATCAACTGTTTTCTCAATATAATTATACCCGTTAGTTCTGCTGCGGTTACTTTTCACGGGGGCGGTGAAAAGTAACCGCCTTCGTGAAACAACCCTATAATAAAGAAAAATACTCTTTCATTCGTCTTCAATCTGTGCTATAATAAAAAATAAGGCGCTATAAGCAAGATTATTTTGAAAGTAGTCTCGGAAACCCTGTAAACTTTTGAGTTTCCGAGGCCGCTCTTTGAATTATAGGGAGGACTAGATATGGAAGGAATTCGTATTTCTAATGGCAAAAAGAAGGGAAAGTACAAGAGAATCGGCGCAAAGGTCGGAAGGGTCGTGATTATCATGCAGGCAATTTCCATTCTGGTGGTGATGATGATCTGTATTTTTATGTACAACTCTCTGATCACGAACATGCAGACAGTTCGCTGTACCAATGGTACAAATATGCTGGCCTATGAACTTACCCAGATATCTGAAGGTCAGGATCTGAATGCATTGCTGGATGAATTGAAAAGCCGTATGGGCTGTGAGTTTACAATTTTTGAAGGTGATACCCGTGCTTATACGACGGTGATCCAGGATGGCCAGAGGGTAGTTGGAACCCAGTTGTCTTCCGACCTGAGCGAGATTGTACTGCAACAGGGAAATACATATGTCGGAGAGGCAAGTATCAACGGGGAAAACTATCTGTGTTCCTATGTGCCCACAAAAGGGGCCGGCGGAAAGGTTGACGGACTGATCTTCGCTGGGATTTCCAGGGCGGAGGCTCAGAAGGAGGCAATACTTGTTATTCTCCTGTCTGTGCTGGCAGGCGCAGTTGTGATCGGTATCTGTATTATGTTCCTGACCGCTTATATGAAGAAACGTGTCTCTCATCCCCTGAGTGAGATTACCAGGATTGCCGGTCGCCTGGAGCAGGGTGATCTGGGACTGGCGAACAACGAGGACGTGCGGGTCGATATTTCTTCCAATGATGAGATCGGCACGCTGGCGCAGATGTTTGAGGATACCATCCGCAGGCTGCGGTCATATATCGGGGAGATTTCCAGTCCATCAAGCAGTCGCTGGACGGCATCCAGTCAGCATTGAATAATACGATGGGACAGATTTCAACTAGTGCGGAGCAGGTTTCTTCCGGCGCAGAGCAGGTTTCCAGCAGTTCACAGGCTCTGGCTCAGGGCGCTACCGAGCAGGCCAGTTCCATTGAGGAGATTTCCGCTACTATGGCAGAGATTTCCGAGAACGCAAAACAGACCTCTGCTGCTGCTGAGAAAGCCGGTGAGTATGTCAACGAGGCCGGTTCCCATCTGGGTGTCAGCATTGGCTTTGTTGATGAACTGAATGTGGCTATGAAAAATATTTCCGCTTCTTCTAAGGAGATCGGCACGATTATTGCCACGATTGAGGATATTGCATTCCAGATTAATATTCTTGCTTTGAATGCTGCCGTAGAGGCTGCACGGGCAGGCTCCGCGGGAAAGGGCTTTGCCGTAGTGGCTGATGAGGTTGGTAATCTGGCATCTAAGTCGGATAAGGCTGCGAAAGCTACGAAGGACTTGATTGAAAGTTCCATTACCGCTGTCACGGAAGGCAGCAATATCGTAAACAAGGTTACGGAGGCACTGGATCAGACGAGCCAGAGCGCAGGTCATGTAACCAATCAGATGTCGATCGTGGTGGATGCTGTGGAAAACCAGATGTCAGCACTCTCCCAAGTAACCGACGGTATCGATCAGATCTCTTCCGTAGTCCAGACCAATTCCGCGACCAGCGAGCAGTGTGCTGCTGCCAGTGAGGAATTATCCTCCCAGGCAAGCCTGCTTAAGAATCTGATGCGTTCCTTCAAGCTGAGAAATATGCGCTGATATTTTTCGGAAGTCTTAAAACAGTGATAAACAGAAACGTATTCAAACCTTTAAAAACAGGATGGCAGGAAATCTTTCATTTCCTGCCATCCTGTTTTCTATCAATTTCGGTGCTGCGATGTTACTGAAAGAACAAATAGCCAGTTTGCATCCTCTTTCACGAAGCTTATCTAAAGTATTTTTTCTTAGACCTCACATGGATCGAATTTATCAGAAGCTCCGCAAGTGGGACAGCAAGCCATACGCCCGTTACCTCTAAAAATCTCGGCAATTCCAAAAGGAACACCGTAATAAATCCAAACGTCCGCAGGAAATCCTTGTTATAAAACAGAAACAAATACGGATGGTCTTTTTTATCTGTTTTACATTCCCACTCCCATAGTTATAGCTTACAACTGGGGCTGTTCCCATAGAAAAGCCAATATAAAGCGTTGTTAAAAGGAACTGGGAATATATTAATTGCAGCTACGCCGTCCTCGCCTAGCAGTTTCATCATTGTTACATTAAACAGAAATGTCGTTACGGCTGTCGAACACTGGCTTACCATTTCCGACACGCCATTAGAACAGCTTTTCAGCAGAACAGATGCGTCCATTTTAGGCTTGCAAAAATACAGTTCACTTCTCCCTGACGGTAACACCCCCGCCTTTCGGCCGGCGGCAATACGGTCGCCGCATTCAGAATCAGTTACACTGATGCGGCTTCCTGTCAAAAAAAATATCGTACCTATAATTGTCGGTATCATATATCCGATGCCTGTTCCGATGGCAGCCCCCTTGATTCCCATTTGCTGTAAAACGATAAAAACATAATCAAAAACAATGTTGGCTATCCCCGCAAGAACAGCAAGCACCAGACCCAACGTCGGTTTTCCTGCCGTCACAAACAGATTCTGATATAACACCTGCATCATATTCCCGACAACAAAAATGAGCTGTACGGTCAGATATTCCCTGCAATATGGGAACAATACTTCGCTTGCCCCCAATCCCCAAATGATTTCATCCAAAAAGAGAAGCCCTGTCGCTGTAATCAGCAGACCGATAACCGCTCCTGCCACAACAATCAATGTGAAATTGCTTCGGGCTTCCTCTATAGTTCCATTCCCCATTTTCTTCGCAATGACCGCACTGCCGCCTGTTGCAAGCATCGTACCCAGACCGACAATCAGATTGATGGCGGGGCATACGATATTGATGGACGACAGGGCG
>CAJUTU010000017.1 GCA_910589385.1 uncultured Lachnospiraceae bacterium
GGGGTTCGGCTAAGTGTGGCGAAAATTCATCGTCACGTTTTCGAGAATCCGGGATGTATTTAAAGCCACTGCAACGATACTTGCATATAGCGGGAATACCGCTGCTTCCATACATCGAAGCATTGTGGATAAAAGGCTGCTGACAGCCATTGGTACATAGGAGAACGCAAGAATCCTCAGATAATCTGCTGCAATCTCTTTTGTCAATGCATCTTTTGTATAGAACCGCATGATATGCCCTGAAAAAAATACGCACATTACGGTAAAAGCCAACGCTATCCCTACGGCAAGGAATAGATTTGCGAAAAAACTCCTGCTGACCTCTTTTTCTTCTCTCTGCCCGATATACTGTGAAATCATAATTCCCACGGCAGCAGCTACCGCTGCTAAAAGCACCGAGTAAACAGACGCAAACTTTCCGCCCAGTCCAACTCCTGCAATACTATTGCTGCCCAGTTTCCCGATCATCAGCTGGTCAATCACGCTGAAAGATGACTGTAAAAGCGATTGCAACGTGACAGGCAGTGCTATCCCTACTACGCTTTTTAAAAATTTTTCCTGCTTTTCCATGTTCTGCACCTCCATGCAATTATCCATTTGAACCACAAAATCATTACTTATCTACAATTGATCATCCTATTTCATGTGGACAATTTTTTAACACTATTCCGTTCCACAAGAAAAACAGGAAGGATTACCGTTGTCTCTTCCAAATTTCCATCTTTTAGTTTTTTCAGGATTGTGACCGCCTTTTTTGCACGTTCTGTAGGATCCTGACGTATCGTTGTAAGAGACGGACATATTTTTTTGCACCATATACTATCATCAAATCCAATCACAGAAAGATCATCCGGTACTCTGATGCCTTCCTCCTGCAAATCATGTATCAATTCCATGGCATAAAAATCTGATACCGCAAATACTGCTGTATGCTCCATAATCTGTCGCAGATTCTTTTTGTAGAAGATTCTCCTCTCTTCCTGTGCAAACGGAATACATAGGAAATCTACAGATTCATTTTTCAACCCTGCTTTACAGCCCTCGATCCTCTCCTTGTCCATATATCTGTAATTATCTGCAATGCAAAGGACTTTTTTATGCCCCAAACTCTTTAAATATTCTCCTGCCTGATATCCGCCATCATAGTTATTGACCATCAGATTGCATATCCGGTGCGCCTCCTCCCCAAAGTATCCGTCATATACGACAAAAGGAATATGCATGGACTCCCGCAGCTTCTTATAATCCTGCTCACAGAAACCGATCAGCACCAAGCCATCCATATTCCACATGGAGGCAATCTTGACAATCTCATTCCAATCCTTTGTGACACTTACCATCATAAAATAGCCTGCCTCATTCAACTCTGCTGACAACGCATTCAAAGAAGAGGCGACAAATCCATCCTCCAAAACACGGTTTTCATATTTTTCATGATTGTTGATCACGATCCCTATGATCCTGGAATCATTCTGTGCCAAAAGGATGCCTGCCAGATTGGGAATATAGGCTTTTTCCTCTAATAATTCCTGCACCCGTTTTACTGTTTCATCCGAAATTTTTTTCGTCTTACCATGAATCACATTTGACACTGTTGTTGTGCTCACGCCCAATTCTTCTGCGATATCAATGATTCTCGTTCTCTCGCCCGCCATCTTTTCCCCCTTCTGCATATTGAAATTCTTATTTTAATTAATGTTCTCAAATTGATATAAAATATTTTACTTCTTTTTTATGATAAACAAAGACTCGCCGATCCACAATACGTTATCCGCATAACCCAATCCAAAAATCCCCTGTAAGATTTGTGGATTTCTCACAAATTTACAGGGGATTTTCATTTAAAAAGTATTAATCTGAAAGTAATTCCAGTAGATTTTCTATTTTTTCACGCATCTAAATCAAATTATTATCAACTGCGCATTTCATTAATCCATCTGTAACATTACTAAACTTTACACCATACTTTTTAGCTTTATCACAGTTCATCCATAAGTTATGTCTTGCAGGAATATCTTCTAACTTCACTTTTTTACCCAGTAAATCAATGAATTCCTGAGTAATTTCATACATTGATTTTGTTGTTTCACTTCCAAAATTATATACACCACCCGGTAAGGTAATGGCTTTTTCCATGTTTTCAGCTACTTCTTTCAAATATGTAATACCCCGAAACTGTCTAGAACTAAATGAGACAAATTCTCTCGCATTGATAATATTCATAAGATAATTTGACTTTTTCAAATAGAAATCATACATCCATTCCGCACGCAGCATAACTGCATTCGGATTAATTTCTAATAGCCGCTGTTCCATTTCCAGCTTATGTTCTGCATATATATTTCCTGGTTTTACAATATCCTCCAAGTATGGCCCTTCTTCGTTACACCCACTATAAACCTGATCTGAGCTAAAGCAGATTAATTTTCTGCCCTTTGATGCTTTTGCAATAAAAAGCGGAATTTGTACATTTGCATAATAAGAAGCATCTGGGTCCGCCTGACATGCTCCTATATCAGAAATAGCTGCAGTATGAATAATGACATCTGCATCGCTTTCTTCGATTATGCTTTTCACATCTTCTTGTGTTACATTACAAAGTGATGGAGCAGCAACTGTGTCTTTACAAATCTCCATTATTTTATGACCCACAAATCCATTTGCCCCTGTAAGAAGTATCATTTTCCCACCTATCCCCTATTGACATTTGATGCATTTTGTACTTTATATTGATTTTTCTGTTCTTATGCTATAATTGTATTACATTCTATGTAATACTTTGAAATGAAAGGAATCATTATGGCCGATTATTGATTATTCTGCAAACAGAAATCCCCAGGAAATCCCATCTAAATTAAAAACATTCACCTTCTTTATTTTGTATCCTTTTTGCTGCATTTCAGAACTGAATTTTTCAAAGCAATCTTTACGTTTCAATTCTTTTTCTGTTAATTTTCTTTTGTCTTTATCCATACTTAATTCCTCCAAATTCAAGTTTGTTGTTGCATTATTATATATCATTTTCTCCAAAAACAAAAGGGATTTCCTATTCTTCCTGTTCATCAAAGCGGATCTTGAACAAGGCAGCGGCAAGTTCTCCGTTGGTAAGGATAACTGTGTCTGACCGCAGATTATAATAGGGGATTCTTCGTAGGGTGCTGTGAAATATTCGTCTGTTGTGCCTAAAGGGCAATATTTTTCTTCTATGAGGTATTCAAGGAATATTTATTTTTGCTACCTCATTTAGAGGTACTTCCTTTTGAAGAAAGTAATAGATAGTACATAGGATAAAGCAAAAAGCAAAAACGTAGAAACAAAAGCTATCCACATACTGGCTTCAAAATGTTCAACAATAAACCACATAATTGCATTATCCGTTAGCTTTGACCAAATACCCAAAACAACAAGCAGTACCACCAAAATAATCATTGCTGCAAATCCAGCGTTTACTCCCAACGAATAATTAGACGGAAACGTAAACGACAAAAATAGCAATGTTACACAGAATGATGCTATAGCTATAAACAAATAAAAGCCAAAACGGTATACAGGAAAGCAGAAATAGGAAATTGTATTTACAGTCAATGAAACGCCCAATCCAATGAAAGCCATGCTACCAGCAAACACATACCGGCTTTTTACAATCTGCGTTTTAGATACTGGCAGAGAAATAGCATATTTCCCCCACTTCCACTGTTCATCACATGTTGTTAAAGAAATAACCATAGAAGTTACCTCAAGGGGTATTAATAAAAAGCTGATGTAAATCGCGCCTGTTCCCTCTAAAACAATCATCAGCGCAATGATGATTGCAATGTCCATGACTAATCTTTTCATTCCATATTTCTTCTGAATAGTTAAGAAGTCTTTTGTCAAAAGTCCTTTCATTGCATTTCCCCCTTTACATAAAACAACATGATTTCTTCAATCGTTGCCGGGCTTACAATCGCTTTTGGATAGTCTTTAGCCGCCTTGCTCCGATTTCTTACTAAGACTTTGTACTGGTAATCCTCTTTTCGATAAGCTATGATTTCCGTTTTATCAAGCGTATCAAAAATAGCAGCACCACAATTCACAATACCATAATTATCAACCAAATCATCTTTTTCATGGCTGAAAATCACTTTTCCCTTATGCAGAAACGTAATATAATCTGCCACTTTTTCCAAATCGCTTGTGATATGGGAAGATACAAGAACAGAATGATTTTCATCCTGCACAAAGTCAATCAGCATATCCAAAACATCATCCCGAATGATCGGGTCAAGCCCGCTTGTGGCTTCATCCAAAATCAACAACTCTGCTTTATGTGAAAGTGCAACCGCAAAAGCAAGTTTTACTTTCATTCCCTTTGAAAAATCTTTAATTTTCTTATCTTTTGGCAGTTCAAACTTTTCAAGAAATTGGCGATAAGTCACCCATTCCCAATCGGAATAAATACCAGACATATATTTTCCAATTTCCGTAGGGGTAAAAATATCCGGAAAATAGTTTTCATCAAAGACAACACCTAATTTACTTTTAATTTCCATTTCATCAGAAATATGGTCTTTCCCAAAAATCAAGACTTCGCCGCTGCTTTTCTGTATTTCGTTCAGAATACAGTTAATCGTGGTTGACTTTCCGGCACCATTTTCTCCGATTAGTCCCATGATAACACCCCTTGGAAGCGAAAAGCTAACCCGGTCAAGAAAAAAGTCGCCATAATCTTTTGACAGGTTGTATATTTCTAAAATGTTGTGGTCATTTAGTCGTCCTCCTCGTATAAAATTGTTAGCAATTCAATCAATTTATCGAAAGAAATTCCACTTGCGCGGGCTATTTCTATTGCTTCTGAAAATTTTTATTCAATTTTCTTTTGTTGTTCTTCCAGATAAAAATCCTGATTTTGTACCGATACATAGCAAGTCTTAATTGTCAATAGAGGATAAGAAAAGAAAAAGCAGGGCAAACTGCTGCCATTATCTTTCCCTTCTTCTCCTTTCAGCGGCCACCTCTCTAATCACAATGTTTATTCTATCTAGATGTAACCCTATGGTTGTATATCAATTCTAAAAAATCAAATGTCTGATAATTTATATATGAGGTGGGTTTATTTTCAGCGATTAGAAAATTTAAGAATAGATTAAAGATATGACTCATTTTCTTATCAAACTTGCTATGCTCTATAATGTAAGTACAGATTATCTGTTAGGATTGACAAACGAAAAAAAGCCATATCCGAGAGGGTAATCCTTTTCAAGATATGGCTTACTTTATTTCTTTTTATTTCAAATCTGCCTCTATCAAATCCTATATAAAAACCGCACTTACTTATGATATCATATCATTCTCCGTAACAGATATAAGTGCGGTTTTTTACTGATATTTACTCTTCTGTCCCATCTGGTACGGCAGAACGGAAGAATTTTCTTTAGTCAATCTGATATTCCTTATACATTTTTTTTCTATATGCACTATCTTTTGTAACTTTAATTATATCTTGCGAACGCTTATCCTTTATTAAGCTTTCGATTAATCTGGATAATTTTTCCTCGCCACGCGCTTCACCGATTTCCTGATTCTCCTGGTCTCGCATCAACAGTGTCATATACTCATGCCTCCATTCCCGATTCTTCTTTGCTTCTTTTACAGCTTCATCTAATTCATGTACATAAGTATCTTCTGTTTTCTTCCCTGCCACATAATCTAAGAATGCTTTCAGTTCTTCGCTTACATCGTCCATTTTTCCATCTGCATTCAAAAAGATTTTTGTAGTTTCGTCCCCCATTGAGATGCTTCTATCCTCTTTACAGATATTTTCAAAGGTGTAAATATGCCGCCCCTTTTTAAAAATATCTTCCAGGCAGATGAAAATGACATAACTACGGTTCAATTTCTTATATGTCTGCCCCTTGTCAATCAACTGTAAATCTATCATCCCTTGATAGTATCTGCTTCTTTTGGGTAGTTCTTTTGTATCAGTTGCCTGCATCTCAATGTTGTACACAATGTCCTTGTCATCCACCACATATACATCTAACCTAACACTTTTTGCGTCTGCATCCGGTCTGATTCCTTTCTGTAATTCCGGATATTCAATGCGTTCTATTTTCAAGTCTGGAAAAATTCTTTCCAACAGTTCCTTACACAGTTTCGGATTCTGCATGACTTTCCCAAACAGAAAATCATTTGATATTCCTAAATCTTCCCAATTCGTCTGTTTCGTTCCCATCTGGCTATCATCTCCTTTTTTCTATTTTATCATGCTTTCTCTGGTTACTCAATTCTTAATTCCGCTTTCCTGACTCTTTTTTTCATGTTCTGTTTTGACTGTCTCTTCCACTTTCCCCTTCTCCCTGCTGAAATAATACACCTGATCAGACAGAACGTCTTCCTCTTCCACCATTGTCTCATTGATTTCACGCAACATCTTTTCCAAATATTCTGCCCCAAGAACCTTGTCATCCGGTATCAATATAATCTCATGGACAGAACTGGGAATAATATAGTAATCTTTTTTCACCCTCTCTGCGAACTCTTCCAATAAATCCGTCCGCAACAAAGCTGATGCGCCAAAACACCTGCTTTTGTTTGTCATTATGTACATACCGCCAATAAAATCGTCCTCTTTTCTTTCTGTCCCCAGCATATCTGAAACTACCTTTGTTAAATCCTGTATTGTGAAATCTTCTGCTTTTAAATTTTTCATTGCAGCTTTCCACAATAAATCTAAGGTAATGCCCCAGTGTTCCATTGTATGATCATGAATCAGCAAAGTCGCATTTCCACTTTCCGATTCCTGCAGGACTAAGTGAAAAATGACCGACAAATTCAGGAATCTTTTGTGCGGCATTCCCTCTAACCTGTTCTGATTCCTCTTTGAATGAACCACCCTTACTGAAACTTTGTCTTTCACAGTATCCCAGACTCCAAGTATCTCATCAGCATCCACATGTTTTTTTGTCTCAGCAATCTCCAAAACCTGCTGGACGCTTGTCTGGATATCCCCAGTCTCTGTATACTTTTGATACAGCTCGTCTAAATAGATACAAGGGATAAAGTTAATTCCTTCTTCATAAAATGTAATCCCTTCTTTCAGATTGCCATTATTTTTTCTATTATAGTAAAATATACTTCTTGTATCTCTCCAAGTTCCTTTTGCACCATTTCTTTCAGTTTTTCTATAAATTTTCTGTATTCCATTCTCTTTCTCATTTTTTCATCTCCCACCTCTCAAATCATAAAGTTTATTCTATCCTGATGTAACCATATAGTAGTATATCAACTCTAAAAAATCAAATGTCTGATAATTTATATATGAGGTGGATTTATGTATTTTCAGCGATTAGAAAATTTAAGAATAGATAAAGATATGACTCAAAATGATGTAGCTATATATTTAGGCTGCCAGCGTGAGGTATATCGAAGATATGAAAAAGGCTTTCGGCAGATTCCGGTAGATTTTCTTATCAAACTTGCTATGCTCTATAATGTAAGTACAGATTATCTGTTAGGATTGACAAATGAAAAAAAGCCATATCCAAGAGGGTAATCCTTTTCAAGATATGGCTTACTTTATTTCTTTTTATTCCCACGAAGCAACGAGCCAAGTGGACATGCTTGCATGTACATTTGGCGACTGCTGCGAGATTTTTGACTTCAGCTCTGCCTCATATCAAAGCCTATATAAAAACCGCACTTACTTATGATATGGTTGTCCATGGATAATCCGGAAACTCCTATATATCTGCTCCAGCAGAATCACTCGCATCAGCTGATGCGGAAAAGTCAGCTTTGAAAAACTGAGCGCAAAATCTGACCTATTAAGAACTTCTTTTCCAAGCCCGATAGAACCGCCAATAATAAAAATCAGATGCCCTACTCCCTGCACTCCAAGATACTCTATCTTAGCGGCCAGTTCTTCTGAAGCAAGTTGTTTCCCCTGTATTTCCAACGTGATGATATATGCGTCATCTTTGATGTATTTTAGTATACGTTCCGCCTCTTTGCCGCGAATCTGCTCTGAAAAGACTTCACTGGCATTCTCCGGTGTCTTTTCATCCGCTACTTCTATGATTTCAAGCCTACAATATTTACTTAGCCTTTTACTGTATTCTCCAATGGCATCTTTGAGATACTTTTCTTTCATTTTCCCTACGGAAATTACTGTAATCTTCATTTCTTCTGATATCTTTCCAACAATTCTTTTACATCATGTATACCCTGTTCCAACACTGCTTTGTATACATCCATACTGGAATACTGGTAAAAACCATATAAATCCCGTTCCAATAATTCCTTCTTCATTTTCATGATACACTCCCTGCTTCCGGGCTGCTGTCTGACTCTTTCCATGATTCTGTTACAGCAATTCTCTGCTTTATCAATTGCTTCCTGGTCAAAAAACCACAGATCAAAATTCCATTTTTCTCCGTCAATGATAGCTTCAAAGCCATGAAACCAGACAGTCTTCCCTTCATCATTTACCTCTTCTTTCGCCTCATACCAAAAAGGATGAAATGTATGGATGATATAACCGGTTAGTTGATACAGCTTAGAAACATCCATTTTGGTATTCAGAATATCTATATCCAGGTCATTCCATGCCATCATATCCATCTTATAACTGCCAATAATATGTGGCTCACCGATCTTCTGCAAATACGAAAACAGCCCTATTCATACAATGCTTTATCTGCTTGTTGTTTTCGGATTCTTGAATCCATTCGTCTCATCTCCCAATCTCATTTAACCCTCTATACGGCAGGCAGAAGTCCTATCCACTATTGAATATAGGGCAAATGTAAATAACCCTCATATGATACGATCAGACCTGCCCTATGAAAGAACAGGTCTGACCAAATATACAATATGCCTATTTTTCTTTCAAATATTCATCGATTCCGCGAGCCCCTGCTTTTCCTGCACCCATAGCCAGGATCACAGTCGCTGCGCCTGTCACGGCATCACCGCCGGCATAAACGCCCTCTTTGGATGTCTTGCCGAACTCCTCGTCTGCAACGATGCATTTCCATCTGTTTGTATCCAGTCCTTTTGTGGTGGAGGAAATCAGCGGATTCGGAGAAGTACCCAGTGACATGATCACCGTATCTACTTCAATATCATACTCAGAACCCGGAACCTCAACCGGACGTCTTCTTCCTGACGCATCCGGCTCGCCAAGTTCCATCTTGATTACCCGCATACCTTTTACATTTCCATTCTCATCGACAAAAATTTCCTTCGGATTGGTCAGCAGATCGAAAATAACGCCTTCTTCTTTCGCATGATGGACCTCTTCAACTCTGGCAGGCAGTTCGGCCTCACTTCTTCTGTAGACGATATGTACCTCTGCTCCGAGGCGCAGCGCAGTTCTTGCTGCATCCATAGCCACGTTTCCGCCGCCCACAACAGCAACCTTCTTACCGCCTACAATCGGGGTATCATAAGAATCATCAAAGGCTTTCATCAGGTTGCTTCTGGTCAGGTATTCATTTGCAGAGAAGACTCCGTTGGCATTCTCCCCCGGAATTCCCATAAACATCGGAAGACCTGCGCCTGAACCGATAAATACAGCCTCAAAGCCTTCTTCCTCGATCAACTGATCAATGGTGGTAGACTTTCCGATCACCACATTCGTCTCAAACTTCACGCCCAATTCTTTTACTTTTTCGATTTCCTTTGCAACCACCTTCTGCTTTGGAAGACGGAATTCAGGGATGCCGTATACAAGTACGCCGCCCAGCTCATGCAAGGCTTCAAAAACAGTCACCTCATATCCCATCTTTGCCAGATCCCCTGCGCAGGTCAAACCGGACGGGCCGGAACCGATCACAGCAACCTTGTGGCCGTTTGTCGTCTCAGGCCCTTCCGGATTGATATCATGCTCCAGTGCATAATCCGCAACGAACCTTTCCAGCTTGCCAATAGATACCGGTTCACCTTTAAGCCCACGGATACACTTTCCTTCACACTGTGATTCCTGCGGACATACTCGTCCACAGATCGCCGGCAATGCAGAAGATTTTCCGATCACCTTGTATGCCTCTTCGATATTTCCCTCTTTTACTTCCTTGATAAATCCAGGGATATCAATCGCTACCGGACATCCGCTGATACATTTTGCATTCTTACAGTTGATGCACCGGGAAGCCTCTTCCATTGCTTCTTCCTGATTATATCCTAAACAAACCTCATCAAAGTTCGTAGCACGCACCTTTGGTTCCTGTTCTCTGACAGGCACTTTCTTTAATACATCTGCCATTAGTTGTCACCTCCGCAATTTCCACATCCGCCGTGATGTGTGTCGCCTTCTGTCAATTTCAGCATTGCACGGCCTTCTTCTGTCTTATACATCTGGCTTCTCTTCATTGCCTGGTCAAAGTCTACCAGATGTCCGTCAAACTCTGGGCCGTCTACGCATGCAAACTTAATCTCATCTCCAACCTGCAGACGGCATGCACCACACATCCCAGTTCCGTCTACCATGATCGGGTTCATGCTGACAATGGTCGGAAGCTCCAGCTTCTTTGTCAGCAGACAGACAAACTTCATCATGATCATCGGTCCGATAGCTACGCAGACATCATACTGCTTTCCTTCCTTCTGGACCAAATCCTCAATGACAGTCGTAACCATACCAGAACGTCCGTAAGAACCGTCGTCTGTAGTCACATAAAGACTCCCTGCAACTGCTTCCAATTCTTTTTCAAGGATGACCATATCCTTTGTTTTCGCACCAAGGATCACATCTGCGTCAATTCCGTGCTCATGCAGCCATTTTACCTGTGGATACACAGGAGCCGCCCCTACGCCTCCTGCCACAAAAAGCATCTTTTTCTTCTTCAGCTCTTCCATATCCTCATTTACAAATTCAGATGCACATCCCAGCGGACCCACAAAATCACGGAAACCGTCTCCCTCTTTTAGGCCAGCCATCTTTGTGGTTGATGCGCCAACCTCCTGGAATACGATTGTAATAGTTCCTGCTTCACGGTCATAATCACAGATTGTAAGCGGAATCCTCTCCCCCTTATCGTCCATCTTTACGATCACAAACTGTCCTGGCTGACAGTGCTTTGCGACACGCGGTGCAAGCACATCCATCAGTATAATTTTATCAGCCAGTTTCTCTGCCTTTAAAATCTTATACATGTTCTTCCTCCTTGTAAATAATTGTATACGCCCAGACTATGTAAAACTACGCCCCTCCACGTACCTACCTCCTACATGGGGAGACGCTTCTATTCTGCCATAACATATCATACGACATAACCCACCTGTTGACAAGTATTCTTTTCTACATAAATGATAAAAAATTCATACATTTCAAACAAATTATTCCAAAGCCATTCGTCATTTATGACAACAGGGGCAGACACCAATAAAGCGTCTGCCCTTTTTTAATACCATCATATAAAGAAAAACTGTCAGCAGCTCCTCTTGTATCATCTACATATCAAAAGATTAGAAATCAACCTCTGTCCCATAATATGTACATGTCAATAATTTTTCCATGGCTGACGGATCGATTGCACGTGGATTAGATCCTGTACAAGCATCGCCTACTGCCAGTTCGGCAATTTTTGCAACTTTTTCTTTGAATTCATCTTCATTGATTCCAAAATCTTTCAATGTATTTGGAATATTCAATTCTACATTAAATTCATCAATTTTTGCACACAGGCTGTTGACCAATGCTTTCTCTGATGCCCCTGGAAGTCCCATCCGACGTGCAATCTCCGCATAACGGCTTGCAGCTGTTGCTTCTTTTGCATTATATTTGATCACATACGGCAGATAGATTGCGTTTGCACATCCATGTGGGATATGTCCTGTAGAGAATGCTGCTCCTGTCTTATGTGCCATGGAATGTACGATTCCAAGAAGCGCATTGGAGAATGCCATTCCTGCAAGGCACTGCGCATAATGCATCTGTTCCCTTGCATCCATATTGCAATGATAGGAAGCCGGAAGGTAATCCAGGACCATCTCAATTGCCTGTAGTGCCAAAGGATCTGTAAATGGTCCGTTCAAAGTAGAAACATATGCTTCAATGGCATGTGTCAGAGCATCCATACCCGTATATGCAACTTGCTTTACCGGAAGTCCGCTTACCAGATCCGGATCAACAATTGCTACATCCGGTGTGATATTGAAATCAGCCAAAGGATACTTCACGCCTGTGCTGTAATCAGTAATAACTGAAAATGCAGTTACTTCAGTAGCCGTTCCAGATGTAGAAGGAATTGCGCAGAATTTCGCTTTCTGTCTTAATTCCGGGAAATTAAATGGAATGCAAAGATCTTCAAAGGTCACATCCGGATATTCATAGAATGCCCACATTGCTTTCGCTGCATCGATCGGAGAACCGCCGCCCATGGATACGATCCAGTCAGGCTCGAAAGCGCGCATTGCTTCTGCTCCCTTTTTCACAGTCTCAACAGATGGATCCGGCTCAACGCCTTCAAATAACTCTACTTCCATTCCTGCTTCCTTCAGGTAACCCACTGCTTTATCCAGAAAGCCCTGGCGCTTCATGGAACCACCGCCAACAACAAGAATAGCTTTTTTTCCTTTCAGGTTCTTCAGCTCTTCCAAACATCCTTTTCCGTGGTAAACGTCTCTTGGTAATGTAAATCTGCTCATGTTGTACATCTCCTTATGTATGTCTTTTTTTTAACGGTTATATTATAGCACCGTTACACTTTTGATACAAGTAAATATCTGAAAAATGTAAGATAAGCCATTGTACTGCCATAAGTACAATGGCTCTGCTATTTCATTCATATTGCAGTACATAATTCCGTTTTGTAACTGAGGTCATTTTGCCAGATTCACTAATCAGCACTGCGGAAAAAATCATAGACCCTTCCGGCATATCCAAAGGCCCCGCATATAACGTTGACGCTGCAGATGGTGTGCTCCCATCTGTCGTATAATACGCTGTATATCCTTCCGGTACCTGAATGGTAATCTGAGTAGGTGTACTATATCTCCCGGTGGATGGAGTCACTGCAGGAGCATCTGCTATTGGCAGCTCGACCGTATATGTCCTGGTTGCCACAAGGCTTGGAATCCCTTTTTTATTAATGCTGACTGCTTTTATCACTGTTTTTCCTTCATCTACAAGGATAGGTTCCTTATATAGTGTGCTGGAAGAAGTTGGAGTACTTTCATCCTCCGTATAACGTATTTCTCCATCCGATGAAAGAGCAATCTCCTGTACTTCTGGATAGGTTCCTTCATCCAGACTGAATGCCGGTGCCTCAGATACATACTCTTCTACCCTGGAAAGCACAGAACTGTCGCATCCGTCCAGCAATGGAGAAATTTTTTCCAATTGTTCTGTATCAACATAGAATTGGATTGCAGCAGCATAAAGATCTGCATTTTCCGGCTGAGAATCAATCGCAGTGATAAAAACTTCCTCTGCTTTCTCCAGATTTTTCTGCTGGATATACACCTTCGACAATCCGGTGTATGCACCTGCCTTTTTCACATCTTTTTCAAGGGCACGGTTAAAATATCGTTCCGCTGAGCTGTATTCCCCGGACTGTAAAGCACGATGTCCTTTTCCAACCACGCCTGCATATGAAATCTGATAAAAAACAAACCCAAGAACTGCGCACACAGCCAGGATGATACAAAAGACACTCATCATCTTCTGCATCCGCTTTTTTGATGCACGCTTTTTTCTCATGGCCTGCTGTGGGCGTCTCCCATCTGTGTTCTGCTGGTTATCCCTTGCATCCCCTCTTCGGTTATTCGGGTTATTGGGGTTCTGCCGGAAATTTCCGGCTGTTCTTTGTACATTCCCAGTATTTTGGCGCATACCATCGGTTCTGCGGCCCATATCTTCTTCATTCTGCGAAGCATAGCCTGTATTCTGGCGGAAATCTCCAGAAGTCCTGATGGGATACCCGCTTTCCTGATGGAAATTTCCGGGTTCCCTGTAGGTATATCCTGCATTTTGACGGAACTTCTCGGATTCCTGACGGATATATTCCCTGCGGGCATTCGCATCCCTGCGAACATGCATACTGTTCGGACGAATATTTCCAGAAGTCCTGCTGGCATACCCACTTTCCTGACGGGCATATTCGTTTTCACGATAGGGCTGTCTATTGTTTTCTGCATTTCTTCTCACTGGGCGGTTATATTGTGAACGGATCCTGCTCATTTCTCCCTGGCTCAGCACTCGTGTCGAACTTCCACGCTCCCCTTGGTTCAACACACGTGTGGCATAATCATTTTCCCGCGCTCCCCAACTGTTATACCGTCTCACATCCTGAGAAGCAATCGGACGGGTGGCATGCTCCACAGAGCCCTTCACTTCCCGAGCAAGGACATCGTCCAGAGGATTGTAGTCTGGGACAATCTGCACTTTTGCAAAACAATTCGGGCAAACCCACTGCCCTTCTGGAATCTCAGCACCACAATTTGTACATCTCATCTTGTGCTCCCCCTTATTTACGCACTGCCTCCACACAATTATTCATCAGCATGGCTATGGTCATCGGTCCCACTCCTCCAGGAACCGGGGTGACCGCGGAGGCTTTCTCAAAAATCTCGTCAAATACAATATCTCCGCATAGCTTGTTGTTATCATCACGATGCATCCCCACGTCAATAACAACTGCTCCCTCTTTTACATATCCGGCATCAATAAACTGCCGTTTTCCGATTGCAACGATCAAAATATCTGCACGCTTTGTAATTTCCCACAGATTCTTTGTGTGGGAATGAGCCATTGTGACCGTCGCATGTTCCCGAAGGAGCAATGCCGCCATCGGTTTCCCTACAATATTGCTCCTTCCGACAACCACACATTCTTTCCCATCCATGGAAATACCAGAACGCTTTAACAGCTGGATGATCCCGGCCGGTGTGCAGGAAAGAAAACCTGGCTCCCCTATCCAGAGTCTTCCCACACTCACCGGATGAAATCCATCCACATCCTTATCCGGGGAGATTGCCCGGATGATTTTATCCTCATCAATATGAGCCGGTAACGGAAGCTGTACCAGTATCCCATTCACATGCTCTGAATGATTCAGCCTGTCCACCAGGGCAAGCAGTTCCTCTTCTGAAACCTCATCTGGAAGCTCATAAGACTCAGATTCAATTCCAATATAAGCACACGCTTTCTTTTTGTTATTTACATATACACAGGATGCCGGATCCTGTCCCACCTGTACCACAGCGAGACAGATCTGTATCCCTCTGCCTTTGAGCGCATCCACTTCTGCTTTTAACTCATCTTTTATCTCCTTGGAAATCCGCTTTCCATCAATCAACTGTGCCATAAATTTCTCCTTTTAAAACAGGCCTGTAATCTTTCCGTCATCCGATACGTCAATATTGTCTGCGGCAGGAGCCTTTGGCAGGCCTGGCATGGTCATGATCGCTCCGGTCAGTGCGACCACAAAACCGGCACCCGCACTTACATAAGCCTCACGGATATGGATATCAAAATTCTCCGGACGTCCCAGCTTCTTTGCATCATCAGAAAGAGAATACTGATTCTTAGCCATACATACCGGGAAATCTTTAAAACCTAATGACTCAATCTTAGCAAGCTGCTTTTCGGCAGCGGGTTCATAGATGACCCCCCTTGCTCCATAAATCTCACGTGAGACAGTCTCGATTTTTTCTTTCAAGGACAGACTGTCTTCATACAAAGGATGAAAATGGCTTTCTTTGTTTTCTAAGGTCTCCAAAACTTTTTCTGCCAGGGCAGTCCCGCCTTCTCCGCCTTTTTCCCAAACTTCGGAAAGAGCAAACTCACAGCCTTTTTCTTCGCAGAACTGACGGATAAACTGGTTTTCTGCTTCTGTATCTGTTACAAAGGCATTCAATGTGACAACTACAGGCACTCCATATTTTTGTATATTCTCAATATGCTTCTCCAGATTTACAATTCCCTTTTTCAAAGCATCCAGATTTTCCTTGCCTAAATCCGCCTTCGCAACTCCGCCATTATACTTTAAGGCACGTACTGTTGCAACTAAAACGACGGCATCTGGTTTCAAGCCCGCTTTCCGGCATTTGATATCCAGAAATTTTTCAGCACCTAAGTCTGCCCCAAATCCGGCTTCTGTTATCGTAATATCGCTCATTTTCAAAGCCATCTTTGTTGCCCGCACACTGTTGCATCCATGGGCAATATTAGCAAACGGACCGCCATGTACCAACGCCGGAGTATGTTCCAGGGTCTGGATCAGGTTTGGTTTGATCGCATCTTTGAGCAATGCCGCCATTGCGCCTGTTGCATGCAGATCTTCTGCCGTAACTGGCTCTCCGGCAAAATTATATGCCACAATGATCCGCCCCAGTCTTTCTTTCAAATCCTTTAAGTCATCTGCAAGGCAGAGGATTGCCATGATTTCTGAGGCAACTGTAATGACAAAATGATCCTCACGGACCATCCCATCCATCTTACTGCCTAAACCGACCACAATATTCCGAAGCGCCCTGTCATTCATATCCAGACACCGTTTCCAGACAACCTGTCTGGGATCGATCTGCAGTGCATTCCCCTGCTGGATATGATTGTCCAGCATTGCCGCCAAAAGATTGTTGGCGGATGTAATGGCATGGAAATCTCCGGTAAAATGCAGGTTCAAGTCTTCCATAGGTACAACCTGGGCATAGCCGCCCCCTGCCGCCCCGCCCTTGATTCCAAAACAAGGTCCCAGAGAGGGTTCACGCAATGCAATGATTGACTTTCGGCCTAATTTTGCCATGGCCTGTCCAAGCCCGACTGTAGTTGTCGTTTTTCCTTCTCCAGCCGGAGTAGGGTTGATCGCAGTTACAAGAACCAGCTTTCCGTCCTTATTGTCCTTAATCTTGTCCCAGAAACCATCGGAAAGCTTTGCCTTATACTTTCCATACAGCTCCAGGTCATCTTCTGGTATCCCTGCTCTCTTTGCAACCTCTGTAATTGGCAGCATCTGTGCTTCCTGTGCAATCTGAATATCTGTCTTCATCTGTAATCCCTCCTGGTTTTTATTACCAATCTGCAAAGCAGATTAAGTTGCATTACATCACCCGTTTTCCTGTAAATATTCTTCAAATTCTTCTGCCGTCATTAAAACCTTCCGCGGCTTTGTCCCTTCTTCCGGTCCCACCACGCCGGCCTCCGCAAGCTGGTCCATGACCCGGGCTGCCCGGTTGAACCCAATTTTGAACATCCTCTGCAGCATCCCGATAGAGGCTTTCTCTTTGTCAATGATAAGATGTCCGGCATCTGCAAAATATTGGTCTCTGTTATTGCCGCTCTCTGCCTCTGCTCCTGAAACCGGGATTCCTTCGCTTCCGATGTCCGCATTCATATGCTCTTCCAACTCATTGCTGTAATCCGCATTTCCGTTATTTTCTATCAGGTATTCCACAACCTTCTGTACTTCTTTATCTGACACAAAGGAACCCTGCACACGCATCGGCTTCGGGACTCCTGTAGGATAGAACAGCATATCCCCTTTGCCAAGAAGCTTCTCCGCTCCAGACATGTCAATGATCGTCCGGGAGTCTACCCCTGAGGATACGGCAAATGCAATTCTAGACGGCATGTTTGCTTTGATCAGTCCGGTAATAACATTCACAGACGGCCGTTGGGTCGCCAGAATCAAATGAAGTCCGGCTGCTCTTGCAAGCTGTGCAAGACGGCAGATTGCTCCCTCTACATCTTTGGGCGCTACCATCATCAAATCCGCCAGCTCGTCCACAATAATGACGATCTGCGGCATCTTTTTCAATGATTCGTCCTCATCAGCCAACTGCTCTGCTTTTTCATTAAATCCTTTTATGTCCCTGACGTTATATTTTGCAAATAAGTCATACCGCTTCATCATTTCCGCAACAGCCCAGTTCAATGCCCCTGCCGCCTTTTTCGGATCTGTAACCACCGGGATCAGCAGATGTGGAATCCCGTTATAGACACTTAATTCCACCACCTTTGGGTCTACCATGATGAGCTTCACGTCTTCTGGATCCGCCTTATAAATGATGCTCATGATCATCGTATTGATACACACAGACTTTCCAGAACCAGTAGAGCCTGCAACAAGGATATGAGGCATCTTGGCGATATCCGCCACAACAGTCTTACCTGCGATATCCTTTCCCACCGCAACCGTAATCTTTGACTTGCTCTGCTTAAATTCATTAGACTCCAGCAGATCACGGAGCATCACCGCCGTATTCTCACTGTTTGGCACTTCAATCCCTACAGCGGCCTTTCCTGGAATCGGCGCTTCAATCCGTAGATCCGTAACTGCCAGATTCAGCTTGATATCATCGGATAATCCGACAATCTTACTGACCTTTACCCCCTGCTCTGGCTGTAATTCATATCGGGTAACAGAAGGGCCGCAGCTTGCATTTGTCACATGTACTTTCACACCAAAATTCTGTAAAGTCTGTTCCAGCTTCCGCGCTGTGGCGCGAAGCTGCTCATCCGAATCCCCTCCAGACTTCTTGCCTTTTTTCAAAAACTCCAAAGGCGGTATCGTATATTCTTTTTTCTGGGGCGCTGCCTCCTGATTCTGGATACTCTCTTCCACGGCAGCCGTTTCTGCTTCCAGTTCCTGTTCACTATTCTTTGCTGTTTTTTTCTTCTTGCCTGGTATTTCTTGTATGGTTTCTTCTTTTTTCCCCTGATCCTTGGCCTTTTCCTCTGGAATCCCGCCCATCTTTGTCCATGTTTCCTCTTGCACATCTTCCTCCTGCGCTGGTTCGGGCCGGTTGATGACAAGTTCTTCAAATGAAGACTGCGCCGGACGGACATCTAACGCTTCCTCTGCTGCGGATACCACTTCCGGCATGCCGCTTTCTGCTATTCCGGGCTCTTCCTGGAATGAGGGTTCTACAGTCAATTCGTGTACCTCAGGTGACTTTCTGCCCTCTGTCAATGTGGTAGCAAAAGAAACTCCCGATACTTTTTGGCCCTGTAATCCCTTTGATTTCCGCTTCTTACGAGACATGCCTGATTCCGGCTGCTGTCCTCGTTCCTGTCTGCGGATAACAGAAGTCTCATGACGCTGTTTTGCCCCTTCATACATCCTTTTGCTGCCTTTTCCCAATGGCTTTAACAAGGATTTCTCTGTAATTAAAATGGTACAGATAATCCCTAATACGATCAGCACTACATAACTTCCCACAACACCGATCGTGGGACAAAGTACCATAACCAGGCAGCCTCCAAGAAACCCGCCGGCATTCTTATGGATACTTGCCTGTTTATAATAAGTCAAAAGACCGGTTCCCGGAGTATATGGATTCATTGCCAGCTCCAATAAAGCACAAAGCACGATGATCAGGCAGAGCAGTGCTGCTATTTTTATGTAGGCATGGGTATTCCCCCTGTTCGAGATCAGAAAGGCAGCTGCCCCAAAAACCAAAACAGGAATCAGGTACGCCATCCACCCAAAAATCCCGAACAGCACGGCCGAGCAGACTTCCCCTGCAAGGCCGCCAAGCCCAAAATTACTGATCAGCATCAAAATACTGACTGCCAGTACACATAAAATGATAATCTCCTGCTGCAGAGCCGGACTCTCCTGTGCCTTTTTTGCCTCCTCTTTTGTATTTCTTTTCTTCTTGGTTGACTTTGCAGCCATTATACTTCCCCCTTGGCATTTAAACGTAGTAGAAAATAGTATAGCATTTTTGTGGAAAACTGTCATCAAAAAAATTTATTTTCATTTTTCTTCCCAAAATGAGCGGGGATTTGTCAGTCACAGTCTCCCACTTCACGGCGCTCTTCAATCATCTCATGGAGCTTTTGCATTGCCTGGCTGATTCCTCCCACTTCATCAATCAGGCCTTCCCGGACTGCATCCTCTCCTTCCAGCATCGTACCTACATCCTTAACTAACTGCGTAGGGTCAAGCATTAATTCCTCAAGCCTTTTCTGGCTGATCTTTGAATGCTCAGCAATAAAATTCGTAATCCGGTCCTGGGTCCGCTCCATATTCCGGTAACTCTGGTATACCCCGATAAACATACCGCTGGAACGCACTGGATGTATGATCATCGTGCCGCTTGGTACAATAAAAGAATAGTCTGCCGATACCGCCAAAGGTCCGCCGATGGAATGGCTTCCTCCCAGCACAAGAGAAACTGTAGGCTTGCTCAAAGATGCAATCATCTCTGCAATCGCAAGCCCGGCTTCTACGTCTCCTCCAAGTGTATTGAGAAGGATCAACACGCCCTCCACATCCTCACTGTCCTCCGCTTCAGCAAGCCTGGGAAGCAGATGTTCATATTTTGTAGCTTTCGTGTTGCCAGACACCGCCTCATGCCCCTCGATCTCGCCGATAATTGTCATTAGCTGTATCCGGTGGCGTCCCGAATTCCGGTTCAATTCCAAAGTTCCGGTTTCTTTAATTTCCTCTCGTTTTTCTTCCTTTTTTTCTGGTGTCTGCTCCGTGTCTCTTCTCTGTTCCATCATCTCACAACCTTCCTGCTTTTTTCTAAACAATAGTATGTGAATAAAACAAAGGAAATATACGGAATTTTTTTGTTTCTTATTCCACTCCTGCCGAATCAGATGCAACCATTTTCTTACTTATATGCACTCTCGTAATCTCCATTGCAGATTTTATTACAAAGAGATTACAAGAGTATATACTTTACATCTCACAGATTAGACTGACACGGATTAAAAAAGAAAGAACAAAAATGGTATGGACATAAATTGTATACATCCATACCATTTCAGTTAAAGCATTGCCTGTTCTATATCTGCAATAATATCTTCTATATTCTCAATTCCCACACTAAAACGAATCAAATCCGGCTGAACCCCTGCTTCTAACAGTTCCTTTTCATTCATCTGCCGATGCGTATGGCTTGCAGGGTGCAGCACGCAGCTCCGTGCATCCGCAACATGCGTCACGATTGCAACCATCTTCAGTTTATCCATCATTTCTACAGCTGCAGACCGCCCGCCCTTCAATCCGAATGTAAGCACACCACAGCTTCCGCCCTGCAGATATTTCTGCGCACGCTCATAATACTTATCCCCCGGAAGAGATGGATATGACACCCATGCCACTTTCTCGTGGTTCTTCAGATATTTTGCAGCTGCAAGTGCATTTTCACAGTGGCGTGCCATCCTAAGATGCAGCGTCTCCAGCCCGATATTTAATAAAAAAGCATTCTGCGGAGACTGAATAGAACCCAAATCACGCATCAACTGTGCGGTCGCCTTCGTAATGTATGCTTTCTTACCAAATTTCTGCGTATATACGATTCCATGATACGTTTCGTCCGGAGTTGTCAGCCCTTTAAACTTTTCCCCATATGCTTCCCAGTCAAAATTGCCGCTGTCCACGATTGCGCCGCCTACACAGGCAGCATGACCATCCATATATTTCGTAGTGGAATGAATGACAATATCAGCCCCCCATTCAATCGGACGGCAGTTGATCGGAGTCGCAAATGTATTATCCACAATAAACGGGACACCGTGTGCATGTGCGGCTTTTGCGAACTTCTCCAAATCCAGCACAGTCAAAGCCGGATTGGCAATCGTCTCCCCAAAAACCGCCTTTGTGTTATCCTGAAACGCCGCGTCTAACTCTTCCGATGTACAATCCGGATCTACAAACGTTGCATCGACTCCCATTTTTTTGATCGTATGTGCATACAAATTATATGTACCGCCATAAAGTGCAGAAGAACAAACGATATGATCCCCTGCTCCTGCAATATTCATGATAGAATAAAAGCTTGCAGCCTGCCCGGAAGACGTCAGCATAGCAGCTACACCGCCCTCCAGATCACAAATTTTTGCAGCTACGGCATCATTGGTCGGATTCTGCAGTCTGGTATAAAAATATCCGGATTCTTCCAGATCAAACAGTCTTCCCATCTGTTCGCTGCTGGTATACCGATAAGTCGTGCTCTGATAAATCGGCAGGACACGCGGCTCTCCATTCCCCGGCTCATATCCCGACTGAATACATTTTGTCTCGATTCTAAAATCGCTCATATTCCTCTCCTCCTGTCTATGGAACAAAACAGATCTTTCCACAGCGTATCCAATTCTTATTCTTCATTCCAGTTGTGATATACATCCTGCACGTCATCATCTTCTTCCAAAAGATCCAATGTCTTTTGAATATTTTTAATATCTTCCTCACTGGTCAGATCCACATAAGTCTGCGGAATCATGGTCACTTCTGCCTCAGCCATCGGAATGCCTGCTTCTTCCAGTTTTAAGCGGACCTCGCTGAAATCAGCAGGTGCAGTCAGGATTTCAAAGCTTTCCTCATCCTCTGAAAAATCTTCGGCTCCTGCATCCAGTGCCAGCATCATCAGCTCATCGGCATCCATCTCACACTCTTCCCGCGCCACAAAAATCTGTCCTTTTTCGTCAAACATAAACGACACGCATCCAGGTGTGCCCACATTGCCGCTTCCCTTTGTAAATGCATTTCTTACATTAGAGGCCGTGCGGTTTTTATTATCCGTCAATGTCTTTACAATAATTGCCGTACCATTGGGGCCGTACCCTTCATATGTAATATGTTCATAATTATCCGCAGAGCCTTCGCCTGCTGCCTTTTTGATATTCCGTTCTATCGTATCATTGGGCATATTATTTGATTTTGCCTTAGCGATCACATCACGGAGCCTGCTGTTATTGGCAGGATCCGGACCGCCGCCTTCCTTTACTGCCACCGCAAGCTCACGTCCGATCTTTGTGAAAATCTTTCCCTTTGCAGCATCGTTTTTTTCTTTTTTATGCTTAATATTTGCGAATTTTGAATGTCCTGACATCTTTTCCTTCTCCTCTTTCTCCTAATACGTACTCGCTTTAGTTTACCACTCTTTTTTCTATCTGTAAAGCATTTCGGCTTATGTATTCAGCTCCAGGCTGATCCGAATTGCTTCATTTACTTTGCCCATCATCCTGCTGTCCACATGGCAGACAAATTCACGCAGGCGCTGTTTATCAATGGTGCGGATCTGTTCTAATAGAATCACTGAATTTTTTATAATATGGTATTTTTGCGCGCTGATCTCAATGTGTGTGGGTAGTTTTGCCTTATTCATCCGTGATGTGACTGCGGCACAGATTACTGTCGGACTGTGCCGGTTGCCGACGTCGTTTTGAATGATCAGGACCGGACGGATACCGCCCTGTTCAGAACCTACGACTGGACTTAAATCTGCATAATAAATATCTCCACGTTTGATCGTCAAAATTTCTCACTCTCCGATTTTACCTCTTTTCCATTTCTCAGTTTTGACATCGAATGGTACTTACAGTATTCCCACGTTTTTCGGAAATATACAAAGCTCATCGGATATAAATCCTGGGAATCCGTTTTCCCAGGCAGCAGACAAATTCATAGTGGAAACGTCCGCTTAAAGTACTGAGTTCCTCAACAGAGATCCTTTCATCCCCATCGAAGCCTATGAGCGTGGCCTGATCCATAAAATGCACATCCGGAATGTCCGTCACATCCACCATGAACTGATCCATGCAGACCCGCCCAAGGATCCTGGCACGCTTCCCATGGATCAAAATCTCTCCTTTATTGGAAAGCGTCCTTGGATATCCATCCCCATACCCTACCGGAATCGTGGCCACTTTCATTTTCTTCGGTGCAGTAAACGTACCTCCATAGCTGATTTGTGTACCTGGTTCCACTTCCTTTACATAAGAGACATGGCTGATCAATTCCAGCGCCGGACGCAGATGTACTGCACTTTGTTCTACCTCTTTGGACGGATACAGACCGTACAGAGCGATACCAGCACGTACCAGGGTGTGTTTCATTTCTGGTAAATCAATGATTCCCGCACTGTTGTCACAGCTTAAATGAGGAATTTCAACCTTCCTTTCCTTTAAAGCCCTCTCCATCCACACAAACCGTTCGTGCTGTTTCCATGTAAAGGATTTATCTGTCTCATCCGCTTTCGCAAAATGGGTAAACATCCCCTCTATTTTTCCGCCCGGAAGTTTCCCAATCTCAGCAATCACATCCGCACTTTCATCGGAAACCGGAAAACCAATCCTTCCCATACCAGTGTCTATTTTTATGTGGAAATATGCAGTCTTGTTTTTCTTTTTTGCTGCTTCTGCCATGCCCGCTGCCATCTCTTTTGTATAGACCGCAGCACGGATCTCATAAGAGACCATCTCTTCATACTGATCCGGAAAAACACAGCCAAGCACCAAAATAGGCTTCTTTATCTGTGCTTCCCGAAGTAAGACTGCTTCTTCTAAGGCGGCCACAGCATATCCCCATACATAATCTGTATTTTCAAATAACTCTGCGATAGGGACTGCCCCATGCCCATAGCCGTCTGTCTTGATCACAGCGATCATCTGAGCTTCATCGCCTATCCGTCTCTTCATCTGTTCCATATTATATGCAATCGCACCTAAATCTATTTTTGCATATGCCCGGTTATGGTGTCCCACTTCCTCAAATCCCTCCACTAACTGGGATTCTGTTCCTCTGCTTCTTTCAGGCAGGCTTGAATCCCTTCTATCAAATCTTGTGCCAGCACACTATAACTCCCGTACTTCTGCCGTGCCGCGTCCCCTCCGCAGGCATGCAGATACACTCCTAATACAGTACTGTCATAAGGATCTTTACCTCCAGCCAGCAATCCGGCAGCTACTCCGGCCAGTACATCCCCGGAGCCGGCCTTTGCCATGGCCTGGTTCCCTGCTGTATTCACAAACGTACGTTTTCCTCTCTGCGCCACAATGGTACGGGCATCTTTCAGTGCACAGACAGCCGGATATCGGTCTGAAAATTCCATTAAACGTTCAAAACGATGTTCCTGTAATTCTTCCATACTGCACCCAAGCAGCCGGGTCATCTCACGCATATGCGGAGTCAGTATCACGGAAGCACTCGTTTTGTCCAGCAATTCCAGATGTCTGGCCAGCAGATTAATTCCGTCAGCATCTATGACACAGGGGGCATGGGCATTCTGGAGCGTACCTTCCAACAATTTTTCAGAGACCTCATTCCTGCCCAGCCCACAGCCGATACAAACTACATCCGCCCATTCCAGCAGCGTCTTTAAACGTTCCGGATCATACTGCCCGTATACCGAAATCACTGCCTCCGGCAAAAGCTGCTGTAAAATAGCACGGTTGGATTCCTCCGTATAAATCTGTACCAGCCCGGCGCCACAGATATAGGCGGCTTTGGCGCTCAAGTAAGCCGCCCCTGCCATTCCCCTGCTTCCGGTAACCATGAGCACTTTTCCATAGGTGCCTTTATGAGAATTTTCTTTCCTGGCAGGTAAAAGCGCAGGCAGGTCTTTTTTTTCTAATGTAAAGCAGATTTCCTTACATTCCTGATAAAAAGCAGTGTCAATCCCTATATCCACAGCCCTTACCTTACCGGCATATTCTCTTCCTGGTGAAAATACAGTACCCAGCTTTTCACACTGAAATGCCACGGTTAAATCTGCACAAAATGCGCATCCTAAGACTTTCCCTGTAGCAGAACAGATACCAGACGGAATATCTACCGCGACTTTTGTACAAGACAGCCCATTCATCTTCTTCAATAAAGCTGCATTGCCTCCGCTGACCTCACGGCTCAGCCCCACCCCAAACACAGCGTCTACGACTACCGTATACGATTCGTCTGGAATGTCATAAAACACGGGGATCCCTAAATTTTCTACTATCTGCTTCTGTAATCGGCACTCCGGGCTTAGAGAGGATTCTTTTCCGCCAAAAACAACATGTACACGTTTTCCTTCCCAAGCGAAAAGTCTTGCTGCCGCAAACCCGTCACCGCCGTTATTTCCAGAACCGCACACAACCAAAACACAGGAGCAGTCAATTCCTTCCTGCTCCATCACTTCTACAGTCTTCTGCGCCGCATGTTCCATCAAAACCACTGACGGAATCCCAATCTCCTGGATCGTATGGGCATCTGCTTTCTGCATCCATTTCCCTTCCGGTAGATCACGCATGAACCTTTGCCTCCCCATCATATCAGAAATATCCATCCATCATCAGTTCTCTATTTTCCATGTTCTTCTTTATATGTCGTAATATTATAAGACAGTTTCATCAAGCTGTCAGAAAGATGGACACTTTCGACGATCACGTCTTCCGGCAGATTCAAGTCTGTATGTGTAAAATTCCAGATCGCCTTGATGCCACACTTTACAAGCCTGTCTGCCACTTCCAACGCCTGAGATTTTGGAATTGTAAGAGCAGCAATCTCTATCTCATTCTCTTTAAGGAAGCCTTCCAGTTCATCCATCATACGGATCGGTATATTACGTACTGCACTGTCTTTTAACTCTGTTCTCACATCAAACAGGCCTGTCACCACAAATCCATGCTTTTCAAACGATGAATAATTCGCTAACGCATGGCCAAGGCTTCCAGCTCCGATAATGATCATACTATGGTTCTGGTTCAAGCCAAGGATCTTCCCGATCTCTGTCCGAAGATATTTTACATTATACCCATAACCCTGCTGGCCAAAACCGCCAAAATTATTCAGATCCTGCCGGATCTGGGAAGCAGTCACGCGCATACTCTGACTCAGGTCGTTTGAAGAGATCCGTTCAACTCCCGCATCTATCAGCTCTCCAAGATATCTGTAATATCTTGGCAGCCTGCCGATCACCGCTTTTGATATCTCTTTCTCTTCCAATTTTAATTCAACCTCCAAACTATACTGTAATTTATTATATAAAATTGTCTGTATAAAGTCAAATTTTTTATGACTATCCTTGCTGACTCTGCCGGAGTGTAGTATAATGATTACTGCTTTCCATACATCACGGAAGCGCAGTATAATCTGACACATGTACCCCATGGAGAACTACAGAATATAGGAGGAGTTATGATACTGGCATGTCATAATTTAAATAAATCATTTGGTGAAAGAAGCATTGTAAAAGACGGATCTTTTCATATTGAAGACCGCGAAAAAGCCGCTTTCGTAGGGGTCAATGGCGCCGGAAAATCCACGGTCCTGAAAATGATCATAGGCGAAGAGCCTGTAGATAGCGGGAATATTATTCTAACAAAAGGAAAAACCATCGGTTATCTTGCGCAGCAGCAAGAGCTTTCGGGCTGTAACACAATATATGAAGAATTAAGAACCGCAAAGTCCGACCTTATCCTGTTGGAGCAGACAATCCGTTCCATTGAACAGGAGCTCCCTTCTCTTTCCGGCGATGCATTGGATGCCCGGCTGGACACTTACAACCGGCTGATGTCCGAATTTGAAGCAAAGAACGGTTATGCCTACGAAAGTGAAATTGTCGGAGTTTTAAAAGGACTGGGATTTCAGGATGATGATTTTGAAAAACAGGCAGACACCCTCTCTGGAGGCCAGAAAACCCGTGTTTCTCTCGGGAAGCTGCTCCTAACGAATCCAGATATCCTATTATTAGACGAGCCTACCAACCACTTGGATCTGGGTTCCATCACCTGGCTGGAAACCTATCTGCTCAATTATCCGGGTGCTGTATTCATTGTTTCCCATGACCGGTTCTTCTTAAATCGGGTCGTAACGAAGGTGGTCGAAATTGAGCATGGCAGTATCCGTATGTACAGTGGGAACTATAAAGCATACGCTGACAAAAAGAAACAGATCCGTGACGCACAGATGAAAGAATATCTGAATCAGCAGCGGGAAATCCGGCATCAGGAGGCTGTCATTGAAAAACTGCGTTCCTTTAACCGCGAAAAATCAATAAAACGCGCAGAAAGCCGCGAAAAAATGCTGGATAAAATGCAGGTGATAGACAAACCTCTGCCTGACGTCCAGGAAATCCACTTTAAATTGGAGCCTTCCTGTATCAGCGGAAATGATGTCCTTGCAGTTGAACATCTGACAAAGCAATTTGACGGACACATCCTGTTCTCTGATGCCGCTTTTGAGATTAAACGCGGGGAACATGTGGCGATCATCGGCAGCAATGGAACAGGCAAGACTACTCTTTTAAAAATATTAAATGGATTAACGGGTGCGGATGCAGGCACCTTCACACTTGGCACAAAGGTACATATCGGATATTATGATCAGGAACACCATGTACTTCATGACCAGAAGTCTATTTTCGATGAGATCTCTGACGATTACCCAGCCTTGAACAATACCACGATCCGAAATACACTGGCCGCCTTTCAATTTACCGGAGATGATGTGTTTAAGCTGGTCGGCGATTTAAGCGGCGGTGAAAAAGGACGGGTTTCCCTTGCAAAGCTGATGCTCTCTGAAGCCAATTTCCTGATTCTGGATGAACCTACCAACCACCTGGATATCACATCCAAAGAAATTTTAGAGCAGGCGTTAAATGATTATACAGGAACCATACTTTATGTCTCCCATGACCGTTATTTTATTAACCAGACCGCCAGCCGCATCCTGGAACTGACCGGCCAGGCCTTTATCAATTATATTGGGAATTATGATTATTATCTGGAGAAAAAAGAAGAGCTGTCTGCCGCCTATACCACCGTCCCGGCTTCGCTAGACGAAAATCCTATTTCCAAAGACAAAAAAGGAATCCCAAAAGGATCTTACTTCCATATCGGGCAAAACAGGCAGGAGCTGAAGATGCCTGTTGAAAATGTCTCCCTCTCCAAGCAAAGCTGGCTGGAGCAAAAAGAGGCACAGGCGCGGGAAAGAAAGCGCAAAAACGAACTAAAGAAAACCGAAGAACGGATTACATTGCTGGAAGAACGAAACCAAGAAATTGATGGGCTGATGACACATGAAGATGTGTATTCCAACTCTGTCCGTTGTCAGGAACTTGTGGATGAAAAAGACAAAAATACCGCAGAATTAGAAGAATTGTATGAAATATGGGCTGAATTGGAGGGATAAAAATTATCCCTCCAATTCAGCCCTTTTTATATGCCGATTTACTTGCCATTGCGAAACTGTACCGGCGTCAGATGATACATCTTCTTAAAGATCCGATTAAAATGCTCCACGTTCTGATATCCCACCGACTCTGCAATACTTTCCACTGTCGCGTTACTGCTTTTCAGCATTGCACGCGCCTTCTTCATACGCACTTTTTTCAAGATATCTCCGAATGTCTCACCGGATTTTTCTTTAATATACTTAGACAGATAAGGCTTAGAAAGGAAAAATTCCTCTGACAGCTCATCCAATGTCACTGTTTTATAATTTGCATAAATGTAGTTCGTAATCTGAAGCAGACGTGCATCCTTACTTTCTTCCTTATTTCGGATCTCCTCGATTTTATTGACAGCTACCTCCAGTGCTGCTATCGAGGCCCTAATGATATCCGGGTCGATCCCAGCACCCCAATACTTCTTTTGATTACAGATAATACCGACATAGGCCACTGCCTTTGAAGAAGATCCGCGTGTCAATGAATGTTCCTCATAGACCGACAGTTCATAGCTGATATCAAAATAATGCTTAATCGCATTGCTGACTGCATCCAGACGGCCATTTCCCACGCCTGTGATCTCCTGCTGTCTTCCGCCATGTCCGATGGCTGCCCTGGCTACAATCCCATCCTTCTGTTCAAAATGGCACTCTTCAATCGTAAACAAGCTTTTCGCATTGATATAATGATCCTCAAAAATCTGATATACCCAGTCCGGGGACAGTTCCTTGTGCGCCTTGTCAGAGACATCTTTCACAAGGTAACCGACCTCTTCACGCATCTTCTGCGGAAGGCTGATCCCAAAATTCTGTTTTAAGATATAATTTACGCCGCCTTTTCCAGACTGGCTGTTGATGCGGATCACATCGGAATCGTATCTTCTTCCAACATCTTTTGGGTCGATCGGCAGATATGGTACACTCCATTTTTCAGTCCTTCCCTCTTCCCTCCATGCCATACCTTTTGCAATGGCATCCTGATGGGAGCCGGAGAATGCAGTAAACACCAATTCCCCTGCATAAGGCTGCCGTGGAGAAACACTCATTCTGGTCAGCCTTTCGTACACTTCACTGATCTCGCTCATATTTGAAAAATCAAGCTTAGGGTCAACCCCGTGGGAAAACATGTTCATTGCCAACACAAGGACATCCACATTTCCTGTGCGCTCCCCGTTCCCAAACAGCGTACCCTCAATTCTGTCTGCGCCTGCCAAAATGCCCAGTTCCGCAGTCGCGACACCTGTTCCCCGGTCATTGTGCGGATGAAGACTGATGACCGTATTTTCACGATGCTTCATATATTTATGGAAATATTCCACCTGGCTGGCAAATACATGCGGCAATGCATTTTCTACAGTCGCTGGAAGATTGATGATCGCCTTATTGTCTGCTGTCGGCTGCCACACATCCAGCACCGCATTACAGACTTCTATTGCATACTCCATCTCTGTTCCCGAAAAACTCTCCGGGCTGTATTCAAAGGTAAAATTCCCTTCCGTCTGTGCTGCCAGTTCTTTCAAAAGCTTTGCTCCGTCAATGGCAATCTGTTTTACCTGTTCCTTATCTTTTTTAAACACCTGCTCACGCTGTGCCACAGACGTAGAATTATATACATGGATGATAGCATGGGGCGCCCCCTCCACAGCCTCGAAAGTCCGCTTGATAATATGCTCTCTCGCCTGAGTCAGCACCTGTACCGTCACATCATCAGGAATCATGTTCTTCTCGATCAATGTACGCATAAACTGATACTCTGTCTCCGAAGCCGCGGGAAATCCTACCTCAATCTCCTTAAATCCTACATCCACAAGAAGCTGAAAGAACTCCACCTTTTCATCCAGACTCATAGGCTCGATCAACGCCTGATTTCCATCGCGTAAATCCACGCTGCACCAGACAGGAGGATGATCGATATAGTCCCTCTTCACCCAATCATAGCATTCCACCGGCGGCATAAAATAGGCGCGCTCATATTTCTCATAGTTCTTCATTGTGACATCTCCTTATATTTCATCAATTTTATTGTTCTTTTTTGTCTTTTTCTATATTAGCACATATATAACAAAGAATCTAGTGGTGTTTTTAATCATTTTTATTGATATATTTTATTCTCCCATAAAAAATATATTTCCGATTTTCTCCACACACCATGAGAGATCCCGCATCTCCACGGCTTCATCCGTAACAATTTGCTGAGTAAACAGCACTTCATCTCCCAGCCTGTATACCACTTCTCCTGCCGGCTCCCCCTTAGACACAGGAGCTTTAAGGCTTTCTTCTTTTTCTATCTCCACATCAACTGCTGCATCATCCCTTAGCAGAATTTTCTTTCCAGGGCTTTCTACAGACTCTTCAGACGCTCCTTCTTCTGCCTGTTTCTGCATGCCTGGTTTTATATCTACCACCGTATGTACCGAAGAACCGCCATTCAGATCGTTTCCATCCGGAATTCCATCTAACACTGGAATCATTCCTGGATCCACCTCCTGAAAGATATTTTGATAGTGAAAATGTTCAATTCCATAAGTCATAAGTTTTTTTGTATCAGCCCATTTATATCCCTTATTATTGGGCCAGCCGCATGCCAGCAGGCTTACAATAAAAGTCCTGTCATCTCTCCTCAGCGCCCCTATATAACAATAACCGGCTTCCCCGGTAAATCCGGTCTTTCCAGAAAGCGCCCCGTCCATCATCGTTAAAAATGCGTTATGGTTATAGCAGGAAAAACTACGGCTGCCAGACAGATTTGTAAACGAATAGTTTTCTGTCCGCGTAATTTCTAAGAAAGCATTCTGCTGTGGAGAATCCATAATACAATATTTCATGATCCGCGCCAGATCCTCTGCTGTTGTGTGGTGGGAACCTTCCGCGTCAGAACCGTCCAATCCATTGGGGGTGACAAAATGAGTCTGGCTGCAGCCTGCCTGCCTGGCTTTTTCATTCATCATATCTGCAAAGCCTTCCACGCTGAGCCCAATATGTTCCGCAATCGCAACTGCAGCGTCATTATGTGATTCCAGCATAAGGGAATAGAGAAGATCCCGTAACCGAAACTGCTCTCCCTCCTGTACTCCTAAATGCACTTCTGGCTGCGAGGCTGCATAGGCGCTGACCGTCACTGTATCATCTAGGTTTCCATTTTCCAGTGCGAGGATACAGGTCATGATTTTCGTGGTACTGGCCATCGCCCTCTCCTCTTGTCCGTTTTTTGCAAACAAAATACGCCCACTGTCTGCATCCATCAAGACAGCCGACTGGGCGTATAACCCCTCTGGTTCTTGAATCTCTTCCTCTGCTGCCGCATATACATTCGACAACATATTCACCCAGATTTCCACAATAAAAAACAGGCATAACCCCCATTTCTTAAACAATTTCCAAAAGTTATCCACATTCGTACAGAGAGACTGTCTTTTTAAGTTATCCACTTTTTTCCATAGTTTTCCACACTTCTTATCCATCTTCATTTTCGCACAAGGCTCCATGGCACACGCTTTTATTTTATATGTATGTACCAGTTCCTTTCCTTAGAACCTCACCGCAAAAAAGCCTGCCGCTTGTCTTTGTCAAATGTCCAGCTGAAGCTGAGCTTCATCTTCTGCTTCTTCTTTAAAATGCTCAATTTGTTCCGGGTCTATGGTAGGCAATTCATCCAGCGACTGTAGGTCGAACCTGCGGAAAAATTCTTCCGTTGTCCCAAACTGCAGCGGCCGCCCCGGCGCATCTAAACGTCCCACTTCTTCTATCAGGCCATATTCCACCAGCTTATTCACCGCATGATCTGACTTGACCCCGCGGATTTTTTCGATTTCCAGCCTGGTTACCGGCTGCTTGTACGCGACAATCGAAAGGGTCTCCAGCATGACATCTGTCAGCACATATCGTTTCGGCTGCTTTGCTACCCGGATAAGATATTCATACAGCTCTTTTTTCGTACACATCTGAAAAGAGCCTTCCAGTTCTAGAATGCGGATCCCCCTATCCTCTGCATCATAAGAATCCATCATATTGTGAATGATCTTTCTGGTCGTTTCTTCATCATGTTCAATTGCAGCCGCAATCCTGCCCAAATCCACAGACTCCCCCATAGTAAATAGAATCGCCTCGATGGCTCCCTGCAGTTTTTTTATCTCCATTGCATCCAACTGTTCCTTTCCCTCTTCCACGATCATTCCACCTGTCTTTCATCTTTCCATAAATAGTACGGCTAAAAAGAATTTCTACGAATACTTCTGGTTCCATCAATCCCACTATATTCTCTATACGGATGATTCAATCAGTATTTCACCAAATGTATTCTCCTGGATCGCCCGGATTACTCCTGTCTTCATCAACTCTAGTATAGCAAGGAATGTTACTACAACATGCATCGTATCCTTCTGACCGGAAAGAAGCTGGCGGAAGCTGAATTTTTGATGCTTTTTCGCGTATTCTTCCACAAAAACCATCTTTACAGGTAAAGGAACCTCTTCTTTCTCAATCTTACCAAATTTACTCCGCACGGGATCAATCTTATTGTCCTGCCGTTTCATGACATCTAAAAAGACAGCATTTAATTTTGCCAGGCTGACACCTGACAAAAGCACATCCAAATCTACAGGTTCTTCATATTCTTGAATTTCTACCGGGATCGTAGGCTTTTTGAACAACATCATCTCTGCATCGTTCTGCCGGTCTTTCAGTTCATATGCTATGTACTTATACATCTTGTACTGTAAAAGTTGTTCTACCAGTTCCTTTCTTGGATCCTCTTCCTCTCCCTCTTCATTCACTTCTTTCGGAAGGAGCATCCGGCACTTGATATCCAGAAGTGTTGCCGCCATCACAAGGAATTCACTCATCACGTTCAAGTCTTCCCTCTGCATCTGCCGTATATAATCCATATATTGATTCGTAATTTCCACAATCGGAATATCATAAATATCTATTTTATTTTTATCGATCAAGTGCAAAAGCAAATCCAATGGACCCTCGAACACCTCCAGCTTTACAGGTATTCCCATACATGTCCTCCTTTATCGTCAGAGCCATCTCATTCATTTTAAATGAAGCGCCACGACCTCAGCAGGGTTAAACAGACGCAAATTCACCGTATGCGTTCCCAGGCCTTTGCTAACCACGACTGCTGTCCTTCCTGTCATCGTCAACTCCCCGGAATATTTCGGAAATAACGCTGCCTGAGGCGTGACTACGCCGCGCCAGCCCGGAATCCGGACTACGCCCCCATGCAGATGGCCGGAGAGCACCAAATCTGCTCCCCACTTTTTGTATGCTGGAACATATGCCGGGTTATGTGCCAGTAAGATCTGATAACAAGCCTCATCCGCCGGCCCGGCCAACCCCTTCACCTGGGAGCTGGTAACGGAAGTCCGTTTCCACTTTTCATAAGCCTTCATAGGAATTTCCAGCCCTGTCAGACGTAGCTTTATGCCATGTAACAAAACCTCTGTAGAGTCATTTTCCAGAAAACGGACCCCGGCTTCCGTCAACCTTTTTTTATAATGGAACATCACATTTCCATATTTTTTTGTTTTTAATTTCATCCGTTGCTCGTGATTCCCCAAAGCATAATAAACGGGAGCAATCTTAGGAAGTTGTCTGACCAATTCCAATGCTGCATTTGGTGAAACGCCCTTTTTCCCAATCAGCATATCTCCCCCGACCAAAATCAAATCCGGCTCTTCTTTCCGTATACTTTCCAACAAAATATCATTTTTATCACCATAAACCTTATTATGCAGGTCACTCAAAAAAATCATCTTGCATTCCTGGTCTTGTCCGCACTTTCCAGAAACCTTCAAACAATAATGCGTCATTCGGAACATATGGCATTCTCTCATGCTCTCTCCGAAAAGCAGCAGCAGCGTACCAAAAAACGCAGCAATTTTCTTCCAACATTCCATATAGATTCCTCTCATCACTTATAACCAATTCGCATATAGAATTGTATAATTGTATACAATTACCGTCGTTGAATCGAAGCCTTTATATATCCTACCATCTTTTTTGTACAAAGTAAAGAACCCTTTCGCTCTGTTTTTTAATTTTATTTCCATTTTAAATATCAGAGCTCACTCTGTAAATTAAAGAGTGCGCTCTGATATATCTGCTTTATTATCCGATATTTTTATAAATTTTCATATTTTTTCAAACAATTTCATCTTATAGCGTGAAATATTTTACGATTTTTTTTACATAATCAAAAAAACCCGCTTTTTCTACATCTTCACTTATCACAATATCAACTGTACCTATTTCATTCCCGTCCAAACTATAGGACACCACTCCTACCCTCTCCCCTTTTTTTACAGGCGCCCAAACGGCTGGATCTATCTTATATTCTTTTGTGATGCCGGATAAATCTGCCCCTGTCGTATCCAGCCATGTAAATGAACCATCATATTCACATGCCGCAGATTCTGCAACGCCCCCCTCTACAGAAATTTCATCCAAGGGCTGCAGATCTTCATCTCTATAAATCTGGCACTTTCCGAAACCAAAGTTTAATAGAGCAGTTGCATCTTTAAATCTTGTCTTTGAATCTTCTGCCGCCATGATCACTGCAATCAGCTCAATATCATTTTTCTTTGCAGTTGCAGAGACACAGAATTTTGCCAAACCTGTAGAACCGGTTTTTAATCCGGTAGCATATTCATATTGACGGATCAATTTATTTGTGTTGGTAAGGCCAAATTCACTACTGCCCTTCTTTGTCGTATGAGTAATATTTTCCATCCAGATTGTACAGTAATCATGAATCTGTGGGTATTTTGTGATCAGCTCCCGGGACATCAATGCAATATCATGTGCGCTTGTGACATGCCCGTCTGTATCAAGGCCATTGCAGTTCACGAAATGAGTATTTTTCATCCCCAGCCCTTTTGCACGCTCATTCATCTGCTGGACGAACTCTTCTTCAGTGCCACATATGTACTCAGACATTGCCACACATGTATCATTGAAATATAGCAGACACGGATTTAATGTTTCCCAAATCTGTAGAAAATGTTAATCGAGCCATCCTGGTTCACTTCAATCTGCTCAATCAATCCCCGGACTACATCATAGGTCAGCTCCTCCAGATTGATATGATTTTTAAATTCTGTTATCCATTGGTCTGATTCTGCCTGCATTTTGGCTTCTTCCTCCACTTTCCTGTTCAAATGCTGTATTTTCTCCTGCAAAACAGAAATCCTGTCTTCATACTCTTTTGCATATGAAAGATATTCTTCTTTTGAAATCAATGCGTCCATATAATTCTGATATGTCAGCTTTTTATATCTTGACTGTTGCCCTGCTTCTTTTTCAAGCAATTGAATCTGAGACGCATAGTCCTTTTTTAAGCTGTCCGCAGCTTCAATCTGATTCAATTCCATAAGATCATCCGGTGTCAATAATTGCCTTGCTTCTCTCTTGACTGCTTCCAGTACAGCTTCCTTTAACGATCCATAATCAATGGAATGACTCGGACAAAACTGTTTTCCTTGTGTTTTATATGTTTTGCAGCAATATCCCTTAAACTTATGCTCTCCTCTTCTCTCATAGGTTCTTACCATTGCATGTCTACAGTCCGCACAGATCAATATACCAGAGAATAATGAGGCTTTTTCCCCATTGTTAACGGATTTTGTACGAATTTTCTGCCGTTTTTGGACTTCCTTGAAAATATTCGTGTCTATGATTGGCTCATGCTGCTTTTCAACCCTTATCCAGTTCTCTTCCGGCTGCCGGATGTGCCTTTTTTCTTTATAGGACAGGTTACTGTATTTATTCTGTACAATATTTCCTATATACACTTCATTATTTAAAATCGTATGTATCGTCTGATAGGACCAGATTTTGGTAGTATCCAGCTCGTGGGCATTCTGGTAACGAATGCCCAGAACTTCCCTCTTATATCGGCTTGGGATCAAAATACCTTCCTCAGATAAAATCTTCCCTATTTTTGCCTTTCCATATCCATGCAGATATAACCGGTAGATCCTTCTGACCACAGCAGCCGCATAGTCATCTATGATTAAATGATTGTGGTCTTTTGGATCCTTTACATATCCATAGGGGCAGGAAGAGCCCAGGAATTGCCCAGCCTTCATTTTTGCCCTGAACGCGCTTCGTATATTCTTAGATAAATCCTCACAGTACCACTCATTTACCAGTCCGTTGATCTGGCGCGATTTCTTGTTTTCTTCATTGGCAGTATCTGCCCCGTCCACAACTCCGATAAAACGGATTCCAAGATTGATGAAATCATGATGTAAATATTTTTCAATATGCTCCATATTACGAGAAAATCTTGATTGTGACTTTGCAAGAATAATATCCATTTTTCCCAGTCTTGCATCCAATAACATCCGTTCAAAATCTGGCCGGGTATCAAAAAGTCCGCTCTCATCATCGTCAGAATATACCTCTACAATCTCATAATCGTGTTCTAAGGCATAATCTGTCAGTAAAAGACGTTGGTTTTGGATACTGGCGCTGTCATCCCCTTTATTTAGTTTATCCTTATCTTCTTTCGACAGCCTGAGATACAGCGCAGCCCGGTTACCATTACTGCTCATATTCCCCTCCTGTAACAGACATGTTCCTGTCCATATGCATCTGGATCACAGCCTTCATACAGTCAACAAGCCGCTCTGTCCCATAATGTACGCCCTTTACTTCGACCACCTTCCTGTTCCTTTGCACTCTTGTCCCTGTCTCTGTTTTCTTTTTTGACATTCTTCACATGTTCTCCATAGAGTTTTCATTATATCCTATGCAAAACACCTCCTGCATTGACCTGCCTCTATACTATAGTTTCAAATTTTAACAAAAAACATGGGAAAATAATGATTTTATAAATTTTTTGTGAATTAATAGTTGACTGAACCGAAAAATATGATATAATCTTCTATAGTGCTAAAAATACCCGAACAGTCGTATGATGCACAATACAAGGCTGGAGGGGAGGTTAGGTGTGAGTCTATGTCAAATGTAATCGTGAAAGAAAACGAGACGTTGGATAGTGCTTTGCGCAGATTCAAAAGAAACTGTGCCAAAGCGGGCATTCAGCAGGAGATCCGTAAAAGAGAGCATTATGAAAAGCCAAGCGTAAGACGGAAAAAGAAATCCGAAGCTGCTAGAAAACGGAAATATAATTAATATGTGCAGAATGATAGAGTGTTTAATTAACACTCTATTTTTTCTTTCTATTCAACTATCACGAACCACAAAAAGGGGGCGCTGCACTAACATTTAAAAAGTTTTTGTGCAACTGCCCCGTTTTGTATATTTATTCCCTTTTAAGCAATCTGTCCGCCTAAGATCTCTGCTGCTTTCTCCAACGCTTCTGGAATTCCTGCCGGATTTTTACCGCCTGCCTGTGCCATATTCGGCCGGCCGCCGCCGCCGCCGCCAACACAGCCTGCGATCGCTTTTACTATATTGCCTGCATGGGCGCCTTTTTTCATTGCATCCTCTGTAGCTGTAACCATCAGACTCACTTTACCGCCATTTGTCGATGCCAATACAACAACTCCTTCTCCAAGCTTTTCCTTGAACTGGTCGCCCAGATCACGAAGGCCGTTCATATCAACCCCTTCCAGCTCTGCTGCAAGAAGCTTCACACCAGATACTTCTTTCACTTGATTTAGGATATCTCCGGCCGCATCCTGCGCCATCTTACTCTTCAGACTTTCCACTTCTCCATGCAATGTCTTATTTTCTGCGATCAGATGCGTAATCTTGTCTCCCAGATTATCTGGCGTTGCCTTCAGCAATTTTGCCGCATCCCGCATCTTCGCTTCTAGTGCATCATAATATTTCAGAAGCCCCTTTGATGTCAACGCCTCAATCCGCCGTACACCGGCTGCTACACCAGTCTCAGAAAGAATCTTCATTGCCATGATTTCAGACGTATTTCCCACATGAGTACCGCCGCAGAATTCAATGGAATAATCCCCCATATTGACAACCCGCACGATATCACCGTATTTCTCTCCGAACAGTGCCTGTGCGCCTGTTTTTCTCGCCTCTTCGATAGGCATATTTTTAATGTCCACAGTCAGCGCCTTGGCGATGCTTTCATTCACCAGATTTTCTACCTGCTCTAATTCCTCTGAAGTCAATGCAGAAAAATGAGTGAAGTCAAAACGCAGACGATCCTCATTGACACTGGAACCTGCCTGTTCCACATGGGTTCCAAGTACAGTACGAAGTGCCTTCTGCAGAAGATGGGTAGCACTGTGGTTTCTTGCTGACAGGGCACGCTTCTCGGCATTCACTTCCAGAGAAGCCTTATCTCCCACTTTCACCATGCCTTTCACTACCCGGCCTGCATGTCCGATCTTGCCGCCTAACAGTTTGATCGTATCTTCCACCTGGAACTCGCCGTCCGCCGTGCGGATCAGCCCGGTATCAGCCTCCTGGCCGCCGCTGGTCGCATAGAAAGGTGTTTCGTCTACAAAGACAGTTCCTCTTTCACCATCGGAAAGCGCATCCACAAGTTCTGTCTCTGAGGTCAGGATCGTGATCTTTGATTCATAGCAAAGGTTTTCATATCCGACAAATGTGCTGGTAACGCTTGGGTCAATGGATTCGTAAACAGTCACATCCGCTCCCATATAATTGGTGACCTCTCTGGCATCCCTGGCTGTCTTCCTCTGAATCTCCATAGCCGCCTTAAATCCTTCTTCGTCCACATCCATTCCCTTCTCTTCCAGAATTTCCATGGTAAGATCCAGTGGAAATCCGTAAGTATCATAAAGTTTGAATGCAGAATCTCCAGACAGGGTTTTCTCTCCTTTTTTATCCATATCCCCAATCATATCAGACAAGATACCCAGTCCCTGATCAATGGTCTTGTTAAACTGTTCCTCTTCTTTTGCGATGACTTTCAGAATGAAATCTTTCTTTTCCTCTAATTCAGGATATCCATCCTTTGAACCGGAAATCACAGTCTCCGCCAGTCCCGGAAGGAAGCTTCCGTCTATCCCTAAAAGCCTTCCGTGACGGCAGGCACGGCGTAAAAGACGCCGTAGTACATATCCTCTTCCTTCATTAGATGGCATGATCCCATCTGAAATCATAAAGGTCACGGAGCGCACATGGTCTGTGATCACACGGATGGATACATCATCCTGATACTCGGTTCCATACTCTTTCCCTGCAAGGCGGCACACATGGTCGCGCAAAGCCTTAATGGTATCCACATCAAAAATCGAATCAACATCCTGCACAACAGATGCCAGACGCTCAAGTCCCATGCCGGTATCAATATTTTTCTGCTCTAATTCTGAATAATTCCCATTGCCGTCATTATCAAACTGGGTAAACACATTATTCCAGATTTCCATATAGCGGTCACACTCACAGCCTACGGTGCAGTCTGGCTTTTTGCAGCCATACTTTTCCCCACGGTCATAATAAATCTCTGAGCAGGGGCCGCAGGGGCCTGAACCATGCTCCCAGAAGTTGTCATCTTTTCCAAACCGGAAAATCCGCTCTTCCGGAATTCCCATCTTTTTATTCCAAATCTCAAATGCCTCGTCATCCTCTTCGTATACCGATGGATACAGTCTCTCCGGGTCAAGTCCTACAACCTCCGTCAGAAACTCCCAGGACCATTCAATAGCCTCGTTCTTAAAATAATCTCCAAATGAAAAATTCCCAAGCATCTCAAAGAATGTGCCGTGGCGTGCCGTCTTTCCTACATTTTCAATATCCCCTGTACGGATACACTTCTGACAGGTAGTCACCCGTCTCCTGGGCGGAATCTCCTGCCCCGTAAAATAAGGCTTCAAAGGTGCCATTCCAGAATTAATAAGCAGCAGGCTCTTATCATTATGCGGCACCAATGAAAAACTTTTCATTGCAAGATGCCCTTTGCTTTCAAAGAACTCCAAAAACATTTTTCTCAGTTGGTTCACTCCATATCGGTGCATTTGTTTCATCCTCCTATCGACCCACTCTATATGGCTGTTTTTTATCATATCATAGCGATTCTCATTTGTAAAGCATGCAAAGAAGCTGCCACTGGCAGTTTCTTCTGCATACTATTGTACACAAAATGCGCCTTGCTCCAGGCGCATTTGCTGGTATTTTTCTAAAATATTACAGTTTACGGTCCATGTCGGGACATGACGCGGGCCATACACCGCTGATCAATCTGTCTTAGCTTTCTTCTGCAGCAGCCTTTGTGCATAATAAACCGACTGCATAGCATCTTTTCCGTAAAAATCAGCGCCGATCATGTCTGCATATTCCTGATTCAGCACAGCTCCGCCTACCATAACCTTACATTCAGGCGCTTCCTTTTTCAACAGACGTATAGTTTCCTCCATACTGGCCACCGTAGTAGTCATCAAAGCACTTAAGCCCACCAGACGGATATCCTGCGCTTTTACGGTCTCTAAAACAGTCTCCGGGGGCACATCCTTCCCCAGATCGACCACATCAAAACTGTAGTTTTCCAGAAGAACCTTCACAATATTTTTCCCGATATCGTGGATATCCCCTTTTACCGTCGCAAGAACCACCTTCTCTTTCTTTTCTGCTTGTTCCCCACTGTCTGCCATCCGCTCTTTCAGTACTGCAAATGCCGCTTTTGCCGCCTCTGCACTCATTAAGAGCTGAGGAAGGAACACCGTCCCTTTTTCAAATCCCTTACCCACATGATCCAGCGCCGGGATCAAATGCGTGTTGATAATTTCAAGCGGCTCCTGTTCCAAAACCAACGTTTCCGTAATATGATGTGCCTCCTCTTTCAGCCCCTTTTCAATCACTATTTTCAAATCCATACCAGAAGAGGAGTTTCCAGATGCATCAGGATCTCCCCCCGCAGATCCTGATGCATTTTCAACAGTACCACCAAAACCTGCCGCATTTCCTTCTCCAACGCCGGACCCAGATATCCTTCTCCTTGGCTTCTTTGACGCATACGTTTCTACATATGTGCTGCAATTCTCATCCAACCCCATCAGGGCATGGTATGCATGATATGCTTCCATCATTTCTTCAGATAATGGATTCACAATGCCGGCACTGAGCCCGTTATACATTGCCATTGTATAAAAGTTGGAAGTAAGGATCGGCCGGCATGGAAGCCCAAAGGATATATTGGACACACCAAGGACCGTATGGACTCCTAAATCTTTACGCACCCTGCGAAGCGCCTCCAAAGCAACTACAGCGCCCTGGGGCTCTGAACTGATTGTCATAACTAACACATCAATGACAATATCTTTTTTCTCAATCCCATACTTCGAGGCTTCCTGTATAATCTTTTCCGCCACCTTTACTCTTCCGTCTGCAGTCTTCGGAATTCCCGCTTCGTCCAAGGTCAATCCAATCACAGTCCCTCCGTATTTTGCAATCAGAGGAAATACCGCATCCATGGATTCCTGCTTTCCGCTGACAGAATTGACCATCGGTTTGCCATTATAAATCCGAAGCGATGCCTCCATCGCCTGGATATCCACAGTGTCAATCTGGAGAGGAAGGCTGGTGACGCTCTGCAGTCCTTTAACGGCCTCCACCATCATAGCTGTCTCATCAATATCCGGAAGCCCCACATTCACATCAAGAATATGTGCTCCGTTTTCTTCTTGCAGGATTCCTTCTTTTAATATATAGTCCATATCATGGTCTTTTAACGCCTGCCGGAACTTCTTCTTTCCTGTTGGATTAATTCGTTCCCCAATGATTTTAGAATCCTTACCAAAAATCACAGCCTGTCCATAAGAAGACACCATCGTAAACGACTTTTGCTCCACAGGCATTACAGGAATTTCACGGCAATGATCAGCCATATGACGGATATGTTCCGGTGTTGTCCCACAGCATCCGCCGATCACAGCTGCCCCTTTCCGGGCAATCCTTTCCATCGTCTGAGCAAATTCTTCGGGCCGGACATCATAAAAAGTTTCATTGCCGCGCTGCTTTGGAAGCCCTGCATTGGGCTTTACAATAACCGGAACAGAGGCATAGGACAACAGTTCTTCCAGAACAGGAAGCATCTGTTCTGGCCCTAATCCACAGTTGATCCCTAAAGCATCCACTCTCAGGCCCTCTAACAGGCTGACAACAGCAGGCACGTCCGCGCCGGTGAGCAGTTTCTTCCGTTCATCAAAAATTGCCGTGGCAAAAACAGGAAGCTTTGTATTTTCCTTTGCTGCAAGCACAGCCGCCTTTAGTTCATAGGTATCGCTCATGGTTTCAATGTGGATCAAATCCGCTCCTGCCTGTTCCCCATATGCCATCACCTGTCTGAACGCTTCATATGCATCTTCAAACTCAAGATCCCCCATGGGTTTTAAAAGCTTTCCAGTCGGTCCCACATCCAACGCAATATAGACTTTCCTTTTGGCACCTGAACGGCTTACCGCTTCTCTCACATTTTGAACTGCCGCATGTACGATTTCTTCCAGAGGATGGCTTCCGTCATGGAACTTCAAAACATTGGCGCCAAATGTATTCGTCAAAATAATATCACTTCCTGCCTCAATATAAGCTTGATGAATCCCGATGATTTCCTCTGCATGATCCACATTCCAAGTCTCAGGCAGTTCTCCTGGTTTTAATCCCCTGGCCTGTAAAAGCGTACCCATACCGCCATCGAAAAACAGCAGCCTCTTTCCCAATTCCTCTCTTATCATAACGTATCACGTATCCCTTCTGGTCTATTGTAAATATTGATTTCTTATCTTCTATATATACAGTCTCTTTTCCCACAAACCTCACAGCCCTGTCTGTGGCATTGTACCGCAGACTTACTGGCTCCGATCACAGCGGTCACGGATTTGGAAGGAACCATCATAAAGCTTTCTGTTATGGTAAGCCCGATGGTTTTCGCCGCATCTAACATCTGTATCACATTGCTTTGGCATTCGATGGAAAAATCCCCATATCCCGGACTGAAGCGCGGCCGGAGGAATCTATCCTCCTTTTTCATCTCTTCTGCAATCTTATCCTGGCATTCATCACAATATTCCTCCAGAAGCGCCGCTGCACAAGCCTGCAGCACTACAGCCTTTGCCATATCTGTCTTCGATGACCGAAATAAAAGCTGGTCCACACCAACCCCCAAAGTTGCACCAAACAGGACAATCTTATCGCATCCCAACAGATTTTTCCCAAGGCTTTTACTTTTCACCTCCAGATTTCCAAAGCAGATCTGCTCTCCACCCATATAGGATAAATGAAAGATGCGATAGACGGACTTCCTGCTGGCTGCAGATTGCAATTCCCTAAAGGAATTCTCAATCAGTTCCAGCGTCTGCGCATCTACCGCATTCTTTCCATATCCCAGGTAACGGACAGCTTCCTTTATCAGTTGTTCCATTCTCCTCGCTCTCCTGCTCCCTGTCAGCATTTTATAATCTCAGATAGATTCTCCATGATCTTTGCCGCCACATCAGGTTTATTCATGGAGTATATATGGATATTCCTTACACCATTTGCAAGCAGGTCAATAATCTGGTCAGTCGCATAAGCAATCCCCGCCTGCTTCATTGCATCCGGGTAACTTCCAAACCGATCTAAAAGCGCCAGAAAACGCCTCGGAAATACTGTTCCGGATAACTCCTGGCTGCGTTTCATCTGGGATGCGGTTGTAATCGGCATGATCCCTGGGAGCACGGGGATCGTTATCCCCGCTTCCCGGATTCTGTATAGAAAATTATAATGGATATCATTATCAAAAAACATCTGTGTTGTGAGGAAATCCACGCCGCTGTCTACTTTTTGCTTCAAATATCTGATATCGTCCGCCTTATGCTCATTCTCAACATGTCCTTCCGGATAACAGGCAGCACCAATACAGAAATCCCCGTGCTTTCGGATCTCATCTACCAGCTCCCATGCATAACGGAAACGATCTCCCGTCGGGAATACCATCCCCTCAGGAATATCTCCCCTGAGCGCCAGGATATTCTCAATCCCAAGCTGCTTTAAATTGGAAATCACATCCCGTACTTCTTCCTTGGTAGAAGATGCACAGGTCAGATGCGCCAGGCTCAATATGTTCAAGTCATCCTTGATATGAGAGGCAATCTTAGCTGTATTCTTGCTCGTCCCACCGCCAGCCCCATAAGTAACGCTAATATATGACGGTTTCAGCGCCGCGATTTTATCCGTTGCCTCTAAAACCTTATCAAATCCCGCATCTGTCTTGGGCGGAAACACCTCAAATGAAATATGTATCTTGTCCTCATTCAGCCTGTCAATAATCTTCATGTCTTTTCACCTGCATCCTCTTCCAGTCAATCATTCTCCTAACAGATCCTTGTAAAGCTGCTCATACTGTCTGGTAGAATTATTCCATGAGAAATCTTCTTTCATGGCACGCTCTACCATCTTATTCCAATCTCTTTTCCTGTCATAGTAAATCTGCTCCGCATAGCGGATCGTATTGAGCATCTCATGTGCGTTGTAATTCGTAAAGCTAAAGCCTGTTCCTGTCTTTTCAAATTCATTATAGGCTTCTACTGTATCTTTAAGCCCGCCTGTCTCACGCACGATCGGCAATGTACCATACCGCAGGCTCATAAGCTGGCTCAATCCGCAAGGCTCAAACAGGGACGGCATCAAAAATGCATCTACAGAAGCATAGATCTTATGTGACAGTTCATCTGAATAGTAAATATTGGCAGATACTTTTCCTGAATATTTCCATGCAAAGTGGCGGAACATATTCTCATATTTTGCGTCTCCCGTTCCGAGTACTACAATCTGGACTGCATCCTGGCAAAGCTCATCCATCACATAATCGATCAGGTCAAAACCTTTCTGATCTGTCAGCCTGGACACAATACCGATCATCATGGCATGGACATCCTTATCCAGCCCCAGCTCTTCCTGCAGCGCCAGCTTGTTCAGCGGCTTCAGTTTGCGGAAATTCTCAATGTTAAAGTTTTTTGCAATCCGTGTATCTGTTTCTGGATCCCAATCCGTATAATCAAGTCCATTCACAATACCGCTCAATACATTCGAGCGCGCGTTCATCAATCCATCTAACGCCTCTCCATAGAATGGTGTCTTGATCTCCTCCGCATAAGTCTGGCTGACCGTAGTCACTCTGTCAGAGTAAACAATACCGCCCTTTAAAAGATTCGCGTCTTTGTATGCTTCCATCTTATCAGGCACAAAATAATAATCCGGCAGCCCCGTAATCTGCTGAACAGTCTTTGTATCCCATACTCCCTGGAATTTCAGATTATGTATTGTCATGATGGACTTGATTCCACGGTAATATTCTCCCAAATAGCGGAAATTATCCAGATATACCGGAATCAGCCCGGTCTGCCAGTCATGGCAGTGGATCAGGTCCGGCCGGAATCCAATCACCGGAAGGATACTCAAAACTGCTTTTGAGAAAAAAGCAAATTTTTCAATATTCCACTTCGGATCACCCTCATACGGAGCGTATCCATTAAAATAATATTCATTATCAATAAAATAAAATTGGACTCCGTCATATTCGCACCTCAAAATGCCTACATAGCGATCCTGCCCAGCAAGATTCATATAAAAGTGATCGACATACTCTAACATATCTTTCCACTTCTGATACATGCAGTTATATTTTGGCAGCACAACACGGACATCATATTTTTCTTTGTCAAAATATTTTGGCAGTGATCCGGCTACATCTGCAAGTCCTCCCGTCTTAATAAAAGGAACGCACTCTGAAGATGCAAATAAAATGTTTTTCATAGCTAACAAACCTCCGATTTTTTCTTAGTATCTCTTCAAAATTAAATGATTATTTTATATTATACCTCATTTTTTGTACATTGAAAAGAATTATCTTATAGGAATATTGGCTAAAATTTGATTTTCTTTTGGGAATTTGTTTTGAACATCGGGTTTTAATGCCTTAAACATTTAGAATTTGTATATTAACTAGATTTTTAGATTTTATCGATGCTTATATTCAAGCTGAATGGTGTCTGCGATCAATGCGATAAATTCTGAATTCGTCGGCTTACCTTTTCCGTTGCTCACGGTATACCCAAAAAGCTCATCTAATGTATCCAGCTTCCCCCGGCTCCATGCCACCTCAATTGCATGCCTGATTGCACGTTCCACCCTGCTGGAAGTGGTCTGGTATTTCTTAGCTACAGTTGGGTACAGAACTTTCGTAATCGCATTTAGTACATCCATATCTTCAACGGCCATGATAATTGCGTCCCTCAGGTAATGATAGCCTTTAATATGTGCAGGGATGCCAATTTCATGAAGCATATCTGTAACTCTATTTTCCAGATCATCTTCTCGAATCTGTGCATTTTCTATCAGTTCTTCTGTCTTCTTTTCATGGGTCCGAAATACGTTCCTTACCGTTTTGATTCGATTCAATAAGATTTCATTATTGAACGGCTTCATCACATAGTAGTTCGCACCCTTATCAAATGCATCTTCTGTAATCCGCTCCTGTCCAACCGCCGTGACGACAATGAAATAAGGCTGCTTCGCCATAGACTTATCGCGGCCGACATGTTCCATCACTGTCAGTCCATCCATTTTAGGCATGATCAGATCAAGAAGGACGACATCCGGTGTTTTATCCTTGATGATTTGACACATTTCTTCGCCATTTTTGGCTTTTCCTACGACGTTAAGCTCTTTATCCATACTGATAATTTCTTCCAGCATGTCCAGCATTCTTTCATTGTCATCAGCGATAGCTACGGTCAATTGTTCCATACCTTTTCCTCCAGACAGATTGCTGTACTGCGGAATTACCACTATCAAATTTTATTATATCTACACGACTTTACAGAATCAAGGATATTTTGCCGTCCTGATTCGACATGGAATGTCGAAGTATTGGCCTGTGTGCCCTAAATCTGCCATGTGATGTCATCCACCAGATTTTACTGTCATATTTTTAAGGATTCATCCATATCCCTTTCTATTTACTTACCTGGCTGAGCATGGTTTCTGCAAAAATACCATATCCTTTTGTAGGGTCATTTACAAATACATGCGTCACAGCCCCTACCAGTTTCCCATTCTGTAAAATCGGCGACCCACTCATTCCCTGGATAATTCCGCCTGTTTTTTCTAAAAGTTCCTCATCAGTCACCTGGAGAATGATTCCTTTATTCACTTCTTTTGGCTCTGTATCCACCCCTGTAATGATAACGGAATATTCTTTGACCTCATCTTCCAGGCAGCATCGTATCGTTGCTTTTCCCAATTCAATTTCTTCCTTAGATGCCACCTGCACTGGTATCTGTTCTGGAAACAGTTCATCAATTTTGTCTACGGTCCCGTAGATTCCAGACTCCATATTATTGTCAATGCTTCCCAGTCTGTTGAAAGTATTATATACAATCAGACCTTCCATGCTGCCTGGGATCCCATAATCTCCTTTTAAAATGGAACGGATACTCGTTTTATACAGGCTTCCCTCTTGAATATCCATTAAAACGTTTGTATCTGCATCATGAATACCATGTCCTAATGCGCCAAAACGGCTGTTTTTATCTAAAAATGTGATCGTTCCAAGCCCTTGTACATTATCTCTTACCCAGATTCCAAGCTTATAGTCATTGGGCTGATCTTCAACTGCTTCTAGTTTTACATCAAGTGTTTCCTCTTCTCTGCGCAATGTTAATATGACTTCTGCATCTGTCAGACTATTTAGCACCTGGATCAAATCTTCCTTAGCGCTGACATTTTCCTGATTGATCCCTACAATATAATCTCCCGACTTCACCAGATTGTGTGCCGGATTGTACTCCTGCCCATCGACGCCTTCCACACTCTGGGTATCAAGAACAAGCACACCGTCTGTCTCCATATAGATCCCAACAGGCATCCCACCTACAAGAACTGTATCCTCTCCAATATCAACGGCACTGACCTCCTCCTGAGGAACATAACCTGCTGCTGCCCATCCAAGACAGCCGGAGGCCAGAGAACCGCATAAAAACACTACCGCCAAAAAAAAACTTTTGATTCCTTTATTCATGCCACACACCCTTCCTTGTTTCATTTTCTCATGCGTACAATATTTTTATACCTTTTTTATCTCCTTTACATGCGAAAACGAATACCTTTATATGGTATTCGCTTTTTATGCTTTTTCAATATTATATGGAATCAAAAATTTTTCACACTGGTATTCTCTTTCACAGATTTCCATTTTTTTCTATATTTAAAAACACACCACTGACGGCCTTTTACATACAATGGCATAAAAAAAGACTGTTATCTCAGTATGTAAAGATAACAGCCCCTTTGATCATTCAATTTTTTAACCCATAAACCTTTTGATGGTTTATGACGACGTAATTACGCTTCTGCTGCTGCACGTGCGGCAATCTCCTTCTCCTGGACATCAGACGGAGCCTGCTCATATCTGGCAAAAGTATATTCATAGGTTCCCCTGCCGCCTGTCATGGAACGGAGGACCGTACAGTATCCAAACATCCCTGTCATTGGAATATCTGCCTCGATCACCTGCTTGCCCCCTGCAATCGGGTTCATGCCAAGCACACGGCCGCGGCGCTTGTTCAGGTCGCCCATTACATCACCAGTATAACTGTCCGGTACCGTCACTTTCAAAGATACGATTGGCTCTAAGAGGACGGGTGAGGCCTCCATGAAGCCCTTCTTAAACGCCTGGCTTGTAGCCGTCTTAAATGCCATTTCTGAAGAGTCTACCGGATGGTAAGATCCATCGTAAAGAATCGCTTTCACACCGACTACCGGATAACCAGCCAAGGGCCCCTTCACCACTGAATCCTGCAGCCCTTTTTCTACTGCCGGGAAGTAGTTCTTCGGCACCGCACCGCCGACTACAACCTCTTCAAAGATATATGGAGTCTCCAAGTCTCCGGATGGCTCGAACTTCATCTTGACATGGCCATACTGACCGTGTCCGCCGGACTGCTTCTTGTATTTTGTATCCACGTCAGATTTTTTCCGGATCGTCTCACGGAACGCAACCTTCGGAGTCTCCAGAATGATTTCCACTTTATATCTGGCAACAAGCTTGCTTGCCGCGATTTCCAGATGCTGGTCACCCATCCCATAGAGCAGGGACTGACGGTTTTCGCTGTCAATGACAGCCTTTAATGTAACATCCTCTGCCATCATCCTTGCAAGCGCCTGTGATACTTTATCTTCCTCGCCTTTATTCTTCACGCGGTATCTCATATATGTATATGGAACAGAATACTCCGTCTTCGTATAAAGAATCTGTGTACTCTTTGTGGAAAGCGTATCTCCTGTCTTTGTATTCGCAAGCTTCGCAATGGCTCCGATATCACCTGCAAAAAGCTCACTGACTTCTGTCGGCTTATTTCCGCACATGATATAGAGCTTGCCTGGTTTTTCTTCTGACTCACTTCCCGCATTGTACAGGACGTCCTCTCCTTTAAGTACGCCAGAGCATACTTTCACGAAAGAATATTTTCCGATAAACGGGTCTACCATTGTCTTAAATACATAAGCGGTCTTTGCCTTGGAGAAATCATAATCTCCTTCAAAAATGTCATTGGTCGTACGGTTGATTCCTGCACACGTCCTCTTGTCAGGACTTGGGAAGAAACGTACGATATCAGACAACAGATTGGCAACTCCCTGCGCCTCGATATTAGATCCCATTGCCACCGGCACGATATCCCCGCTCATCACCTCCGTACGCATTGCCGCGCGAATCTCTTCTACGGAAAATTCCTCGCCGTTGAAATAACGCTCCATGAACTCTTCGCTTGTCTCTGCAACGGCTTCCATCAGGGAATCCCTCAGTGTCTCCAGATTGGCCATACAATAGTCCGGAATCTCACATTCCTCTCTCTTGCCGATACCGGTATATCTTCTTCCTGCATTCTTGATGACATTGATATATCCCACAAGCTTTTCATTTTCACGGATCGGCTGGAAGTGGGGTGCGATCTTTTTCCCGTATCTTTCGGTCAGGTCTTCTACAACCTGACGGAAGCTGGCATCATCCACATCCATCTCAGTTACATAGACCATACGGGGCAGATGGTATTTTTCACATAATTCCCATGCTTTTTCTGTACCCACCTGTACTCCGGCTTTTCCGGATACGACGATGACCGCCGCATCCGCCGCGCTGACTGCTTCTTCTACTTCTCCTACGAAATCGAAGTATCCCGGAGTGTCCAATATATTAATCTTGGCCTTTTCCCACTCAATCGGCACAATACTTGTACTGATGGAAAAGCCCCGCTTCTGCTCTTCCTTATCAAAGTCACTGACCGTATTGGCCTCTGAAACCTTGCCCATACGCTTCGATGCCCCGGATACATAAAGCATTGCCTCAACAAGGCTTGTCTTACCGCTGCCTCCATGTCCAAGCAATACTACGTTCCTGATCTCATCTGTTCTGTAAACCTTCATGCTGCTGCCTCCTTGTATCTTTTTTATGCGTGTCCGCGTTTGCCTCTTCGCATACTCTATGGATATTGTACTAAATTTCTTCGCTTATTACAACTCTTTTATGAATTTTTCACGATTCTCTTACTGCCATCCTGTAATCATCCGGTCAACTATCACTATATTCAAGGCAAAGTATTTTCTTAAAATGGAACTGTATTGAAAAAAAAAACATTTTTTTGTATAATAAATTACGGAAAAATATGTAGAAATTCCCGAGACAGCAGTCCATTTTGCTGCGAATAAATTTTCTATTAAAGAAAGGATATACCATGAATATAAAAAAAATAGGCTTCATCGGCCTGGGCCTGATCGGCGGTTCGGTGGCAAAAGCCATACGCCAATACTATCCTGACTGTGAAATCCTTGCCTTTGACAAAAGTAAAGAAACCCTCGCGCTGGCTGTGCAGGATGGAACCATTCACACTTCATGTTCCACTATCGACGATAATTTCCGGGGCTGTACCTATATCTTTCTGTGCGCACCTATCTCCTATAATACGGCCTACCTAAGCCAGTTGAAAAATTTTCTTGACCCGGACTGCATCCTGACAGATGTGGGAAGCGTCAAATCTTCTATCCATGAGGAAGTCATTTCGCTGGGTCTGGAATCGAATTTTATCGGCGGGCATCCCATGGCTGGTTCTGAAAAAAGCGGATTTGTTAATGCCAAAGCGCATCTGATCGAAAATGCATACTATATCCTCACTCCTGCCGCAAAAGTCTCCGAAGAAAAAATACAGGCTTACCGCACTTTCGTGGAATCTTTAAAGGCCCTCCCGATCATACTGGATCATCAGGAACATGACTATATAACAGGAGCCATCAGCCATCTGCCCCATATCCTCGCGGCAAGCTTGGTAAATTTTGTCCGGGATCATGATACCCAGAATGAACTTATGAAAATGCTGGCAGCAGGCGGATTTAAGGATATTACGCGAATCGCCTCTTCTTCTCCGGTCATGTGGCAGCAGATCTGCCTAAAAAATAAAGAAAACATTTCCCAGATATTGGAAGAATTTATAGAAGCCCTGCAGAATGCAAAAAAAGCGGTGGACCAAAGTTCAGAGCGTTTACTCTATTCCATGTTTGAGACCTCCCGTGACTATCGTAATTCCATGCCGGAAAGCTCTGCAGGGCCTATTAAAAAGCAGTTTGCTGTTTACTGTGATATCATTGATGAAGCCGGCGGCATTGCGACAATCGCGACCATCCTTGCCAGCAATATGGTAAACATCAAGAATATTGGCATCATCCACAACCGGGAGTTTGAAGAAGGCGTCCTTCGTATTGAATTTTATGACGGAGAAGCTTCCGCCAAGGCAGCGGAATTGTTGAAAAAGCACCGATACATTGTATATAAGGTATGAACCGCTGTACTAAAAAACACTTAATATGATGAAATTCTATTCCCACGGAGCAGCGTGTCATGCGGCATGTCTGCATGTACATTTAGCGACTGCTCCAAAGGCCACAAAATCACGAAAGGATATTGATCACTATGGAATTAACCAACATTACCGGCTTAAAAGGCGAAGTAACCGTCCCAGGAGACAAGTCCATTTCCCACAGATGCGTCATGTTTGGCTCCATTGCCAAAGGCATCACCGAAATACAGAATTTTCTTGAAGGGGCAGACTGCCTTGCAACCATTAGCTGCTTCCGCAGCCTTGGGATCGAAATTGAAAAAAACGGTACTTCTGTCTTGATACGCGGAAAAGGACTTCATGGCCTGACTGCGCCGTCAAATCTTCTGGATGTGGGAAACAGCGGTACTACAACCAGACTGATTTCCGGTATCCTGGCCGGACAGCCCTTTGACTCCAAGATTTCAGGAGACAGCTCCTTGAATTCCAGACCCATGAAACGGATCATGGAACCTCTGACACAGATGGGAGCAAATATTTCCAGCATCCTGCGCAACGGATGTGCGCCTCTTTATATTACACCGGGACATCTTCACGGAATCCATTATCATACTCCTGTGGCCTCTGCCCAGGTGAAATCCTGTATCTTACTTGCAGGGCTTTATGCAGATGGGGAGACTTCTGTGACAGAAGCCTCTCTCTCCCGAAACCATACGGAGCTGATGCTGCAGGAATTTGGCGCGGACATCCACTCTTTCCTGGATGCAGGCAGCACAAAAGCGACTGCTGTAATCCGTCCGTGTGAAGAACTTTATGGACAGAAGATCACCGTCCCTGGAGATATCTCCTCTGCAGCTTACTTTATTGCCGCAGGGCTTTTAGTGCCTGATTCAGAAATTTTGATCAAAGAGATTGGTGTGAATCCGACCCGTGCCGGGCTTTTGGAAGTATGTCAGGATATGGGCGGTGATATAACTCTGTTAAACCAGCATACAGTGGCTGGAGAACCCGTTGCTGACATTCTGGTACGCACCAGCCGGTTACATGGAATTACAATTGAGGGTAAGATCATCCCTGCATTGATCGACGAGATTCCCATCATAGCTGTCATGGCAGCTATGGCAGATGGCATCACGATCATCCGGGATGCGGCAGAACTGAAAGTAAAAGAGTCTGACCGGATTGAAACGGTAACCGATAACTTGAAATCTATGGGATGTAATATCATCCCTACGGATGACGGAATGATCATCCATGGCGGAAAACCTCTTCATGGTTCGACCATCCACACACTTTTGGATCACCGGATTGCAATGGCATTCAGCATCGCAGCGCTTGTAGCCGAAGGAACGACCAAAATACTGGACAGCCATTGCGTGGATGTATCATTCCCCTCCTTTTATGATACATTTGAAAATCTGCTGTAAAAGTATGTTTTCTGTGTGATACACCAGATTGTCCTTCATGTATCTGCCTGCTCCAACATCTCCCGCACAGTCTTCCCATATACCGGATGACGCTTATAGGGGGCAATATCATAGAGAGGCTCTAAGACAAACCGGCGTTTGTGCATTTCCACATGGGGAATGCACAAATCTGCGGTCTCAAGAACCAGATTGTCATAAAATATGATATCCAGATCAAGCGTACGCGGTCCCCAGTGGATCACTCGTTCCCTCCCTGCATCCTTTTCAATTTTCTGTAGTGTCTTTAATAATTCCTGCGGACTCAAAAGTGTACGCAGCTTTAGGCACGCGTTTAAAAAATCCGGCTGTTCTGTCATACCATAAGGCGGAGTCTCATAATATTTTGAAACCTTCACCACATGGGTATGCCTGATGTCCTTTCCGCCATCAGCCTCATTCTGGCTGCAAAGTTCGTCTGTTTGAATATCCCGTGACAGATGTGCCAGTGCCTCCACTGCCTGGTCAAGATTGGCCTGTCTGTCCCCAATATTAGAACCCAGGGCAATATATGCAATATGCCATTGCCGTTCGATTTCCACAGAAGCAGTCTCCAGCGGCAGCCCGATCGGAGCCCAAGGTTTTTTCACTTCCAAGCGCAATTTTTCCAGATGTGGGGTATGGAGCAGCAACTCTTCTGCCAATGTTTCTGCCGCCCGCTCAATCAATTGAAACGTATGTGACTTCATATGAGCATCTATGAACCGGCATATCTCACCATAGTGGATCGAGGCAGTCAAATCATCCGTCTTCCCTGCTTTCCTTGTATCCGTATATAGAACTACAGATACTAAAAATTTTTGTCCCAGTTTATTCTCTTCAGGAAATACACCATGCTTGGCAAATACTTCCAGATTTTTTATTTTTATCTTATCCATCTGATTTTACTCCTAAGAATCTATATATCGCATCTTATCGCTTATAAATCGCCTCTGCCATCTTAACCGCACGGTAATTTGACTTTACATCATGAACTCTTACAAAAGAATATCCGCTTTGGACCCCCAGCACGGTTGTCACCAGAGTTCCCTCCTCCCGCTGGTCTGCCGGAAGATCCAGTGTGATGCCAATGACAGATTTTCGTGATGTTCCCAAGAGCAGAGGATACTCAAGGCTTTGCAGGGCAGATAGATTTTTAAGCATATCCAGATTCATTTCATAAGTCTTTCCAAAACCAATCCCTGGATCTAACAGAATCTGCCCGTCAGGAATCCCAGCCGCCTTCGCCAGCCGTATGCATCCTCGCAGATCCTCCAAAACCTCAGGAATAAAGTCGCGATATTCTGCTTTCTTCCGGTTATGCATCAGGCAGCATGGCACATGGTATTTTGCGATCACATCTGCCATCTTTACATCATATTTCAGCCCCCAGATATCATTCACCAGATCTGCTCCGGCTTTTAGCGCAGCCTCTGCCACCTGGCTTTTATAGGTGTCCACAGAAATCGGAGTATCAAACCTTTGTTTTAGCTTTTCAATCACCGGAACGGTACGCTCGATCTCTTCTTCCGCCGAAATCTGCTCGTGCCCCGGACGTGTGGATTCCCCTCCCACATCCAGTATATCCGCCCCATCTGTGACCATATCCTGAGCATGCTTTAATGCCGCATCCAAGTGTTGAAAACGGCCGCCGTCTGAAAAAGAATCCGGGGTGACATTCAAGATCCCCATGATATATGTCCGATGTTCTGTATCAAACGTCTTTCCGCCTATCTGCATATCTTTTCTCTCCCAACCTATCCCTAGTTCTTGAAATCGATCAAAATATCATTCGCTGTCATCCGAACGTATTTTACACTTCTATAGTAAAATTTTTCTTCTTATGATTCCAGTTACATTCTTTTTCCGCTTCACAATCAAAGCATTTCCTGGATCCTTTATCGCTGATATAAAGCAGTCTTTCCAGAACCGCCATATTCTCCCGCATCCTGCGATGCCCCAGTATTGCCTGGAGAATGCTCTTTTTCTCTTCCTTCGAGAACATCTCATCCGGCAGATCTCCCAAAATCAATTCTCCAATCTGAGCCGATGTCTTTTCATGCGGTATGCCTTCTGTATACTGCCTGTTTTTTCCAATATCATGCAGGATTGCGGCTGCATAGATGACCTCCTTGCGGATATTCAGGTTTTGTTCCAGATTGAGAATATATGCAATCCGTGCCACATCCAAAAGATGTTCCATCTGGTGGCAACAAAATTTCCTGTCCTTTTCTGTCTGCTTCAATTCTTCATATTGCTCAACATACAATGGATGACTCCTGATCGCCTCTATTTCTTTCAAGCCTGCGCCTCCTTTTATCATAAAAGTAGTCCATGAAACGACAATTCTTTCAGAATCAGTCATAGTGCTTTTTCGGTCCGGATGCTGTGCAGCATCGTGCTGCCATAGACTATCTTCCAAGCATTGCATAAAATGTCTGTACCAGTTCTTGCTTCTCCAAAAAGTCTCCACGCTTTACCACTGTGACCGTTTTACTGCCTGGCTTTTTGATTCCGCGCATAGACATGCATAAATGCTCTGCCTCAATGAGGACCATAACCCCCTTCGGCCGGAGATACTTCATCAATGCATCCGCAATCTGGCCGGTAAGCTGTTCCTGGATCTGCGGCCTTCTGGCATACACATCAACGGTGCGCGCCAGCTTGCTCAGCCCCACCACCTTCCCATCTGGAATATAGGCAACATGTGCTTTCCCAAAAAAAGGCAGCAGGTGATGTTCACAGGTAGAATAAAAATGAATATCCTTCTCCACTACCATTTCATTGTCTTCTGCATGAAATGCTTTTTGAAGATGGACTTCCGGGTTTTCCTCCAGGCCTCCGTATATTTCCTCATACATCCTTGCAATCCGGTCTGGCGTCTCCTGTAGTCCTTCCCGGTCCGGATCCTCTCCGATTCCCTCTAATAAGAGCCGGACTGCCTGTTTTACTTTTTCCTGATCAATCATAGTCTCCCCTCATTTCCACTCTTTCGCCCTTTTTATCACCTGCCCAAGATAAGACAGCGAGCCAAATGCCAAAATCACTTCTTCCTCCTGTGCATCCTGCAGTGCCTTCTCCACCGCACGGTTCACATCTCCAACCGCATAGACCGGCCCCGTACAATATGGTTCCACCGCATGTTTCAATTCCCCGGCCGGCAATGTACGATTTTGGTCTGGCAGGCTGACTGTATAAATACATTCCGCCAGTGGTGCCATAATCTCCGACATCTTTTCATATTCCTTATCCCGGAATACGCCCATAATATATACGAGCCTTCGTCCCGGAAAAAACAATTCTACAGATTCCCGGAGCCTTTTAGCAGCATCCACATTATGAGCCCCATCTATGATAAATGTGGGACGTTCTTTGATACACGTAAACCGTCCCGGCAACTGTGCTTTCAAAAAACCTCTGCGGACTGCCTGTTCGGGAATCTGATGTTCTGATATACTGTTCCATGCATCTATTGCCTCCCACGCCGCTACTGCATTGGAAAGCTGATATGAGCCTGACATTTTTATCTGCAGGTGCTCCATTTCCCGATAAGAGAAAGTCTGTCCATGGTAATCCTGCTCCAATATCACGGCCTCCTCCGGAGCCGCAAACCTTACCCGGCATCCATATTTTTCGGCATATAGTTCCAGTTCTTTTCTTACCATCGGCCTCTGTGCCGCCGACACAACGATACACCCAGGCTTTATGATCCCGGCCTTGTTTCTGGCAATCTCATCCAATGTATCTCCTAAATATCCCATATGGTCCCGGCTGATGGAAGTAAAGACCGCAACCACCGTATTCTTAATGATATTTGTAGCATCCAGGATGCCGCCCAGCCCAGTCTCAAGCACGACTACATCACAATGCTTTCTTTGAAAATACAAAAAAGCTATTGCGGTCTCTATCTCAAAAACAGTAGGGCCTGTCATCCCCTTTGCCTCCATACGCACAATAGCTCTTTGAACCTCTTCAACCAGTTCCGCGAATTCCACTTCTAAAATCCACTTTCCATCTATCTGGATCCTTTCCAGATACGAGATAACAGTGGGGGAAATATATCTTCCGGTCTTCAAGCCTGCCTCACTTAAGATACTTGAAGTAAACGCAAGCACAGACCCTTTTCCATTGGTACCTGCAATATGTATGAACCGAAGATCATCCTGAGGATTCCCCAATTCATACAGCAGGTTTTGAACCGCATCCAGGCCAAGTACACTTCCGTATTTCGACACCTCGTCCAAATATACCCTTGCTTCTTTATAGGTCACACTCCCTGTTTCCTTTCTGCAATGTTCTCTTATCGTTCTCAAAAAGCAGCAGGAATCCGGTTCTCTGATTCCTGCTGTTGTACCTCTTATTATGCCCTTGCCGCACCATCTACGGACAATACTTCGCCTGTTACATAGCTGGCCATATCACTTGCCAGGAATAGAAATGCATTTGCAACATCTTCCGGCTCTCCAACCCTGCGCAATGGTATGGTTGCAATCAACGGCTGAATCATAGAATCTGGAAGCGCTGCCACCATATCCGTCTTTGTAATTCCAGGAGCTACTGCATTAACGCGGATATTACTTGGTCCTAATTCCCTTGCAAGAGAAAGTGTCAGGCCGTTTACAGCAAATTTACTGGTCGGATAAGCCACTCCGCCCGGCTGGCCGGAAATGCTGACCATAGAACTTGTATTTAAAATACATCCGCCTCCCTGCTCTTTCATAATCTTCACGGTTGGATGGATTGCATTGAAAATCGCATTGACATTCAGCTTGATGATCTTATCAAAATGTCCTTCTTCATAATCATCAATCTTCTTGCTGTCTGACACACCAGCGTTATTCACCAGGATATCAATCCTTCCAAATCTATCTTTGATTCCCTGGATCGCCGCTGCCATAGCGCCCTCATCTGTCAGATCTGGATATTCGCCTTCCACTACCCAGTCCGGGTTCTCAGATTTTAAAGAAGCCAGTGCCTTCTCAACAGTCTCTGCTCTTGAGCCGAACAGGACTACCTTTGCCCCGTTCTCCAGATATTTCTTCACAATGGCATATCCAATCCCTCTTGTACCGCCGGTTACAACAGCTACTTTGTCTTTTAACATGACTATTTCCTCCCTTGATATCCACAGTTTGCTGCGCTGCGTATTTGATGCCCTGTCAGCTTACTGTGAGGTCTTTGACTAAGATTAACATAATCAGCAAAAAAATGGAAGTGCTTTTGCTAATTTTCACTATAATGTACATTGCTCTTTACTTTTCGCCAGGCTGTAAAATGTAACTATTGCCCTATTGCCACAGAACGTCGATCAGGCTGCGGCCTTTCATGTTTTGACTGATACTTCGCAGACAGAAGCCTGGTTCGTCAAAAGATCTCTGTTCCTGTAGTCAAAGAGCAAAACGGAACCTTTCACCCTCTCTAAATGTGTCATTTTTCGCATCTGTCGTTTGTCATACTGTTCATATCCCTTTAGATATTGATGGCTTACAGCTTCCTGTTCATAAAAGGCTGTCTCTTCTTCTTTTGTAACACTGGATATTCCAGAAAATGCGGGACGATTTTTTACATTTTCCCTGAGATACAAGTCATAAGTCAACATTTCCCTGTATTCTTCCTTTCTTTCCCTGTCATACTCTTCCACGAATGCAGACAGGATCTCATATCTCTCGATCCGGGAATGACTGATTCCATATAAATGGTGCCTTTCATAGTAATGGCTCAATTCCTCATACATGGAAAATGCATCTGGAAATACCTGTTCCAAAATCTCCATTGTGTGAAGGAACTGGCTGCTGTTGTAATAAACCTCCACCATCTCCTCAATTCTTTTCAAACGAATCAGTTCCTCGTAGGAAAGCCATCTGGTTGACAGTACCTCAAAAGGCGGCCTGTCCTGATACAAAAGCCCATAGCTTTTGGCCTGTTCTTCCATATAAGAGCCTTTTAACACTTTCAAAAATCCGAACTGTAGCTGTTCTGGATGGAGTGCATAGACTTCATTAAAGGATTTCCGGAAACTTTCATAATCCTCATAGGGAAGCCCCGCAATCAGATCCAGATGCTGATGTATATTGGCCGCGGCATGAATCCGGCGGACCGCTTCTTTTACCTGTTGGAATTTCATAGAACGGCGGATTTCACGAATCGTCCGTTCATTGGTTGACTGTACACCGATCTCCAGTTGGATCAGCCCCGGACGCATGGACGTGATCAGGCGAAGTTCTTCTTCTCTCAGCAGATCTGCTGCCACCTCAAAATGAAAATTTGTTTTTCCCTTATCATGTTCCGCCAGATAGGACCATATGGCAAATGCATGGTCATGCCTACAGTTAAACGTCCTGTCCACAAACTTTACCTGGGGCACTTCTTGATCGATAAAAAACTGAAGCTCTTGTTTTACGGTTTCTATGTTCCTAAAACGTAGGCATTTATCTATAGAAGAAAGGCAGTAACTACAGGAAAAAGGACACCCCCGGCTGGATTCATAATAAATGATTTTATTTTGAAACACATCTAGATCCTCATAGACAAAGGGCAGGCGGTCCAGATCCAATGCCGCACGTGGAGGGTTTGCAACAATCTTTCTTTCCCTCTTCTCTTCCTGGCATTTTGCATCTTCGGTATACACAATCCCTGTGATTTCTTCCAGCGGCAGGCCTGTCCCATGATAATATTCCAAAAGATCTAGAAACGTCTCTTCGCCCTCTCCGCACATGATCCCCCGCACCTGGGGCATTTTTTTCAAAAATTCCGCTGCATGAAAAGATACCTCCGGCCCGCCCAGCCAGATTTCCAAATCCGGCAGAACTTTTCGGAGTTCCTTTACAAGCTGCTCCACATAAACAATATTCCACAGATAGCATGAAAAGCAGACTATATCAGGTTTTCTCATATATAAGTCTATTAAAATATCATCCACCCTCTGGTTGATGGTATACTCCGCAATTTCCACAGAATTTCTATATCCCTGACGCGTTTCTGCCGCAAAGGCCCACAGGCTGTAAACCGCAAGATTTGAATGGATATATTTTGCATTGATCGCTGTCAATAAAATTTTCATAGGCCTCATCTGTCCTTCGATTCATCATGTATTTAACCTGTATTTTATTCATCTTATATCTAACTTGCACAAAAGGCTTCTTTTCTTTCATCAGCAAGTTATTTTCTCTTTGATGATTATATCCTACTTTATAATATTTGTATAGAATTTCCTTTATCTCCTATTTTGAAACGCCACACAAGCGTCATTGGCACTTGCAACAGAAATACACTTAAGCATAGTTTCCACTGTCTGTGTCTCGCCCGGCTCTAAAAACACCTGGGATCCTCCCATAGATGCTGCGTATTCCGAGGTTGTCACTTCATCCTCCAGCTTAATCTTCCCACTTTCTATTGCGTCAAAGATCAAAAGCATTGTCATCACTTTTGTGACACTCGCCGGCGGGCGGGCGGTATCCGCATCTTTCTCGTAGATCACGGTCCCTGTAGACACCTCCATCAGAATCGCTGATGGCGCACTGATCCGAGGGCCGTTCGTATCTGTCTCTGTAACCATTTCTGTATCCTTCTCTGTATCTTTTCCTGCATCGTCCGCCGTTGTTTCTTCCTGAAGAAAATGCACATCCTTAGCATGTATACCTGTATTCACGGGATTTTGTACAGAATATCCCAGGGCCGGTACATCTCCTGTAATTATGAACAAACTTAATAATACTGCAAGAAATGCTTTCATGGAAAACTCCCTCTGCTATATCGTCTATTAACAATATAGTGATACAAATTTGATTTTAGAACATTTCGCGCAAAAACCTGAATCCATCTTGATTTTTTTTTGCCGTTGGCGTAATATATTTTCAGAAATAAAGGTAAGCGGCAGTTCCTAAAAAGATTGGCTGCTATGATCGAGTACTCCGGAAAGTTTTTGTGCCTATATTTAAGAGATGATTTTTTGTCAGATGCGCATAAATTTGTGAGGCGTACACGGTGTGTACGTTGATTTTTATGCGCATCTGACGGAAGATCAGCCATAAATATGGGTGCAAGGGTCTTTCGAAGAGCACTCTAACCATATAAGGAGGGCCCCATGTCAATTCGTACATATTATGATGTTCTTGGAGTTTCCCAAGAAGCGTCTCCAGAAGAGATTACGAATGCAAAAAATGCTTTGGCCAAAATCTACCACCCTGATGCGAATGTACAGAATCATATTGACACCACTACAGATATGCAGGAGATATTAGAGGCCTATCAGGTACTTTCCAATCCTGAAAAGCGCAGAGCCTATGACAAGACATTAAATGGCAGGTCCACCCGGGTATTCCGCACCTTTACGGTAGGGGAACCTGATGAAACAGAGGAATCATTCTCTTTTGTAACCTGTTGGAATGCCGCTGCAAAGCTGCAGGATACGGTCAAAAAAAGTTCATGGCTGTTAAGCAGTGTATCAAAGCAGAAAAGTCTTTCTGAAAAAATACTTGAAAAATTTGGAAAAAACAGCCGCTTGGAAAAGGAACTACAAGCACAGCTCGATGAACTTTGCCAGCAGGCACTTGAATATATTTCCATCTTAAAAGACTCTGAGATCCCTATGGATTACTGGAATCCAGAGGCCATGAACTGGGTGCTTGTCCACTGGGGCCAGAATCAAAATGCAAATTATCTGACCTTGTTTGCACAGTACGATGCCCATGTGAACAGAGACAAATCCGGAACTGAAAGACTGCGGCTGAGATCTCAGAACAGACAGTTCCACCATAATCTAAAGAAATTGCTGAGCTACGCCTTATAAGCGCAGCCAGCAGTCTTGAAGCAAAGCCTCACAGCCTTCTTTGATGTCATCATAGGTCTTATCAAAATTCCCGGTGTACCATGGATCAGCAATATCCCTCGGACGTTCGGTAAAATCTAAAAGCCTGCACACCTTGCCCTGTGGGTCTTCCCGCAAAATCCGCAGCATATTCCGTATATTCGTGCGTTCCATGCCAATCAGATAATCATATTTCTCATAGTCCTCTTTACGAAGCTGGATTGCATATTTTCCTTCTGTAGAAATTCCAAACTCTTTCAGCTTGTTCCGGGTGCCATAATGCACTGGGTTTCCGATTTCTTCGGTACTGGTGGCAGCGGATGCGATATAAAACTGTTTTTCAGCTCCTGCTTTTTTTACCATATCTTTCATAACAAATTCAGCCATTGGGGAACGGCAGATATTGCCGTGGCAGACGAAAAGTATTTTTATCATAATTTTTTCCTTTCTCAAAATGCCCAGAAGTGCCGTGTTTTGGCACGTTTTGCGGGCTTATATTTTTTAGTTTTATCCCCCCTGTTGTACTACACTTTTTGCAAAATAGGGCAAATCGTAGCAAATCACATCCCTCATTCGTAGTCTTTCCGTAGTCGGACAGGGGGTGCAAAACTACTCCGATTTTTGGGATAGGGGGGTGCATTTTAGGTTTAGGGGTGTGCATCTTTTAACGATACGGATGCAATAACGCTTTCCTTATTATATCAGAAGTCATCTGTTCATACCACCACATTTTCAATACTATTCCATATCACACAAATGGAAAACGCCCTGCCGAAGCAGAGCGCCTTCCTATCATTTCCTAAATTAAATTGCCCGGAACATTTTCTGCGACACGGGGTTTTCCCCTTTTGTCTTACCCAGCTCCTTCCTCGCATTTTCCAATTCTTCCATCCGTTTCAGTTCGCCCTCTGCATCCTCCAGTCCAAGATGTGTATATGTGTTCAGCGTGACGCCAATATCGCTGTGTCCCATTAGGTATTGTAATGTTTTCGGATTCATCCCCGCTTTTGCCATATTGCTGCAATAGGTATGCCTGCAGACATGGGGCGTGATCTTCGGCATCTGCACCCGGTAAATCTCATTGTAGCGGTTCAGCATATGTTTGAAACGGTGTTCCCAATGCATCGCCACTTCCGGGTAGCCGTTCTTATCTGTAAAAAGGAACCCTCCATACCCGTCTATGATACGCTCATGCTTCGGCGTCTCCCTGTCCTCAATGATTGCCCAGAAGCACTGCGCCACATCATCCGTCATCGGCAGTTTCCTGGTTCCCGCATTGGTCTTGGTGCTTTCAATGATGTACTCCATTCTTGAGGAGCGCTGCAGTTGGTGGTCGATATTTATAATCCTGTTTTCCAGGTCGATGTCTGAAAGCGTCAGGCCGCAGAATTCCGAAATCCTCATGCCTGTATGGAACAGGATATAGGCCACCTCATAATACTTGCAGTACACTGCATCATCATGGACGAATTTCAGGAATTTCCTCATCTGGTCTTTTGTGACTGCTTCGCGCGTTACACTGTCGTTTACCACCACTCCGGCAAGTTCAAACCCGAAAGGGTTTTTATTCAGCACGTCATCATCCACCGCCATCTGGAAAGCGGGACGCAGCACTCCCCGAACCGTTTTGATGGTACTGTAGCCTTTTTTATCCTCCTGTTGCAGCTTGATCAGGAACAGTTTTGCATCGGATGTCTTTATTTTGGAGATCTTAAGATCGCCAAACGCCTGCTTCTTCAGCAGGTTTTTCACAAAACCATAATTATTCTTCGTATTATTTTTTGCTCCCGTTTTAGTGGAAAGGTACCTCTCCACCAATTCGTTGACTGTTATGTTCTTTCCCAACGGGTCCAATTGGTTGTCTAGGTCATACCCTATCAGTTTTTCTTTTTCTCTTAAAGAAAGGTCTGGCTTTGTCCCTACTGGCTGCGGATCGGTAGGCTCCAGCCTCCAGCTATACACAAAATGCGGTTTCCCGTTTATGTGGTATTTAAACTGGTATTTCCCGTTTGCACGGATGGATTCTCCCCTGCGGAGAACCCTGTGTTTGGAATCACGTCTCATCCCTGGCTTTCCTGACATTTTGGTTCCCTCCTCCTTATTTCCGGATGCCCCGCCAGATACTTCACAAATTCTGAACGGAGAATAAGTCTCCGTCCATTAAAGTAAAAGGCAACAAAAGGCAGTCCTTCTTCTTTCAGCAATGCATAAAATTTTCTGCGGCTCAACTTGAAATGTTCTACTGCCTCCTGGACGGTCAGAACATCTTTGTCCTGCAACTGTGGTTTCATCCTCTTAACCTCCAATCCGTATTTCTGCCCCTTCCGAGGTCATAACATATATCACTCTAAAGCCGATAAATAGCAACTACTTTTGGCAGATAAAAACTATTTATATCTCCGAGGAATCATCAATGAATTTTTCAAATTTGGGGCGGATGATCAGATACTTGTTTCCGCAAAATACAGAAAACCTGCCCGTGTTTTCCTCTGCCATCCTCCGCATTTTTTTAATCCCGATATTAAAATAGGCTGCCGCCTCTTTGATGGTAAGCGTATATTTCTCGCATACCGGCACAAGGCCACCCTTTGCAGTCACTATATTTTCTGCTTCACTTTTTTTATTCTGCATTCCGCCCACCTCCGAACCTGTCAGCCACATAACACGCATGGCAGCAGTATTTCCTGCCGG
>CAJUTU010000018.1 GCA_910589385.1 uncultured Lachnospiraceae bacterium
CCGATAACCTGCTGATTACAAATCAGCTGCTCTGCCAATTGAGCCACATCGGCATGCCATAATCTCAAAGAAACATGCTGCCAAGTACTTTTTTAATGACTCCGACGGGAATCGAACCCGTGTTACCGCCGTGAAAGGGCGATGTCTTAACCGCTTGACCACGGAGCCGGGTAAACAACAAAATTGCCGCCACCCCAGCGGCAATTTGAATAATATCATATATTCTGTCGCTTTGCAAGTGTTTTTTTTAACTTTTCCAACTTTTCGAGAAAATACAAAATTATACTTTTCCAAGCGCCGATTTTCAACAAAAAAGAGCGGAATGCCTATTGATTGAATGCTTGACAATATCGAGTATCGATAATATAATAGTCTTATAAATATCGATACTCGATATTATACTATTTTTAATGACAGGGCGAAGTATCATGTGAAAAAAGAAACAGAAATTTTGGAGGGAGGGCGTGGAAATGAAAAAAAGAATCATAAATACTTTCCGTTACAGAGATTGTGATGCCTTTGCTAAATATCTGCATCACCAGTCCCTGCAGGGATGGCATTTTAAGGAATGGCAGTTCGGCCTGGTATTTGAAAGGGGAGAGCCAGCCGATATCCATTATGCAGTGGAAGTATTTCCAAATGGGGCCGAGATGGACACCCGCCCTGAAGAAGACACTCTGGAATATGCCGAATACTGTGAAGCTGCCGGCTGGAAACTGCTTGACAGCAGCCGGAAATTCTGCATTTTCCGCAGGACAAAGGAAACATCCGTTCCTATCGTAGAACCGGAAGAACGATTCGAAAATATACGAAAAGCCGAATGGCTGCTCTGGCTTAGCCGCAGTATTCCTGTTTTTATGCTGACAGGGATGCAGTGGTCTCAGTTGCTGTCCCGGAATTTCAAAAACTGGATTTTCAGCGACCTGATGCTTCTTACACTTTTATTCATGACTTTTGTCTCCATACAGATTTTATCAGAGGGTATTGCACTTTTGCTCTGGGCACATACCAGACGCAGGATGCTAAAAGCAGGGGAAATCCCGGCATACGGCAGAAAGAGACATTGGGATACCAGGATGCTTCCATTCCTCCTCTACATAATTTTTGCAGGCTTCCTTGCATATCATCAGGAACAGATTTATCTGCCCATTCTTTTTCCTGCTGCCGCTATACTGATCCTCCTCCTGTTCACAGGTGCCGTGATTGCATTTTGGAGGCCTTCACGGGCCGGCAACTGGATTTTTCAGATTGTATCTTCTTGTATGATCCTTGTCTCTTTCTGCGCAATTACATCAGTGCTCATTTTTTCAACCCCAGATCCAGGCAATGTATCAGAGGATATGAAGAACCCTCCGCTTATCCAGGCAGATTACCGGCATATGAAGGGCGAGATTTCATCTATATACACAGATCATATAGAAGGGATACTGGGAAAGGCGGACCGCTTTGATGTAACTTATCAAAAGAATCCTTTTACAGGCGGTACTTCGGACAATAATATGGAAACAGACAGCCTCCGTTACACGATTTATCAGAGCCGCAGCCCATGGATCCTGAACAGATTATGGAAGGAAGAAATGCCGGATCCCAAGGAGCATCCGCAGGAACGGACGAAAGCCTGGGATGCACTATCAGCAGTCAGCCAGGAAAGAAATGACCACAGTTATAAAGAACTGATCCGCTACTCTGACCGGTTATTGGTTTTATATTCCGATGAAAAACTGGAGGATTCCCAGATAGAAATCATCCGGCAGAAGTTATGCCCGGTCCAATCACAAGAATGAGGGAAAATCATGGCAAGAGAACCTTTGCAAACACTAACAGAACCCATGTACTATATTCTTCTGGCATTGACAGAGGAATGCTGCGGCGTAGATATCATGAATAAGGTAGAAGAACTGTCCGGCGGAAGGATCCGGGTGGGCCCCGGCACATTATATGCCATGCTCTCAAGATTTGAAGAGAAGAAGATCATCCGGCTCACGGCGGAAGAAGGAAGGCGGAAGTCCTATATCATTGCAGATATTGGCATCAAAATGCTGACAAAGGAGTATGAACGTTTAAAAACACTGGTCAATGACGGAGCCCCATATCTGTCAAAAATTTTATAGATATAACCGTATATCCTCTGCCTCTCTGTTTTCCATAAGGAAACTCCCCCGCTACTGGCAGCGTGGGAGTTTCTCATAGAGTCTACAGGAAAGATACGATACAATACAATATGTAAATCCCCAGCAATGCAAGTCCCTGCACACGCGAAGATTTTTTTCGGATCAGGATTGGCACCAGCAGAACAGCCATCACCAAAATTGCCAGCGGTATATCTACCATAAGAGTCTGTCGCTCCAGCCCGATCCCCTGCACTACAGCCGGAATCCCGATCACAAGAAGCATATTCAGAATATTTGCTCCAATAACATTGCCAAGCCCTACATTTCCATAGCCTTTGATCAGGGACATCAGAGATGTCACCAATTCCGGCAGGGAAGTCCCCAGGGCAATAAATGTCACTGCGATTACACGCTCCGGAACACCAAGCGCCTGCGCGATCAGGATCCCGTTATCTACCAGCAGATTTGCTCCCACATAGAGCAGGGCGGCACAGGCTGCAAGAATCAAAAGCTGTTTTGGTATAGAAATCTCCTCAGCGCTATCCGCCTCTTCTTCGTCCTCTTCACCGGAAGAAAGCCTGACATTCAGGCATGCATATACAATAAATGCCAGTAGGAGCAGCACGCCGAAAGTGCGGTTATAAGCTCCTGTAATACATCCGTAAATTTCCATCACGCCTATTACGAAAAAGAAAAACGCACTTCTCCAGGCAAGAGAAGCCGCCCCCACTTTCTCTGCCGGGCGGATCGTCTGGCTAAGCCCGGCAATCAGCGCCGTATTACAGATGATGGATCCAAATGCATTTCCCGCGGCAATGGCTGCAGAGCCGTCAAATGCCGCGGTTGTAGAAACCAGGATTTCCGGAAGTGTAGTCCCCAGGCTTACGATGGTAGCGCCCACCACAATTTCCGGAATGTTGAGCTTCTTTGCAATCGCCACAGCCGCATCCACAAGACGGTCCCCACCGGCACAGATTAAAATCAGCCCAAGAATAAATAATAAAACTGTAGAAATCATACCTTTTCCCTCTCATTTGTAACGAATTCTATACAGCAGACTGAGAACCTGCCAGATCACTTTACTATTCCTACTAAATCATGAATATGTCCGACCTTATGCTCTCTCATATATTCCTCAATCCCTTCTGCCACTTCGATCGTTGTCATTGGATTGTAGAAATTGGCCGTCCCTATGGATACCGCAGAAGCTCCCGCCAAAATAAATTCCAGCGCATCCTCGGCACAGGCAATGCCGCCCATACCGATCACCGGGATTTTCACTGCATTAGCTGCCTGATACACCATACGGACTGCAATCGGTTTGATCGCAGGCCCTGACACGCCGCCCGTCTGATTTGCCACTGCAAATGTCTGGCGGCGGATATCAATCTTCATTCCCGTCAGCGTATTGATCAGGGAAACCACATCCGCCCCGCCGGCCTCCACGGCCTTTGCCATCTCTGCAATATCTGTTACATTGGGACTCAGCTTCATGATCACAGGCTGCTTTGCATGTTTTTTTACTTCCTTTGTGATGTTTTCGGCAGCATTCGGGTTCTGTCCAAACGCAATTCCACCCTCCTTGACATTGGGACAGGAGATATTGATCTCCAGCAGATCCACCGGCTCCTCTGCCAGCCGTTCCACCACTTCAATATAATCCTCCGTCGTCCTTCCGCATACATTTACGATAATCTTCGTGTCATATTTTCTTAACAAAGGGATATCCCGTTTACAGAACACATCAATCCCTGGATTCTGCAGGCCAATAGCGTTCATCATCCCGCCATAGGTCTCCACGATCCTTGGTACAGGGTTGCCCGGCCATGGGACATTTGCCACTCCCTTTGTAACAACAGCCCCCAATTGGTTCAAATCCACAAACTCACTGTATTCTTCGCCTGAGCCAAAAGTCCCTGACGCAGTCATGACCGGATTTTTCAACTCCACTCCAGCCAGGTTTACGGTGGTATCCAGTTCTGTCCCGGCATGATCCGGCAGTATCCTCTTCTCTGCTTTCGTATCTGTTTGTATACTGTTCATCAGATTTCCACCTCCGTGCTTAAAAATACCGGCCCGTCTTTACAGACCCGTTTATTGTGTACCTGGCTGTGTCCATCTATTTCCCGTGACTGGCATACACAGGCAAGACATGCCCCGATCCCACACGCCATCCGTTCTTCCATAGAAACATAGCATATGACCTGATTTTCTTCCGCATATTTTTTCACGGCCCGCAACATAGGCGCAGGCCCACAGGCATAGATCACCTCTGGCGCCAGACCATTTTCTCTGATGGCGTCCATTACCGTTCCATGGGTTCCCGCGCTCCCATCATCCGTCGCGATATAAAGTTCTCCGTTTCTTTCAAATTCTGCTGTCAAAAACTGCTCATCCCGGTAACCCATCACAAGATTTTTCTTTGCATCCAATTGCTTTGCCAGCTCCAGCATGGGCGGCACGCCAATTCCGCCGCCGATGAGACACACATTTTTTCCTGCCCCTGCTTCCAGAGGGAACCCGTTTCCCAAAGGTCCCAGGATCTCGATTCTATCCCCTGGCTGCAAATGGGAAAACTGCTCTGTCCCAGTCTCCTTTCCGGTCACACGGTATACCACCCGGAGCTGCCTTTTCTCCCGGTCAATCTCACACAGGCTGATAGGCCTGGGCAGAAGCTTGCTTTTATCCTCAGTATACATAGATATAAACTGTCCAGATACTGCAAGTTCCCCGATTTCCTCTGTCTGGAGCCACATACTGTAAATATCCTCTGCGATACACTCTTGGGATACCACTACCGCTTTTTCTTTTCGCTTGCAAGACATGTCTTTTCTCCTCGTATAATAAGTTTGTAAGCAAGGAAAACGGCTTACAGACTTATTCTTTTTTTGTATAAATGGTAAGGACATCTAAGAGGCCCCCCATCCCCATCTATACAGTCAATAGTTACATTTCAATATAGGTAGATCCTGTGGTATGATATCAGGTAGAGTCTGATGTCCGAAGGCACTGCTGTTTCTCCTTTCAGCCGGGTGCCGATAAGCTTGTAAATATGATTGCTGAATGTATGCAGAAACATAAAAACCTGGATACGGTTCTTATCGTGCTGGAATCTACTTCTGTGTACAGCGTGCATATTTCAAATTTCCTGTCTACCAGCGAGGCCCTCATGCCCTATAAGCCTTACGTCTTCTGTGTAAACCCAAAGGCCACTTCCAATTACCGCAAGTCCTATATCGGAATGGAAAAGACCGATCCCACAGACGCATATCTCATTGCGGACTTTGGCAGGGTAGGCCGTACGAAAAAGCTGGAGCCATGGCGCGGCGGGCAGTTCATCGCCCTGAAACGCCTTACAAGGCATCGTATGCACCTTTCTGAGTGCATCACCAGGGAGAAGACTTATATGGTCTCTAACCTTTATCTGAAGTTCAGTGAGCTTCAGCTCCTTGAAGGTAATGACAAACCCTTTGGCAGTCTCTATGGCGCCACGTCCTCATCTGTCCTGACGGAGTTTTTGTCTCCACAGGAGATCATCGATATGCCGGAAGAGGATCTGCTTGCTTTCCTTGCGGAAAAGAACAGGAACCGCATCTCTGACATATCCAAAACTTCTGGACTTCTGCGGAAAGCAGCCAGGGATTCCTACCGGTTAGACAAGTGCATGTACGAACCATTGAACATATCACTGGCAAGCTCGTTTAACTGCATCCATGCCTATCAGAAAGAAATCAAGCTGATAGAGCAGGCGATTGAGAAATGCATCAACGGAATGAACCCTAATGCCCTGATCATCCTTCAATCCATACCTGGAACAGGCCCGGTATGGGCATCCGGGATTCTGTCAGAAATTGGCGATATAACAGCATTTCATTCGTCCGATGCCCTTGCCAAATATGCCGGGCTTTACTGGCCTAAGGGTGATTCCGGAGATTTCACTTCCGAGGACAACCAAATGTCGAAAGCCGGAAATCCCTATCTTCGCTACTATCTTGGCGAAGCGGCAAACAGCGTCAGGAAGCACATCCCTGAATATGCTGATTTCTATGCCAGAAAATATGCTGAGGTAACCAAACATCAGCACAAAAGAGCACTCGCGCTTACATCTCGTAAATTTGTACGACTCGTTTTTGGATTGCTGGTCAAAAACCAACTGTACACCGGCGAAAAGCTGGACACCGAATATAATACCAATCCAAACAGACATTCGGTTTTGTGCAAAACATACCGAAAGTCTGTTAAAGTTACCCTTTTTTCTGAAAAACATATTAAAATCTTTTTCAAAAAGCTCTTGACATATCACCAGAATGCTTATTTATGACGCAGGGCATTCTGAATATCCTCTTTCATAGCTTCTACCGCGGCCCGGGACGCTTCTCCAAAGTGCTCCGCTCCAAATCTGGAATACGCATCCTGTTTGTAAGCAGCTATGATCCCCCGGGAAGAGTTCACGATCGCCCCCAGCCCGTCTTCATTAAAGAAATGCACCAAATCTCTGCCCTGGCCGCCCTGAGCGCCATAGCCCGGCACCAGGATATAAGCCTTCGGCATCATTTTACGCATAACCTTTCCAACCTCAGGATAAGTTGCTCCCACAACAGCTCCCACATAGCTGTAGTTTTCTCCCATACACTGTCTGCCCCACTCATCCACTTTTTCTCCAACATATTCATATAAAGGACGTTCCCCGATCCGGCGGTCCTGGAACTCTCCGCTGGATGGATTTGATGTTTTCACCAGAACGAAAATCCCTTTCTTTTCCTCCTGGCAGACTTTGATAAACGGGTTCACACCATCTGAGCCAAGATAAGGATTCACTGTTGCAAAATCCTCGTCAAACGGAACATACTCCTTACTGCCCACCTGTACACGCCCCAGATGCCCGATTGCATATGCCGCAGAGGTAGAACCAATATCACCGCGCTTAATGTCACCGATCACCACCAGATCCTTCGATTTACAGTAATCCACTGTCTTCTTAAACGCCACAAGCCCCGGAACGCCGAACTGCTCATACATAGCAATCTGTGGTTTCACTGCCGGGATCAGATCATACACATGGTCCACAATCTCCTTATTGAACAGCCAGACCGCTTCTGCCGCACCCTCCAGCGTCTCCCCATATTCTGCAAATACCTTTTCCTTGATATGCTCCGGTATATAGGTCAGCATGGGATCCAGTCCTACTACGATCGGAGCCTCTGTTTTCTGAATCTTTTCTACCAGTTTGTTGATCATGTTTACATCCTCCTCTTATTCTTGTAACTTACAATGGAATTACTATATATGAAAATTTTTTCCCATCTCTTCTTTCAGTTCTCTCCCTTTAAATAACACCAGCCCGGCCAGGAACAGTACACAGAATCCCGCCCCAAGAAGGCTTGGCAGCTTCAAAGTCACAGTGCCTGCCAAAACCAGTATCATCGGAAGCAGGGCGCCATACCCTGCTGCCATGACCAAATAAATCATATAATCCCGTACCGTATATTTCTGCATATAAGATATCACTACCATGGAAAATAAAACTCCGATACTCAGCATAGGAAGTACAAAATCTACCGCCCACCCATGCCAGCCGGTCAGCACATCCCAGATGATACACCCCACTGTCACCAATATCAATTGCCACATCGTATTTTTTAGCAAATTATGCCGCTTGAAAAATCCAATCGTAGATGCCAGCCACATACTGGCAATACCGCCCGCAGTAAACAGCGTCCATGGGACTTCCGGGCGGTGGTTAAAATGCAGGGAAAACATCAAAATGACTGCTGCCAGACATAACAGGCAAAAGCACTTGTATACTTTCATTTCCAGTTCTCCGGGCACATCCGGCTCTGGGAAATCCGGCTCCACCCGCTCAGAATGGATTCCCTGTTCCCGCAGGATCCTGTAAAAATTGCGCTGGATATTTTCCGTATCAAACCGCGAGGTAAATCCAAGCGACAGCTTGTCCTCAAAAGAGCAGATACACAGCTCCATCTTCGGCGTGCTTGTATAAATCCCAAAACGGTCAATATAAGCCGCATACTCCTCTGGCATATTCACCGCGCTCATATTTGAAAAGACAGCCGTCACATTCTTTTCCGCGATTTTTGCTCCTGCCTGGATGCAGAGGTTTTTTAGGTCCAGCGGTGCCAGACGCAGGACCGGGTTCATCTCCAGCGCAAGCAGTTCGCTCATATGCGTCTCCATCTTTTCCTTCGTCAGTTCCTGTTTGAAATATTGCTGTACCTGTCCCAGTACATCCTCAAAGGACGCGTCCTTTCCTTGAAAATCATATCCCGGCTCAATCCATCCGAAAAAGTTCAGCATAGAATCTGAAGGGAAAAATTTCCGCAGGTTCACCGGAACCATGAGTACCACCGGGCGCTTTTCCTGCTGCCGTGTCATCTCCTCATGGATGGCGCACAACAGCGCAGCAGTCAAAAATACCGTCATCGATACGCCGAGCCTGCGCGAATGCTCCAGTACTTCTTTTACCGACAATACCCTCTCGTCCACCCGGAGCCGCCCGTTTTCTTTGTGTACCTTTTTCAACTGATATGCCGATGCTTTCCGGTTCTTCGGTTTCCGTGCCTCTTTGGAATAATATTTTACAAAGCTGTCATTCTCCTGATCCTGGATGGTCATATCCTCCGGATGAAGAAAAACATCCTCTAATCCCTCTTTCCCATGGGCCAGATACAGATAATCCTTCACCAGCTCTTTCAGAAATGCAGTAGCGCCCGTTCCATCCGTCAAGACATGGAACACTTCAAAGTTAATCCGCTTTTTATAATAAGACACCTCAAATAAAAGCGACTTCTTGTCCCGGATATACAGCCGGCTGCACGGCTCCCTGTATTCCTCCTTGACTTCCGGATGAAGATTGCTTTTTTCCAGATAATGCCAGAACACCCCTTTACGGAGCACGGAAAGAAATAACGGGTATGTCTCTAAAGCGCGTTCCAACGCTTGCTGTAAAAGCTCCGGCCTCACCTCTTCTTTCAGTTCACAATAAAACCGGAACACTCTTGTATTCTGTTTATTGCTCGCCGCTGAAAACAGCTTCGCCGCGTTGTCCAAACGCCGCCAGTGTACCCATTTCTGCTTCACTGACATTCCCCCTTAAAAATTCGTTGATATATCGGAAACTCTCCTGCACATGGAGATTTTTGATCCCAAGCGCAAAAAATCCATGCAATGCACCTTCAATACGTTTCACCCAAACCTGGTTCCCGGCTTCTGCAAGCTTTCTTCCATATGCCTCCCCTTCATCCCTCAAAGGGTCATACTCAGCCGTAAGAATTAAGGTATCGGGCTGGTTCTGCAGATTCTTCGCCAGATAAGGCGCAAAATACGGATTCTGCATGTCCGCTTCACTTCCTGCATACAGATCCTGATAATCCCGCATCTTCCCTGCTGTCAGAAGATAGTCCGTTCCATTCTCCTTTACGGATGCAAACGGAGAATTTTCCGAATAATCATTATAGGTAGCCGGATAGATCAGGATCTGCCGCTTCGGAAGAAACTCTCCCCGATCCCTTGCCAGCAGTGACAAGGCCGCCGCCAGATTGCCGCCTGCACTGTCCCCGATCAATGTAATATTATTTGGATCCACATTCAGCAGGAACTGCTTTGAAAAAATGGCTTTTGCCGCCGCATAGCAGTCCTCCAGGCCTGCCGGGAATTTATGCTCCGGCGCCAGACGGTATTCCACTGCCACCACAAATTGGTTCGTGGCGCCGGCAAGGCGGGCGCAGATCCTCTCATAATTGTCAATGCTCTCCGTCACCCATCCGCCGCCGTGCAAAAACAGCAGCACCTTTCCAAATCCGGTCTGATTCTTTTCATAAGCCTTTTCATTCGGGAAAAATATCCGCACCGGAACTTCATAGTCCTGATTGTAGATTTTCTGGTCTATCTTCCTGTAAAATATTTTCATCGGATCCAGCTTTTTTAAATCTGCCAGATGCCGGGAAGCTTCCACCTCAACCCCGTCAAAAGACAGCGCCTTTAATATCATTTTTGCCGCATTATTGATCAAACTATACCTCTCTATTCTGAATCACATGCAGAAAAACTGTCACTGACAGCTTCTTACACATATTGTAGTATCGTCTTCCCTATTATAACGGGAATTCCATATCCTGTAAAGCGATATTGCAAAACAAGAAAAAGCACCGTGGAAAAGATATAAGATCTTTTCCAACGATGCATTTTCTGATAACTTTGTTTTCTTATCCATATTGTTCTGTGCTTATGTTTTAGAGCAATACTATATTTTCAAAGGTATATTTCTCCAAAACAGTATATATTGCGCTATTATTTTTTGGAATATAATATTGCTCCGGTTCATCCGCCCCCAAAAGTGTTATAATAAAAAATTTATTTGACTTTTTGCCTGCATCTGTGATTTTACTTTCTTCAAGCGCATTCAATATTTCAAAAATTTTTTTATAATCATTGTTTGCTTCCAGATATATATAGCTTTGCTTTTCTGATGATTCTAATATAATATTTGTGTCGTTTGCCCTCATGGCATTTCTATAGATATATCCCCAAGAACTTTCTTTTCTTATGTAAAATTCTTCTGTTAAACTTTTCGCATTTGCATATACTTCAATTTTAAATGTTTCATCCAGATGTTCCGGCGCTTTTTGATCAGCCTCATTTAATGTGATTTTGTATAACTTCTGTATAAATTCTTTGTCAAAAACATTTAAAAACTGTATTTCCGCATTCTGCTCTATGTCTATGACTTTCATTGCATATGGAGCATAATTTCCGTCTGTAACTACAACTTCATGAAAGCATCCTTTTTCTTGAGCATTCTTTTTTTCACATCCGCTTAACATGAATATGACTATAACAAAAATCAATAGAAATGCCTCTATTTTCTTTGACAATATCATCATCCTTTCATTTTCACAGACAGCACTTAATAAATCCTCCAGCAGCTCCGGCGGAATAGTCGCAGAATCACCCGAAGGTTGAGCTGGATACAATTAAGGAACCTCAATCCAAATATCACCTTTATAATTTAATATTTCCAGCTTTACAATTTCTGATAGCCCCGATTCCTTCTCCATATGACTCTGTGCTATATCCAATGCGACACCGTTTGCCGAAATGTCATTCGCAATAAATAATTTTGGGTTTAAATCTGTCAAATCCGTATCAATCTGTACCAGCGTATTAGAGTCTTTCTCCAAAAAATATTCTTGGGTTACTATTGCTTTCAGTTCCTCTTCTAATCGGAAATTTTTCGAAACATCTACCGTATATTCTGCTGCATACACTTCTAGCTTACGATTATCCGCATTTTCTTCCCTGTCTAATACAAATTGCAGCTTTTCACCATAACCGTACGGATATTCGCGGCTCATTTTTACATCGTGCCACTCATTATTAGAATTCATTTTCGCATCAACAACTTTTCCATTTCCGCTGAGATACATCTCATCCCATAAAGATTGTCCCGATGATTCTACTATTTTTCTGTACTCCTTATAGGGAGAATATATAATTTTCCCTTCTGTAACTATTGAAAAAAATTCTGTATCTCCATGAAAATATATATCCACTTTGCGGTACTCATAGTCAGCTTCAAAAAACTCGGATACAACACTTTCAATGCTCTTTTCCTGAGATACACTGTGACAGCCAGTACATACCAAAACCATAAATGCCATGCTAATAAACATTGTTTTTCTCATCTGGATATCCCCCAAATATAAGCCTTTTCCATTTTTCAAAAGTAGCAGCCTCTACAAAAACTATTCCATATTATTTCCACTTTTATACAAATGTCCGTAATCGGTAAACACAATGACAAACCGCAGCGGCCCGCATCATCACAACTCCAATATATCCGGCAATCTCTCATCAATTTCTTTTAGCAGGTAATACCCAATCCCTGCCAGCCCGTTCATGAATCCCGGTGAATGGTATTCCTGCGCCAGGAGATCTGGCTCTTCTTTCTCCAGGCGCAGGATCTGTGCATAAACATCAGACTTTACCCTGTCCATCTTCTGTCCGTCAAGATATCCTTGCAGCTTCTTCAATATCCGGTAGTTTCCAAGCGTCCCGTGGCAGAGACACATCCCCTGTCTCAGAAAATGTTCCTCCAGCCCCGGAATTGCCTTCTTGATATCCTTTTCCAGGCGTCCCAGGATCCGTCCCACATCTTCCTCTGTTTTCCCAGGCAGTCTTTCCTCTTCTGCTTTTGACAGCGCTTCTATCGCCAATAATCTGGACAGTGCAGCCCCTCCGGCTCCATGACACCATGACATTTCATGGCTGTCGGCATGCCCAAACCGCACCGCTTCTTCTCTGAGGTCTTTCCAGTCATGAGATTCTTCTGCGTACAAGCTGTCCTCATAATCCAGGCACTGAAGACATGCCTCATAGAACCTCCTGTTCCCGGTCTTCTGGTAAAGCCTGGCAAACGCTGTCATTATTCCGCTGTTCCCATGGGCCATGCCGCACAACGGCGCTTCACCCGGACCAGGCCAGCCGATACCGGATTCCATTTTTTTTGCATGGCTGCACAGAGTATCCCCTGCTGCTTCCGCTGTCTTTAGATATGCTTCATCCCCTGTGATATCATACAGTTTCAGCAAGGTGATGATTCCGCCTGCATTCCCCCCAAGCAGGTCAAAATTTTTATCTTTTTGTATCAGCGGCAGTATGTTCTCTGTATGAAGCTTCGCAAGCTGCAGATATTGTTCTTCTTTCCCGATCTCATACAGCAAAAGATAAGCAAATACAATAGAAAATTCCCCGTCAAACAGTCCGGTCCTCCTGAATCCCTCCAATCGTACCTCTGGTGTCTCCTCCGATACCGACAGGTTTTCGGTATATTCTTTTAGCTGTCCCAGCAGCCGCCCTGCCACCTTTTTTCCGATCCATATCTTTCCCTCTTTGTCCGGTATGCCCTTGCGCATCCTTGCTTTTTCCCTTTCAAGCGCATACAGGAACAAGGCAATCCCGGCTGTCCCTTCGTAAAAATACTGGCTTACCCTGCGTATCTTACTCCTGGACTGTTCCAGCATATCTATGCTCAGGATCTGCAGTTTCCCGTCTTCGTCCTCGTAGACATTATCCAGTATGAGTCCTGCTATCTTTTCACAGATTGAAAGTATTGCGGTATCCGAATATTCCCTGCCCATAGCATCCCTTTGAGAGTCCTTTCTTTTCTGCCCGGAATTGACCATATCCATCCCGAGTTTTCCCGCGATCGTAACCGACAATCTGATCAGCTTCACCTGAAAATGTTCATCCCTTTGGCTTAACCGTGCAATCCTGCTCTGTACTGCCTGGCGCGGCGTGGATGCGAAATAGTCCCGGATGCAGATTTTACCTTCGCACATCAGGCGTTTCCCTTTGCTGTAAAAATAAGGGATATCGCCGCGGAGCATAGCCTCAGCCTCACATTCGGCCAGACGCTGGTTCCGTGTCTTTCCGATGGCTCCGATCGAATGGAGGAATAATTCCCTGTCTCCTCCATCTTCCAGCAGATCTGGATGATAAGAACTATTCAGCAATGCCGCGTATTTCATGGTGTCGGATACCACATGACGGCTTTCACAAGTTTCAGCCAGTTTCAGGATCATGTCTTGAAGTTCCGTATTGCTTTTTACACATTCATATGCTTTTTCAAAACCATGTATCACATCCTCCATGTACTTCCCGGCCTGTACCGGCTTCCCTTGATATGTTACCCGGTTTTGTGTATGGCCCATGGATCCATAGCGGTATCCGACTTTCATCTGCGAAGTATATGCATCCTGGATAACCGGGATCAGCATCCTGCCCTGCTTTCCGCCTTCTCCGCTCAAAGCGCCCACATCATTTCCAATCCCTCTGCCGTCCGGGAGATAAGCCGGCAGTATCCCAGACCTTAATACTGATTGGAACACCTCGTCCGATTTCACATCCCGCTCCTGTAGATGGATCAATGTTTCCAGATCGATCAGGACCGGATATTCCCCCCGTGCGATCATATTTTCACAATGCAGATCCGCAGTGCCGAAAAGATATGCAAGGAATATCTGCATTCCGGCCCTCTCGTAGAATCTTTTTATCCCTTCTTCATCCGTGCACTCCTGGGAGGAGATCTTCTCCTCCCAGCCATAATCCGGACGGCTGATGATCTTAAGGCCCATATGAACGTCCCACAGGGAATACTTTTCGCTGATCCTTTTTAACAGATTCTGGAATATCATCTCATTTTCCAGAGAATGCGGCTTGTAGAACACTTCCGCCGTCCCATCCAGATATACACACGCCGCGCTTCTCCCATGGCCATGTACATCCCCTTGCATGCAGCGGATGCTGCGAAGCCCGGTAACAGACCTTCCTCCCAAAAGCTGCGTTCCTATGGCCTCCCGGTCTGCCTCCAGATGTTCCATGATCTCACAGAAATAGTCCACGCACTGCTCCATTTGTTCTTCCATGATCCGGAATAATAATGGATACCGTTCATAGAGTCCGTATAGATAGGATGTATCACTTAAATACCTGCACAGGAAATCCTGGTATTCTTCTGCACCATCATTTCCGCAAAGCCCTCCGTCTGCTTTCAATTGGCGCATCTCCAGAATTAAGGTCCTGACAGAAACTTTCTGCAGGCGTTCCAGGGCATACCGTACAAGATCCTTCTCAACCTGCCCAGAACACGAAATCCTGCCTTTTCCTTTTCTCTGCCTGAATCTCAACAGCCCCTCCTGCAGGATCCCCTGATAAAAGGGTGCAAACATTGGATGTAATTCTTCAAGTATACCTTTCAGATATCCCGTCTCCCTGACGGGCATTATATCCTGTGTTTCTATCCTCAGATTTTTCTGTCCTGGAACGGTAAACGGCACACCGTCTAAATGGAATCTTATTTTTTCATTTTCCCCGGCTATCTGTGAAAGCTTTTCTTTTCCTAAAATACTCTCCCAGTATTGGATTTTTCCAGACATGTTTTCAGATGTCCCGCCCTGCGTGTCTGTAAAATATTCTCGTTCTTTTAAATATGAGCCTTTTTGAACCATCATCCATCCCAATCCCTTACATCACATCAACAGCAGAGGATCGTATAAATCTCACAGCAGTCTACCGTAAAAGAAAAGATTTCCTCCGCTGCCTTTTCATGTTCATATGCCTTGTCAATTTCCTGAAATTCTGCTCTCAAGTCACCGATAAATTCTGTTCTATGTGTCTTATTTTTCATTTTTCTTTCCTCCGATTTCTTTTATATTCTTATTTCATCTTGCTTCTCTCTGTCACTGAAACCACCGCAGAGAATTGATCCTCTGTGTGCTCCAGCAGCAGTGTCCCTTGATATTTCCTGATCGAAGCTTCCACACTTTCCAGGCCGATCCCGTGGGCGTCTTTATCACTTTTTATCGTATAGAACCTGTCATTCCTTATAACCGGCTTTTTTTCCATACTGTTTACGATCTTCATGATAAAAAGATGCCCTATGGATTTTATAGATACAGAAATTTCTCTTTTCCCTATATCAACATAGTCGCAAGCCTCGACCGCGTTGTCCAGCAGATTGGACAAAATAGCGCACAGGTCATAATCCGACAGCGGCAGATCCGCCATACTGTCTATCTCCGTATGTACCTGTATCTCCTTTTCTCGTGCCTCCAGCAGCTTGATATTCAGGATCGTATCCAGCATTTTATTGCCTGACCAGCTCCTCTGGCTGATCACCTCCAACGGAGTCTCCAGTTTTCTGCCATACCGAATCGCTTCCTCATATTTTCCGTCTTCCAGATATCGCATCATCAGGTTTATGTGATTTTTAAAATCATGTGCCGTCTGTTCCAGCCTCTTTTGTTCTTCATACAACTTCTGATAGTTTTGCTCCATCAGTTTGTTTTTTGTATAGATTGTTTCTTCTCTTTCACGCCGGTTCGTAGCAGACACATAAATAAAGAACACGATAAAATGAATCACTCCCAACAGTAACGCCACGTAGGAACTATTGATCTGCACCTGGTTGATCTCCCCTAAAAATAAATACTGGATCAGGCACAATCCAATATAACTGAGGATATCCAGGGCCACCAACAGCCTCCGGTTCTGGCGGGAATCCGAAAGCCTTCCTTTTATCTTTGGAAGCAAGGCATATGTCATGGTGAGCAATACAGCTCTGGCCGCAAGAAAAATAACCATGATCTCCGGCCGTTCGCTATGCAGGACTGTCCGCATCGGATAGCGTTCATTCCCACTGCCCATCAGCAGAAAACCGACCGCGTAATCCATATAGATATTAAGATGCTTTATCAGGATCGCGATTCCGCCCCGTATAAAATTGTGTCTGCCCGGGCTGCATTTAAACAACAGCATCAAAAACAAATCTGTCTGGATCCACACAAAACTATTATAGTAAAGGCGGCGGAGATTTAATGTATTCAGTGCTATCATACCAACACATGCTGCCGTCAGAAAAGCCTTCTGCAGCCCCCCGTGCTCTTCCGCCTTTTCCTCTGGCAGCTCATACGCCAGATAGATACAAAAAATCAGGCTCAATGCCTCAATTCCGGTTAAGATCAATATTTTTATCATAATTCCAGCTCCAAGATTCCGCGTCACTATTCAAAATCAACAAACAGCTTGATCATTCGCCTATTTGTCAAAAGCTGTCCGTCTCTTTGCCCTGTCCGCTATATCTGTCTGCTCCAGTATCTCGTGATCTCTTCCTTCACCTTCTTCAGAAAAGATCTGCTGGCATTCAAAACACTGCCGTTGGAAAGGGTGAGTTCATTCCTGTCCACTCCGTTGATATGTGGGATATTTACAATGATCCCCCGCTCTATAAATACGAATTCCCCTTGCGGCAGTAATTTGTAAATATCATTGAGCGACGCTCTCTGCTTATATAACTTCTCCTTTGTTACAAAGACCGCATTTTTCTCACTTTTATATATCCAGATAATATCCTTAAACCGGAATCTTTCCAGCCTGCTGCTCATAGAAATCGTATAGTATGCATCCTCTGGCTCTTCTGCTGTCCTGCGGAAAAACTTCTCCATAACCCGCGGAAGCCTCTCTGCCAGTTTTTCTTTCAAAATATACTGATAGGCATCTATCTCATAACTTTCCAAAGCAAATCTGGAAAATGAAGTCACAAAAATGATACAAACATCCGGATACTGCTTTCGGATTCCCCGGGCCAGTTCCATACCGTTCATCCCCGGCATTTCAATATCCAGGACATAGATATCGAAATAAGCGCCCGCCTGCAGTTCATACACCAGCACCTCAGCCATGGAAAAATTCATGCATTCTATTGATTTCTCGCATTTCCCGGCAATAGATTGTAAAACAGCTTCAACCTTTTCCCTGTATTCCTGGCTGTCATCCACAATTGCTGCTTTATATTTCTGCATCCTTTGCTCACCTCGTGTTTTCGAACTCGTAATATTTCTGTTTATTCACATGGCAAAAATAACTGCCGTCCTGTTCCACTACCAGCTGATAAACATCCTTCTGTTCTGAATACTTCTGCTTGGAATAGTAAAAATATTCTCCCTGCTCCTTGTTTTTAATTTTCTCCATAATATCATTGATCACTTCTTTTTTTGTGTTGGAATGATATTTAGGATTCCATCTGCCAAGTACAGAGTCGATCTTGGTTCTGTTTAATTTCAGCTTCTGTGCAAAACGCCGCTTAAAAGAGAGCACCTCATCCTCCGTCAGCCCTGCCGCCTCAAATACCTGCTCAAATAATTCTGCATGGCTTTCGTATGAAAACCCCAGTTCAATATAAACCTGGATAAAAAGGACTGCCTTTTTTAGCATGGCGGCCTCTTTTGGCAGATCTGCTTCCGCATTTTGTAGATCTTCTCTTCCTTTTCGCCAGGCAGTGCAGCTTTCCATCAGATACCGGATACTGCATATGATCACCTCCTGCGGATCCAGGCCGCTTAGCTGGAGATTCGCCAGAGCAAGCCTGGTACTTTCTACGATCAACTTTTCCTTATCCATCCATACCCCCTTCCTATGCCAGGCACTCCCGAAAATCTCTTACATCCATTCTTTTGCCCGAGCGCTCCCAGGAAGCCCCCTTGCATTGACTTTTTTGGCGAAGGAACTTCCTGTGGACACTCTGGCTGAAGTTCGAGAATACCCATGCCGTCATATTCTATACATCCGGCCTGTCCGAAAACGTCCTTACGCACGAGGCTGAAGGAGTCACACATTGTGGCTGTGCATTCGGGAGGAACGCAAAGTTATTTTGGAACAGTACGTTGCTGGATACTGCTCTGAAACGTACCTGCCGGATACTTTTAATATAGCACATTTTTCAGAAATAAAAAGAGGTTGTCCGTAATCCGTCGTTTTTTGTCCGTAATCCGTTACAAAGCATTTTTTTCTGTTGCATTTTTATCCGGAAGATGTAATGATATAGGAAATGGCAGAAGTATCACGTTATAAATTTCTGATCGGAGGAATATAAATCATGAAAATTTTGAATTTTGGCTCTTTAAATCTGGACTACACTTATCAGGTGGCCCATATCGTATTACAAGGCGAGACCATTACATCTTCCGGACTGGCTATCCATCCTGGCGGAAAGGGACTGAACCAGTCCATTGCCCTTGCACGGGCAGGGGCAGCGGTCTCACACGCCGGGCAGATTGGAGAAGACGGCGTAATGCTCAAAAAAATCTGCGCGCAGAACGGGGTAGATACAACATTTATTGAAACCGTTCCAACCCGGTCAGGGAATGCGATCATCCAAGTAGATGAACATGGACAAAACAGTATCATTCTTTTTCCAGGCGCAAACCGGGCAATAACCAGGCCGATGGTTGACAAAGTATTCGAAACATTTGGAAAAGAGGATTGTCTTTTGGTCCAGAATGAGATCAGCTGCCTGCCTTACATCATTGATAAAGCATGGGAAAAAGGACTGAAGATCATTATGAATCCCTCACCTATGGATAGCCGGATCTATGAATGCGATCTGACAAAAGTTTCTATGTTTATTTTAAATGAAGTTGAGGGCGCACAGATGACTGGAAAGAAAGAGGCTTCCGATATATTGGATAGGATGCGGGATTTATTCCCTGATGCTGAGGTTGTGCTGACACTTGGTTCTGAAGGTTCTGTTTATTGCAGCCAGGATATCCTTTTACGCCAGGAGATCTTCCCTGCTGAGATCCGTGACACTACCGGTGCCGGAGATACGTTTACAGGTTTTTTCATCGCAGAATATCTGGAAAGCCGCGACCCGAAAAAAGCGCTTGAAACAGCAAGCCGTGCTGCTTCGATTGCCGTATCCCGTGAAGGAGCAGCAGGCTCCGTACCCACAATGAAAGAAGTAAAAAGCTGGCATAAGGAAGTATGACCGCATCCAGGCCAGCTTCCTTAAAACAGTAAAAAACCAGGTTTCTATTAAGACTTTACTGCCCTGTAGAAACCTGGTATTTTTAACAGTTCCGTATATTCTTTAACACAGCCATCAATCCTGTACATCCTGTAAATATTTTTCAACGATTTCTTCCGAAACATTCTCCCTGATTTCTTGATATACCGGCTGTGAACGTTCGGCTAATTGCTGATGCAGTTCATCAGACAATGTGATCACCTGGGTTCCGCTTTCCTCAATCGTCTCAACTCTTTCGGAAATCCTTTCGTCGGATGCTTTCCGGGAATACTCCTTTGCAATCTCTCCGGCTTCCAGCAAAATCTCCTGTTCCTCGTCGGACAGACTCTGAAAAAATCCTTCGCTGACAATGAGCGACAATAAATGGGGCAGATGATTCGTCTCCACCACATAATCCTGCTGCTCATACAGCCGGTTTGAAACAATCACCTCGTAAGGGTTCTCCTGAGCGTCAATGGTATTTTGCTGCAGGCCGATATAGACCTCACTGAAACTCATAGGGGTCGGGTTGGCTTCCAGAGCCTTCCAGAAATCCATATGGTAGCTGTTTTCCATGGTCCGGATCTTCTGACCTTTAAAATCTGTGACAGACTCCACATTTTTGTTCGTAGACATCACCCGGAATCCCTGGTCGGAATACCCCAGCAGTTCGTAACCTGCATCCCGATACTTCTGCCCCATCAGTTCAAAAAATACCGTGTCGTCCACTGCATCCCTTACCTCTTCCAGATTATCGTAAGCACAAGGCGCGTCAAAGACAGCCGTGTCCGGGATAAAATTGACCTGCGGCGCCGTATTCTGTACCACAAATGGGATATCCCCGTCATAGCAGCTTTCCAAAAGCTCCCGGTCGCCGCCAAGCACACTGTTAGGATAGACCTGGATCTTCATCCTGCCGCCGCTGAGACGCAAGACCTCTTCTGCAAATTTTTCTGCATAGATCTGGGTCACCGTATCCTCCGGACTGGCTGTAGCCAGAGGCCACGCGTACCGCTGTTCCTCTTCCCCTTCCTGCCCTGCGCAGCCTGACAGGCCGAGCAGTAACAGGCATGCCATACAGACAGCCTTCCAATGACAGCTTTTTTGTATACGGAATATCGCTAAATTCCTGTCTACGGTATCTCTCATTTTCCTCATAATTTTATGTTTTCCTCTCACTTGCATCTACTGCCTGCTGCCTTGGGAAGGATACCCAAAGGGCATTCTCAATCACTTTTCTCTTTCCTGACATTTACATATACTGTTTTTCTATGCGTCTATCGTATCAATGCCAGACTGATTCCCGGCACAAATGTGATCAAAAGCAGAGCGGCCAGGAAATACACGATCATCGGCATTGCTTTTTTTGCAATATCCATCACTGGGATATCCACCAGCGAGCTTGCCACAAACAGGTTGACCCCGATCGGCGGCGTCACAAACCCGATTGCAAGGTTCACTACCATGATGATACCGAACTGGATTGGATCCATTCCAATCTGTGTCACAATCGGGAGCAGGATCGGCGTCAGGATCAGGATTGCCGGTGTGGTATCCATCACCATGCCCACCAGAAGTAAAAATGCGTTGATCACAAGCAGCAGTACCACAGGATTTGTAAAATGCGCCAGGATCCATCCGCTGATCGTCTGGGGCACCTGCATCAGGGTCAGTACTCTGGAGAATGCCACCGACGTAGCCAGGATGAATAAAATCGGAGCAAATGTCCGGATAGCCTCCACCATCATTTTCCAGAGATCTTTTGCCTGTATGCTCTTATAGACAAACATACTCACGATCAAAGCATAGAAAACAGAGATGACCGCAGCCTCCGTAGGGGACGCCACGCCGGAATAGATGCATCCCAGGATGATCACCGGGCTGAGGAGTGCAAAAAAACTTTCCTTCAATACCGTCAGAATTCCTTTTTTATGAAGTTTTCCCACTACCTGGCAGATCTTTTCCTTATCCTCACCATTCTTTTTACAGTAGTAAACCGCATAGACCATCAGCATCGCCCCAATTAGCAATCCGGGAATGATCCCTGCCAGAAACAGGTCGCTGACTGACGCCCCGGACGCCATTCCATACATGATAAACGGGATACTGGGCGGTATGATCACGCCCAGCCCGCCTGCCACCGCAACCACCGCCGTGGCAAACTTTTTATCATACCCTAATTCCAGAAGGATTGGGATCGTCATGCTGCCAACCGCGGCTACCGTAGCCGGAGCAGAACCGGAGATTGCCCCATAGAACAGGCAGGTCACAATGACCGCGCATGGCATCCCGGCCGTCCACTTTCCCATAAAAAATGCAAACACATCAAACAGCTTTTTCGAAATGCCGCCCTTTGCCATAATGATACCGGACAAGACGAACATGGGCACTGCCAGCAGCGGAAAGCTGTCCAATCCGCCCAGCATAGAGCGGATCACATAGGTCGCGCTTGCTGTAAAAGAAGGGTCAAAAGCGCCCGGCAGCACTGATACGATCCCTAAGGAGATGGACACCGGGATGGCGATCACCAGACATACCACAAAGATCAAGAATACAACTGCTACCGGCATGATGCTCCCCCTTCCTTATCCGCTTTTTCATCCTGTACATTTTTTACAAACCCGGACTCTACATCCGGGTCTTTCACTTTTTCCGTATATTTCTGGTCTTTGCCAAGCATGACATTCCATTCAATCCACCATCTCTGCGCCACCCGAAATGCCACCAGCGCAAAGCTGAACAAGGGCGCCGCCTGCACATAGTACATGGGCAGGTTCAAAGCCGGGCTTGTCTGTCCGCTGTGTATGGCTGACAGGAAGAACCGCCACGCAAAGGGCAGCAGATACAGGAATAAGACCAGTTCAAAGGTGTGGTTCACCATCTTAAAGGCAGCTTTTCCTCTTCTTGGAAAGACTGCCACAAACTGCTCGATCTTAATAGAGATACATTTCTTTGTACAATAACTGACGCTTAAGAATCCTGCCCAGATAAAGATGTACCGGGTCAGCTCCTCGGACCATGACAGCGACGTTCCCAGCACATAGCGCGAAAACACCTGCACCCCCATGATCAGCGTCATTGCCCCTAAAAAGACCACCATCAAAAATTCTTCCAAATTTTCATTGAGCCAGCACAGGACCCGCTTTACAGAGCCGCCTTTCATAAGCTTTTATGAAGCAGGCCCAGCACGGTCTCCAGATCATGGACTCCCATCTGCCCTGGAGCAGATGCTTTCTTCGCAGCGCCAAAAGTCAGCGCTGAGCCGAACACCTCTCCGCAGAGACGGCTGATAACGCCGGTTCCCGCCATGGACATGGTAATGATCGGACGGTCCGCATGTTCCCGCGTCATTTCTTCCGTAGCCGCAAGCAGCGTGATCACATCCTTTTTACTCTGAGGCATGACCGCGATCTTCGGGATATCTGCTCCCAGCTCCTGCATTTTACAAAGCCGGCCTACGATGTCCGCCTGCTCCGGCGTCTTGTCAAAATCATGGTTGGATGCCACGACCTTTACACCCACTTTATGGACTGCTTCGATGATGTCCTTTACCACTTCGTCTCCGGTAAATGCTTCCACATCCACCAGATCTACATTCCCTGTTTCTGCAGCAGCCTTGTTGAGCGCTGCGTAAACGTCCGGCTCAATGGCCTTTTCGCCGCCTTCCTTGGAGGTACGGAATGTAAACAGAAGGGGCGTATCCTTCAATACCATGCGCAGCTCCACAAGGACTTCCTTCACTTTCTCTATCTCGAATACATGCTCGAACCAGTCTGCACGCCACTCTACTACATCCACCGGAATGGACTCAAATGTCTTTGCTTCATTGATGATATCTTCTTTCGTAACCCCAACGATCGGCACACAGATTTTCGGGATTCCTTCACCTATTTTCACATTTCTTACTACTACCGGGTTCATCTGTATTTCCTCCTAACTCTATATTTGAACGCTTCTCCTCTTTACTATAATAACGTGTCTGTCAAGAGGCCTCCTGTCATTACTTTGAAGCTTCCGTGTTTTTCAGCAAAGTTCCATATCTCATATTCACAAACAGCGCCAGCAGGACACCGATCACAGTAATCACAATATTCATTACGATCACATTCCCTGCCGTCATCTTGGATGCTGCGCTTAAGATCGTATAGTTGCACAGGCTGGACGCGATCATGACCAGGCTGGTGATCGTTCCTTTGATCTTCGGGAACAAATCGTTTACGGTTGCCGTTGCCATCTGCAGGACTCCGCCTGCTGCCGAATATCCGATGACAAATGCGCCTATATAGCAGATCATCGGTGTCTTTAACAGGTATACGAACACCAGCATCACCACAGAAATCGCCGGATAGATCACAAGAAACCGCACCTGTTTAAATTTCGTGATCAATACACTGGTCACGAACAATGCCGCCAAGGTTCCTGCGGAATAGTAGGTCTGCATCACAGATACCGTTTCGGACGGAATACCTGCAATCTCTTTTCCAAATGTCTGCGCACAGTTCAGCCAGAGCTGGAATGTAGCGGTACTTGTAAACCCGATCAATATCAAAGCGATGCTTTCCAGCGAAAAGTTCGCATTTTTCAGATTATCAAGAAAAGACTCTGACTTTCCACTCTGTGAAGATGCCGGAAATGGTGCAAAAACCGCAAGGACACCAAGAACCGCGATCACAATACCTGACACGATAGCTAATGTCAGATAGGACATCTTTGTTCCTGCCACGATCCCAAGGAAAAAGGGCATCAATAACTGGGATACTGAGATAAACAACTTAATTCCCATGGTCGCAATACCTGTATATTTATACATGATTTCTGCAACCGCCGGATAAGTCGCGGTATCCAGAAACGAGTTTGCGATCCCACCCAGGACTGCCGCCACATAGGCCACCTGTACATTGGGTGAAAATGCAATTCCCACAAAGAAAATCACATAAGAAGCAACTCCGATCAGCACGGAAATCCTCCGCCCCAGTTTATCAGACAACGGGCCTGCAAAGGGCAGGGATATGAGCCTCCCAAGCCCCAGCGCCGCCGCAATGGCTGTAACACGCATCACATCATCCACACCCCACTGCACGATCAACGTTTCCTTCACGACCTGTTGGCTCAGGATGGAGCATCCAATCCCGTGAATGAAATAATTCATATAAAGTATAAGCGCACTTGGCAAATATTTTTTATCCATGTTTTCTCCTTTTCATCCCTCTTATTCGTAACGGATTCCCAGTACTTCTTTCATGTGCTCGATCGGCATCTCTTTTCCTGTCCAAAGCTTAAATGCCGCCGCGCCCTGGAACAGCATCATGCCGAAGCCATTCATGTTCTTGCAGCCCACTTCCTTTGCCATACGCAGCAGTTCTGTCTCTGCCGGGGCATATACGGTATCTGTCACGATCAGGTCCGGACGTAAGAACGATTTATCCGGAATGACTGCCTTGCCTTCCAGTGGCTTCATACCTACGCCGGTTGCATTTGCAAACAGGTAGGAATCCTCGATTTCGCGTCTCAGTACATCCAGATCTGCCAGGTCATAGAGGGCCGCCTTGCAGCTTGTCTTTGTATTGATCTTCTCCACGGTTTCCAATGCCGTATCCCAGAACTTATCCTTTACATTAAAGATAGACATTTCCTTCACGCCGTCTAATGCTGCCTGGATCTGGATTGCGGTTGCGGCTCCGCCTGCCCCTGCGATGGTCATCTTCTTTCCGATCACGTCAATATCATAGTCCTTCAATGACTGCATATATCCGATCCCGTCCGTGATGTGTCCGATCAGCTTTCCGTTGTCATTCACGATCGTATTCACTGCCCCACTAAGTTCTGCCGCCGGTGACAGTTCATCCAGATATTTATGTACTACGGTTTTATTCGGCATAGATACGTTGGAACCCACCAGTTTCAATGCCCGGAGACCTTTCACCGCATCCTCCAATGTGCTGTTGTCCACTTCAAATGCAAGGTATGCATAATCCAGTCCCAAATATGCGAACGCTTCGTTGTGCATTGCCGGGGAGCTGGAATGTCTGATTGGGTATGCCATTAATCCGATTAATTCTGTGTGTCCTGTGATTCTCTCTGCCATGATATGATTCTCCTTTTTTTCTCTTTTTCAAGTTATCTGATTTCTAAATTCATGATGCTTTCCATTACGACTTTGTTCCTTTTGCCCTGATTTTGCCTTTTTACCCGCTGCCCTCCTTTTTGTTAAGTTTGTGACATCTCTGTTAATTTTTAGACAACCTCTTTTTCTTGATTCTAGTATACACGAGGATATATCATACTTCCAATATATATTATTTTATTTATTGATAGCTTTTTTACATAGATTATGTTATAGTGGATTTTATAGTAATATTAATAGTTAAAGCAGTGCTAAAGAGATGACGGAGGCTTTACGATGACGCTCAATCAATTGACTTATTTTCGTAAAATTGCACGGCTGGAGCATTTCAGCCGTGCGGCAGAAGAGTTGAATATTTCCCAGCCCAGCCTCAGCCGTTCCATGGATACGCTGGAGCGAGAGCTGGGACTGCCGCTGTTTGAAAAACAGGGCCGCAATATCGTACTGACGAAATATGGACGTATTTTTCTGACACACGCAGAACGTATACTGGATGAGGTAGCTACCGCTGAGAGGAAGATGCAGTACCTGACCAGGGGCGGCGGACATGTGGATATCGCCTATGTATCCCCTCTTGCGAACTATTTCATCCCACATACGGTCCGCAGTTTTTTGAATCTGGAAGAAAATAAAAATGTAACCTTCAGTTTCAGCCAGGCACGGACAAGCGACCTGATCGCCGGATTGAAAAACGAAACCTATGACGTTGTTTTCGGGGCTTACATGGAAGACCAGCCTTCCATCCATTTTACTCCCATTTTAAAGCAGGACATGGTCATCATCACTTCTCTGGACCACCCGCTGGCAAAAGAACGCAGCGTACCTTTTGAAATCCTCGGACAATATCCTCTTATTGGATATGACCACAATTCCGGGCTTGGCATGCATACGAAAAAACTCTATATGCAGCACCACATCACCCCCACGCTTATTATCGACTGTCCGGATGAGTATTCCATCGCCGCATTGGTAGCAGAAGATTTCGGGATCGCCCTGGTAGCAGACGTGGATACCATCCGAGATGCCAGGATCCACCGTTTAGAGATTGAGAATGAAAAAATCATCCATAAAGTACATATGGCCTATATGAAAAACAGATATCTCATCCCTGCCGCAAACCGTTTTCTGAAATTTGTGCAGGAACATGCCCACTCCTAAAAAGACTTTACACCAAAATTTCCCTTTGCTATAATAAAAATATCAAAAACGGCACTTTCATAATTGGGAGGTGAATCAGGCATATGAATAATAAAGAATTATACATGATGTTAGGCTCTTTAAAAATTTTACTGGAGACCAATAATCATGACAAAGCGATTGAATTAATAAAAGATACCATGTCATTAATTGATGGCACAAAAAAAATAAGTGAAGACAATGAAGGAGCAAAGTAAGCAGAAATCCACAGGATGGCCTGGCTCATGGGAAAAAGAGAGCCGGCCCCTCCTGTGGATATCTATGATGTCAATCCTTTTTATAAGTATTCTCTTTGTTCCAGTACGCCAAGAATATTTCTCCCCTCGGTCGTTCCTTCAATAATTCTTCTCGCCCGGACACTATCCCCGATGTTCATGATCTCCACATCTCCACTGTTCCCAAACGTATCATACAGCGCTTGAAGAATCGGAGCATTTGCCCTCATACCGAGACATACGAATCCATAGTCGAATTTCAGGTCGCTCTCTGTCCCGTCCGGGAGTTTTACAAGAAATGCGTCCTCCTTGACTTCCATCAGCGCCGTGTTGGTCAGCTGCTTCACCCCGTGCTTTTCCATCAGGGTAAATGTCCCCACTTTGGATACCGGATCGATCCCGTTTCCGATGGCAGGCATCATCTCTACGATACTCACGTCAGCGCCGCGAGGTGCAAAGAATTCCACCACATCCAGCCCGACAGCGCCGCCGCCGATCACGACAACCTTTTTTCCTGTCAGATCCTGTGGATATTCTGTCACATGGTCGATCATGTTCGTAATAGAAGATACCTTTCCGCCTTCTTTGTCGATATGGTCATGCAGCCCTTTGATCGGCGGCAGCAGCGGATTTGAACCGGTAGCATTGACAATAATATCCGGGTTCAGGCTGGTAACTAATTCAATCGTTGCCTCTGTATTTTTAAAGACAAACAGATTTCTCAGTTTACTCGCCCGGTGGATCAGATAATTTGGAAAATCGGACAGCCGTTTCTTATCCGGAATCTTAGAAATAATTGCCGCCAGTCCCCCAAGCTCTGGTTTCTTTTCTATCAAAAATGTGGTACATCCCACCTCTGCCGCAGTACAAGCTGCCTCCAGGCCGGCAGTACCACCGCCGATCACGACTACGTTGCAGGTCCTGTTCACTTTCTTTTTCCGGTATCCTTCGCCTTCATTGACAGACGGATTGATGGTACAGCGGATTGGACGGTTAACCCCGATCCGGTTTCCGGCACAGCCGATATTACAGGAAATACATTTACGGATTTCTTTTTCGTCTCCAAAGCTGACCTTATTTACCCACTCCGGATCAGCAATCAGGCCGCGCCCCATTCCGATCAGATCCGCGTCGCCGCGTGCCAGAATATCTTCGGCAGCCTGGGGATTTCTGATATTTCCCATAGTCATACAGGGTTTCCCGTATTTCTCCTTCACAGCCTTTGCCATATAAGAACGCCAGCCGTCTTCCAAATAATTTGCGTCAATCTGATACTGGATCGACCCGTTCAAACCGCAGGAAACGTCAAATGCGTCTACTTCCTTCTCGAAATACTGCAGATACTCCAAAGTATCCTCCAACGTGTTGCCGCCTTCCACAAATTCATCTGCACTGATACGGACAAAAATCGGGAATGCCGTGCCTACCTGCGCACGGACTTCTTCAATAACCATCCGGGCAAAACGCGCCCTGTTTTCCGGGGAACCGCCGAACTCATCCGTCCGTTTATTGGTCGTCGGCGACAGGAACTGGCTCAGCAGATAGGAATGTCCTGCATGAATCTCCACCGCGTCAAAGCCTGCAATCTGCGCGCGCTTTGCTGCTTCTCCATATTTCTTCACAATCTGCAGGATTTCTTCCTTTTCCAGAGGCCTTGGAATCTCTCCGCCTGCCTTGGACGGGATATCTGACGCGGAAACCGGCTGCATGTTTGTTCTTGCCGACTGGGCGGATGCCCCGGCATGGTTGATCTGAATAGCGATACATGCGCCGTGCTTATGGATCGTCTCACACAGCTTGAACAGGCGCGGGATATAGCTGTCATGGTCGATCCGAAGCTGTGTGGTTCCGTTTGAGCCTAAAGGAGAATCCACGCTGGCGTTTTCCACGATCAAAAGGCCGGTGCCGCCTTTTGCCCTCTGCTCATAGTAGTTGATGTGCAGGAAACTCATTTCCCCGTTCTGCTCCCCATAGTTCGTACCCATGGGAGTCATGACGATCCTGTTTTTCAATGTCATATGTTTGATTGTAAGCGGTTCAAAAATATGTTGATACTTACTCTGCATAATTTTTTCCTTCCTCCTGATTGGCATACTCTGCATATAAATCTATGGTTGATATGTTTTCAGAGAAAGAGGGTGTCTGGTCACGATTGTCTGTTCTCATACCGGGCATGTATGAGCTTTGTTCTGATTTGATTATAACGCAGAATTTTATATAGTACAAATACATGTTTTATTATAAATCTATAGCTATAATGCATTAATAATAAAGGATAAACCATCACTTGTAACTGCCGGAATGTCCATCAGGCTTGTTATCTGGTAGAAATAAAAGCAGAGGGCTGTCAGGAAATGGCAGCATTCATCATTCATACAGCATATAGCAGAATTCATAAATCGCTACATCTATATGCTGTGTGCAAATTGCATTTCCCGACAGCCCCTTGCTTTTCATCCAATATTACCTTTAACTTATTTTTATCAGTCTTCGTATCCGAGATAAGCGCCTTTCATTGGGCTGACCGCATGTTCGCTGAACAGCCGCAGCGCCCCTCTCTTGTATTTCCGCTCTCTTGGTTTCCAGTTCTTTCTCCGTTCTGCAAGGATTTCCTCGATCTCTTCCGGTGTTTTTTCCTGCCCCTTGATACCAATGATGTTCAGTTTCCTTTCCATCACATCAATCTCGATCAGATCTCCTTCCTCCACCAGTGCGATCGGCCCTCCATCAGCAGCTTCGGGGCTGCAATGTCCGATGACCGGCCCGGTAGAAGCGCCGGAAAACCGTCCGTCTGTGATCAGGGCGATGCTGCGACCCAGTTCTTTATCGCTGCTGATCGCCTCTGAAGTATAGAACATTTCCGGCATTCCACTTCCCTTAGGCCCTTCGTAACGGATAAAGACAGCATCTCCTTTTTCCACCTTATGCTTCAGCACTGCATCCAGGCATTCCTCTTCGCTGTCAAATGGCTTTGCGCAAAGGGTAGCTTTGAACATTTCCTTCGGACATGCCGTATGCTTGATCACCGCGCCTTCCGGCGCCAGGTTTCCGCGCAGGATAGCAATACTTCCGTCTGTTCCGATCGCCTGATCATATGGGCGGATAATATCATTTTTTGTAATAGAGCATCCATAACGTTTGTTAAATTCCTGAAGCCATTTATCACAGCGCTCATAGAATCCGTTTGCCTGAAGCTCAGCCAGATTTTCACCCAGTGTTTTCCCGGTCACCGTCATCACATCCAGATGCAGGACTTCTTTGATCTCTTCCATAATTGCAGGTACTCCTCCTGCATAGTAGAAGCACTCTGCCGGCCACCGTCCGGCCGGACGCACGTCCAGAAGATACCGTGCATTCCTATGCAGCCTGTCAAACGTATCCCCGGTAATCTCAATCCCCAGTTCGTGGGCGATTGCCGGAATATGGAGCAGGCAGTTGGTGCTCCCCGATATCGCAGCATGAACCAGGATCGCGTTCTCAAAGCTGTCCATCGTCACGATTTCACTGGGGCGCATATGCTCCATCTGTGCCAGCTTCACCGCCTGTTTTCCTGCCTCTCTGGCAAATGTCAGAAGATCCGGGCTGGTGGCCGGCATCAATGCACTTCCCGGCAGAGCCAGTCCAAGGGCCTCGGCCATGATCTGCATGGTAGAGGCGGTCCCGATAAAGGAGCATGCTCCGCAGCTCGGGCAGGCATTATGCTTCGCCCAGTTTAATTTTTCTTCGTCGATCTCGCCCCTCTGGTACTTCGCGCTGTACATCCCTAGCTGCTCCAGCGTCAGCATCTCAGGGCCGGCATTCATCGTTCCGCCCGGCACCACCAGGGACGGGATATCTACCCGGCACAGTCCCATCAGGTTTCCCGGCAGTCCCTTATCGCAGCTTGATAAATACACCCCGGCGTCAAAAGGCGTGGCGTTGGCATGGATCTCGATCATGCTGGAAATCATTTCCCGGCTGGCCAGGCTGAAATTAATCCCATCCGTCCCCTGGCTTTCGCCGTCGCAGATATCCGTACAGAAATATCTGGCTCCGAATCCGCCTGCCTCCTCAATTCCTTTGCGTACTTCCTCCACCAGTAGATCCAGATGTCCGCTGCCCGGATGGCTGTCGCCAAAGGTACTTTCAATGATCACCTGGGGTTTGGAAAGATCTTCCGGTTTCCACCCTGTCCCGATCCGGAGTGGGTCAAGCTCCGGGGCAAGTTTACGCATTTCCTGACTTTTTAAACAGCTCATAAAATTCATCCTTTCTTTTCATTTTCAATGCAAAATCATGTTCCTATGCAAAAAACGATATGATCAGCGCTACAACAAAACCGGTTCCGCCTACAAGGGTTTCCATGATAGTCCATGTCTTCAAAGTCGTCTTTTCATCCATTCCCACCAGAGATTTCACAAGCCAGAACCCGGAATCATTAAAGTGAGAGCAGACGGTCGCTCCTCCTGCCACTGCCGCCGTGGTACATGCCAGATACAAAGGCGACAGGTCTGCAATACCGGGGATCGCCGCAATGATCCCTGCTGCCATGGTCATGGCTACGGTTGCAGAACCTACACAGATCCGGACCAGCGCCGCCACGATAAATGCCAGGACTACGATTGGCAGGGACATGGAAGAAACTGCGTTTCCGATCACATCCCCAAGGCCAGAGTACTGAAGTACATACCGGAGAACACCGCCGCAGGCAGTAACCAGCAAGATCAGTCCTGTAGGCTCCAGAGATTTTGTCATAATTTTTTCTAACTCTTCGGTATTGTATCCATGGCCGATCCCGAGAATCAGCATTGCCGCGATCGTAGCGATCAATAATGCCATAAACGGCTCACCAAGAAATGCGAATACCGGCTGCAGTCCGCTCAATGCAGGAATTACTCCTGCCAGAGAATCCAGGATGATCAGCACAAGAGGAATCAGGATGATGCCAACAATCGTCCAGAAGCCAGGCAGTTTAGATTCATCAAAGTCCTCCTGATTGGCAACATGCTCCGGAACCGGGATGTGGAACTTTTTGCCGCAGATGGAACCCCATACCGGCCCGGCAACGATCATGGAACATACACCGCAGCAGATACCAACCAGGATCACCCATCCAAGGTCTACATTCAGCATCGTTGCCACCAGGATCGGCCCCGGTGTAGGAGGGATAAACGCATGGCCTACAGCCAGGCCTGCAAGAAGCGGGATTGCGTAAAACAAAGAAGAACGGTTGGTTCTTTTTGCCAGTGAGAATGCAAGCGGAATCAGGATAATAAGCCCTGCGTCAAAGAATACCGGCATTGCGATGACAAGGCCAGTGATGCCCAGCGCCCAGGCCGCTTTTTTATCCCCGAACCATTTTACCATAGTAACCGCCAGTGTCTGGGCTCCGCCGGAGATTTCCAAGATAGCGCCGAACATAGAACCTAATCCCACCAGTAAGGCAATTCCCTTTAGTGTATTGCCGATTCCGTCATTGACGGCGTTTACAATATCCTCCGTTGGCATACCGGAAATCAGTCCGATGGATACTGCGCCGACCAGTATAGCGATCATTGCCTGGATCTTGAACTTAATGATCAATACCAACAGGATTACCAGTCCGATCACTGCCGCAATGATAAGCCTTGTTGGATTTAAAGCTGTCATTTCTGTAGACATGAAATATACCTCTCTTTCCTTTTTTGTGTTTTGCAGATAACATCTTACGTTTTCTGCAAAACATGTTGTTTTAAGATTGATTGATATGACGTCATATGTTTTATGTGTTTTAATATACTATTTTTGTGTACAATAGTCAATACATCTGACGTTTGTTTTTTTCTTTCTACTTTATGCACAAAAAAAGCCTGTTTTTTTCCATTTATAGTCCAAGGTTTTATTCAACATTACTAATATAGCAAGTTCAATCTGATTCCCAGATGTATTTGATCATTGCTTCTCCTGTTTATGTTCCTGAAGTTGTCTGACCAATGCCTGGCGGTTATAAGTCAGATGCATGACCATCGCGCATTCTGCCCCTACCGGATCCCGGTCTATGATCGAATTCACGATCGCGCGGTGGGTCTCAATAGTCTCCTGCATCAAAAGCCTGTAGGTCAGGTTTGCAAATGTCATGACCGCCGTATTGATCAACGGGATCAATGTCTCTACCACCCGGTTCTTGCTGCACTTTGCAATACAAGTATGAAATTCAATATCCTTTGGAATATGATTTTTTCCCTCCAGATAAGTCTGTTCGGTCTCATCACATAGCTGCTTTAGCTGTATCAGCTCTTCCTCTGTAGCATATTCCGCCGCCCGTGAAGCGATTTCCGGCTCCAGCATCAGCCGCACATCAAACAGCTCCAATGCCAGTTTGTACTTATCCTGTAATCCGGACAGTCCCAGAGGATCCGAATCCAGAGTGCTTGTCCGGATCACATAGGTTCCGGAACCCCTTCGTACCTCCAGGATTCCTTTTGACACCAGGCCTTTTACAGCCTCCCGGATGGTACTGCGTCCCACTCCGAACTTTTCCGCCAATTCAAATTCATTGGGAATCCTCTGCCCGATCTCCATAGGTTCCTGTCGGATATAATTCAGCAGTTCTTCTTCTATCTGTTCCCCCAGCAGCTTTTTGTTCATCTTCTCAAAATGATACATTGTGTTATCGCTCCTTTCGGGTGCGGCCAGCTATTCCACACTCCAAATATCATTTTTACTTTAGTAATTATGGGGTGAATCTTTCGTATTACAGGGCAAATTATATTACCGTCCATTCCACGCCATATGCAAAACGCATCTTCTGTGCTTCTTTGCCGCAGATCAGATCAGGTTCATGGCATCACTGACATTTTTTACCCCTATCACTTTGATTCCGGTAGTTTCTTTTACCATGTGTACAGATACTTCTGGGATAATACATGTTTCAAATCCCAGCTTTCTTGCCTCTGCCACCCGCTGTTCCGGCATATTTACAGCACGGACTTCACCGCTTAATCCGACTTCTCCAAATACAAGTATTGTTTCATCAATCGGACGGTTTTTATAACTGGAAACAAGTGCCATAACAATTCCCAGATCAATCGCCGGTTCGTTCATTCGGATTCCGCCTGCAATATTAACATAGGCGTCACAGTTGGACATATGCAGCCCGATTCTTTTTTCCAGCACTGCCATCAGCAGGTTGACACGGTTGTAATCTGTACCTGTGGCTGTCCTTCTTGGCATTCCGAAATTCGATTGGCAGACTAGAGCCTGGATCTCGATCAAAAGCGGCCGGGTTCCTTCCAGGGAACATGCAACTACGGAGCCGGATGCATTTTCGGGCCTCCCACTCAGCATATACTCCGACGGATTCTCCACCTCCACCAAACCATTTTGACGCATCTCAAACACACCGATTTCATTGGTCGAGCCAAAACGGTTCTTTACACCGCGCAAAATACGGTAAGACGCGTGACGGTCTCCTTCAAAATAAAGCACCGTATCCACCATATGCTCCAGGACACGGGGGCCTGCCACTGTCCCTTCTTTTGTAACATGCCCTACAATAAAAATGGTCACTCCAAGTACTTTTGCAAGCTGCATAAGCACATTCGTGGACTCCCGTACCTGGGACACACTGCCGGGAGCAGACGCCACCTCCTCATTATACATGGTCTGGATAGAATCTATGATCGCCAGGTCCGGCCGGCGGCTTTCAATGACATTCCGGATCGTATCCAGATTCGTCTCGCACAAAAGCTTCAGATCATCACAGAACTGCCCCATACGGTTGGCGCGAAGCTTGATCTGAGCCAAAGATTCTTCCCCTGACACATATAATACGCTTTTTTCCTGTGCAAGCCGCTGGCATACCTGTAAAAGTAAAGTAGATTTCCCGATTCCCGGGTCGCCGCCTACGAGAATTAAAGAGCCCGGTACGATTCCGCCGCCCAGTACCCGGTCCAGTTCCTCCAGTCCGGTCTCAATCCGTATCTGGTCGTCTGTACGGACTTCCGACAGCGATACCACCTTTGACTCCCTTTGAGACTTTACGGCAGTTGTTTTTCCTGTGGTAACTTTTTCTTCTACAAATGTATTCCATTCTTTACAGGCAGGACATTGCCCAAGCCACTTAGTTTCCTCATGTCCGCAGTTTTGACAGAAATATACGCTTTTCTTTCCCTTTGCCACTCTTGTACTCCTCATTCTTTCTAAGAAACCGCCTTACAATAACCTTCAGCACAGCCCCTGAAAATAGTTATTTACATATTTTAAACAAAAAATTCTAAATATTTTCATCCGGCTGCAATTCATTCAAAAAACATGGGACAGACCGGCGCCTGTCCCTTTTGTTCATCTCATTATTATCTGGTTGTAACTTTATCGGACAGCGAAGCTGTCCGTCCGTCCCGAAAGGACATGTATTGCGGTATGCCCTTTTGGTATGGTTCAATGCTCATGTTGATCTCAACGCTTTTCCACTTTCACTTCCGTGCTTGTATCTTCACCCAGCTCCACACTGACGCTCAGCTTACCGCTTAAATTGGTCGTCATCTTCCCTGCCGATTCACCGCCGATCAGCACTTCATATTCACTCTCTGGCTGCAGCTCAAGGGTAAATTGTACGTCCTCCGGCGCCGAGATCCGAAATGCCACTTCTGTGTCCGTAGCTTTAAAATTCTCCACCGCGCTGCCCGGAACAGACTCATATACGAACATGCCGTTCCGCTCCAGCTTGGTGATTTCCGCAAATGTCTTGACTTTATAAAGATCGCCTTCAAATTCGAAATTGTCCAGCTTTGTCTTGGATGCCAATGTATAATCGCCAAAGCTGAGTGTTCCGTCCTCTTCTGCACGTAATAATTCTTTTACTGTTGCCATTTTCCTGTCCTCCTAAGTGTTTTAAGAAAATCTCCAGTTGCTGTCCACAGTCCAATGCCATTACCGAACACAATTCACCGGGTATTCCAACGTGAAAGGCTTGATGGAAAGACTGTGAATCGTCATATTCTTTTCTCCTTATCCTGTTCTATATTATATAATAAATCCGCAGGATTTTCTACTCATTTATTAATTTTGCATAAAATTTAATCTCTTTTTTAGAGATCCCAGCCTCTACATGGGTGCCTGGAATAATCTCGCCGTTTAAAATCGCTTCTGCAAGCTTATCCTCCAGTTCCGTCTGCATTGCGCGCCGGAGCGGACGGGCGCCATATTTTGCGTCCGTTCCCTTTTCCACGATATGTGCCTTTGCCGATTCACGCAATGTCAGGGTAATATTCATCTGCTCTTTCAGCCGTTTCGTAAAATCTCTTACCAGCAGCGTTACAATCTGCTTCATATGGTTCTGATCCAGCGGATGGAATACGATGATCTCATCAATCCGGTTCAAAAATTCAGGACGGAAGATCAGCTTGACTTCATCCATAACATTCTGCTTCATCCGCTCGTAATCACTTTTCTTATCTTCCTTTACGGCAAATCCAAGCTTCTTCGGATCTACGATCGCCTTAGCCCCCGCATTGGAGGTCATGATGATGACCGTATTGCTGAAATCCACCTTTCTTCCCTGGGAATCCGTAATATGTCCGTCGTCCAGCACCTGTAAAAGAATGTTGAACACGTCGGGGTGCGCCTTTTCCACTTCATCAAACAGGATCACCGAATAAGGATGGGTCCGAACCTGGTCGCTGAGCTGGCCGCCCTCCCCATGGCCCACATATCCCGGAGGCGATCCGATCATTTTTGCAACAGAATGCTTCTCCATATACTCGGACATGTCTACCCGGATCATGGAATCTTCATTACCAAACAGGGCTTCTGCAAGGGCCTTGGACAGTTCTGTTTTTCCAACACCGGTGGGTCCCAGGAATAAGAAAGAACCGATCGGCCTTTTAGGGTCTTTGAGCCCTGTGCGTCCCCGCTTGACTGCACGTGCCACCGCAGAAACCGCCTCGTTCTGTCCGATCACCCGTTTATGAAGTTCCTTTTCCAGCTTGCTCAGCCTCTGAGTATCGCTTTCCTCCAGTTTCTGAACCGGAATTTTCGTCCACGCAGATACCACCTCGGCAATATCCTGCTCTGTCACAACCGGGTGCTGGGACTCATTTTTCTTGTCAAAACGTTTCCGCATGGCTTCTATTCTTTTCTGGACCGCCTCCTGCTCTTTCTGGATCAGATGGGCTTTTGTAAAATCCCCTGCTGAAATGCTTTCTTCCTTCTCCCGTATCAGGGCTTTCAGGGAATCTTCCAGCTTTGTCAGGTTCTCCGGAATTCTATAGCCCTTTAAGCTGACCCGGGAACAGGTCTCATCCAGCACGTCAATCGCTTTGTCCGGAAGATTCCGGTCTGTGATGTAACGCTCCGACATGTGTACTGCCGCCTGCATGGCATCCTTCCCGATCGTCACCCTGTGATGGCTCTCATATTTTTCCCTCAGGCCTTCCAATATTTCCAGACATTGTGTTTTTGCTGGTTCCTCAATAGAGACTGGCTGGAAACGCCGTTCCAGCGCCGCGTCTTTTTCAATATATTTCCGGTATTCTGCCAGAGTGGTCGCCCCGATCATCTGAAGTTTCCCTCTTGCCAATGCCGGTTTCAAGATATTGGAGGCATCCATAGCCCCCTCTGCGCCGCCTGCACCGATCATAGTATGCAGCTCATCCATAAATAAGATCACATTGGGATCAGACTCCACTTCTGAAATCAGCGCTTTCATCCTCTCCTCAAATTCGCCGCGGTACTTGGAGCCTGCGATCAGCCCCGGCAGATCCAATGTATAGATTCTTTTTCCTTTCATACTTTCCGGAACAAGTCCGGATGCAAGGCGCTGTGCAAAGCCTTCTAAAACTGCCGTTTTGCCGACGCCCGGTTCACCGACCAGGCAGGGGTTATTCTTCGTCCGCCTGCTGAGTACCTGCATGAGCCGGAAGATTTCTTCTTCCCTGCCGATTACCGGATCCAGTTTTCCTTCCTCCGCCTCTGCCGTCATATCCTTGCAGAACTGCTCTACCGCGCCGTTCCTGCCTCTTGATTCTTCCTGAAGTTCCTCCTGATAATCCCTGGGATCCACTCCGGATGCAAAAAGAATATCCTGTAAAACCTTCTGCAGGTTGACATTCAATGTAGTCAAAATCCGTGCTGCTACACAATCCGCATCATGGATGATCGCCAGAAGCAAATGTTCTGTCCCGACTTTTTCTATATGGAAATGTCCTGCTTCTTTCACACTGTCTTCCAAAATATATTGAAGACGCGGGCTGTTCTGCGGACGCTGCATAACCGGGTTTTCCCCAGCAGGCGCGATCAATTCCCCCATCAGTTGAAGTATCTTTCCTTCCTCCACGCCGTGCTGCGACAAGATCTGCCCTGCCACACCGGTATATTCTTTACAGAGCCCCAGAAGTAAATGTTCTGTCCCAATATATGGGTGCTTCTGCTCTCTGGCGGCAGCCGCCGCATAACGGATGACATTCTCTGCCTGTGTTGTATATTGATCCTTCATAAAATCCTCCCTGATCTGTCATAGTCCTGAATAGGTGTCAAATATATCGTCTACAAGTGCATGTACTTCTTCTCTTGTTATATTTTTACAGCAGCCTTTTGCCAGTACAAGCTGTAATTGCGTACGCATCTCTTCCACTGCCTTGATCTTGTCTATATCCACACAGATCACCGCGCCGCGTCTCTTATCCAGACTGATGAAGCCCTCCTGTTTCAGTACGGCATATGCTTTATTGACTGTGTGCATATTCACCCCGATCATCTCCGCAAGCTGGCGGACCGACGGCAGCGAATCGCCCTCCTGGTAAGTGGAAGTCGCAATTCCAAGGATGATCTGGTTCCGAAGCTGGATATAAATTGCCTCGTCGCTGTTAAAATCTATCTCTATCAGCATATTGTCTCCTTATCTTCCGAATTGTTATAGCTATGGTAGCACAAAAAAAGAATCTCTGCAAGAAGAGATTCTTTTCTCTTTATGTAAAACAAAATAAAAGCATTTCTTGATTCTATATGTTGTACATGCTATAGTATTTTTATAGCCAAACAGATCCGGACAGTCAAATGTACATGCGGGCATGTCTGCCTGACTCGTTGTTTCGCAGGAATAAAAGAAAGGAGATAAGCATATGCCTTTGCCAAAAGAGCAAATCTATACATCAGAGGATTACTGGAATCTGCCAGATGGACAACGTGCGGAATTAATCGACGGGAAACTGTATAATATGGCTCCGCCACATCGGATTCATCAGGAATTGGTTATGGAGCTTTCCGCAACAATCCGGCAGTATATAATAGAGCATACCGGAAACTGTAAAATCTATCCTGCTCCATTTGCTGTGAACCTCACAGCAAATGACAAAATATGGGTAGAGCCTGATATTTCAGTTATATGCGACAAAAGTAAGCTCTCTGACCGTGGATGCGAAGGCGCTCCTGACTGGATCATTGAAATTGTATCTCCAGGCACTGCCCGAATGGACTATTCTGTAAAGTTGTTTAAATACCGCACTGCCGGAGTCCGGGAATACTGGATTGTAAACCCGATGAAAAACGCTGTACAGACTTATATTTTTGAAGGAGAAGAAGATTCAAATCTTTTTTCTTTTGATGAAGATATACCAGTTTATATATTCCCTGGCCTGACAATAAATATCGCAGAACTGTTGTAAAAGAGACGGCCTGCAAAATACAGGCCGTCTCTTTATTGGACGCATTCTACAGTACCCGCAGCTTTTCCGTAAATTCACTGCTCAGGCTTATCTTTGCCACGTAAAAGACATCCCCGGTCAGATAGGTTTCCCAGTCATCATCAATTTCTACCTGCAGATCTCCTCCCGGCATATGGACGATCACCTTATTTCCGGTCAGCCCAAGCTTATATGCTACACCGGCAGCCGCACACGCCCCTGTTCCGTTTGCCATGGTATAGCCTGCTCCACGTTCAAAGGTCTCAATCGCAATATTGCTTCGGTCAATGACTTTCATAATTTCTGTATTGACCCGCTCTGGAAAATATCTTGCATTTTCAGAAAAGCTTCCGATCTTACGCACAAGTTCCCCGGAAATCTCATGCATCGGAATCACACAATGCGGATTTCCCACAGACACACAGGTTGCCGGATATAATGTGTTTCCAAACACCATATCCTCATTGATCACTTCTCTTCTTTCCCCTGTTACCGGGATCTCGTCACTGAAAAAGGACAATTTTCCCATAGAAATTCTAAGCCTGCTTCCATCTTCATTCAGATAAGTAATCTCTACCGTGCCTCCGTCTGTTAAAAGATGGTATTTTTTCTTCTGTACATAACCGGCATCTTTCAGATATTTCGCAAAAATCCGGACTCCGTTTCCACTTTTCTCAGCAATGCTCCCATCCGGATTCCAGATTTTAAGAGACATCCGCTTCTCTCCGATAAACGGCCCCTCCAGAATGCCGTCAGAACCCAGGCCTGTATTCCGGTTACAGAGCATGGTCACGTTTTCCCGATTCAGTTTTAACTCATTTTTGTTGGGGTCAAATACCAGATAATCATTTCCAAGCCCGTGATATCGTTCTACTACAGTTTTCATCATCTGCACCTCCATTTTCCTCAGCCAGCCTGCATATACGCGCTGGCTTTCTGCCCACACATCTTGCATTTTCTTTTATTATACCCGGCATTTTTTTCAAGTAATACGTAAGAAATGCTTTAAATATTGCAGATAATGCTGTATGATAAAAACAGAAAACAGGCAAGGTATGTATAAAAACTTCTATAAACAGGCAGACGGCTTATCTGCTGTATCAATACAGAAATTACTTACAAAAAGCAGGAGACGCGGACATGGGAATGTATAGCAAAAGAGGTTACCTGAACAGCGACTTTCGGATTTTCCACTTAACGGACCAGATTGCAAAGGAATACGAGTTCCATTATCATGAATTTCATAAGATTACCATTTTTATACGCGGAAATGTGCAGTATTTTATCGAAGGAAAGACATATGAACTGGAGCCCTATGATATCGTACTTGTAGAAAAGAATGACCTGCACCGGATCCAGGTGGACGGCTCTGTCCCCTATGAAAGGATCATTGTTTATATTTCTCCTGGATTTATGGAGGATTATCAGCGTGAAGACTATGATTTAAGCTTTTGTTTCCAAAAAGCCCGTGAAGAACATTCCCATGTACTCCGAATTCCTTCTCTTGAAAAAAGTTCTCTGTTTAAGATCACCAACCGCCTGGAAAGATCTTTTGACGATACAGAATATGCCAGCAGCCTGTACCGTCAGGTTTTATTTCTGGAGTTTATGATCCAGTTAAACCGGGCGGCTTTGAAAAAAAGAATCGAATTTCTTGAAACCGGACTGTACAATTCAAAAGTCATTGATATCCTGCATTACATCAACGCTCATCTGACCGAGGACCTGGATATCAATACGATTGCAGCGGCTTTTTTTATCAGTAAATATCATATGATGCGGCTGTTTAAGGCTGAGACAGGATATACCATAGGCAGCTATATCACTTACCGCAGGCTTCTCCTCGCACGGGAGCTGATCGCATCCGGCACGCCCATTACAGAAGCTTGTTTTGCTGCGGGGTTCCGGGATTATTCAACATTTTCACGGTCCTATAAAGCGGAATTTAAAGAAGCGCCGCGGAGTTTAAAACCATGACAGCGATAAATTCTGAACAGCAAAAAAAGAACCGCAGAAGCCATTTCCCCTTTTTGGTCTTCCAGCCAATCAGGGAAAAAGATGCTTCTGCGGTTCTTACATTTGACTGATTATTTCACCGGGATTGTCACATCATTTACAATGATCTCCTGGATCTCATTGACATCCACAATACGGTTGAAAGCGGTCTCATACCACACTTCAGAGACACCTCCCAGTACATATCCGCTGTTTTCGATATTATTTGCACGGTCGCTGACAACATAGCTGCTTCCGTCTTTGTACTTGATTTCCAAATACGAAAGATTGCCCGGATCATAGGCCTCTTCTTTGGTCAGCCTGAAGCCCGCCGACAGATCGATGCCGATGGAAATCGGAGAATATCTCACACTTCCGGTCTTTTGCACTGGAATCGGGTTTTGATCTGTCAATGCAATTTCTTCTGTCTCTGTCTTCCTGTCAAACTCTTCCAGTTCTTCTAACACTTCATCCCCCGCTTCCCCGGTATTGTATGCGATCACCTTATCGTCACGTTCCTTGATGGAATACGGGTATTTTTGAATGCAAAGCTGAGGAAATACCCCTTCTTTGGGCAGGCTTTCACTCCAAAGCATATATGCGGTGCAGTACATCTTGTCCTGCGTGCTTTTTTCCGTGTCTACATAAATATTATAACCCGCAAATATATCGTCTGTGGCGTTAAAACTGAAGCCGTAAGTCCTGTCCTGTGATAAATAAGCTCCTTTGCGTACGTTTGTATCGTCATTCCCAACCAGCATGGTCACACCGCCCGAGCGTTCCAGTGTAAAATATACCACGGCGCCGTTCTGGTCATAAACCATATTTTCAATACAGAGAGTGTGGTCCCCAAGCTTTTTTTCAACAGGCTTATCCATACATCCGCCGCCGGTCAGATCCTGTGCTTTTTGAGGATCCACCGAAACAAATTCATGGGACGGGAGCGTTACATGAGCCATTTTAGGCGTCCCGTCTTCATTCGTTTTTCCGGTATCCTGCTCCGTTTCAATTACAGGGGTGGATTTCTTTGTCGTATTTCCAAACATTGCATCAAAGAAATCCAGATTCGCAGCCGCATATGCTGCTCCGGGGATTGCGAGGCAGGCTGCTGCTGCAATGGCGGCCGCTGTATAAGAAAATCTCCTGCGCGGCTTCTTTCGCTCCTGCTTCTGCTGCGTCTTTAACATTTTATAAGTATCTTTCAGCCTGTCGTTTACGGTATCGGATATCTGGATATCCCGGCTTAAAATTTCTTTCATTTCTTTTTCTGAAAATCCCATAGTCTGCCTTCCTCCTTTTAAAATGATACTGCCTGCTCTAATTTTTTCCGTCCTCTCTGAAGCCTGCTTTTCACCGTGTTTTCGTTCCATCCCATCATTTCCGAGATTTCCCGTGTATTGAAGCCTTCTCCATAATACAATAGAAAAACGGTACGGTCTTTTTCCGGAAGTTCCCTGAGAAGGTCATAAAACTCATAGTCGCTCTCTATCAGTGAGCCAGCCGGTTCTTCGGCTTCTTCCATGGCTACCATCCTGCTTTGTTTACGGATGATATCATTACAATGATTGATCAAAATCCTGGTAAGCCACGTCTTAAAAAACGTTACAGACCTTAGTTCGCCAATGTGTTCAAACGCGGACAGTACGGTATCCTGCATAGCATCCGCAATATCTTCTTCATTTTTTAAGTAACTCTTTGCCACCTTGTAAAGCGCGGTTTTGTTTTCTTCGATCAACTGGATAAATGCATCCGTATCCTGTTTCTGCGCCTTTTTTATCAACAGCATGTTCATATCGTATCACCTCATTTCTTTTATTTTATACTTATTAGACGGAGATGTCTGCCTTTTCGGTGCAGGAAAAATATTTTTTTTGTAACAAATCAGGACAGCAGATAAACCTGTGGCCTGCTGCCCTGATTTTTTACTTTTAATATGAAAAAAATGCCTGGAACACGAGCTCCAGACACTTTTTCGTGTATGCTATTTTCTGTTTTTCCCTTGCTCTGCAAGTGTCTTCACACTGTCCACCGCAATTACGATCGCAAGTACCACCAAAAGGATACTGATCACAAGCCGAATGCCGCTCCACATGGTATCTGCCCCTGCCGTCACATTTCCAAAGTTTTTGAAGATTGTCTGGCACAGGGAGGTGATCGTTACGATCAGCATAAATGCCATCGGGATAAAGAACATCTTATTATTCTTGCCCATCTTGCCGAGCCATGTAGCCACCGCCATCAGGCCGAGCGCTGCCAAGAGCTGGTTTGCTGCGCCGAACAGCGGCCATACGTTGGCGTAGCCTGTCATACCCAGTGCAACACCCAGTACCACTGTGATCGCTGTTGCCACATAAGGATTTGTCAGGATCTTTTTGTATCCGTCCACGTCCTTAATCTCTTCCCCTGGCTCCAGCCAGAATTCTTGGAACATATAACGTGCCAGACGGGTAGCCGTATCCAGAGAAGTCAGGCAGAATGCGGATACTGCCAGCACCAGCATTGAAAAGATCACGCTCTGGGCTCCCTTCAGGAACGGGATCGTCGCACACATTTCAGAGATCCCCGTTGCAAATACATTGGTCGGAACCACCAGCTCTCCGCCTGAATAACGCTGCCATACATACCCTACCGCACACAGAGAAATCAAAGCAAGCGCACACTCAATCAGCATGCCGCCATAGGCGATGGGACGCGCATCCTTTTCATTGTCAAGCTGCTTTGCCGTCGTTCCTGAGCCAACCAGAGAATGGAAACCGGAAATCGCGCCGCAGGCGATGGTAATAAACAGTGCCGGGAACAGATTTCCCAGAGAAGCCCCTGTAGGCGCAAGCGTATCTGTAAATCCGGTAAATGCCGGAATATCCAGCGATGCATTTCCTGTAAGCCCTGCCCCGATAATCCCGATCACGGCAACGCCCATCATAAAGTAAAGCAGGAAAGAACTCAGATAATCTCTGGGCTGAAGCAAAATCCAAACCGGAGTTACGGAAGCCACCAGAATATAGATTCCTACAATGATCATCCATGTCTGATTACTCAGATAGAATGGATGGAAGTTCAGGCCAACCACCATACAAATAATAATCGCAGCCACCCCAATAGCCGTAGATACGCCCAACGGCGCGTTCCTGCGGTATACAAGGATCCCAAACACGATCGAGATCAGAATAAACAGGATCGAGATCATTGCCGTAGATGCATTTGCTGCGGACGCCGCATAATCCACCTCGCCGGATTCCGTAAAAGTCGCCATAAACGTATTTGCAACAATAGATGCAAACGCGGCAACCACCAGGATCAATGTGAGATAAGAAAATATAATAAATATCTTCTTCGCCTTTGTGCCCATTGTCTCGGAAATCACTTCGCCGATAGACTGTCCTTTGTTGCGGATCGACGCAAACAACGCGCCAAAATCATGTACGGCACCGAAGAAGATCCCTCCGATGAGGACCCATAACAATACCGGCACCCAGCCAAACACCGCTGCCTGAATCGGACCGTTGATCGGGCCTGCACCTGCAATCGAGGAAAAATGGTGCCCCATCAGCACTGGAGCCTTTGCCGGACAATAATCCATACCGTCTTCCATCTCATGGGACGGGGTATTCTTCGACGGATCGATTCCCCACTGCTGCGCCAGCCATTTACCGTATGTAACATAGGCTGCGATCAGGATCACAATCCCCACCAACAAAATTACTACTGCATTCATACTCATCACTCCTTATTTTGATAGTTGTATATCGAACAAAGCGGACAGGCCCGCTTTAGTTCCAAACTTTCCTGTACCCTTTGATCAGCGCTCTTGCAGCCCGATTCCCCGCCACTTTCCTGTTCTCCATATCAAAAACCAGAAGCCTTGCTTCCGAATATCCACGGATGCCAAAACGGTAGTTTTTGAAGAACTTAAATTTTGTGATCTCTTTTTTCATTTCCTCACAGATACCTTCTTCGCTGAAAAAAATACCTGTGATGAACGAGTACATATGATCTTTTTCCATACATTCCCTGCCTCCCCTTACGATCCGGGGTTCAATATATTCCACAATTTCCCTGCCAAACCGGCCTAATACTTCTCTGTCAAAGGACTGGCAGCATGAAAAAAATGTATGCTCATAGCAGTTTGCCCGCCACAGTTCCGCTTTCTCTACAAGAACATATTTTGCACTCGTTACGTTAAATGCCGCATACGCGTCATAGAGATTTCCGTCCACATCAAAGGGACGTGTGATGTCAAATGCCTCCTGATAAGAGGCCAGAACCTTCTCCAAAAATTCCGGGCCTGTCATATAACTGTTCTCCTCCGGCAGCATAAGAAGATAACCTGCACAATATGTCCTGTTATTTTCTTATGGTTGCTTACAAAAATTGTTCCTATTGTACACCTGTCAAAATCGTTTTGCAATGATTATTTTATACTTTTTTTAGATATATTTTAATCTTTTTTTATTTGTATATCACAATCCGTTCTGTTTCAGCCGGAAAATTGTTAAGCTGTTTACGGACAATTTCCTATCTCAGATCCAGATATGCAGCCTCCTCTTCCGTCAATTTTATGTGCATCGCATCAATATTTTCCTGCATTCTGGATGCCTTTGACGTGCCGACTACTGCCAGGGTATTCAGATCCTGTTTAAAAATCCATGCCATTGCAATCTGAGAAACCGTACAGTTCTTTTTTACAGCCATCTCCTCACATCTGCGCAGCCGTTCAAGATTTTCTGGACATACATACCCCTTCATCGCAAATTCATCCAGAATTTTTCCTGCGTTCTTCGGCTCATTGCTCTTTACTTTTCCGGAAAGCAGCCCATGTGCCAGGCTGGCATAAGCAATGACAGGCATCCCACTTTCACGATACCATTCCCGCGCCCTGGCATTGGACGGGCCGGATATGGAAACACAGCCGCCGCCCCATGGGTCACGCACCTGCTCCGCAAGCCCGAAATTGGGACTGGACACTGTAAATGGAATCAGATGATGTCTGTCAGCATATTCATTTGCCTCGGCAATCCGCTGATGAGTCCAGTTGGACGCTCCAAATGCACCGATCTTCCCTTCCTCATGTAAAGCATTCATGATTTCTACGATTTCTCCTGCATCAACATCCGGGTCATCCCGGTGGAGCAGATAGATGTCAATATGATCCGTCCTCAGATACTTAGAAGACTCTGCAAAATCTTTGCGTATTTCTTTTTCACTGACACGCTTCTTTCCAAAAATATCCGGATGTGCGCATTTAGAGAGAATCACTACTTTATCCCGCATCCCCCGTTCTTCCATCCATTTTCCGATAACCTGCTCCGCCTTACCGTACACCCGGCCTGTGTCAATCGTATTGACCCCCATATCGTATACCGCATCCAATAGTTCCATGCCGTCCCCTCCGTCCAGAAACGGCTGTATAGCCGTACCGTATAGGATACGGGATACCTTTTTCTTCACATAAGGAATTTCTACATACTTCATTTTACTCATCCTGCTGCTCCTGCCTTTCTTTGATACATGCCGCATCTACTGCCTCTTTCATCCTTCTTACATATTCTGCCACATGGGGTACGCACGCCTCTCCATACTGCGCAGCCATCTTTACGATCGCGCTTCCCACGATCGCCCCGTCAGACACACCTGCCATCTTCTGAGCCTGCTCCGGGGTAGAAATTCCGAATCCCACCGCACAGGGAACATCCGTCGTCTCCCGTACCAGCTTTACCATCCCTGCAATGTCTGTCTTAATCTCGCTGCGCACACCCGTCACGCCAAGAGAGGATACACAGTAAATATAACCTGCTGCCTCCTTTGCGATCATTCTGATCCTTTCTTTCGATGTAGGCGCGATCAAAGAAATAATGTCTACTCCGTATGACTTGCAGACATCAGAAAGCTCCCCCTTCTCTTCATATGGCATGTCTGGCACGATAATCCCGTCAATCCCACACTCCGCACAACGCTCCATGAACCTTTCTTTTCCATATGTGTAAATGGGGTTTAAATATGTCAGAAACACAATAGGCACAGATACTTTCTGCCTTGCCTGTTTTATTATACTAAATAATTTATCCGTTGTACATCCTGCTGCCAGCGCCCGTTCATTTGCTTCCTGGATCACCACGCCTTCTGCAATCGGGTCAGAAAACGGGATTCCGATTTCAATCAGGTCTGCCCCAGCTTCTTCCATAGCATACAAAAGCTGTTCTGTAACATCCAATGTTGGGTCTCCCCCTGTAATAAACGGTATAAATGCCTTTTTGCCGCGAAATGCCTGCTCTATCCTACTCATAAATCTCCACCCCTCTGTATCTTGCAATTGCCGCCACGTCTTTGTCCCCGCGGCCAGAAATATTCACTACAATGATCTGCCCTTTCTCCATCGTTGGAGCCAGCTTCATGGCATAGGCCACTGCATGGGCGCTCTCCACTGCCGGAATAATCCCTTCTGTTCTGGACAGATATTCGAATGCCTGCACTGCCTCCTCATCTGTGACCGGCACATATTCCGCCCGTTTCGTCTCTGCCAGCCTGGCATGCTCCGGTCCGATCCCCGGATAATCCAATCCCGCAGAAATGGAATACACCGGGGCAATCTGTCCATATTCGTCCTGGCAGAAAATAGATTTCATACCATGGAACACCCCAATGCTGCCTTTTGCAACGGATGCCGCATGTTTTTCTGTATCCACGCCTAATCCTGCTGCCTCACATCCGATCAAACGCACCTCCGGATTCTGGATAAAGTCATAAAATGCCCCCATGGCATTGCTTCCTCCGCCCACACAGGCGATCACTGCGTCTGGAAGCTTCCCTTCCTTCTCCTGGAGCTGCGCTTTAATCTCTTCCCCGATAATTTTCTGGAAATCCCGTACGATCATGGGAAATGGATGGGGTCCCATCACGGAGCCCAGGACATACAGAGTATCGTCCATCCGTTTTGTCCATTCCCGCATGGTCTCATTGACTGCATCCTTCAGCGTTTGAGTGCCGCTGGTCACCGCATGCACTTTCGCCCCAAGCAACTCCATCCTGAAAACGTTCAAAGCCTGCCTGTCTGTGTCTTCTTTTCCCATGAAAATCTCACATTCCATGCCCATCAGCGCTGCTGCTGTCGCCGTAGCCACCCCGTGCTGTCCTGCCCCGGTCTCCGCAATGACCCGGGTCTTTCCCATTTTTTTTGCCAGAAGCACCTGCCCAAGCACATTATTGATCTTATGGGAACCCGTATGGTTCAGATCCTCCCGCTTCAGATATATTTTCGCGCCGCCCAAATCCTTTGTCATCTTCTCTGCATAATACAGAATAGACGGACGTCCTGCATAGTTTTTCAGAAGTTCATCCAGTTCCCGGTTAAATTCCGGGTCGCGGCTGTATTTCTCATAGGCCTTTTCCAGTTCATGGACCGCGTTCATCAAGGTCTCCGGGATATATTGCCCGCCATATTGTCCATATCTGCCCTTCTGGTTCGTTTCACTGCTGCTCATATGAGCCTCCTCTCTCCTGATAAGCACTCTTAGAGTACTCTTACATCCGTTTGCATACAGACTTCACACATGGTGCGCCACGGGCTTATGTGTAAGCCTCATACGCTGCATACTTTCAATGCTTCAATAAATCGTCTTACTTTCGCTTCATCTTTCCTTCCGTCTGTCTCCACAGAACTGCTCACATCCACCGCCCATGGGCGGCACCATTTCAAAGCCTCCGAAATATTTTCAGAACTCAGGCCGCCTGCGAGAAAATAAGGTTTCTCAAGCTTCGGTATCAAATCCCACCGGAAGGTCTGCCCGCTCCCCCCATACTCATCCGCTTTGTACGTATCGAAAAGCAGATATTCACAAGGCAGTTTCCGTGCCTTTAAGATGTCCTCCTGTTTTCTCACCCGGATTGCTTTTATGATGGGCTTTCCAGTCCGCTCTTTTAACCGGAGGATATAGGGCGCATCCTCATCCCCATGGAGCTGGATATGATCCAATACTCCGTTTTGGACAAGTTCTATGATCCTGTCCTCTTCTTCATTGACAAATACCCCGACACTTTTGATTTCCGGCAGGAGATGCTTTTTCATTTCTGCCGCCTGCCCTGAGGTGACTTTCCGCTTTTTCCCTGCAAAGACAAATCCCACAAAATCCGGTTTCAGCCGGTTCGCCATCTGGATATCCTCTATGGTTTTCAGACCACAGATTTTTATTTTCATGCTCTCTTTCCCCTCAATTCCTCTAACATCTTCTTTTTATCCGGGCTGCGCATCAATGTCTCACCGATCAATACTGCCTGTACATTTCCCTGTCTGAGCTTTTCAATGTCTTCTGCTGTACGGATACCGCTTTCTGCCACGAAAATGACATCTTCCGGTACATTCCTGCGCAGAACCAAGCTGTTCTCTACATTGACCGTAAAATCCTTCAGATTCCGGTTATTCACCCCCAGAATCCTTGCACCGCAGGAAAGTGCACGATTGATCTCCTGCCCGTCATGTGCCTCCACTAACGCCGAAAGCCGCAGGCTATCCGCAATCTCAATATATTCCTTTAACTGTGTATCCTCCAGGATAGCGCAGATAAGCAGGATTGCCTCTGCCCCCAGCACCTTTGCCTCATAAATCTGATAGGCATCCACTGTAAAGTCTTTCCGAAGTACCGGAACCTTCACATTCTTTGCAATCTCTTCCAGATACCTGTCACTCCCCAAAAAATATTCCGGTTCCGTAAGGCAGGAAATCGCTGCTGCGCCCGCCTTTTCATATTCCTGGGCAATCTCCAGATATGGAAAATGTTCCGCGATCACGCCCTTCGATGGAGAAGCCTTTTTCACTTCGCAGATAAAGGAAATCTCTCCTTCCCGCAAGGCTTTCTCGAAAGGGAAGCTGCCTGGTGCATCAGGCGGCCCCTGCCTGGAAGCTGCTTTCTTGAATGCCGCCTCCTTCACTTCCTCCAAAGATATTTTCCGCTTTTTTTCCTCAACCCTTTTTCTCGTAGATCCTGCAATCTCATCTAAAATCATGACTCTCCATACTCCTTCGTTGCCGCGGCAAATTCTTCCAGTTTCTCCAGTGCTTTCCCACTGTCGATCAATTCCGCCGCCTTTTGGATTCCTTCTTCCAGTGTAATTCCGTCTATCCCCAGATACAGGCTCATCCCTGCATTCATCAGTACCACATCCCGCTTCGCGCCCCGTTCCTTGCCGGACAAAATATCCCTCGTGATCTGCGCATTTTCCTCCGGGTTTCCGCCAATAATTTCTTCAATCCCACAGCGTTTTAATCCAAACTGCTCCGGTGTGATCGTGTACTTAGATATCTCACCGGACCGGATTTCGCATACGATCGTCTCCCCTGTCAGCGTGATTTCATCCAGTCCGTCCTCACCGCATACGGCAACCCCGCGTACCACGCCCAGATTGCCCAGCACCTTTGCCAAAGGCTCAACCAGGCTTTTATCATAGACGCCCAGAAGCTGCATGGCCGCCGCCGCCGGATTGGACAGCGGTCCCAGAATATTAAATACCGTACGCACGCCCAATTCTTTCCGAACCGGAGCCGCATACCTCATGGAAGAATGATAGACCGGTGCAAACATAAAGCACATCCCTGTCCGGTTCAAAACAGTCTCATTCTGCTGCGCGCTCAATGCCACATTTACTCCCAGATGCTCCAGTACATCTGCCGCACCGCTTTTGCTCGACACACTCCGGTTCCCATGCTTTGCCACCGGAACCCCGCCTGCTGCCACCACAAACGCGGAAGTCGTAGAGATATTAAATGTTCCCGCTTCGTCTCCGCCAGTCCCTACAATATCAATGACTTCCCGCTCCGGATGTATTTTTATTCCTTTTTCGCGCATCACTTCCGCAAATGCAGTAATTTCCTCAATGCTCTCCCCCTGCATCCTAAGCGCCGTCAAAAATCCTCCCATCTGCGCCTGGGTAGCCGTTCCGTCCATCATTTCCTCCATCACCTGCTTCGCGGTATCATAACTCAGGTCCTTTCCCTGCAATAATTCGTAGATTGCCTCTTTAATCATGGTTTTTTCTTCCTTTCCTGCTTTGATATCTAAAAAATTTTCTAAAATTTGGATTCCATGCTCTGTCAAAATTGATTCCGGATGGAACTGCAGCCCATACACAGGATACCGGCTATGCTGTACCGCCATAACTTCCCCCTCCAAAGAGACTGCGGTCACTATAAGCGTATCTGGCACGGTTTCTCTTTTTGCCACAAGGGAATGATACCTTGCCGCATCCAGTTCCTGTCCAAGCCCTGCAAATAATTCACAGTCCTGGTTCAGGGAAATCCTGCTTTTCTTTCCATGCATCAGTTCTCTGGCCGGAGCGATTACCGCCCCATATACCTCACAGATTGCCTGATGCCCCAGGCAGATTCCAAGGATTGGAATTTTTCCCTGGAATTCCTTCACCACCCGTTCACAGATTCCTGCATCCTTCGGGTATCCAGGGCCAGGAGAGAGCACAATATAATCCGGAGCCATTTCAGCGATTTCCTCCACTGTCACCTTATCATTTCTCACAACCCGGACATCCGGCTGCAATGTGCCCAGATATTGCACCAGATTATAGGTGAAACTATCATAATTATCAATCAACAACACCATCTTTCACACCTCACTTTTTACAGCCCTTCGGCCTCCCCCGCGCGGATCACTGCCTGGATCACCGCAGCCGCCTTATTTCCCGACTCCTCATATTCTGTCTCCGGCACACTGTCTGCCACAATGCCGCCTCCCGCCTGTACATAGACCATATCATCCTTGCGCACCGCCATACGGATGGCAATGCAGGTATCCATATTTCCTGTAAAATCAATATATCCAAGGGCTCCCCCATAAATGCCTCTCTCCTCTTGTTCCAGTTCTTCAATGATCTGGCATGCCCGGATTTTCGGGGCGCCTGAAAGTGTTCCTGCTGGAAGCACAGCCGCAATCGCATCCAGGGCATCCCGTCCTTCCTGGATATCGCCTTCTACCTGAGAGCAGATATGCATGATCCGGGAATACTTATGGATCATTTGGTATTCCGTCACCTCAACAGAACCATACCGGCTGATCCTTCCCAGGTCATTTCTCCCCAGATCGACCAGCATATTGTGCTCTGACAGTTCTTTTTCATCTTTCAGCAGATCCTTTACCAATGCCGCATCTTCCTCGTCTGTCTTTCCCCGCGGCCTGGACCCGGCCACCGGAAATGTCGCCAGCCTGCCTTTATCCAGCCGTACCAGCGTCTCCGGGGATGTGCTCATCAGTTCCAGATCCTCCGAATGAAGATATACCATATAGGGTGAAGGGTTTGTCGTGCGGAGTACCCGGTATGCATTCAGCAGGCTCTGCTTCATAGGGCTTCGGAACTGTCTGGATATCACTGCCTGAAAAATATCTCCGCTGCGGATATATTCTTTTGTCCGCTCCACCTGTTCACAATACTCCTGCTTTTCTGTGGTACAGGTAAAATGGATTTCTTCTCTTTCTGCAGGGCTTTCCGGGATTTCCTGCTGCATCAGTCTGACAAGCTTCTCTATTTCTGCCGCAGCTTTCCCGTAATTTTCCAGTACCTTATCCGTCTTCATATTTACAATTAGGAGCAGCTTCTGCTTCAGATGGTCATATGCAATTACTTTATCAAACATCATCACATCATAATCCGGAAATGTTCCCTTCTGAATATCCAGCACCGGCTCCTCATAGCCGATCATGGAATAGGCAAAATATCCAACAAACCCTCCGGTAAACGGCGGCAATTCAGGAAGCGAGGGCGCTTTGTAATCCTTCAATATATCCCGCAGGACTTCCAGAGGATGCTCTGTACATACTATACGCCTCTTTCCCTCTTCCTCAATAGCCACCTCGGAAATCTCTCTTTCTCTGCCCTCACTGCTTCTGGCTCCACTTTCTGCCTTTACAGGATTGACGCCTTTATCTTTTGTACCTCTGCATGTGACACGCATTACCGGGTCACATCCAAGGAAAGAATACCTTCCCCATTTTTCACCGCCCTCCACACTTTCCAGCAGATAATAACGGCTGCTTTTACGCGCCAGCTTTCTGAGGATTGCGATCGGAGTCGTACTGTCCCCAAACAACTCCCGGCAGACGGGGATCACCGAATATTTGCCGGCAAGCTTCATAATGGTTTCACTATCTGGTCTTAACATGATTTCTTTCCCTTTCCTTTCCTGAAAAAACAGCCGCAGCAATTTTCTTCCAAAACAAAAAATCCCTGCCCCACTGGAAATTACTTTCCAATGGGACAGGGACAAATTATCTGATCATCCACCTGCGGTGCCACCCATATTGCCTGTCTGTTCCGATACTTTGAAACAGACCAAACCGGCCGCTCTTCCATGCACTAACATACACTTCCTGCTGGTAACGGGCAGGATTCCCGTCAGCGTCTACTTTTCCCCAGGATCAAGGAAGTTCAAGCTGCCCTCACAAGTCCATTCAGTAAAAACTCTTGCTGCCGTAATCCCACCGCCTACGGCTCTCTGTGAACAAATATCCTTACCTACTCCTCTTGTTCAACGGTTTCACGCGTTAAATTGCTAACTCGATGATACATAGTATATGCCTGGAACAAAAAAATGTCAAGATTTTTTTATTCTATTATCGAACCTTGGCATCCAGTTCAAACCAAAACTCCACGCCGTTGTCATAATTACACACCCCGTACTGCTGGTGGAACGACTCCATGATCGCCTTGACAATGGACAGGCCGATTCCATTCCCTCCATATTCTCTCGTGTGTGCTTTATCCACCTTATAAAACTTATCCCAAAGCTTATCAATGTCTTCTTCGGGAATCGGTGTTCCGCTGTTAAAGACGGTAATACGCACAATATCCCCATTGGGGATCACCCGTATTTCAATCCGTTTTTCATAGTCCACATGATGGATCGCATTCGTCAGATAATTGCGGAATACCTGCTCTGTCTTAAACTCGTCCGCCCAGACAAATAATGACTCATCCGCAATAAAATCTACAGAAGCTTCTGCCTGCTGGATTAAAATCTCACAGCTTGCAATCACTCCACGGATCAGACGAATCACATCAAACCGCGTCACCTCGAGCTCCTCTGAGCCAAATTCAAGCTGGTTTAAGGTCAAAAGGTTCTTGACCATCTGATTCATCTTATTAGATTCATCAATGATAACGTCACAATAGAATTCCCGGCTCTCCGGATCCTCATCGATCCCTTCCTTCAGTCCTTCCGCATATCCCTGGATCAAAGCAATCGGAGTCTTCAGCTCATGAGACACATTCCCCAAAAATTCCGTGCGCATCAACTCTATTTTTTCTTTCTGCTCAATGTCTTTCTGTAATTGGTGATTTGCGCTTTTTAATTCAGAGACGGTCCTTTCCAGTTTCTGTGACATGGTATTAAAGCTTTCCCCTAATATCCCGATCTCGTCCTTACCGCCTCCAGTATATTTCGCGTCAAAATCCAGATTCGCCATACGCTTGGAGAGGACTGCCAATTCCAGGATCGGGTCGGTGATCTTCTTGGAAAAAAACCAGACAAACAATGCGCCGAATACCAACGTTACAGTTCCCACATATGCCAGAAATTTATTTGCCAGCGCCGCACTGTCCCGGATACTTTCCAAAGGACTCCGAAGCAGGAACCAGTCGTCGTTGGAAAGCGTTCCGAACATTTCCAGATACATCGTACCGTTATTCAGAATATCCCTTGCCCTGCAGACAACATAGTTCTCTTCTTCGTCCAGAACCTCTCCCATCTTCTGCCTCGTGATATATCCAAATAACTGAGAGAACATCACTTCCTTTTTCCGCTCTGTACACAGGATCAGTTCTGCCTCCTGGTCTACCACCATCAGGAAAATATTCGTCCGGTCACTCTGCCGCTGGATCTCCTCCTGCTGCTGTTCCTCTCCCAGATTCCCTGTTGTGATCGCACGGTCAAGCATCTGGTACATCTCCATCATATCGGACTTTTTATGGAGTATATAATACTGTCCCAGAAAACTGGAATTGATAATAAAAACCACCGAAAGCAGTATCACGATCAGTCCTAAGAAAACCACAACCAGCTGCCGCTTAATCGAATTCATCATAATACGGTTCCTTTAGCCTTCCACTTCAAACTTATACCCCATACCCCAGATAGTCTTGATCAGTTCGCCTTTATCTCCCAGCTTGCTCCGCAGCTTCTTCACATGAGTATCGATTGTCCTTGCGTCACCAAAATAGTCGTAATTCCACACATGGTTCAGAATCTTTTCCCTGGACAGGGCAATCCCCTGGTTCTCAATGAAATAAGACAGCAGTTCAAATTCCTTAAAACTTAAGTCTACCTGCCGGTCGTCAATCTTTACAATATGCGCCGCCTTATCGACCACGATCCCACCTGCGTTGATCATATCATTCTTCTCCACGCCAAGGGTCCTGCGCAGGATCGCCTCCACACGCGCCACCAGGATCTTCGGACTGAACGGTTTTGAAATATATTCATCCACACCCAGTTCAAACCCCTGCAGTTCATCCCGCTCATCAGAACGTGCCGTCAGCATGATCACCGGCACTTTGGAATGTTCCCGTATCTCACGGCACACCTGCCATCCGTCCATCTTCGGCATCATCACATCCAGAATGACCAGCGCGATCTCCTTGTCCTCATAGAAGATGTCCATCGCTTCCATCCCGTCTCCTGCTTCAAGAACCACGTACCCTTCCCTCACAAGGAAATCCCGCACAAGTTTGCGCATCCTGCTCTCATCATCCACTACTAAAATCTTAATCTTCTCCATCGTGCAAATCTCCTTTTCCTGTTGTATTTCCCAAATCGTCCAAATCTTACAGGGAATCCTCATCCCTGCCGGAATCATTTTTTTGATAGTATACGCAAAATATATGTTCGTTTTGTGAAAATCAACCTGCAAGTATCTTTTTTCATACAATTCTTTAAGGGAACTAAGACAAGAGCGTGCCCGAATCTTGCTAAAATCAAGTTCAAACACGCTCTTGTAATCTGTTGTAATGGTACGCTCAACATTCCAGGTTTATTCCACGCTCTTTAAGGATTCCACCATATCAATTTTCTTCAATTTAAAATACATCACGCCATTTACAAATGCGGAAAATCCAATCGTGATCAGAAATCCGTACACAAAGCTGCTGAAATCAATATTCCGTCCAAACATTGCCGAATCAATCTCTACCGTTACGATCACAAATTGATGGAGAAATTTGCCTAATACGATCCCGGCCATTGCACCAAATACGGTTAATATAATATTTTCCCGATACACATACTGCGCAACCTCACCCGGATAGAAACCTAGCACTTTCAAAGTTGCAAGTTCTCGTTTTCGCTCTGTGATATTGATGTTGTTCAGGTTATACAGCACCACAAATGCCAGCATCCCCGCAGAAATCACCAGCACCACCATAACGATGTTTAAGCTGACTAGCATATCGTTGAGCTGAGCCTCAATATCTTTTGTATAGCTGGCGCTGAGCGCGCCTTTTTCTTTCAGCACGGTCTCTCCTACGTCTTCTAATTCCTGCTCCTTCCCTTCGTTCATGGTAAAATAAACAGAATTATAATCCGGTGCCTTTCCATATACTTCCTGATACAGTGAAGGCGTCATATACAGGTAATGCTGCATATAATTTTCGCAGACTGCAGAAATCCGAACCTCTATTTCCCCTTTTACATCATCCTTGATAAAGATGGTGTCTCCTACGCCTGCTTCAAGCGCCTTTGCCATCTTTTCCGTCAAGATCACGCCGTCGTCATCCAATGTAAAGACTTCCTTTGTTATTCTGTCCCTGTGGATGACAAACTGCGGAAACAGTTCTACATCCGCCGGAACGTTGAGATATACATCTTTCTTTTTTTTTCCACGTCCGATCGTTACCTGCTTCAGCAGGTTTACCTCTGTCTTTTCCACCCTGGAATCACTGTCAAGCGCCTCGCATGCCGCAGCTTTCTCTTGATCCGATGCATCTTCATTTAAAATAATGTCTCCATCGTAAATCTGCAGTTCATGATACTGCAATACGCCAATGTCAAAAATCGAATCCCTCAGGCCGAATCCGACCAAAAGCAGCGCCATGCAGCCGCCGATCCCGAAGATTGTCATAAAAAATCTCTTTTTATACCGGACAAGGTTACGCACCGTTGCTTTCCACGTAAAGTTCAGCCTGTTCCAGATAAAAGGAATCCGCTCCAGCAGCACCCGTTTCCCCTGCTTTGGCGTCGGCGGCCGCATCAGTTCCGCCGCCTGTTCCCTCAGTTCTTTGTAACACGAGAAAATCGTAGCAAGCAACGTGCATGCAAGCGCCGCGGTCGAGGCCGTCAGCGCATAATAGAGATTATAAGGCGTCACTACATTTGGGATATGTTCATACATAATTCCATATGCAATAATGATAATATAAGGAAATGCCTTTTCCCCGAACAATACGCCTACAATACTTCCCAACACGGTTGCAAGGCTGGCGTAACCCAGGTATTTTGCCGCAATTGAGTGGCGTTCATACCCCAGCGCCTTTAGCGTCCCTATCTGGGTTCTCTGTTCCTCCACCATACGGGTCATCGTCGTCAGGCTGATCAATGCCGCAACCAGGAAAAACAGGACTGGGAATACTTGTCCGATCGCACGCATCCGGTCTGCATTTTCCCCATATCCGGCATGTTCCGTCAGGTCGCTCCTGTCATTGATATACCACTTCGCATGTTCGATCTTGCTGATCTCATCCTCTGCGTCCTGCAGTTCTTTCTCTCCGTCTGCGATCTTTTTTTCTACGTCTGCTTTTGCCTCCTCGTATTCTTTCTCTGCGTCTGTCAGTTCCGTCTTCTTCTCGGTCAGCTCTAACTGTGCATCCGAAATCTGTTTTTCCCCCTGCCATAGCTGATACCAGCCGTCGTCAATCTGAGCCTGGCCGCTGGCAAGCTGGTTCCGGCCGGATTGGATCTGATTTTTCGCATTGTCCAACTGGGCCTGTCCCTCGTCCAATTGGGCTTTGGCATCATTTAGCTGGGTCCTTCCGTTGTCAAGCTGGGCTTTGCCGTCCATAAGCTGGGTCCATCCTGAATCCAGTTCTGCCTTGGCTTCCATAAGCTGCGCCCTGGCATCCTCGAGCTGCACCCTTCCCTCATTAAATTGCTTCTGTGCAGACTCTATCTGCTCCCAGGCGGATTCCAACTGCACCCGGCCGGATTCTAACTCGGCTTCTCCGGCCTCCAACTGGGCGCCAAAGGCTTTCAGTTCAGTCAGGCCTGCTGAAATCTGGGCTTTTTTATCACTTAAAGAAGCCTGTTCCCCCACAATTACAGCCAGTTGTGCCTGCGCGTATTGTATTTGTGCCTCTAGTTCCTGCTTTTTTGCAGCATCATCGGGATCATCAGGGTCAAGGCCGTCTATCGCCCCGTTTAGCGCTGCAATCTCCGAGTCAATGTTCGTCTTACTCCCCTCTAGCAAGGCAAGTCCATTATCAACCTCTGTCAGATTGTTCTCCAGTTCCTGTTTCTGCTGGATATACTCCTGCTTCTGCCCGTCAAACAGATTCTTCTGCGCATCATATTCATCCTTTTTTTCAAAGTACTGTTCTTTCTGCCGGTTGAACTCCTCCAACTGTTGGTTATATTCCTCCAGGCTCTGATTATACTCCTTAACGCCTTTTCTATATTCCTCCAGGCCCCGATTATACTCTGCCAGACTCTGGTCATACTCTGCGGACTTCTTGTTAAATTCCCCCAACTGCTGGTTATATTCTTCTACATGTCCGTTATACTCCGCCACCTTTTGATTCAGCAGTCCGTTTTGCCTCTCCAGCTCCGCGGTATTGCGGTCCACTTCACTCTGGCTGGAAATCAACTGGGCTCGGGAGTCTTCTATCTTTGCGGCGGAATCATCCAACTGTGACTTCCCATCATCCCACTGTTTCCAGCCGTCCTTTATTTTTTCTTCTGCATCCTTTAGTTCTTTCTCGGCCTCCTTTTTTGCATCCTCCAGTTCCTGCCTTGCATCTTCCAGCTCTTCATCGGCCTCGTCTATAATGTCTTGATACCTTGCTTCTTCCCGTTCCTTACGGATTCCTTCTACCTTTTCTTTGACTTCCTCTATCCTGTCCGTATATTCATCCGTAAATTCCGTCAGTTCAGCCGCGCCTTCCACAGACAGATATAGTTCCGTGTAGACCTCCATGTCGAAGCTTTCCTCAGGTACACAGATAAACGCGGCTATACTTCCTGTTCCAATGGTCGTACTTCCCCTGTGAAATGCAATATAGCAGGGACTACTGACAGAACCTACAATGGTAAATGTATCTGTAGAAAGGGTATCTGTAATCTCATCCTCTGTTCCTGAGGTAAACGTAATCTTATCCCCAATCTTATATCCACTGCCCCCCAGATAATCTACGTCAACCACACACTCATCTGCTTTTTTGGGGAGCCGGCCTTCCTCTACTGTAAGCACATTCATGGTGGGCAAGATTGACATAATATGTACTGCCTGCTGACTGTCATTTGCCACGCATAGGGCATCTACAGAATACCCATATTCCACATTTTTTACTCCATCCAGCTTTTCCAGCGCCTGAATATCATCATCTGTCAGTCCCAGGGTACTGATGATCTGGAGATCCATCAGATTTTTTTCATCAAAATATTCATCTCCGGAGTACCGCATATCCGGCTCCGTGGCACGGATTCCGGAAAAAAATGCGACCCCGATCGCCACAATAAAAAATATGGATAAAAAGCGACCAAGGCTTGTCCGGATTTCCATAAAAAAATCTTTTCTTAATGCTTTTTTATTCATATAAAAAACCTGCCATCTTCATTTTTATGATAATCCCCACCCCATAAAATCCGATACAAATTCTCTGTCTTATAGCGTCTGAATCCAGATAAAAACTTTATCGCTCATCATTTACCATTCAATAAATTCAATCGATAATGGATGGGCGTTTGTCTCCATATGAGACACTTTCCCGTTTTTAATCTTGATCAGGCGGTCCGCCATGGGCGCCAAAGCCGAGTTATGAGTAATGACGATTACTGTCATCCCTTTTTCCCTGCACATATCCTGCAAAAGCTTCAAGATTGCTTTTCCGGTATTATAATCCAAAGCGCCAGTAGGCTCGTCACACAATAATAGTTTTGGATTCTTTGCCAGTGCACGCGCAATGGATACCCTCTGCTGCTCTCCGCCGGAAAGCTGGGCCGGAAAATTGTCCAACCGGTCGCCAAGCCCCACATCCGCTAAAACAGTACGGGCATCTAACGGATCTTTACAGATCTGCAATGCAAGTTCCACATTTTCTTTTGCAGTCAGATTCGGCACCAAATTATAGAATTGGAATACAAACCCTATATCATTCCTTCGATATCCTGTAAGCTGCCGTTCATTATATCCGGTAATATCCTCTCCATCCACAGTGATCCGTCCCGTAGTGGCTGTGTCCATTCCTCCTAAAATATTCAGCACGGTTGTCTTCCCCGCACCGCTGGGCCCTACGATTACAACAAATTCACCTTTTTGAATGGAAAAATCAATCCCATCCACTGCCCGGATCTCTACTTCGCCCATCCTGTATACTTTTGTTATATCCTGCAGTTGCACAAAATCTGCCATATACCTCTTCCTCTCGTTTAGATTCCCCGACAAAACAATCTCATGCCTTTTCATCTGTATCCATTATACCCTCAAATAAATGCTAAAACAATCCTGGATTTCAGTTCTTTTTTCATGTTTTTCAGTTCCTCCAAAATATATTATCTGTTCTTGCAAGAAAGGTTTTATATTCTTTCTGTATTGTGATAAGATATATAAAGAAACATTTACAGGAAGGAGTGTATATTATGCCTACAACATATGCACACTATAAATTTGGAAAGGACGTGATAGGCGCACTGCCAAAACAGCTTCAAAGAACAATAAAAAATAACCGTGAATTGTATGATATCGGCCTGCATGGACCAGATATTTTCTTTTATTATAAAGTATGGTCGCAAAATCACGTAAACATGACAGGATATGAACTCCATGACCAGCCTGCGCAGGCCTTTTTTCTCCAATCGGCCGAGATCATAAGGCGTTCAAATAACGACGAAGCGGCACAGGCGTATATCTATGGTTTTATCTGTCATTTTGCACTGGACAGTGAATGTCATAAATATGTAGAAAAAATGATACACGTCAGTGGGATTACTCATTCTGAGATTGAAATGGAATTTGACAGGATGCTTCTTTCGGAAGACCAGATTGAACCGGTCTCATATCTGGCTACGAGCCATATCAAACCAACTATGAAAAACGCTTCGGTGATTGCTTCGTTTTTTGAGGAAGTTACAACGCAGGAAGTGAAAAAAGCACTGTCATCCATGATCAGCGTCCACAAGCTGCTTCTGGCACCCACACCGGCAAAAAGAAATTTTCTATTTGGAGCCATGAGGCTGACAGGCCAATATAAATCCAAACATGGTATGGTAATGAGCAAGACACCCAATCCTGCCTGCCAGGATTACTGCCGTTTGCTAAAGAAGCTGTATCAGGGAGCCGTTCCGCTGGCTGCAGGCCTGATCTTAAAATATCAGAAGCTGCTTGCAGGCACAGGGGAACTTCCATCCAGATTTAAGGAAACTTTTGGGGCCGGAGAAAAATGGCAGGATCTGCCGCTTTGAAAAGCTGGCAGACATTGCCAGGCTATTTGCGTTGGTTACAAAAAGAGGGAGGAAAAAACATGAAGTTTAAAATGACAGCACTGGAAAAGAAATGGGTACTCTATGATGTCGGAAATTCTGCATTTACAATGCTGGTTGCGACAATTTTTCCGATTTATTTTAATTATCTTGCCGAAAATGCAGGAATCTCGGATGCAAATTATCTCGCCTACTGGGGATACACTTCATCAATCTGCACTTTGCTGGTAGCGTTGATGGGGCCGACTCTGGGAGCCGTTGCAGACACGAAAGACTTTAAGAAACGGATTTTTAAGGTTGTACTCTTTATCGGTGTGGCAGGCTGTATGCTTCTTGGATTTTTATCCTCCTGGATTTGGTTTCTGGGTGTATTCATTCTGGCAAAAACCGGATATTCAGCCAGCCTTGTTTTTTATGATGCCATGCTTACAGATGTGACGGAGCCTGAGCGGATGGATACCGTTTCCTCCCAGGGTTTTGCGTGGGGCTATATTGGAAGCTGTATCCCCTTTCTTGCCAGTCTCGGTGTGGTATTGGGCGGCGGTTCAATCGGATTAAGTATGCAATCCTCCATGATAATCGCCTTTTTGATCACAGCAATATGGTGGCTGCTTTCGGCGGTTCCGCTTCTTGTTTCCTACGAGCAGAAATATTTTGTGGAATCCGAAGAACATGTGATCCGCAATAGTTTTCGGCGCCTTGGAAAAACTTTTATGGATATAAAAAAAGAAAAACATATTTTCCTGTTTCTGCTTGCGTTTTTCTTCTACATTGACGGGGTCTACACAATCATAGACATGGCCACTGCCTATGGACAGGCTCTGGGGCTTGACAGCACAGGACTGCTTCTTGCACTTTTGCTGACTCAAATTGTGGCATTCCCATCGGTTCTTTTTCTAAATCGGGCTGCAAAGAAAGTCGGTCCTACAAAAGTGCTTACCATTTGTATTGCAGCATATTTATTTATCTCTCTGTACGCCTACGGGCTGAATACCCAGCGAGAATTCTGGATTCTTGCGGTTTTGGTCGGATTATTCCAGGGAACGGTCCAGGCTTTGTCTCGCTCCTATTTTGGCAAGATCATTCCTGTAGAAAAATCAGGGGAATATTTCGGCCTGTATGATATTTGCGGAAAAGGAGCCGCAATCCTTGGCACAACCCTCGTTTCTGTCATGAGCCAACTCACCGGAAAGATGAATGTCGGGGTGAGTGCAATCTCAGTCCTGTTTATCATCAGTCTGTTATTGTTCCGCAAAGCGGTGAAACTTAATGAAGAAAGGGGATGATTTTCATCTCTTTGCAGTTAAGCTTCCTGCGGTTTGCTGAGTTGCAGGTTTTATGCGCCGTCAGCCTGCTGCAGGATCCTTGACTTAAGCCCGTTTTATTTATATGAAATTTTTATGAATTTCCTTTTTTTACTTGACGAATAAATCATATTTTTTTAGAATAATTAAGTAACTTATAGAAATAGAAGTTTATCTCTAAATTTTTAGGGCTTGTACTGGTTTCGACAGGGATCTTGAAGATGGAGAAGCTATCCGCAGGCAGATGCGTCAAATCGCAAACTTAAAATTAAACGCTAACGATAATTTCGAATTAGCTGCAGCCTAATTGCTGCATGTCAGCCCCAGGGGACCCACACCTTGGGTATCTGGCATCAACTATGTGGGAAACGATATCGGCAAAGCTTTGAGCTGATAGGCGTATTATGAAGCTACTGAAACCGTAAGGGTGTTCGTTCCCGTGCGGCAGAGGGAAGGAAAAAGAGCGGACTATGATAGTAGAAGTACATGGGATAGGTTTTTGGACGCGGGTTCGACTCCCGCCAGGTCCACTTTTATGAAGCGTCATGTTTCATTGCATTATGATGACCGCAGATATGGAAACATAGCTCAGCTGGGATGAGCGTTCGCCTCACACGCGAGAGGTCATGGGTTCGAGCCCCATTGTTTCCACTTACAAGGTTTGGTTCTGGAAATACCGGAATCAAGCCTTTTTTCGTTGCTTGAGGTGGGAACGTAAGGAAGAAAGCTCTTGTGTAAGGAAGTGCATCTGAATGCCTGCAGAGGAATAAGGCGGCAGATGGGGAGCGGCGGATGGGAGAAGGATTGATATTGGCGAGTTTAGTAGTTTAGATGGCTGGTAGGGTTGTTTCATGAAGAAAAATAAATAAGTGGCAGAGTATAGAATTTATCAAGGGTAAAAGCTACTATACAGAGTAGCTCTTACTCTCGACTTTTTGCTGTTGTAGAGATATAATATCTATAAGTATAAGTATGATGCACCTATACATAAAAGTTGGAAATCAAGGTGTTTGAAAGGAGGATATTATGCCAAAAACAGGAAAAACATATCCAGATTGGGTACAGGAGTATCGGGTCAGAGGTACCACGGTCAAGAAAAAAGGAGAGAAGTATTACCTTTACAAACGGACATCAAGGCGGGTTCCTGGAAAAAAATATCCACAGCCTGTAGATACATAGTAAGCGGTAAATAATCGACGTCTTATAATTAGTCTCCTATTCTGGTAGTATTGT
>CAJUTU010000019.1 GCA_910589385.1 uncultured Lachnospiraceae bacterium
GCTGGCTGGGATGATCCGCTCATTGGTAAACTCAATTTTTATCTTTTTCATGATGGCTGCCTCCATAGTTTTGGAAACAGATATAATATAGTCCTCTATAAAAATGAAATGGATAAAGGAGATTCAAAAATATGCTGTACACCATGCATTATGACTCCCCTGTCGGAAGTCTTTTACTTGCGGAAAAGGACGGGGCATTAGCAGGACTTTGGATAGAGGGGCAGAAATATTTCCTTGGTTCTTATAAAGAGGAGAAGACAGAAAACAGGGATTCCATGGTTTTAAAACATACGAAAGAATGGCTGGATCGTTATTTCAAGGGAGAAAAGCCATCCATTAAAGAACTGACGATATCTCCGTCAGGTAGTGGATTCCGTCAGGCAGTCTGGAAAATACTATGTGAGATTCCATATGGGGAAGTCACAACCTATGGAGAAATCGCAAAGAAAATTGCCTTGGAACGTGGACTTGGCACCATGTCGGCTCAGGCAGTGGGCGGTGCGGTAAGCCGCAATCCTATTTCGATCATTATTCCCTGCCACCGCGTAGTCGGGACAAACAAAAGCCTGACCGGATATGCAGGCGGGATTGAGAGGAAAATCCAGTTGTTGACCCTCGAGGGTGTTGAGGTGGAAAAATTTTTTGTTCCATAGAAGAATATAGAACAACACAAGAAAAGGAGAAAATTATGGAATGGGCAGACGGAAAAACCAGGTGCTGGTGGGCAAACCCGAAAAATGAGAACTACATCCGATATCATGATGAAGAATGGGGCGTTCCCGTATATGATGACCACAAACTCTTTGAAATGCTGATTCTGGAATCTTTTCAAGCTGGTCTGTCCTGGGAGTGTGTATTAAATAAGCAGGAAAATTTCAGGAAGGCATTTGACAATTTTGATTTAGATAAGGTCTGTTCATATGATGATGAAAAGATGGAAAAGCTGATGAATGATCCGGGAATCATCCGCAATAGGCGGAAGATCCAGGCCGCCGTGTCAAATGCAAACATATTCCGTAACATTCAGGAAGAGTTTCAGAGCTTTTCCAATTATATCTGGCATTGGACAGACCGCAAGGTGATATATGAAAAAGGGCTGACTCGGTCTGAACTTTCAGATACTGTATCAGACGATCTGAAAAAGCGCGGAATGAAATTCGTAGGAACTACGATTATTTATTCTTATCTTCAGGCTGTCGGCGTCATCTATTCCCATGAAGAAGGATGCTTTTTGGAGAAATAGGTTTCCGGCACGTATTCTGGAACATAAAAGGGATGAAGAACTGATCTGCAGAGTTCTTCATCCCTTCATACATCATCCTCTGTTAAAAACGGAATATGATTTCAGGATTTAATCATTGTGATTATGCCGATGCATGGAGAAATCATATTGGCTGTATTCTGACACGGTATCTGTTACTAGACGGTCATCGGCTTTTTTGAGCTGTTTGTCACGCTCTCTCTTAAACGCCTTTTCTTCCTGAATGTTGCCGGGTCCGGCTACACAGCCTCCTTCACAGGCCATACCTTCAATGAAATCTTCCGGAAGCCTTCCTGCTTTTAAGAGCATCAGGGCCTTGCGGCATTCTGCTGCGCCGTTGCACTGGCGAACATTTAATCCGGAGTTCCCACCATGTTCCATATATGCCTGTTTTACGGCCTTGGTCACACCGCCGGAATTGGAGTAGCCTTTGGCGTGGATACTGCCGTTCTGTGTCTCTTCCAGTGTGGCTGGCTCTAACTTGATTTTTTTCGCGCGGAGCATTGCCTGGAATTCTTCAAAGGTAAGAACCAGATCCGCATTTTCGCCCTCACGGTCCTGATCCTGTCCGGCCTCGCTCTTCTTTGCGATACATGGTCCGATAAAGATGCAGACCGCACCCGGATGCATCGCTTTTACAAGCCTTGCCGTTGCCGCCATTGGTGAAACCGTGGTGGAAATATGATCGGCAAGCTCCGGGAAATGACGGCGGATCAAGTGGACAAATGCAGGGCAGCAGGAGGTCGTCATTTTCTTTCCTGCCTCATGTGCCTCCGCCCATTCCTTTGCTTCGGAATCCGATACAAAATCTGCTCCGATGGCGACGTCTACCATATCTTTAAAGCCCATTTTCTTTGCCGCTTTTCGGATGGATTCCATTGTAATATCCATACCAAACTGTCCCTCCGCGGCAGGTGCTACCAGTGCATAGACAGGCCGGTCGCCTTTCAGGTAATCGATGACTTCGATCATACGGGAACTGTCAGAGATCGCTCCAAACGGACATTTGCTGATGCAGGAGCCGCAGCGGATACATTTTTCATCATCGATCCAGACTCTTCCGTCCTCATCTGCCTGGATTGCGTCTACCGGGCAGGCGCGGCGGCAGGGGCGCATGATATCCACGATCGCGTTATATGGGCAGGCATCATAGCACTGGCCGCATTCTTTACATTTCTCAGGATTGATATAGGCTCTGTCCCGGGCGATGGAGATCGCACCGAAACGGCATGCCTGCATACATTTTTTTCCCATACATTTCTGGCAGTTGTCTGTTACCGTAAAGCGGGTAATGGGGCAGTTCTCGCAGGCCGACGGGAGGATCTTTACCGTATTGTGGCAGGGTTCGCCGTCTGCCGGGTTGATATTCTTCGCAAGCATGATCCTTTCGCGGACAATCTCGCGCTCTTTGTGGATACAGCAGCGGAATTTGGGTTTGTTACCAGGCAGGATCTCATAAGGAAGGGTTGCTTCAATCTTGTGCAGATTCCCTTCAAAGGCCGCTTTGGCAACCTGATAGAGGACTTCTTCTTTTACCTCTCCAATGGTATCGTTTTCATGTAACATACTTTACTTCCTTTCTTATGTAATGTATAGAATTTCATATTGCATTTCGTTTTTATTTTAACATAAAAGTGGCTGTGAAACAACAGACAGAAATTAAGAAATGAAAAAACATAGATGTAAAAGAATAGATGATTGACATATGAATATGAAAAAGATACAATGATTCACACGGCATTTTGTAAAGAGGACGGCAAAAAGTGCCGATTGTATAAGAGGTAATCCGGAAAAACATGGCAGTTTGATCTTCCGGGAGCATTTTATGATGAAAACAGTAGGAGGAAATCGTATATGAAGAACCGATATATCCCTGATTGGGACAGGTATGCGTCGCTTGCGCGGCAGGCAGCGGCAGAAGGGGCCGTATTGTTAAAAAATGACGGGAAAGTGCTCCCTTTGAGAGAAGGAGAGAAGCTGGCTGTGTTTGGAAGGACGCAGTTTGAATATTATAAGAGCGGTACAGGTTCCGGCGGAATGGTGAATACAAAATATGTCATTGGAATTTCAGAGGCATTGAAAGAAGAATCCTTTGTTTTGAACCAGACATTAAGCGGTATCTATCAGGACTGGCTGAAAGACCATCCTTTTGACCAGGGAAGCGGCTGGGCGCAGGAACCGTGGAGCCAGGCGGAGATGCCGCTTTCGGATGAGGCCGTAAAGCAGGCGGCAGGAGAATCAGATACGGCTCTTATCGTGATCGGGAGGACTGCCGGAGAAGACAGGGACGCCGGGAATCAGGAGGGCAGTTATCTTCTGACAGCGGCAGAGGAAGAGATGCTTAGAAAAGTCTGCCAGGCATTTTCAAGGACAGTCGTTCTTTTAAATGTGGGAAATATCATTGATATGAAATGGGTGGAGACTTATAATCCGTCTGCCGTGCTGTATGTATGGCAGGGCGGTATGGAAGGCGGCCATGGGATTACCGATATCCTGACCGGACGTGTAAGCCCTTGCGGAAGACTTGCCGACACCATTGCACGTGATATTGAGGATTATCCGTCTACACGGAATTTCGGTGGGGACGAACAAAATATTTATGCAGAGGATATTTATGTGGGGTATCGTTATTTTGAGACATTTGCCAAAGAAAAGGTATTGTATCCATTTGGATACGGAATGTCTTATACTTCTTTTTCCGTAGATCATCTGAGGATGGAACGAAAGGGAGACTGTACCCTGCTTGGTGTCGTTGTGAAAAATACCGGGGAGGTTCCGGGAAAAGAAGTGGTGCAGGCTTATGTCAATCCGGCTCAGGGGAAACTTGGAAAACCGCTGCGCAATCTGTGTGCATTTGCAAAGACGGATGTTTTGAAGCCGGGAGAAACAGAGGAAATTTTGTTTACGGTATCGGACAGGCAGATTGCTTCTTATGATGACAGTGGAGCAGCCGGTTTTCAATCCTGCTATGTGCTTGAAGCCGGAAATTATGAATTTTATGTAGGGAAAGATGTAAGGGAGGCCAGGCTTGCAGGCTCCTTTGTGCTCGAAGACACAAGGCTTGTAGAACAGTGTACAGAAGCTTTAGCCCCTGCGGACTCTTTTTCAAGGCTGCGGGCGGGAGGAGTATGCCAGGAGGATAGCGGCAGCCTGCTTGAAGCATGGGAGGATACCCCGGTACGCTCTGTGCCCATGAAGACCAGGATTGCGGAGGATTCCGTAAAAGAGCTGGCTTATACGGGAGATCAGGGTTACCTTTTAAAAGATGTATATGACGGGAAGATCAATATGGAACAGTTTCTGGCTCAGATTCCGGATGAAGAACTTTGCTATCTGGTAAAAGGGGAAGGGATGTGCTCCCCCAAGGTGACGCCGGGGACAGCGGCGGCTTTCGGCGGCCTGACGGAAGGCCTGAAAAAATTCGGGATTCCCTGCGGCTGCTGTGCGGACGGCCCTTCGGGAATCCGTATGGACTGTGGGACAAAGGCGTTTTCCCTGCCCAACGGGACCTGTCTGGCTTGTACTTTTCATGAAAAATTGTTGGAAGACCTTTATGAGATGGAAGGGGCAGAACTCCGTAAAAACCGGATCGATACGCTTCTTGGACCGGGTATCAACATCCACAGGAATCCTTTGAACGGCAGGAATTTCGAATATTTTTCAGAAGATCCATACCTTACCGGATGGATGGCAGCGGCACAGTTAAAAGGGATGGCAAAATGCGGCGTGACCGGAACCATCAAGCATTTTGCGGCAAATAACCAGGAACACAACCGGAGGAAGGTAGATGCAGCCGTTTCAGAGCGCGCTCTTCGTGAAATTTATCTGAAAGGCTTCGAGATTGCAGTTAAAGAAGGAAAAGCGTATTCTATCATGACCACATACGGCCCGATCAACGGTGTCTGGACCGCAGGAAATTATGATCTGCTGACGCTGGTGCTTCGGAAGGAATGGAAGTTTGACGGCATGGTCATGACAGACTGGTGGGCGGATGCCAATGAGGAGGGCGGCCCGGCCTCTACCCAGCATATAGCGGAAATGGTAAAGGCCCAGAACGATGTATTTATGGTGGTGCCGGATACCACCACCTTTGACGGCAATCTGAAAGAGCAGCTTGCCGGTCACAGATTGTCAAGAGGCGTGCTGGCAAGGAGCGCCGCGAATATCTGCCGGATGCTGATGAAATCTCCGGTCATGGACCGGAGCCTGGGAAGGGTCAGCGAGGAAGAGAAAAAGGCCTGGGAAGAAATGGATGCGGAAGACAGGGTGGATTTTGATATGGAGTACCGCCCGATGGAAGAAGAACTGGTGATCCCGGGAACCGAAATTGATACAGAGCAGGGGAGCAGTACGGTATTCGGCCTGTCAGTGAAACATATGGGGGATTATTCCCTGAGTATGAGGGTGCGTTCAGATGCGGGTGCAGTGGCACAGATCCCGGTATCCATATTCTGGGACGGCCATCTGTCCGGAACCGTCACAATCAATGGAACAGATGGAAAATGGATCGAAGTGGAACAGGCATTGGGCAGCGCTTTGGGGGCAAACCATTTTGTGAAATTCTATTTTGCGCAGGGCGGCATGGAGATTGAGAACGTGAAGATCCAGTGGAAGGGTACGTCGGAATCTGCATATATATAAGAAAAAGGAAATCCGCCAGAAGCTTGCTTATCCGGAACGAGATATTAAGTAAGTACATTTCGGAGATTTTTTTGAATACTATGGCGCAGCAAATATGCTGCGTCTTAAGAGAGCAGTGAAAATGGCCAGAAAGAAAGGCACAACAGTATCGCAGATCTGTCTTGCATGGCTGTATAATGCGGATTGAAGAAGAGACAATCCCATGAGAATCCAGGGTTTTGGAAAATCCTGAATTCCATGGGATTGTCTCTTTTTAGGCATCAGAGGGAGAGGCGATAATCAATTCCACATTTTCAGAAGCTAGAAATTCACTCCAGTTTTTTGCAGGTGGTTGATCCGTAACTACTGCGAATAATTCGCGGAAAGAGCAAATTGTATTAATGGATGTTTTTTCCAATTTGGAATGATCAATACATAAGTAAGAATGAAGCGATTGGGAAATTACAAGACGTCTCAATTCTGCCGATTTTTCATTAGAATCCATCACGCCAAATTCAATACTTGCGGAACGGCATGAGAAAAACGCTTTATCAACATGATAAGAGCAAATGACCCTATTGGTAATGGAACCAAAAAAGGCGCAGTTTTTTTTGGAGAAAGTGCCTCCAATACAAATCAGGTCAATATTCGGGTAGGCTGACAATAGATCACATATTTTCAATGAATTTGTTAGTACTGTTATGCGAAAATCCCGAATCTGTTCTGCAATATTATAGGCTGTAGTTGAAGAATCTAAAAAAATGGAATCTCCATTCTTTATGATCTTCTGACATTTTGCGGCAATAAGCTTTTTGCTGTTAGAAGAGACCGAAGAGCGCAGATTGATATCGATTTCATTCAGTGTGCCGCCCTGTATAAATGCACCGCCCCGGACTTTGGTGAGAAATCCTTCCTTTTCAAGTGCGCTGAGGTCTCTGCGTATTGTTTCATCTGTAACAGAAAATTCTTTGGCCATTTCAAGAACGGTAGCGCTCTTTTTTTCTGATAAGAATGCTCTAATGGCATCACGGCGTAATGCGGTCAACATAATTTTCACCTCGTGTTTTTATTTGATGTAATCAAAAGTTAATTTGTCGTCGATAACAGAGGCCAGATACTCACGGACTTTCATATGTTCGGGATGATAAATATAATGATTTAAAGCATTGATATCTTTAAATTCTGAATCAAGGCAAATCTGGTAAGCAGATGTGGGATTTATGTTCTCGCCAATATGAAAATCCATGATTTCTGGAATCAACTTCTTTAATTGCAGCATCATTTGTGTAAATGTAGATAAAACTTCTTTATGATCGTAATTGCTTTTTACTGATAGAAAAAGAATGTGTTTAACCATGTCGTCTCCTTTATGTATTTTGCATTTTTGTTCATTATAGCAAAAAACAATCTACATGTAAAGAGAAATACTAGGGAAAATGTAGAAATGATTTGGAATGGTTGGAAATGTATTGGGTAATATTAAAAAAATATTGACAAATATTAGGTTATAGGGTAATATTATGTTGAAAATAGTTGAAAAAAGTGAGAATGGTTGGAAAAAATTGGGAAACTGCTTTATAAATATGATGTGGGGATTGTTTTTATATGGAATAGATAGGTTATCTTTGAAAAATAGTAAGCGGCGCTTTTGTACCTGCTATTTTTAAAAATGCGTGTGGAAAAATAAAAGGAAGGGAGGGATAAGATTATCTGTCATTCTACGGAGCATTTGGAAACATTAAACCTATGAAAGAAAAGGAGAGAAAAAATGAAAAAAACAGAAAAGAAGAAAAGGGCAGTATCTATGGTATTAGCAATGTTGTCGGTAGTCATGCTTTTGGGATGCGCTTCGCAAAACGGAAAAGAGCCGGAAGAAAAAGGGACGGGGCAATCGGAAGGAGATAGTACAAAATGGACATTGGGAGTTTTATATTTGGATCAGGAAGTACTGATGTCATACTGCTCTGCCGGATGCAAAGCGTATGCGGAGGAACATGATAATGTAAAATTGGTCGAATATAATGCAAACAAAGATGTAACTACGCAGTTGAAGCAGTGTGAGAATCTGATCACACAAGGAGTAGATGCAATCTGCCTGACGCCTGTGGATGGAAATGGCTGTGACCAGATGATCTCAGTTTGTGAGGAAGCCGGTATTCCATTGATTGCTTTTCACGCGTTTGTCTATGGAGACGTTTTGACAAATGTTGGGTTTAACAATGTAGGTTTTGGTGAAATGCAGGTGGAACAGGCCGCTTCTCTATGTGGAAAAAAAGGAAATGTGGCGATCATGTGTGGTAAATTGGATAATCAGAATGCAGTAGAGCGTATTGACGGCAATAAAAAAGCATTGGAAAAATATCCGGATATGGAAGTGGTTGATGAACAGGTTGGAAACTGGAACCGGGATGATGCGATGTCGATAGCAGAAAACTGGATTAATAGCGGACTTGATATTGATGTGATCATTTCGAATAATGATGCAATGGCCATAGGGATTGCTTTGGCGTACGAAAATGCAGGGATAGACCGTCCGGTGATCATTGGCGTAGGAGGAACCCAGGAAGGGATGGAAGCTTTAATGGATGGGCAGATGGATGCGACAGTATTCCAGCCAGCCTTTCAGAACGGCTATGATACCATGGAACTCGCCATAAAATATCTGGAAGGAGAGAAATTGGACGAAACATATAAAACAGACGGATTCCTTATTACGAAAGAAAATGTGGAAGAATTGTATGAAGAGACCTATGGAGAATAAGGAGTTTGATAAACGCAGAGGGATAGCATATGAGCGAATATATTTTAAAAATGGAAAATATTTGTAAGAGCTTCTCTGGGGTTCCGGCTTTAAAAAATGTCAGGTTAAATGTCAAAAAAGGAACTTTGCATGCTTTGGCAGGAGAAAATGGGGCGGGGAAATCTACGCTTATGAAAATACTTGTTGGAGCGTACAAAGCGGATTCCGGCACGATATATTTTAATGGGGAAACATATGCGGCATCAGAGGGATCCATACAGCTTAGCCGGCAAAAAGGCATTTCTATGATATTTCAAGAATTGAATCTGATATCAGATATGACAGTTGCGGAAAATATCTTTGTGGGAAGAGAGCCATGTAAGAATAGGCTCCATATCGTACAGCGAAAAAAAATGATACAGATGACCGAAGAGCTACTGGAGCAGTTTCATATTCATAATATTAAAGCGACTGATAAATTACAGAAAATGACAGTGGCAAAGAGGCAGATGGTTGAAATATGCAAGGCCCTTTCGCAGGATGCCAGGTTGATCATAATGGATGAGCCGACCTCTTCCATCACAGAAAAAGAATGTGAAAATCTGTTTGAAATCATAAGGGGCTTGAAAGCACGTGGGATTACATTTATTTTTATTTCGCATAAAATGGATGAAATATATAAAGTTGCAGACGGGCTTACTATATTCAGAGATGGGGAGTTTATTGATGAGGGCGATGTAAAGCAGATTCCTATGAATGAGCTGATTTCAAAGATGGTAGGAAGAGAAATTACTACGTTTTATCCAGAAAAAGGGTGTGAGATCGGAGAAACTGTTATGGAAGTAAAAGGATTATCACTAAAAGGAACTTTTTCTGATATCACCTTTCAGGTGCGAAGAGGAGAAATTCTTGGATTCGCCGGATTGATAGGTGCTGGAAGGACGGAAGTGATGGAGGCTGTTTTTGGCTATAGAAAGGCTGACGCAGGGGAGATTTATTTAAAAAATGAGCAGGTAAGGATAAATTCCCCGAAGGATGCAATTGATAAAGGGATTGCATTTGTGACAGAAGACCGTAAGGCGACTGGCGGCTTCCTGTCGTTGTCGATCAGTATGAATATGGTAATGGCCGGACTGAAACAATATATGAAGGGTGTTGTTGTGAGTTCTAAAATGATCACGCAGACATGCATGGAGCAAAAAGAAAAATTTGACATCAAAATGTCAAGTTTGAACCAGCCAATCTGTACTCTCTCAGGTGGGAATCAGCAAAAAGTGCTTTTGTCAAAATGGATATTACTTGATCCAGATGTGATCATATTGGATGAACCGACCCGAGGGATTGATATTGGGGCAAAGACAGAGATTTATAAGATCATGTGCGGACTTGCACAAGCAGGTAAAGCAATCATCATGATATCCTCAGAATTGCCAGAAGTCATTGGAATGAGTGACAATATCGTAGTTATGTCAGAAGGGAAGATCACAGGGTATCTATGTAAGGATGAGGCAACGCAGAATAATATTATGATGCATGCTACAAAAACGGACTGAGAGGAGATGAAAAAATGGAAGAACAAAACAGAACAAAACGATTTCAGCAAATGGGAAAAAGTATCTATGACCGTTTTGGGATTTTGATCGTCCTTATGGCAATGGTTATTTTGCTTTCCATTTTTCTGGATTCATTTTTGACGGCAAGCAATATCTTGAACATTTTAAAGCAGATTGCATGTCTTGGAATATTGGCATGCGGTGTATGTAAAGTGATCATTGTAGGGGGGCTGGATCTGTCAGTAGGTTCCATAGTCAGCCTGAGTTCAGTGTTGGCCGCATCCTGTGCACATCCAGATAGTTACCCTGTCATAGTGCCGGTTTTGGTAGGGGTTGGAACCGGATTTCTATGTGGGGCTGCAAATGGTATCTTTGTTGCAAAGCTGAAGATTCCGCCATTTATAGTGACGATGTCATCTATGACTATTTTTGCGGGAATCGCATTGGTTTTTACAAAAGCTAGGCCGATAAACGGATTCAGCAGATCATTTAACTATATTGGCGGTGGAAAAATACAGGATGTTCCAGTGCCGATCTATATTTTGGTACTGGTTACGGCGATAAGCTGGTTTGTTATGAAAAAGTGCAGGATTGGATATCACATTTGTGCTGTAGGCGGCAACGAAAATGCGGCACGGCTGGCGGGAGTACATACAGACAGAGTGAAAATATTTGCTTATGCATATTCTGGAATGATGGCAGGCCTGGCAGGCGTGGTTCTTACTTCCAGGGTACAGTCTGGTTTGTCAAACTTGGGTACAGGTATGGAGATGGATGCCATTGCGGCAGTTGTCATTGGAGGAACAAGTCTGGCGGGTGGGACTGGGAGCGTGCTTCTGACTATCATCGGCGCCTGTGTGATCGGTGTGATCAATAATGGTATGGACTTGATGATGGTTGACATGTATTGGCAGGATATCGTGAGCGGGATCATAATTCTTCTTGCAGTTCTGATTGATAATCTTAGAAATCGGGGGAGAGAATGATGGGTATAAAGGAATATAGCATATCAGATTTATCTCTGCGGCTCCACCATGTAGCATTTTTTGTCAGTGATTTAGAAGGGGCGGTCCAATTTTATCAAAATGTATTTGGATTTGAACTTTGCTGTACTGGTGTCGTGGAGGCGGCAAAGGAGCAGGTGGCAATGCTCAAATGGAAAAATGTGATACTGGAACTGCTGTGGGTTTCCGAGATGCCATATGAAGAAGTGAAACGAAGAAATGCAGAGAGCAATACGCATATCTCCTTTATGGTTACCGATGTGGAAAAGGCAAAACAACGGCTTTTGAAATGCCCTGACATAGAATTTGAAGAAAAGGACATACGGATTGTTCCTGACATTGGGCCTATGAATCTAAAGGTGGCCTTTTTCAGAGCACCTAGTGGAGAACGTATTGAATTATTGCAGGATATGAATCAATGTGAACTTTAAAAACAAAAATATTTATAAATAGTAGGAGGCAAATTATGAGCATTACAATTACACCATTAAATTCAGGAATGTGTACATCAAATCCAAAAACGTATCATTATCATCCTTCGACACATAAATACTATAAAAATGTCAGCGATGAGGATAGAGCCCTTCCAGTGTTCTGCTATTTGTTGGATACAGGGGATGAATGTATTCTTGTTGATACCGGCATGGCGTATTCAGAAAGGGCAAACCAGTACCATCATCCCGGATCAATCCAGCTTCCAGATCAGGCAATGCCGAAAGCAGTTGAGAAAGCAGGGTATCATCTGGAGGATATTACAAAGATTATTTTTACGCATTTGCATTGGGATCATTGTTTTTATATGAAGGAATTCAAAAATGCCCATTATTATGTACAGAAAAAGGAATATGAGTTTGCCATGAATCCGATACCTCTTTATTATAAATCTTACGAATACGAGGCACTTGGGATTGAGGCGCCGTTTATTGGTGCAGAATTTGAGCTGCTTGAAGGAGAGGCTGAGATTGTTCCAGGAGTCAGGGTGTATCCAACGCCCGGCCATTCAGTAGGACATCAGGCTGTAGAGGTGGATACAAAGGACGGTACATATCATCTGGTAGGAGATGCGATATTTCTTCTGGATAATTTGAAAGAAGTGCCACAGATACATTATGACCTGACTCCTACGGCCAGGTTTGCCAATATTGTGGAATGGTGGGAGAGTGTCAGGGAAATCAAGAGACGCTGCAAAGATGTCAATATGATTCTGCCGACGCATGAGCCGGATTTAATGGAACGTTTTGAGAAAACGCCGGTTTTGGGACTATAAGTCCGATGTTTGTGTCAAAGGTGAGCGGGCCGTATGGATAGGTGATAATTTTGAGAGGAGAGAAGATGGAAAATGGCAGTTATAGGCATTATTGCTACTCTTGATACAAAAAGTGAGGAAGCCTCTTTTTTGAAAAAATGCATAGAAAAGAGAGGGCATCAGGCATTATTGATCGATACGGGAATGTTGCATCCTCCAGGAACCGACCCAGATATTTCAAGACAGAAAGTGTTTGGATGTGCTGATGAAGGAGAACTGGGAGAATGTATAAAACATGGGAAAAGTGAACTACAGCGAATCATGACTACAGGTTTAGGGAATAAACTGGTTCAGCTGCAAAGAGATGGGATCATTCAGGGTGTTATATCTATCGGCGGAGGACAAGGAACGGCAATATCAACAAAGGCAATGCAGAAACTGCCGATTGGATTCCCAAAGGTTATGATTTCTACAGTAGCATGTGGAACAGCCTTGTTCGGCGACTATGTAGGATATAGAGACATTGTGATGATACCAGCGATTGTGGATATTTGTGGAATCAATGAAATTACCTCTGTAATATTGTCCTCAGGATGCGGTGCAGTAATCGGTATGGCAGAATCAGCTTTGAATGTCCGGGATGGATCAAGGAAACCTGTAGTTGCAATGACAATGGCAGGAGTTACAACGGCCTGTGTGATGCAGGTGAAAAAATTACTGGATGAAAAGGGGGTTGAAACGATTGTCTGCCATACAAATGTGGCAGGTACAGCGACTGTGGATGAGATGGCAAAGACAGGGAAAATATCAGCTGTTCTTGATATTACTACACATGAAATCAGTGGGTATTTGTTTGGTGGATTGATGGCAGGAAATCAGAATCGGTTTACCAACGTATATAAGAGTGGCATTCCGGTTATTTCTGTTCCAGGAGCATCCGATTTTTTGCTGAGGGGACCGGTGGAAGGGCTGGATAAGGCGTTGCAGGAACGGAAATATTATAAGCATACGCCGTTTCATACACATGTCAGAACATCTAAAAATGAGATGTATATGATGGGAAGGTTTCTTGCAGAAGTACATAATAAAATAAAAGGCAGAAATGAGATTTTAATACCACTCCAAGGATTTAGCCAGCAAAATAAAAAGGGATGTGCAATTTATGACGAAGAAGCAAACCAGGGGTTTGTTGATGGTGTGATGGAGTCAGTAGATAAAAGGGTCAAGGTACATGTGTGTGATATGCATATTAATGATGATGTATTTGCAATGGAAATCGTGAAAGAATTGGAAGGCTTGCTATAGAAAGGAGAAAGATGGAAAAATATGAAATGCTAGAAACGGCTGCGCATAGGGCATATCGGCGGGGAATCCAGACCGGGAGCGGAGGGAACCTTTCGATGAGGATTAAAGATGGGATGATCGTAAAATCCAGCGGCGGCTCGTTTGCGGACTGTACACGTGAAGGGAAAGGGTTTGTTGAAACTGACCTAGATGGGCAATTATTGCCAGGAGCGGAGGGAAAGCCTACAAGGGAAGTATTTCTTCATGGTTTTTTGTATAAAGTTTCTGATAGTATAGGAGGTGTTATGCATTGCCATAGTCCATGGTCAATTGCGTGGTCGTATGTAAATAAGGCGTTGCCAATGACAACGCTCCATGTGCAGTTAAAATTGGGATATGAAATACCTGTTGTAGATGTGCCAAGTGCAAGTGTGCGTAAGGAGGACGAAGGCCTGCTTCGGGTGCTGTTTGATGAAAATCCGGAACTGAAAGCATTTATTTTAAAGGGGCATGGAGTTGTTGCTTTGGGAAAGGATGTGTTGGAAGCAGAGCATACGGCAGAATTGATAGAAGAAACGGCACAGATTACAATCCTGAAGAACTTTGAGCATCGTTTAAAGATGTTTTGAGGGAGGAAAACTATGGAAATACCAAAAAAAATGAAAGCGGTTATGCTTGTGGATTATAATAAAACGGAGGTGAGAGAGGTTCCTGTTCCTGCATTTGGTACAGATGAGGTATTGTGCAGGATAAGGGCAGTTGCAATCTGTGGTTCGGATCCTAAAGTAATAGAGGGGCATTACAGCAACGTGGACTGGCCGCCATATTTTCCGTTTATTATGGGACATGAATGGTCAGGCGAAGTTGTTGCGACTGGAAAAAGTGTGACAGAATTTAAAGTGGGAGACCGAGTTGCTGGAGAAGCACATAATGGCTGTGGTCATTGTAGGAATTGTATGAGTGGAAATTATACTGTTTGCCTGAATTATGGAATGGATGGGCTAAAAAAAGCGGTTCCGGATAAGGGGCACCGCCACTATGGATTTTATTTTCAAGGTGCAAATGCAGAATATGGTGCTTTTAAAGTGGGGAGTCTCCATAAGATACCAGATGGCGTCAGCTTTGATGCGGCAGCGTTAACGGATACTGCGGGGGTTGCATTACGTGGAGTGGAAAAGGCAGGAGTAACTCCCGGAGGGACGACCGTTATTATCGGGCCAGGGCCGATCGGACTTTGTGCTATGCAGGAATGCATTGCGCTTGGAGCCGGGCAGACAGTAGTTGTAGGGCGCGGATATAAATTGGAAATGGCGAAAAGGCTGGGTGCATCTGTATGCATTGATATTGAAAAAGAAGATCCTGTCCAGTCAGTGTTGGAATTGACCAATAGCATAGGGGCGGACGAGGTCATAGAGTGCTCGGGAGCAAACGATTCTCCTGTAAAAGCGGTACATATGTTAAAGAAAACCGGGGTGATTTCGCTTATCGCCAATTATAGGGAGGACAAGGAGCAGATTCCGCTTCCGTTAAATAAGATTGTGTTTAATGATATAAAAATTTATGGCTCAAAAGCAAATCCTAATGTTTCAGATACTGTACTTCATATGATTGCATCTGGAGCGATTCGTGCAGAAGAGATGATTACCCACCGTTTTCCATTGGAACAATACGACGAGGCGGTAGACATATTTAAAAATAAAAGGGAGAATTCTGTAAAGGTTGTAATTCATCCGTGAGACGAAAAATGATTTTTGTGCCATAGTTTTGAAATGAGTTATTTGAATAGAATTGAGAAAATGGAACGGTATAAATATGGTATTGAAAGCCACAGACTTCTAAAAAGAGGTCTGTGGCTTTTCCTTGGATATGGGACTGCTTCCAGCAGGGCAAGGGCAGCTTCGGGAACTGTATGATTATTTATTGCAGTTGTTTTAAACAAGGATATGTTCCCGTTTGTTATGTGATGATAAAGCGGAGAACTTATTTTTTATCCCTAATAAATATCGAATCGTCCCATCTTGTAGATTTTTGGATCAAGACTATGGTATTAGTATTTTGGTATATATCTAATAACATGAGATTGGCTTTTGACGCATAATGAAAATATCATATTATCGACGGGATTGGAGGGATGCGCAATGTTTAGATCTAAGAGAAGGATTCTGGAGGAAAAGGTAGCAGAGCTGGAAAAGGAGATCCGTGAAGAGCGGGCCGCTCATGAGTCTGACAATAAAGAATTAGAAGAGTTGAAAAGCCGGATTGAATTGGAAGAGCGTACGATTGAAGAAATCCGGAATGCATTACAAAAGAGACTATCGGAAATAGAAGAAAAATCCAGGCAGTATGAAAAAGAAGAAAAAATCAAACGGGAAATTCTTCAAAAAGAGATTGAGGAAAAGCGAAAGGCTGCAAAACAGGAGATAGAACGGTATCAGGCCGAGCAGACAGACATGCTGAAAAAACGGATACAGGATTTTGGCAGTCAGTATCATCTCTATTTATCAAAAATTTATCAGGCATCCGAGATGTTGAACAATACGGCCTTACAGATTGGAAACACATTTTTGGAAAATGATACAAATATCTCTGAACTGTTTCGGGTTCAAACGAAAGATTCTCTTGGAAATTTAACTTTGGGAAAAGAACATCCCAATCCAGAAAGTGAAGGGCCAAAAGTAAACGTGGTCCCTTTTCTGTTGTGGGAGGATGCCCCCGCAGAGAAAAAAAGCCAGGACATGTAGAAAAAGTCCCGGATCCAGAAGGCATCCTCCATGAAGCTGCCTTGAAAACCGGAATGAAAGAAAAGACAGTGCTGTTGATCGGCGGAGGCAGCAGATTCATGGATGCAATGATCAATAAGATGAGTAAAAGCGGACACCGGGTCTATCTGCTGACAGGAAAGAAAGATAACCGGACATCTTATAAGCATGTATTTGAAAAATATAATTTTGAGTATGATACAGACAGTATTGAGGACATATTTAAGAGTATTGGCCCGGAATTGATCATTTTTATGGGCGCGTATGATACCAATTTTGACTGGCAGATGGCAAGAAAGGAGTCAGTTCGCTATTCTACAGCGCTTACGAATATATTGTCAGCATATGCCGTGACAGGAAAAGGCCGGTTTGTTTATTTATCATCACATGAAGTCTACAGCAGTGTACATGGTGTGGACATCACAGAGGATATGCCTGTAGAGACACAAGGGTTCAAGGCCCTGGCGGTCGCACATGGCGAGGAACTCTGTGAGAGTTACCGGACTACCCGTGGAATGGATACATTGATCCTGCGTTTTGACCATGTCTATGGAGTACCCAGAAAAAGAGAAAAACAGGAGGATCCATGTTTTAAGATGTGTTTGGAAGCGCTGAGGACAGGGAAGATTTCTGCAAACAGCCGGAATGTTTTTTCCATGATCTTTCTGAAGGATGCGGTTGAGTATGCATACAAGGTGATCGTGGATGCCAGGCTGTCCAACCATTGCTATCATATTTCTTCAATGGAAGAAATCAATGAAACACAGCTTGCCGGGATGGTCCAAAAGTATATGGGCGAAAAGGTTGAGATAACAGACAATTCCGTAGGAGAGAAGCATCGTTTGATCCTGGATGGGAACAGGTATCAAAAAGAATACCATATGAAGCCGTTCTTCCAATATGATGCAGGTGTACAGAAGGTGGTGCAGTATATGAAGCGCCACAGAGAGCATTTCATAAAAGAGGAAGATACCGGCGGCAGTCCATGGGGAAGGCTGTTACATAGCATAAGGGTGATCGTCAGGAAACTGGTTCCATTTATAGAGAACCTGATATGTTTTATCCCGTTCTTTATGTTGAATAACCGGGCCGTAGGCAGCGAGTATTTTAACAGGCTGGACTTCTATCTGCTGTATGTGCTGTTGTTTGCGATCGTCCATGGACAGCAGCAGGCGCTGATCTCCGCCGTACTGTCAGTGGTGGGATACTGTTTCCGCCAGACATATGAACGTACCGGGTTTGAGGTCTTGATGGATTATAATACCTATGTATGGATCGCGCAGTTATTTATCCTGGGGATGGTCGTAGGATATATGAAAGACCAGCTTCATTATATTAAGGAAGAAGACGCGGAAAAGGTGGATTATCTTCATGGAAAGCTGGATGATATTGAAGACATCAATGACAGCAATATCCGTATGAAGCAGAGCTTTGAGATGCAGGTGATGAACCAGAAGGACAGCCTGGGAAAAGTATATGAGATTACTTCTCGCCTGGATGCATATGAGCCGGAGGAGGTCCTGTTTTATGCGGCGGAGATGTTATCAAATCTGATGGATAGTGAAGATGTAGCAATCTATACAGTGGCAAACCGGGATTATGCCAGACTATTCTCAGCCACGTCCAAAGAAGCGCGTAAATTGGGAAGTTCTATTAAATATACAGGAATGGAGACCATGTATGGTGAATTAAAGGAGCACAGGGTCTATATCAATAAAACCATGGAGGATCAGTTTCCGCTCATGGCAAGCGCTGTATTTGCATCAGATGAAATGCAGTTGATCCTGATGATATGGGGGATCCCATGGCAGCGCATGACACTTGCGGAGGCAAATCGGCTGACGGTCGTGGGGGCGCTGATACAAAATACGGTGGTACGTGCCAACCGGTATCTGGATGCTTTAAGAGAGCAGCGGTATGTAGAAGAGACCAATGTACTGGATGAAGAGGCGTTTACACATCTGGCAAAGGCGTTTTTTGATGCAAGGCAAAAAGGTTTGACAGAATGTGCCCTCCTCGAGATCAAAGGAGTGGAAGAGCATAACAGGAAAGAGGCTGCCAGAGCGCTTGGCACCCAGATGCGGCAGACAGATTATCTGGGCGTACTGCGGGGAAATCATCTGTATGTCCTGCTGTCCAATACGGACCAGGAGGGAGCAAGGAGTGTCATTGAGCGTTTCCAGGCGCAGGGATACCTAAGTGAGATCAAAGGGGAGGCCGTATAATGCTGGATTGGGATGAGTTCGTATTTCTGATCGTGGTGTTGGTAAATACACTGACAGCCATTGTTTATCTTCTCTGGGGAATCCTGATCGTTGTTCCGGCCAAGGAGCAGCAGACACAAAAGGAATGGGAGCGGCTGTTCGATAACAGAAGGGCCTTTCTTATGAAGTTTTTTATCATGCTGATGTGCCCGGTCGTGGGGCCGCTCTTTTTTATGGTATCGTACTTGCTTTACAGAGTGCTTTTCTGGACAGCCCCGGATCTGGAAGATGTCATTTTCAGTAAGGAGCGTGTGAAGATCCAGCTAAAGGCAGATGAGGAAAGGGTGCGCAATATGGTTCCGTTAGAGGAAGCGCTTGCGGTCAATCAAAAGAAAGACCTGCGTATGGTCATGATGAATATGGTAAAAGGCGAGATACAGGATTCCCTGGCGGCCATCGCGCTGGCGCTGGACAGCGGGGATTCCGAATCTTCCCATTATGCCGCGTCTGTCATGACGGATGAGCTGAACGAATTCCGTAAAAAAGTACAGAACATGCTCCGGGAGATTGAACAGGAGGATCCAGAGGAAACAGAATTTGAAGAATTGTTGATCGACTATATGAATAAAGTCTTAAAGCTTCAGATCTTTACGTCAATTGAGCAAAAGCGGTTCGTGCAGATCATGGCCGATACTGCCGGGAAACTCCGCCAGAAGGATATGTCGAGGCTTAGCGAAGAACAGTATGAAGGCGTGTGCCTCAGGCTGCTGGAGGCCAAAGACTATATCAATTCTGAAAAATGGTGCATATGGCTGGCAGAACAATATCCGGACCGGCTTAGCGCATATACTTGTAAATTGAAATTATATTTTACGATACAAAATAAAGAGGCTTTTTTTACCACATTGAGCCATTTGAAAAAATCGGATGTTGTCATTGACAGGGAAACATTAGAGCTGATACGGGTTTTCAGTTAAAAGCAGCAAGGAAGAGCGAGAGGACAGATATGGTATCACGACGGAATTATTTTGCGATCACTATCGTCATGCTTGTCATTTTTTTTCTGTTTCAATCAACAGGCGTTATGACAGAGTTATGGAATGATTATGAGGTAAATTCCTATGTGAAGGATATGGATGAACTGCCCGGAAGAAGCGGGGCATACTTGGCTAATGAGATTGTGGAAGACAGAATTTCAGATGGATCTGAAGATTTGATCGTGTATATTGGCAGAGAAGCAATGGAGGACGCTGTGAAGGTCTGGGCCTCTTATACTAAAAAGAACATGGAAAGCCACCTTTCCCTTCAGGAATATGAAAGTACAGGATGGAAAGGGCAGAACAGGATTCCAGATATGCTGGTCATTGATCCTGCATCGATTCAGTGGGAGGAAAGGGAAGAACTGGAATATCTGGAGGGGTGCCTGGAGGCAGGCTGCAATATCATCTTCTGTAATATGCCGGAGGTATCTGTGATCAAGAAAGACCAAAGGATCCGTTCTTTATTTGGGATCCAGAATGTGAGAGAGGAAAGGGCAGAGGTGGATGGAATCCATCTGTACGATGGTTTTTTGCTTGGAGGCGAAGCTGTCTATCTGGCATCGGACGAAAAGGAAAGGAAGAAACGGCAGGATATGGAGCTGACGCTTCCGTGGTATGAGCTGGAAGCAGGGACCGCGGTGTACATGAAAGGGATCGTGGAGGATGAAGGGATCGAATCAGAAGAATATCCGGTTATCATATGGAAGAAAAATTACCGCAAAGCCTGTGTGATGGCTGTCAATGGAACATATATGGAGGAGTTTGGAGGAATCGGCCTTTTGTCCGCAATGTCTGCACAGATGAAATTTTATGATCTATATCCTGTTGTAAATGCCCAGAATCTGGTTGCTGCAGGTTTTCCGATCCTGGCTCAGGAAAATGGGTCACAGTTGATGAAGATCTACAGCCGGAATATGCAGGGAGTGATGCGTGACGTCTTGTGGCCGGGGATCATGACTGTCTATCGGGAGAATAAGATGGGTTTATCCTGTATGCTGGCTTTTCAGATGGATTATGCGGATGAGATACTGCCGGATGCAAAGCAGTTTAGGTACTATATGAAAAACTTCAATAAAGAAGACGTTGAGGCAGGGATTTCCGGTGTGGATATTTCCAATACTTCCTTAGATGATAAGTTGAAAGCAGATGATGGTTTTGTAAAGGAAGTGCTCCCGGATTATCAGTTCACTTCTTTTTATACTGGAAATCTGCAGGAAAAGGAGATTGAGGCGGCTATGGATGAACAGGCTCTGTCTTCTGTGAGGACTGTGATAACAGAGGATCAGACAGACAATGAGATCGTAGGATATCTGTCAGAGCATGTGACAAAGCAGAAAGTACTTGCCAACGGTTTTTCGCACACTTACCGGGATGATTTCCGGGTCCGGTGTGTGGAGACCATGCTTGGTTATACCAATGTCCTGATGGATATCAAGGATGCCGTATATCCTGAGGAAGAGCAGGAAAGTTGGGAAAAACTGGCTGAGAACCTGGGATGGAATATCCGGAATTATTGGAAGGGATTTCAGGGATTCCAGGGGACTACCGTGTCAGAAAGTGATGAACATATCCGAAGGTTCCTGGCGCTGGACTATACACAGGAAAGAGAAGGGCAGGAGATTTATCTGCGTTTGTCAGACACACAGAAGCCGGTCTGGTTTGTCCTGCGGACGCATCAAGAAGCAATAGACCAGATAAAAGGCGGTTCGTTTACAGAACTGGAGGATGACGTATATCTGCTCGAAATAGAGGCGGCAGAAGCGGTGATCACAATGAAAAGTACAGTATTGACCTATTGATGAGAGGAGAAAGAAGCGGTCATGGACAGGAGGAAAGGTTTCTATGAAAATCTGCCTTATAGCGGAAGGCTGTTATCCATATGTAGTGGGCGGCGTATCCAGTTGGATACATCGTCTGATAAAGTCTTTCCCCGGACAGGAATTTATTATTCTGGCAATTGTGGCAAATCGTTCATGGAGCGGAAAATTTGTATATGAACTTCCTGAAAATGTGACAGAGGTGCATGAACTCTATCTGGAGGATCATGACTGGAGCAAAAAGAGGAACCGAAAAAAGACAATGGGCAGAAAGGAATACAGGGCTTTCCGCAGCCTTCTTTTAAATCAGAAGGTGGATTGGGAAACTTTGTTTGACCTGTTTCAAAAAAAATCCTTTTCTGTAAATAATCTTTTGATGTCCATGGATTTTTTTCATGCAGTGACAGACTGCTATAATCTGAATTACAGCCAGATCGTATTTTCAGATTTTCTGTGGATGATGCGCTCCATCTATCTGCCCATGTTCCATACGCTGAAAATGAAAATGCCAAAAGCCGATTTGTATCACTGCACAGCTACAGGCTATGCAGGAGTGCTTGGGAGCATGGCAAAATATATCCATGGCGGACGGCTTTTGATATCAGAGCATGGAATTTATACAAGAGAGCGGGAAGAAGAGCTGATCAAGGCAAAGTGGGTACAGGGGATTTATAAAGACATATGGATCGAGCAGTTCCGGAAGATGTCCAATCTGGCTTATGACAGAGCGGACCTGGTCACCAGCCTGTATGAGCATGCACGGGAATTGGAGCTGGAATTGGGATGCCCATGTGAGAAGACCATGGTCACGCCAAATGGGATTCTGGTGGAAAGCCTGCAGGAACTTCCGGGAAAGGACGAGGAAGAAGAGGGACGGGTCTACATAGGAGCCGTGCTCCGTATAGCACCGATCAAAGATATTAAAACCCTGATCCATGCGTTTGGCTTTGCAAGGGCGGCAGAACCATCCTTGAAGCTTTGGATCATGGGGCCATGGGAGGAAGAGAAGGAGTACGCGCAGGAGTGTTTTGAACTGGTGGAGGCAGAGGGGATCCCGGATATTGAATTTACCGGTAAGGTGGATATCAGAGAATATCTGGGAAAGATGGATCTGACAATCCTTACCAGCATCAGTGAAGGGCAGCCTCTGACAATCCTGGAAAGTTTTGCAGCCCATAAGCCGGTCATTGCGACAGACGTAGGCAACTGCAGAGGCCTGATCATGGGAGAAAATGATGAATTTGGCGCTGCGGGGATTGTGACCCATATCATGAATGTGGAAGAGATTGCGCAGGCCATGGTATCAATGGCAAGAAATAGGGAGATGCGCCTGCAGATGGGAGAAAATGGGTATCAGAGAGTTCTTGCCAAGTATCAGTTCCAGTCAATGATCAGCGCATACCGCGGGATCTATAAAGATTTTGCAAAAAGCATGGGACTGAAATGGGAAGATCATTAGAGAGGGATCAGTTATGGCGGGGATCGGAGTAAAGTTAAATACGATTTTTCAGAAAAAAAGCATTATGGCAAATTTTGTGGGATTTACCTACAGCACGGCGGTGACGGTGGCTCCGATGTTCTTGGTAATCCTGAATGTCCTTCTGATGGGGAGGGTATTGGGGTTTCATACGGTGGGATATTTCAACCGGGAGTTATTTTCCTGTACGGTATTATATACCTTTATCTTTTCTTTGCTGACGGTATCGCCCTTTAATGCAGTATTATCCAAATACATGTCTGATGTTATTTATGAAGAGCGGTATCAGGATATTCTGCCCTGCTATTATCTGGGCCTGGCTATGAACCTGGCTTTGAGCTGCCTGCTGGGAGTTCCGTTCTGCCTGTGGGAGCACTTTGTGGGCGGTGTGAAAGTGTTTTATGTATTTACCGGATTCTGCGGATATATTTCCCTTACAATGGCAGTTTATTCGATGATCTATCTGTCCATCTGCAAGGATTATCAGAAGATATCCCTGTTTTTTTTGATCGGAATGGTGGCGGCATTTCTCCTTTCCCTGATCTTGCGGTTTCTCTTTCACTGGAGTATCACAGAAAGTATGCTCTTTGCTCTGACGACAGGCATTTTTCTGATCGCAGTACTGGAGTATTCCTTTGTGAAACGATATTTCGTGCGCAACAGTAACCAATATTGGAAGGTCTTGAAATATTTTAAGAGGTACTGGCAGTTGGTGGTGACGAACTTTTTGTATATATCTGGAATGTATGTCCATAATTTTGTGTTCTGGAATACTGATATGAAAATGGTGGTGGCGGATACGTTTGTGTGCAGCCAGCCGTATGATATGGCAAGCTGCCTGGCAATGTTTACCAATATCTCTGCGACGATCATCTTTATCGCCCATGTGGAGATGCATTTTCATGAAAAGTATAAGGCGTATTCAGAGTCTGTGATCGGGGCGAAAAAGGCGGATATAGAGAATGATAAAAGGCAGATGTTCCGTCAAATGGGGGCTTCGCTGATGAACCTGGCGCGGATTCAGTTTATTATATCCGTAGTGGTATATTTGATGTGTATTATCCTGCTTCCTCGTTTTGGGTTTTCCGGATTGGTAATGAGTATTTATCCGTGCCTGGCGGCTGGTTATTTTATCCTTTTCCTCATGTATTCTGCCATTTTATTTTTATATTATTTTAATGATCTGACAGGCATGGTATGGGCAACCCTGAGTTTTTTTGTGATCACTCTGGCAGGAAGTATTTTTGCCGTGGGATTGAACGAGATCTGGTATGGGATCGGGGTAGTGCTGGGTTCTTTTACAGGATGGACAGTGACTTATATGAGGCTTCGCTGGGTGGAGAAAAATATTGACAGACATATATTCTGCAGCGGAGATCTGACGGAGCGTGGGAAAGGTGCGCAGCCTTCCAGTAAGGTATATGACAGACGCAATTTGAATAAAAAGATTGCGGAAGGGAATGGATGAGAAATGATAGGGACGTCTGAGATTATCAAGTATGGAATCATTACAGTGGGGATTTTAGTTATGTTTTCCAGCTTTTGGTATCATTCTGTTAAAAAGATGACCGTAAATCTCGCTGTAGTATGGGAGATTCTGGGTGCGATATTGATTGCAATAGGAAGTGTTCCGGTATTATCATCCTGGACACATCTGATTTCCATGGGAACGGGACTGGGGCTTTTCATTGTGGGGGCAGTCTGCTTGTGGGGCGGTTTCCAATTCAGCTTGCTGGTCTCTCGTCTGGCCATGAAAAATCAGGAACTTGCTATTCAGGTATCACTGCTCATCCAGGAAAATGAAAAACTGATACAGCAGTTTGAAGAGTTGACAGATAGGATAAGAAAATATGAAGAAAAAGCTGCTATTCGTGATTAATACGTTGAGCCAGGCCGGGGCAGAGACTGCCTTATTGGGATTTTTAAGAAGGCTGGACAGTCAAAAATACGAAATCTACCTCTTTGTACTTACGGAACAGGGAGAGCTGATCAAAAAACTGCCAGGTAATGTCCGGCTTTTGAATCCTACATTCAGTGAACGGTCTGTATTGACAAGAAAGGGCAGACGGGTGCTGACGAAGACGGTTTTAAAGTCTTTTGTGAGAAACGGAGGACTTGTTTATAAATTATTTTATACTGCGAGGAATTTTGTGGATATGCTGAGGAAAAGGAGAATTCAGGCGGATAAGCTGTTTTGGAGGGTCATATCAGATGGTGCGGAGCGTTTTGACATGTCTTTTGATCTGGCAGTCGCGTGGATAGAGGGCGGGGCTGCGTATTACGTGGCTGACCATGTAAAAGCACGAAAAAAGATAGCTTTCATACATACTGATTATGAGAGCGCAGGCTATACAAGAGCGATGGATCAGGGCTGTTTTATAAACTATGGAAATATTTTTGCAGTATCTGCGGAAACAAAGGACCATTTTTTGAAAGTTTATCCGGAATATGCAGCAAAACTTGCTGTGCAGCACAATATGCTTGACCAGGAGTTTATCCGCAGGAGAGCCCGGGAACCAGGAGGATTTGCAGACGGATATCAGGGATTTCGTATACTTTCTGTCGGACGGCTTACATGGCAGAAGGGTTATGATATTGCGATAGAGGCAATGGAGATTCTGAAAAAAAGAGAATTGGATATCAGATGGTATGTGCTCGGAGAGGGAGACCAGAAAAAGACTTTAAAGGAAAAAATTCAGGAAATGGAGTTGGAAGAAGATTTTTTACTGCTTGGTCAGATAGATAATCCATATCCTTATTACGTTCAATCGGATCTCTACGTCCATCCTGCGAGATATGAAGGAAAAAGTATTGCGATTCAGGAAGCACAGACATTGGGCTGCGCAGTGATTGCTTCGGACAGCAATGGAAATAGAGAACAGATTGAAGACGGGAAGGATGGGCTCTTATGTGAATTGACGTCCCAGGCGGTTGCGGAATGCATTGAAATGTTATATATGAATGAGGAAAAAAGAAAACAGCTTGGAGAGGAAGCAAAAAGAAAAGAGATATTACATGAGCAAGAGCAATTATTCCAAAAGCTATTGGTATAGATGTTATTATTTTGTGTGGAACCAAATGTTTTGAGGACAGTAGTAATTGCGGCAGGGAGAAATAATGGATAAAAAAGAACTATTGATTATCATACCGGCTTATAATGAAGAAAAGAATATTGTCAAGGTATTTAAACAGCTGGAGCAGCTTAAAATATCTGCAATAGCAGATATTTTGGTTATTGATGATGCTTCATCCGATCATACTGGCAGGATCGTAAAAGAAAAGCAATATGAATTAATTACGCATATCTACAATATGGGATATGGAAGTGCCCTTCAGTCAGGGTATAAATATGCAGCCCGTAAACATTATAATTATGTCATTCAGATGGATGCAGACGGACAACATGATGTGTGTAATATTCATGCCATATACAGGGCATTAAAAGGTACAGATGAAAATGAAGAAAAGCCGGATATTGTATTGGGCTCCAGATTCATGGAAGAAAGTTCTTATTTTTCAGTCTCGGTGTTAAAAAAATCTGCACATGCAATTTTCAGGTTTTTCATAAAACAGGCGACAGGGGTATATATTGCCGACCCGACAACAGGTTTGCAGGGGCTTGGCAGGAAAGCTTTTATCTATTATTCAGAATATAACCATTTTGATGACACGTATCCGGATGCGAATATGCTCATGCAAATGCTTTTAATAGGATACCGTGTGAAAGAGGTTCCTGCCGTTATGCATATGAGGGAGGAAGGGAAAAGTATGCATAGCGGGTTAAAGCCGGTGTGGTATATGCTCCGGATGCTGTTTAGTGTATTGACCGTAATATTCCGAACAAAAATATTAAGAGAGGATATGGTTTTGGAATCAAAATGAAAGCAATTGTGAGCAGGTGAAAATAAAATGACTGTAAATTTATTTCGGAGACGGAAAAAAATCAAAGACAAAAAATGGTATTTTCAGCAGAGCGACCTGGCAGAAACTACGGAAGCATTCACAAATCCAGCCAGGGGATGGTATCAGATTTACACCTTTTTAGCAGAACAGGAGCCGGATTTTGAAGAGAAGAAGTGGTGCCTGAATCCAGAGGATACATTGGCCCTTGTGCTAATTGATATCGGTTATTTCAGGAAAAAAGATTTAGATAGAGAGACGTTGGAGAGGATCCGTCGGATTATATGTTTTTTTACAGAGAACCGATATGATTGTATCGTAAGGGTTGTATATGACCATGAGGGAAAGGCACTTATGCGAGAACCTGCGGAATTCGACCAGGTAAAAGCCCATATGGAGCAGATTGGAAGAATCCTGAATCTGTGTTCATCTTCGGTGTTTGTGTTCCAGGGGATGCTGCTGGGGAACTGGGGAGAGATGCACGGCTCAAGGTTTTTAGGAGGTAACAGGATGCTTCAGCTGGCAGAAATCCTGCGCATGAGTAAAACAGAGAGGACATTTTTGGCGGTAAGGCGTCCCGTATATTGGAGAAGATTACATGAAGGCCAAAAAAAAGGGGCATTGTATTGTACGGATGGTATGGGACTTTTCGATGATGGGATGTTCGGTTCGGCAAGCCATCTTGGAACGTTTTTGGAGGAAAATCAGAAAGAGCAGGGATGGAACGAGCCATGGTGCCGGGAAAAGGAACTGGCATTTGAGCAGGAACTTTGTCAGCAGGTACCTAATGGCGGAGAAGTGGTATTTAACAGTGAGTTTGCAGCGACGCTTACTTCGGAAAAGGTAATGGAGGCTCTTCGGCAGATGCAGATTACATATCTGAACCGGACTCATGATACCAGGATGTTGGATCTGTGGAAAGAATGGAAATATCTGGGGCAGGGAGTATGGGCAGGGAAAAGTGTGTTCGATTATGTAGGGGCACATTTGGGATACCGCTTTTTGATTCGGAGGACAGATGTCCGTAAGACGAGAAATGAAAGAGGAAAGTACCATATTGAGGCGGAGATAGAAAATACCGGTTTTGCTGCGTTTTATCAGGAAGGTGAGATCTGTCTGGAATATGTGGATAGAAATGGAAACTGCTGTGCCAAAATTCTGGAAAAACAGATGAAAGGGTGGAGAAGTGGAGAGCGCAGGAGACTTTCATGTATAGTGGAGGCTTATGACGGAAAATTATTTGTGTCGGCAAGAAGAAAGGAAGATGGGGTACAGATCCGTTTTGCAAATAAGACTGATGTGGAAGGAAGAACTATGTTAGGGCTTTTATGTGCGGGGCAGGCCGATTAGCGGGGAAAAGTTTTGGGGAGATAGGGTGGATGAAAAAAAGTAGGACAGAATATTCTGTCAGAAATACAACAGTTGCTGTTATTGCAAGGATTTGTGCGATACTTGCGGGCTTTATAACCAGAATTGTATTTACACACATGATCAGACAGGAATATGTCGGTGTTAATAGTTTATTTGCTGATATTTTAAATGCACTGGCATTTTCTGAATCAGGAATCGATACTGCAGTCTCTTTTGCATTGTATATTCCTGTCGCAAAGGGTGATAAAGAAAGGCAAAAGTCCTTAATGCATTTGTTTCGGAATTTCTGTAGAATTGTGGCACTTTTTTTGCTGTTGGGTGGTTTATTGATGATTCCAGCCATAGATATCTTGACGAAAGACTATTCAAAGAATTATGATTTAATCTTTGTTTATCTTTTATATTTGATGAACTGTACTGCGTCTTATCTTATGGTTTATAAGAAAATTTTAATTGAGGCGCATCAATTAGGATATATTAATATGATATATCAGATGGGGTTCTTAGTTTTTCAGAATATATTACAGATGATGGTTCTTTTGTATACTAAAAATTTTCTTTTATTTGTATCTGTTATGTCATTGTGTACAGTTCTGAATAATATAGCAGTATCCAAAAAGGCTGATAAATTATATCCATATTTAAAAGATAAAAATGTGCAGAAGATTCCGAAAGGGGAGAAAAATAAAATTTATCGGAATATATATTCGATGTTATTACATAAATTGGGAATGGTTTCTATAAATAATACGGACAATATATTATTGTTTATTCTTGTAGGAATTATCAGTAACAGTATATACTCTAATTATTATTTGATTATAGGGTCTATAAGACAGATATTAAATCAGATTTTCCGGGGAATTATAGCCAGTGTGGGAAATTTAGGCGCACAGGAAAACCGGGAGTATATCCGGAAAATATATGAGGCATCATTTTTTGGAGGACAGTGGATATTTGGGCTGTCTGCAATCTGTATTTTTGAAGTGATTGACACTTTTATAGAACTATGCTTTGGCAGAAACTATATTTTTTCAGAACAAGTTACATTGGTTTTGTGTTTGAATTTTTACTTTACAGGGATGCGTCAGGCTACATTGGTATTTCACGAGTCTTTGGGGATTTTTGTGTATGACAGATATAAATCAATAGCAGAGGTGTTTGTTAATCTGGCAGCATCCATTCTGCTGGGAAGATATTTTGGCGCTTTGGGAGTCTTTCTGGGAACATTAACAAGTATGATAGCAATCTCTTTGTGGATAGAACCTTATGTACTCTATAAACATTATATGAAAGCGTCGTATTGGCCATTTTTTTTACGCTATAACTTATATATATTGGTCACTTTATTAATGTGGTATGGAGAGAATCTGCTATGTAGACATGTGAGTGGATGTTTGGGAGCCATATGTGTAAAGAGATTGGGAATCTGTGTGATTATTACAAATTTGATATATCTGTTTTTGTATTATAAGACAGATGAGTTTAGATTGCTATTTGATAAAGGGAAGATGCTTTTAAAAAGATGCAAAGAATTGCATTAGGAGGAGCAAAAGTGGAATGGATACGTTATATTGGATAGGAGAATATGGAAAAGTATTTTGCGGATATATGTTTTTAATGTTTATCTGGCCGTCTACGGTCTTTAGCAGATATCTACGGAATAAGGATAAAATATTTAGATTCAGTTTTTGTATTTCAGCACAGATAGTTATTATAAATTCAATTGTTTTAATTTTAGGATTGCTTCATGTTCTTAATCGCTGGATGGTTAACATCATTTTTTACGGTATATTTTTAGTGAGCATAATATATAAAATAAGATCCGAAAATTATAGGAGGGCGGCCAGTACTGTTTTCCATCTTATAACAGGAACATATGGTTTGAAGTTATTTCTATATAAAGGAATAAGAAAAATTTTTCAATGGATAAGAAAACAGATTTCAGAAGGCTGGAATCTTATACACGATCATTTTTTAGAATATATGATACTTTTGATCGTAGTTCTATACGGGATGATTTATTTTTCTTATGGTGTATTTCAGGATTATAATTATGGATTTGGCGATATGTATGTTCACCATCAATGGATTCAGGGATTAGTAGATGGAAAAATTTTTTATGACGGGGTCTATCCAGAGGCCATGCATTGTTTTATCTATTGTCTTCATGTGCTTTTTGGTATAAGGCTATATAGCTGTATTCTGTTTTTGGCGGGAATTCATGTGTTTGTTTTTCTGATTTCTATATATGCTTTGTTAAAAGAGGTTTTTCAATGGAAATATACTCCGCTTTTTGTACTGATCATATTTTTGACAATCGATCTAATGTGTATTAATGAAGTATATAGTATGTCACGGCTTCAATGGACGATCCCGCAAGAGTTTGGTTTATTTATACAGTTTTTGTGCGCGCTATACCTGATTCGCTATTTAAAAAGTTCAAATACGATAATTAAAAAAAAATTTTCCGGAAAATACTATTGGAATGAACATTTGCTGTTGTTTATGCTCTTGTTGAGTGCATCGATTAGTATTCATTTTTATACTACGATTATGGCTTTTTTATTATGTTTTTCCTTTGCGGTATTCTTTTGGAAAAGAGTGTTCAAAAAAGAGAGGTTTATTCCTTTGGTATTATCTGTTTTATGTGCAGTTTTTATCTCGGTAATGCCAATGGCTGCAGCATTGATGTCTGGAATACCTTTTCAGGCCTCTATTGATTGGGCGGTTGGTGTTATGCATTATGACCATTCCCAGGATGGAGAAGAGTTGATTGAGGAGGAAGAGAAAAAAGAAGAAAAGGATGACGTCGCAAAAAATACTGATAATATGACTTTGGCAGAAAAAATAAAAGATAAAATCTGGATTCTATATGAGGGGGCATATGTTGAATTATACAGAGAGGAAAGGGCCTTTTGGATTATTGCATCAACGGCGCTCGCAAGTATTTTATGGTTAATTTATCGTATGAATAGAATCAGAGAAAAATTTTTCAAGAAAAGATTAAGCGAAATCTGTTTTGACGGATATCTGCCGATTATAATAGCCTCTATCTTATATATGGTAGTTTATGCCTCAGAAGGACTTGGGATACCCCAGCTAATTGCCGGATCAAGGCTTTGTTCCAGTAAACAGGTTTTAATCCTTGCCGTAATAGCAATGCCTGTGGATATGATTTTTTCCCTACTTGCCCTATTCTGTAGAGATTATATTTTACAGATTGGCTCCATAGTTGCTGCAGCAGGAATTTATTGTTCTGCTATTATATCAGGAAACTTCCATGGATATTTATATTGTGAGTTTTCACGTTATAATGCAGCCGTAATGGTAACTAATTCAATAATAAATAATTTCCCGAAGAATAGTTATGTGATTGTTTCGCCTACGGACGAAGTATATCAGATTATTCAATATGGACGTCATGAAGAATTACTGACATTTTTTCAGAAAATGGAAAAAGGGGATTATAAACTGCCGACGGAATATGTGTTTTTGTATATTGAAAAAAAACCTATTCAATATGGGCAAAGCCACTTTTTTACCGGTCCGGGATGGTTGGCAGAAGAAAAATATGCAAAATTTTATTCTTCGGAAGTCAGTCAGTGTCCAGAAATTTATACTTCAAAAATCTCAGAAAGAGAGGCATTTAAAAATATATTACTATATGAAAGACCTTTTTTAACTTACAGGACTCTTGAAAGCCGTACTATATTAGAGACTAAAGCATATCTATGGTGCCAGAATTTTTCTAAATTATATCCATTTGAAGTATCTACTTATTATGAGGATAACGACTTTGTTTGTTATTATTTTAAGCAGAATCCATATGCGTTATATGATTTAGCAATAGAAGACTGGGAACGGACGGAGGGGATAGAATGGTAAAATCAGATTTGGATAAAGTATGTACTTCACATAGAATTAGGGCTGCTTTTCTTGGAAAGAGAAGGAGATAACGATGGATATCTTAGTTTCGATTATTATACCAGCCCATCAGGAAGAAAAAAGAATTGGACGCTGTATACAAAGTGTTCTTGTTTCTTCTTACCGCAATTATGAGATGATTGTAGTCAATGACGGCTCTACTGACAGAACCGAGGAAATTGTACGGAAATATATCGAGAAAACAAAAGCCGATGGGCGGCCGGTAATCAAATTGATCAATATATCACAAGGAGGCCCTGCACGTGCGCGTAATGTAGGGCTTAAGCTTGCAAAGGGCCGGTTTATTGGTTTTTTGGACGCAGATGATATGCTGCACCCGCAGATGATTGAGAGGCTGGTTGAAAGCCTTTTGAAAGGAAATGACCTGGCGGCCTGTGGGCTGCAGATCTGTGATAAAAATGGAAAGTCTGCGCGCTGGCAGTATCCGTTGAAGGAACAGTACCGGCAATGTCCTCATGCAGCTTTGGAATTAGTCATGTGGGAACAGATTTTGATGAGTGTCTCTCCTGTTTTGTTCCGGCGGGAAAAAATTTTGGACGGACAGGGAAATCTACTGGTGGATTTCCCGGAAGAATTGATGGATTTTGAAGATTTTGTATTTATATGCAGATATCTCAGCCGATGTGATGGATTTATGGAAGTGCTTCCCTTTTATGGTGTATTCTATTGTAAACATGAGGGAAGCCTGACATCGCAGACGCGTACGGTGTACGAGCTATGTCAGGCAATGCACTGGATCCTGCAGATCGGCGACCGGGCCGGCGGTGGAAAGATGACGGCACATAAACTTCAGTACGCTTTTCGGTTTATGGCTTTTTGGTATGAAGAGGCGCGGCGGTGTAAAAGGGCAGATTTCTCATCGGGGAGTGAAAGCTGGGATATCTGTATAAAGGAATTGGAACGGTATGCAGATCTTTTTATCGCTTCTAAAAAGACTTCGGGATATAAAAAGACTGCAATGTGGATTGTGAGAAAAAATCCGGAGTTTGGGCGGCTTCTGGCAAAAACCGTCGGGAGAGTACTGCTGCCGGGATGAGCGGAGAGGAAATTTTCATGATTTCAGTGATCGTACCTGTTTACAATACGGCAGGGTATGTGGGAAGGTGTATTGATTCTGTACTGCATTCTTCGTGCCAGGATTTTGAATTGATTTTAGTAAATGACGGCTCCAGCGATTCCAGTCCTGAAATCTGCAGGGAATATTGCAGGAGAGACAGCCGCATCAGGCTCATCGGGCAGGAGCATGAAGGAGTATCTGCCGCAAGAAACAGAGGAATAGAAGCAAGCCGGGGAGAATGGATCGTATTTGTGGATTCTGATGATTTTATATCGGATGATTTTTTAGGCATGGTCATGCAGAAGGAAAACCAAGGCTGTGAACTGCTGATTTTTGATTATGCTTTGTCAAAGAAAAAAGCCGGAAAAAGGGCGTCACGTCATACACGCGCCTATAGGGAGGGCGGATTTCGCCCGATCAGGTATAAGGAAACGGACAGGCTGAAACTGGTTGAAAGTTTACTGTATGGAAGACAAATAGTGGGAGGCGGCAGTACAAGCCTGATTTCTCCATGGGCGAAAGCGTACAAAAAATCTGTAATAGACCAATATTCCATTCGTTTTCCTGTGGACATTGTGCTGGGGGAAGACAGGATTTTTAATCTGGAGTATTTTATGAGGGCAGAGTCTTTTACATATGTGCAAAAAGCAGTTTATTTTGTGGAGATACGCCGGAATTCAGCGACGCGCAGGTTCCGTATGGATTTTTCTCAAAACAACCTGAAGTACCAGGAACATTTGAAAAAGATGCTGCAGCGGTTTGGCATTTTTCATCTGATGGAAAAAGCGTATTACAACATTGTACTTTTTGGCATGGCGGATGTTTTGATCAAAGAGGTATTTCATCCATATAGTCCCAGAAGCCGCATTGAGAACCACAGGCTATGCCAGTCAATGCAGAAGAATAAGATTTATAATGAGGCGATGCGGTATAACCGGAAAATGGGCGGCATGCCGAGAAGAGTACTTTTGTTCTTTTACCGGATCAAATGTTACGGTATGGTAGAAACGATATGTAAGATCAGTTACCGGCTCCTGGAGTGGATGGAAAAGCTGTAATCCATTAAGAAAGATTTTAACATGGTTGGTGGACATATGATAACAGTATCGGTAATTATCCCAATGCATAATGCAGAGTCCTATATTTTACAATGTCTAGAATCTGTGCTTAGGCAGACGTATCAGTGTCTGGAAATCCTGGTTATAGACGATGGCTCTACAGACCGGAGTATGGACATATGCAGGGAACTCAGCGGAAATGACAGCAGAATAAAGATATTAAGCCAGGAAAGAAAAGGGGTGTCATCTGCAAGAAACAGGGGATTAGAAGAAGCAGCCGGGAAATATATTTTTTTCCTGGACAGCGACGACATGATCCATCCATGTCTGTTAGAGCGATATGTCCGGCAGGCGGAATCATATCAGATAGAATTTACATTCTGTATCTGTATGCAATTCAACAGCTTAAAGATGGGTGAGAAGGCCCAGAAGATGTCTGGAGAAGATTTAAAGGGAATGTGGAAGATCGGAGAGAAAAAAGAGGCAGAGGAATGGTTTCATTGCAAATTTGATCAGGAATTATCCCGTATCGGTGGGAAAATGATCCGGCGGGATACGATAGGAAAACAAAGGTTTGATGAGAGGATTTCTATAGGAGAAGATACCATATTTATACATAGTCTGGTCTGCAGAGAAATGAAGATGGCTTACTTGGACGACGTCGGGTATTTTTACAGGATGCGTCCGGCCAGCCTAACGCATTTGGATGAAGAGGATAAAAACCGGCAGATTCTGTGGGTCTGCGAAAAAATTAAAAATCAGGAATATGATATGGGGCATATCTGCTGGGCATTAAAGTGGGATAAGAAGATTATATGGGGGATATTATCGGATTATCTGACAGCAAAGAGAAAAAAGGACAGCGAAAGCTGCCGGCATTTCAGACAGATGATGATGACGGAAATCAGGCATCCTTTATATAAAGAATTTCCAGGCAGGACAAAATTGCTGTTTTATGTACTGTTTTATGGATGCTCCTATTTCCCTCCGTTTCGGCTGCTGTGGACAGTGAAACAGAGATTTTGGCAGTGGCAGGCAGTCAATCTGCAGCGCAGATAGGTTACAAATTTGGGGGAGGAATACAACGTGGCAGAAATTTTTAAATACTTGACAAAGGCTCTGGGGAAAGAGGAAGAGAGAGTATGGAAATGGATTGCTGTTCTGGGGATTTTGGGCGCTGCAATAGAAATTTTCAGTTTCATAGTGACTGTTTTCTGGATCCCTGCGGTTTTAGAAGATCATCCGTCAGCCGGGAAGTTTCAAGCCTTGGGAGTCTTATTTCTGTTTTTGCTTCAGATGGTATTGGAATTGTACCGGTGTAAGATCTCAAATCATTTTTTATATCATGGCGCACAAAAACTGTCTGTGAAAGTATATGAATTATTTGCAAAAGAGGATCTGGAACATCACAATCAGAAGAGTGTGATGCAGGCGCTGGCAATGGTGCGCAGTGATACAACAAAGAGTATTGGGATGATTCTAAGTTGTGTGGATGTGGGGGTCCATATCTTGACCGTTTTGGGGTATATCCTGATCCTGACCGCAATTTCCTCGTGGTTCGGGCTGCTGGGCAGTATGCTGGTCATAGCCCTGGCTGCAGGGATTTTTGCCTGGTATTGTGTGCGGATGGAGGCCTATGGAGAAAAGTGCAGGAGATATGAGATTAAAGCGAATTCGCAGATCACTTTGGGATATGGCATTTTTGAGGAAATGAAGATTGCCGGAGATATGGAGCCTGTTCTCCAAAAATACTATGCTGCAAGCCTGGATCATGCCCGGATACAGGGAGAATATAGTTATAAAAACGATTTTATTAAAGTGGTCATGAACCTGTGGATGAAGGCGGTCATGCTTGTACTGCTGGCATTTCTTTTTTTTGTGGGGCCGGACATGGAGGCGCTGATACCAGTCACGGCGTATGTCTCCGTATTAAGCAGGATGATGCCGGCGGCTTATACGATCGTAGGCGGGATGAACAATGTCAGGTATTCGAGAAACTCCTTTGAAGCATTGAAAGAATGTCTGGACCGATATACGGAATTAAAAGAGAAAGAAAAGGAAATCCAGGGAATCCGGCAGAAAAAAATCACATTAGAAAACGGGCTTTTTATCAGGAATCTGACATTTGGATACCACAGGAAGGAAAAAATATTCCAAAATGCTTCCATGGAGATCCCGGCCGGAAGTTCTGCCGCAGTCATCGGGGTTTCCGGCATCGGAAAAACGACCTTTCTTTCTCTGGCCATAGGGCTTTTAAAACCGCAGGAGGGAGAAATTTTATATGATGATTATGATGTCGTCAGCCAGACGGATGGAAACGGAAACTGTAAGGCAGATATTGGAGACATTGTCAGTTATATTCCCCAGACTGTGTATATGAATGGGGAAACAGTCCGTAATAATGTGGCGCTTTTTGCGGATGAGGCTGCAATTGATGATGCGAGGGTGGAAGAATGTTTGAAGTGCGCCCAGGTGTGGGAAGATGTGGCAAGGATGCCGGAAGGGATCCATACATTGATCAGTGAGCGTGGCACAACGATCTCGGGAGGGCAGCGCCAGAGGATTGCATTGGCGAGGGCGCTGTATAAAGATTTTGAACTGCTGATCATGGACGAGGCGACTGCCGCTCTGGATATGGAAACAGAAAAAGCAGTGATCGACTCGATCCGTCAGGTAAGGAAAAATAAAACCCTGCTGATCGTGACACACCATATGAGCCTTGCGAATGAATGTGATATCATATATAAGATACAAAATCAAAAGCTGATCCGGGTGAAATAACCTCTTTCGGAGAAACCAAGCAAAAATGAGAGGATCTAGATCATGATCGGAATATTAACATTTTATTGGGCGGACGATTATGGGGCTATGCTCCAGGCTTATGCGCTGAAACGTTGTCTGGAGAAAGTAAGTAAAACGCGCGTGGAGATCATCCCTTACACATCAGCCAGATTAGAGGGAAGATACTGGTTCTTTCCGGTTACAGGCAGGAAAAAGGGAGAAAAAATAAACTATATTTTTCTGTGGGGCAGGTTCTTTACTAATGTGTGTTATTTCCGCAGTTTTTTGAGAAGAAGAAGGAATATGCGGGCTTTCCGGCGCAGGCATCTGACCAGGAAACCTGCGTCTGGAAACGCAGACAGGCTGTCCCTCCAAAAATATTCCTGTATCTTTGTGGGGAGCGATCAGGTGTGGAACCCGGAAATAACGATCGGGCTGGATGATGTGTATCTGGGAAACATAAAAGAGAGAGGGGATTGCATATGGGCCGCATATGGGGCCAGCTTTGGGGGAGATTCACTGCCTGCAAAATATGATAAGGAATTTTCCGGATCAGTGGGCCATAATTTTTCGGATATTTCCCTGCGGGAGAAAAGTGCGGTCCCTTTTGTGAAAAAGTTTTTTCACGGAAACGTAACAGATGTCCTGGACCCTGCATTATTGCTGGAACGAAAGGAATGGGAGCAGATAGGAAAGCTGCCGGCCCGGAAGGATTATATTTTATTTATCTATACGGAGTATAATGAGCAGATGCTCCAATATCTGCAAAAGCTTGCTAAGGAGCTGGAAAAGAAAGTCGTCCAGCTTTCTATGCCGTGGCCGGGACAAAGGACAGACTGGGCTGACCTGGAAATAGAGGGAGGGCCGTCAGAATATATCGGTTTTTTTAGGAATGCCGGCTGTGTGGTTACGAACTCCTTTCATGGCATGGTATTTTCTATTTTAATGGAGAAGAATTTTTTGGTGTTCAGCCATAGCGATAAAAATGCGCGGATGGAGGATCTTATGGAAAAGCTTGAACTAAAAACCCGACTGGTAGAAAGAGGGAGGGTGCCTGCAAAGGGAGAGATGATGAGAGCGATCGACTGGAGGCATGTAGGGCAGCTTTTGGAAAGAGAGCGAGGGTATTCTGTCCGGTTTATCGAGAAAATTTTGTCTGGAAAGTGTGAGTAAGATGTGCAGTTTGTTTTTTAAAAAAGGAGAATGCTGTGGGTGCGGGGCCTGTGCGGACATCTGTCCGGTCCATGCCATAGATATGAGACGGGACCGGGAAGGCTTTGCCTATCCTCATAAGAATGCGCCGGCATGTATCGGCTGCGGAAGATGTGAGAAGGTATGCCCGATGGGAGAGCAGGCCCCGGAAGAATGCTCGAACCAATATTTCGGCGCAAAAGCGAAGGCGGAAGATGTGAGATACGGCAGTTCTTCCGGCGGCGTGTTCCACATTCTGGCAGAATATGTACTGGAGAGGAATGGAGTGGTATACGGGGCGGGCTATGACAGTAATATGCGGGTCGTTCATCAGGAAGCCGAAAATCTGGACGGATTGGAAAAGATCAAAAGAACAAAGTATGTACAGAGTGACATGGAAGGGATCTTCCTGCACGTGGAGCAGCACTTGAAAGAAAAACGCCGGGTCTTATTCTGCGGTACGCCCTGCCAGACGCGGGCGCTTAAGCTGTTTGTCGGGCAGGACTATGAGAGGCTGCTCTTAGTGGATCTGGTCTGCTACGGCGTCCCGTCGCCTGGGGTCTGGGAGAGCTATGTAAAATATCTGGAGAGAAAGCACCACGGGAAAATGACGGATTTTTCGTTCCGGGATAAGAGGGCGCGCGACTACGGGCATACATGTGCTTATGTCATCAGCGGCAGGGAATATGCAGGCTCTATCTATCAGGATCCGTTCTGCATGATGTATTTTAAAAATGTCATTTTACGTCCGTCCTGCTATAGCTGTAAGTTCTGCACGGTGGACAGGGACAGTGATCTTACGATAGGAGACTTCTGGGGGATTGAGCATGTCAGGCCGGAAATGGACGACGGAATGGGAAATTCGATCGTCCTGCTCCATACTGCCAGGGCACAAGAAATCTGGGGGCAGATCCAGGAGAGGATGGACTGGTTTAGGTGTGAGAAGGAGGATATCCTGCAGCCGCGCCTGCTTACGCCTTCCGTCCGGCCAAAGGGCCGCCCCGTCCAGGGCATTCTATGTGGTACTTCTGTCTTTTCTTGTTTATTTGGCTTGATAGATGCTGCTGCAGGGATACGCAGGATATATAGAAAAAAGAAAAACCGGGGGAACTATGATGTGTAAAAAGGAGCGCGGATTGATAACAGGGCTGGTTTCCGTTGTCACTCCGGCGTATAATACAGGAGCATATCTGCCGCAGATGCTGGATTCTATATTGGGCCAGACCTATCCAAAGATGGAGATGATCCTGGTGGACGATGGCTCAACCGACCAGACGATCCAGATTGCAGAGCAGTATCGGGAAAAGTTTGCAGCAAAGGGGTATGGTTATCGGATCGTACGGGCTGCTCATAAGAATGCCTCTGCAGCGATCAATCAGGGGCTGTCTTATGTTGCCGGGGAATATCTGGTCTGGCCGGACAGCGATGATGTATTAGAACCGGAATCAGTAAGGAAACGAGTGGAATTTTTAAAACAGAACCCACAGTATCAGTGTGTCCGTTCTTTGTCCTATTATTTTGACTCAGAAACAGGGGAACCACAAAAGGCAGAAGAGCAGAGAGGGAGTCTGTCAAAGGAAGAACTGTTCTGGGATATTTTAGAAGTAAAAACCTTTGTCTGCTGTGGATGCTACATGTTAAAGTCAGATTGCTTTTTTGAAATATACCCGGACAGGCATATCCCGGAGTCCCCTGTGGGGCAGAATTTTCAGATGCTGCTGCCGTACATGCACCGCCATAAGTGCCCTACGATCCCGGAACCGCTGTATGGCGTCTGTGTCAGGAAAGGGAGCCATTCCAGAATGAAACTGACGCAGGAAGAGGAAGAAAAGAAGTACCGGGATTTTGAAAGCCTGGTGGATCAGATTGCAGAAATCTGTGGGCTCCATGACAAGGAATCCCAGAGACGTATCGCATGCTGGAAAGAGAAGAGAAGGTATATGATCGCCAAAAAATACGGGCGTAAAAAGGAAGCTGTTTGTGCTTTGTATCGATTAGCCATAAAATTTTTTTAAAAATCAGTTATAAAGATATAGTATTTTTATGAAAGTAATGTTAGAATAAAGCAAATATATAAATTTGGAGGTCTAAGAATGGCAAGAGGACGCAAAAAACAGGTAAATCTTACATTAGAGGAACAACTCGAAGCAGTAAATAACGAGATATCTGAATGTGAAGAGCAGATCAAAGCGCTGAAGCAGAAGAGAAAAGAGATAGATAAGCAGATCAAGGAAGAAAAGAAAGAAGCTTTATATCAGGCTGTTGTAGAATCAGGAAAAAGCATTGAGGACATCCTTTCTACCCTTTCTGGCAATGAGTAAAAAGAGTTCGAAAGAAAACACAGGCCGCTATGAGAATGAGGACATTCTGTGGCGGCTTGTTTAAGGAACGGGCATGAGACAGCAGGAATGCTATTTATATTTTCTGATGAGAAAGAGGGAAAGGTACTATGATACAGGATATTGCACCACATCATCTGGATAATGCATATCTTCCCGTGCCGCCGGACAAGGACAGCATTGCCCTCTGCTTTGAGGGCCGGGCCTGCCTGATGAATAAAGCAGGGGAGGAGATCGTATTTCCACGATTTTCGGATCTGGAAAAAGACGGCAATGGGATTTATTCAAACTATACATATTTATTTAAGATTGATGAAGAGCGATATTATCTGGCCAGGAAAGAGCATCAGGAATGTCCGGCAGGCTTCTGGATGGAGGGGATAGAGATATTCCGTGCGGCAGAGCCGCAGTATCGGGCATTTGCCGGGATTACGGGGTATCAGTTGTATAACTGGTATCAAAAGCATCGGTACTGTGGACAGTGTGGTTCTGTTACAAGGCTGGACAGCAAGGAGCGGATGCTGTTTTGTGAGAAGTGTGGCTCTATGGAATATCCGAAGATCTGTCCGGCAGTGATCATTGGAGTCACAGATGGGAACCGTATTCTTCTTTCAAAATACGCAGGGAGGACATTCAAAAAGTATGCCCTTCTTGCCGGTTATACGGAAATCGGGGAGACGATGGAAGAGACTGTAGCCAGGGAGGTCATGGAAGAAGTCGGACTGAAGGTGAAGAATATCCGCTATTATAAAAGCCAGCCATGGGCCTTTACGGACACTGTCTTGATGGGATTCTACTGTGACCTGGACGGCCCGGACAAGATCTGCCTGGACGAGGAGGAGCTTGCGCTGGCAGAGTGGTTTGAGCGGGAGGAGATCCCGGTTACCCCTTCGAGAGACAGCCTGACCAATGAGATGATCATGATGTTTAAAAACGGGAAAATCTGACCATGTATAGATTATGTATAAAGCAGGCAGCATACGTGTATACAATGATGTGAATGCGATCAGGACTATACGGCAGTAAATTTTAATGTTTTTTTGAGAGAAAGGAATGGTAAAAACAATGAGAGCAGAATTTGACGATACATTAATTACAGGAAATGAGATGATCGACTCCCAGCATAAGGAACTGATCGAGAAGATCAATGGGCTTTTGGACAGCTGCGAGGATGGCAATGACAAGCTGGCAGCCGTAAAGACGCTGGATTATCTGGCAGAGTATACGGATTTTCATTTTACGGCAGAAGAGAAGCTTCAGGAGGAAATGGAATATCCGGGGATAAAAGAGCACAAAGCAGAGCATGAGAAGCTCAGAAAGGCAGTGGACGAGCTTCATGAGATGCTCATAGAGGAGGAAGGGCCGACTCCTGCATTTGTGGAACAGGTGCACCAAAATGTGATCGACTGGCTCTATCGGCATATCAAGGGCTTTGACCGCTCTGTGGCAGAGTATCGGTTTATGCGTGGAAACAGCGAGAATCTGTAGAGAAATTTTGCCAGGCTGCCTGTAAAAAGCTGTCTGGCGATTTTCATGTTATTGTATCTCCGTATGTTTGGAGGGAAAGGATTTTGAAAATACTGATCATCGAAGATGAAAAACTGCTTGCGGACTCTCTTTGCAGGCTTTTGGAAAATAAGGGATTTGATGTGGAAGCTGTATATGAAGGTGAGACAGGGCTGGAGTATGCAAAGCTGGGGATCTATGACCTGCTTGTCCTGGATGTGATGCTTCCAAAGTCTAACGGCTATGAAGTGGCCAGGGAAATACGCTCCAGGCGTCTGGGAACGCCGATCCTGATGCTGACTGCAAGGTCGGATCTGGAAGACCGGATCACTGGTTTAAATTCAGGAGCTGACTATTATCTGACGAAACCATTTGATACAAGGGAATTTTTAGCCTGTATCAATGCACTGCTTCGCAGGCAGGAAGCCCAGGTGGATGAAATTGTATTCGGCAATACCTCCCTGGATCTGGCTTCCGCTATGCTGGTCTGCGGCGCAGACAGGGTTCGGCTTTCCGCGAAAGAATTTGACATCATGCGTTTCCTTTTTCAGTCTAAGGAGAGGAACCTTTCCAAAGAAACAATCCTTGCCAGAGTATGGGGATATGATTCGGATGCCGTGGAGAACCATGTAGAAGTTTATATTGGATTTCTGAGGAAAAAACTTGCCAGTATCGGATCCGATATCCGGATCGAGGCGATCAGGAGGCTGGGATATCATCTGGAGGTAAGGGATGATTAAGAAACTGAGATGGAAATTTGTTATGATCAATATGATGATCGTGACATTCATGCTTTGTGTTATCCTGGGGCTGGTGTATCACTTTACAAAAGAAAATGTGGAGGCAAACAGCATCAATATGATGCAGAATATCGCGAACCGTCCGTTTGGGATGGAGAGCCCCGGCGAACGGAAAGATGAGGTGCGGCTTTTGTACTTTACGCTCCAGATCGAGCCAGGCGGCGAGATCGAGGCAGCAGGCGGAGGGTATTATGATCTGTCAGATAAAGAATTTCTGCTGGAACTGGCAAAGAAAGTTTTTGATTCGCGGAGGGAATTTGGCATCATCGGGGAATATGACCTGCGCTATTACCGTATGGTAACACCAAAGTTCCAGCGTATTGTGTTCGCTGACATTTCAAATGAGCTTGCGACATTAAAAGGATTGATGGAAATCTGTCTGCTGATTGGAGCGGTCAGCTTCCTTACATTTCTGTGGATCAGTATTTTGCTGGCCGGGTGGGCAGTGAAGCCGGTAGGGCTGGCGTGGAAACAGCAGCGGCAGTTTGTGGCGGATGCTTCGCATGAGCTGAAAACGCCGCTGACGGTCATTATGACCAATGTGGAGTTTTTGCAGAATCCGGAGTATGATGAGGAAAGTAAGGCGCAGTCTCTGGCTGCTGTCCTGGCAATGTCCCGGCAGATGCGCCGGCTGATCGAGGAAATGCTGGAACTGGCAAGAGCCGACAGTACACAATCCGAGGCTGTCCGTGGAAAGGTTGACCTTAGCAGGCTGGTCTGCGATGCGGTTCTTCCTTTTGAACCGGTCTTTTTTGAAAAAGGGCTTGCTTTGGACACACAGGTGGAGGAAGGGATCCGAGTGACAGGGGCGGATGCGCAGCTTCGGCAGGTCGTGGAGATTTTGCTGGATAATGCATGGAAATATTCCAAAGATGCTGGCACTACCTGGATCAGTCTGAAAAGACAGGGAAAGCGGCAGTGTATCCTGTCTGTTGCAGACCAGGGAGATGCGATGCTGCCGGAGGACTTGAAACACATATTCAAACGTTTTTACCGCGTGGATAAGGCGCGGAGCCAGGCAGGGAGTTTCGGCCTGGGACTCTCCATTGCACAGAACATCGTCACACGGCACAAAGGAAAAATCTGGGTGGAGAGCGAAGGCGGAGTGAATTGCTTTTATGTAAAGCTGCCGTGTATGCAGAGGGAGGAGAGTTCAAATATTTTTCACAAAATTTCCGGTATTTTTTCAGCATGATTTCAGCAAACATGATTACAATTGCCTTGTAAGGCAGAAAAAGCCATATGAGGATTGTTTTCATATTTTGCTTATCATAAGGAGATATTTAAAATGGAAAATTACAATACGTTTGAAAATCCGTCCAATACTATGACAACAGTGTTCATGAATTTAAAGCAGCAGCAATATGCGCTGAATATGCAGATACGGCTGGCAATGCAGATCCATGATGCTCAGACGCAGGCAGATCTGGAAAAAGAACTGGAAAAGATCACGGAGCGGATCAAACGATTCAGTATGTGATACAAACAGAGGTTTATCTGGAATTGCATTTTCCTGGAGTTTTGGTTAAAATAGATATGGGCAATGCTGGTTAGGCAATGGATCCGGTGTACATAGACAGTTTTGAAAGGAACGGGAAATGCAATGGCATCTGTGGTTTTTCATATTGATGTGAATTCCGCTTATCTGAGCTGGACTGCGGTAGAACAGCTAAAGAACGGGGCTGGAGTGGATCTGCGGGAAATTCCTTCGATCATCGGAGGCGACAAAAAGTCCCGCCACGGTGTGGTCCTTGCAAAATCAATCTCTGCGAAAAAATACGGGATCCGCACCGGAGAGCCTGTGGTAAATGCCTTTCGCAAATGTCCCGGACTGGTGATGGAAGCGCCGGATCATAAGATGTACCGCGAAAAAAGCGAAAGGCTGATGGAATACCTGCGCGGATTTACCACAAAGATCGAGCAGGTCAGCGTGGATGAATGTTATATGGATTTTACTGAGATCGCAGAGCGGTATCCGTCTACGTTAGATGCCGCGTTTTTGATCAAAAACGGGATTCGGGAGAAATTTGGCTTTACAGTGAACGTCGGGATCTCAGAGAATAAGCTCCTTGCAAAAATGGCGTCGGACTTTGAAAAGCCGGATAAAGTACATACTCTATTTTTAAAAGAGATCCCAGCCAAAATGTGGCCTTTGCCTGTCGGCGAATTATTTATGGCAGGAAAGTCCAGTGTGGATGTTTTTAAGAAATTGGAGATCCATACGATAGGCGATCTGGCGAATGCGGAGCCTGGACTGATCGAACTGCATTTGAAAAGCCATGGGAAAATGTTGTGGGAATTTGCCAATGGCATTGACCATTCTGTGGTTCATTGGGAGCCGGCAGAAGCCAAGGGGATCGGAAATTCTACTACGTTGGCTGAGGATGCTTCGACTTATGAAGAGGTAAAAGAGGTCTTTACGGCTCTTGCAGAAAGTGTAGGCCGGCGGCTGCGGAAAGCAGGGCAAAAAGCCTGTATGGTCAGTATGGAGATCAAATACCATGATTTTCAAAGCATGTCTCATCAGATGCAGCTTCCGAAACCAACCAATGAAGACCAAGTTCTGTATGAAAGCGCCTGCCGTTTGTTTTTGGAAGCATGGAGCGGAGAACCGGTACGCCTTCTGGGAATCCGCACGGCAAAACTGGTGGATGCCGCACAGCCGGAACAGTTATCTATTTTTGATATAGAAGTACCGAAACCAGTGGATGAAAAACATAAGCGGCTGAATGCCGCGATGATGGAGATCAAGAAAAAATTCGGTGAGGATGCCGTGATAAAGGCCAGCCGAATGAAAAAATAAAGTCAGGGGCAAGTGTGAAGGAAATATTCATGGCTGTTCCAGGGAAAAAGAGCCAGGGGGTTATCGGCATTCCTCTGGCTTTTTTGCGTCTGTTTTTTTCTTGTTCCTGTAAAGCAGCGAACCAAGAGGACGTGTCTGCATGTACATTTGACTATCCGGCATATTTCTTGGAAACAGATTTTTTCTGCTTTTTGGCAGTACGCGCAGGGTTCAGGAAAATCCAGCATAGGATCTGCACTGCCATGACACCAAAGAAAACTCCAATGCTGTCAATTCCTATATCCGTTACAGAGGGGCCGCGTCCCGCCACAAAAGACTGATGGTATTCGTCTCCGGCAGCAAATGCGACGCAGATGACCGCGGCCGTTGATATCAGCCGGATGCCGTGCATACCATATACATAGAATGGAAATGAGACTGCAACGGCCAGTATGAAGTATTCTGTCATATGCGCTGCTTTTCGGACAGGGTGTTCGATCCGAAAGGCATAATACTCCATCTGCTGTTCGTCAAGTCCTTTTTCCAGAATGTTATTTCCGATTTCGATTACTTTATAACTGAAATCCATACTTAGGTTTCCAGAGGTCTGCGCATCCTGTGCTGAAAAGCCAAAGATCACATACATCATGACCAGTGCAGGGAGAAAGGAAAGTGGCTTCAAAAAGAAAAAGATATTTTTTTTCATAAATCAGGTACTCCTACAATTTGCTTCCATATGTCTTTATCGTTCATAGTCTTAAAGTATGACACGAATTTCTAGATTTGTAAAGTGTGAAAGCAGCAACTGTTATTTGCAACATTTTCAGGTTTGTGGTATTCTATACAAGGCGGCCGGGATATCAAAAATGGATGTTCAGTTTAGAATAAAAAAGAGTTATTTTGATGTCTGGCTCATAGAATAAATACAGCTATCTAAATTGGAGGAACACATATGGAATTAAGCCAGTTATTAGAACGTTTAGAATATGAAGTGGTACAGGGAAGCGTCCGGACGGAGATCACGACTCTGATCAATGACTCCCGTAAGGTAGAGAAGGGCTCTGCCTTTGTCTGCATCAGCGGCGCGGTTTCAGACGGGCATAAGTTTGCCGGAGAGGTAGTACAAAAAGGGGCGGCGGCTTTGATCGTAGAAAAGGATGTCGAAGCGCCAGAGGAAGTGACCGTGATACGGGTGAAGGATACACGTTATGCACTGGCGCTGATGTCCGCGTCCTATTTCAGCTATCCCGCGGATAAATTGAAAGTGATCGGGATTACCGGAACAAAGGGGAAAACCACCACGACCTACATGATCAGATCCATTTTGGAGGATGTAGGGCATAAGGTGGGGCTGATAGGGACCATTGAGGCTATTATTGGAGAGAAGAAGATCCCTGCCGCAAATACCACGCCGGAATCCTATACGATCCACAAGTATTTTGCCGAGATGGTGGAGGCAGGCTGCGACAGTGTTGTGATGGAAGTATCTTCTCAGGGGCTGATGCTGCACAGGACGGCGGGGATCCCCTTTGAGATCGGGATTTTTACGAACCTGGGCCATGACCATATCGGCCCAAATGAGCACAAGGATTTTGAGGATTATAAACGGTGCAAGGGTCTGTTATTTCAACAGTGCAGGCTTGGAATTGCAAATATAGATGATCCGTATTTTAAAGAGGTGTTCCAGGGGGCTGCCTGCAAAGTTGAGACTTTCGGACTGTCAGAGCAGGCAGACCTCCGGGCGGAGAACACGCATCTGGTGTCAAGGCCGGGCTATCTGGGCGTGGCTTACCATGTCACTGGCCGGATGGATTTTGATGTGGAGATCGACATTCCGGGGACATTCAGTGTATATAATTCCCTGACAGCGATCGCGGTGTGTGCTCATTTCGGAGTGCCTGCGGAAGTTATCCAAAAGGCTTTGAAAGCGGCAAAGGTGAAAGGGCGCATCGAGATGGTGAAGGTCTCTGATGAATTTACTCTGATGATTGACTATGCCCATAATGCCATGAGCCTGGAGAGCCTTCTGACTACATTGAAGGAATACCATCCGTCACGTCTGGTCTGCCTGTTTGGGTGCGGGGGGAACCGCTCCAAAGACCGTAGGTATGAGATGGGAGAGGTGTCCGGCCGTTTGGCAGATCTATCCATTATTACATCAGACAATCCACGGTTTGAGGAACCGCAGGCGATTATTGATGATATTAAGATTGGTATTGGAAAGACATCAGGCAGATACGTGGAAATCTGCGACCGGAAAGAGGCAATCCGGTATGCTATCGCAAATGGCCGGCCTGGGGATGTCATTGTATTGGCTGGAAAAGGCCATGAGGATTATCAGGAGATCAAAGGGGTAAAGTACCCTATGGATGAAAGAGTTCTGATCGCGGAGGTTCTGGAGGAATTGGCTTCTAATTAGAAAGAGCAGCCAGGAGACGGTTTTGCCATACAAAAATCGTGTCAGGATGAGAGAAAGGATTTTTATGTTTGCAAATATTATTATAGATATTACCCATGAAAAATTGGATAAAATATTTCAATACAAAATTCCCTCTCATCTGGAGGGCGCTCTATCTGTGGGAATGGAAGTGGTTGTTCCCTTTGGGAGGGGAAACCGTCTGACAAAAGGGTATGTGATCGGATTTTCTGAAACCTGTGGCTATGATTTATCTAAAATAAAGGAAATCCAGGATATTTCCCGAAAAGGCATTGCCATTGAGGGGAAGCTTGTGGCGCTTGCGGCATGGATGAAGGATCATTATGGCGGCACGATGATCCAGGCTCTGAAGATGGTGCTGCCAATCCGGCAGCAGGAGAAAGAAAAGATGAAAAAGAAAGTCCGTCTCTTGCTGGATGAGGGCGAAGCGAAAAAAAAGCTGGATTATTATTTAGAGAAAAACCAGCGTGCAAGGGCCAGGCTTTTGGCAGCGCTATTGGATACACATGAACTGGATTATGAACTGGTGAACAAGAAGCTTAATATTACACTTTCTGTCATTCGGGCACTGGAAGAACAGGGCGTGGCTGCTTTGGAGTCGGAGAGGGTATACCGTAACCCGGTAAAGCAGCGTGAGCAGGTGCAAAAGCAGATTGTCTATACAGAAGAACAGCAGTATGCGGTGGAGCAGTTTTGGAAAGACTACGAGAACGGGCAATATGGCATCTATCTGATCCATGGCGTTACCGGAAGCGGCAAGACAGAGGTTTATATCGAGATGATACGCCGGGTGGTGGAATCCGGGCGTCAGGCGATCGTGCTGATCCCGGAAATTGCCCTTACATTCCAGACGGTCATGCGGTTCTACCGTAGTTTTGGAGACCGGGTATCTATCATGAATTCCCGTCTGTCTGCAGGGGAACGGTATGACCAGATGATGCGGGCTAAAGAGGGAAATGTAGATGTAATGATCGGCCCCCGATCTGCGCTATTCACGCCATTTCCAGCTCTTGGGCTGATCGTGATCGATGAAGAGCATGAAAATACTTATAAAAGCGAGCAGGTGCCCAGGTATCATGCGCGGGAAACCGCCATTGCCCGGGCAGATATGGAGCATGCCAGCGTGGTGCTTGGCTCGGCAACTCCTTCCTTGGAGGCGATGTACCGGGCAAAGGGAGGGGCTTACCGCCTTTTGGAATTAAAGATGCGTTCAAGGCAGCAGGAGATGGCCCAGGTACATACAGTAGATCTGCGGATGGAAATGAAAAATGGAAACCGTTCTATTTTAAGCGCAAAGCTGCAGGAGCTGATGGCGGACCGTCTGGAAAAGGGAGAGCAGATGATGCTGTTTTTAAACCGCCGGGGCTACGCGGGCTTTGTATCCTGCCGGGAGTGCGGCTACGTGGCAAAGTGCCCCCATTGTGATGTCTCTTTGTCCTCTCATAGAAATGGAAAGCTGGTCTGCCATTACTGCGGATATGAGGAAGAAAAATACACAGTGTGCCCGGAATGCGGCTCCAGGCATATCGGAGAGTTTAGGGCAGGGACACAGCAGATTGAAGAGATTGTAAAGCAGCAGTTTCCACAGGCCAGGGTATTGCGCATGGATATGGATACTACACGGGAAAAAGACGGGCATGAAAAAATACTGGCTGCATTTGCCAATGAGGAGGCTGATGTATTGGTGGGGACTCAGATGATCGTGAAGGGGCATGACTTTCCCAATGTGACGCTGGTAGGCATCCTGGCTGCGGATATGTCATTATATTCAGATGACTACCGGTCTGGGGAGCGTACTTTCCAGCTTTTGACACAGGCATCAGGCCGGGCAGGCCGGGGAAAGAAAAAAGGAGAGGCGGTCATTCAGACCTACAGTCCGGAGCATTATGCTGTCGTAACGGCGGCAGCCCAGGATTATGAAGCTTTTTACCGGGAAGAGATCCATTACCGGGAGCTGATGGGATATCCACCGGCCGAAAATCTGTTGGCAGTGCTTGCAAGTTGTAAAGATGCGGCACATTTGGATATCGGATGCAGGTTTTTAAAAGAATATGCTTTCCGTGTACAGGGTGATGCACAGGTGGAGCTGATCGGCCCGGCCAGTCCGGGGATTGGAAAAATAAATGACATATATCGAAAAGTACTCTACCTAAAAGCCAAAAGATATGATACACTAGTAAGGATGAAAAACAGGCTGGAACAATATATTGAAGTAAATGATGGGTTTCACACGATTCGGATTCAATTTGACTTTAATCCGATGCAGGTGTTTTGAAACGGTAAAAATCTATTTTCAGTGCTGGGATTTGTAGGCGAATATTAAGGAGGACATAGAAATCATGGCAATAAGAGAGGTTCGCGAAATAGGAGATGATATTCTGACAAAACCGTGTAAGGCGGTTCCTAAGATGACCCTTCGGACAAAGATATTGATCAACGATATGTTGGACACCATGTACGAAAAAACCGGGGTAGGGCTTGCGGCGCCCCAGGTGGGGATATTGAAGCAGATTGTAGTGATTGATATCGGGGATGGTCCGCTGGTATTGATCAACCCGGAGATTTTGGAATTTTCCGGCGATCAGACCGGAGAAGAGGCATGCTTAAGCGTACCGGGAAAATATGGGATCGTAACCAGGCCTTATTATGTGAAAGTCCGGGCGTTGAATGAAGATATGGAAGAGGTTGAGATCGAAGGGGAAGAACTTTTAGCCAGGGCATTATGCCATGAGATCGACCATTTATCAGGAAAACTGTATGTATACAAGACAGAGGATGGGCTTCATGACGCTGTCAATGAGGAGGACGAGGAATAATATGAAAGTGATATTTATGGGCACGCCGGATTTTTCTGTAGGGACGCTGGAAGCCCTTATAGAAGCAGGTCATGAGGTATGCCTGGCAGTGACCCAGCCGGATAAACCGAAAGGGAGGGGGAAGGAGATGCAGTTCCCACCGGTAAAAGAGGCGGCCATACGGCATGGTATTCCGGTCTTCCAGCCGCAGAAAGTGCGTGCTTCGGAATGTGTAGAGCATTTAAAAGGCTTTCAGGCAGAGGTCTGCGTGGTCGTGGCATTTGGCCAGATCCTGCCGAAGGAGATCCTGGAGATGACCCCTTATGGCTGTATCAATGTCCATGCGTCCCTTTTACCCAAATACCGCGGCGCCGCTCCCATTCAGTGGGCAATTCTTTCAGGTGAGGACGTAACGGGAGTTACGACGATGCAGATGGACGAAGGACTGGATACGGGAGACATGCTTTTGAAGGCCGAGGTTTTGATCCGTCCCGAGGAAACCGGGGAGAGCCTGCATGATAAACTTGCCGCGGCAGGCGCAAAGCTTGCCGTAGAGACCTTAAAAGAGTTAGAAGCAGGTACGCTTTGTCACGAAAAGCAGGGGGAAAGTCCCACGCCTTACGCAAAAATGCTGGATAAAAAGATGGGGAATATTGACTGGAGCAAATCTGCCGTCCAGATCGAACGTCTGGTCCGGGGACTGAATTCCTGGCCCAGCGCTTACACTTTTTGGAATGGAAAAGTGATGAAAATCTGGAAAGCCGGTGTGAAATCTGAGGAATCCGGGAATACTATAAAAAAAGCAGAGCCGGGAGAGGTCCTTGATGTGGGAAAAGATTATTTTTCAGTCCAGACCGGACAGGGGATCCTTCTGGTAAAAGAAGTCCAGCTCCAGGGAAAAAAGCGGATGGGTGTGGATGCGTTTTTGAGAGGGAATGTGCTGGATTCTGGAATGATATTCCAGAATTGTCAGAAATAGCGTTTGATTTTTATATAGTTCCTTACAGGAGGAAATAGAGATGTTCTATTTTGGATATGATTCAACTTATATTTTAGTATTGATCGGGGTAGCAATATGTCTTTTGGCTTCCTCCCGCGTGAATCGTGTGTTCCGCAAATATTCCAGTGTCCGAAGCCATTCCGGGATGACAGGAAAAGAGGCAGCAGAAAAGATTTTGAGGGCAAATGGTATTTATGACGTCCAGGTGAGGCATATTTCTGGTAATCTAACGGATCATTATGATCCCAGGAATAAGACATTAGGATTGTCAGATTCCACCTATGGTTCGGCTTCTGTTGCGGCAATCGGGGTAGCAGCCCATGAATGCGGCCACGCGGTACAGCATGCAACAGGCTATATGCCGTTACAGCTGCGCGGCGCATTGGTTCCGGTGGCAAATTTTGGTTCTGCCATTGCATGGCCGCTCATCTTGATTGGTCTGATGATCAGCAGCAGGTCAGCAATACTTTTTATTGACCTGGGAATTCTGCTGTTTTCTGCGGCAGTGCTCTTTCAGATCGTAACGCTGCCGGTGGAGTTTAACGCTTCCAGCCGTGCCGTAAAAGTGCTTGAGAAGACAGGGATGCTGTATCCCGAGGAAGTAAAACAGACAAAAGCCGTGCTGAGTGCGGCGGCCCTTACCTATGTGGCGGGCGCGGCATCAGCAGTCTTGCAGCTTCTTCGGCTGCTCATTATCGGAGGACGCAGACGGGAATAACTGACAATAGGAGATGTGTACCAAGAACGGCTTGTGTGGATAGTATGGTATGCAGAAGAAGCCGTTGGTGGCAAAAGTTGTGTATTGACAGTTGTGCCTGTTGGAGGTTTGATATGGCAAAAGCGATCAACGAGAGAGAACTGGTACTGGAAATCCTCATGGAAGTGACGGAGCATGGCCAGTACAGCCACAATGTTCTGCGTGATGTCCTGAGTAAATATCAATATTTGGAAAAAAAAGAACGGGCCTTTATCACGCGTGTCACAGAGGGCACGTTGGAGCATATGATAGAACTTGACTATATACTGGATGTGTTCTCAAAAGTAAAGGTTCAGAAGATGAAGCCTGTCATCCGCAATATTCTGCGGAGCGGGGTATATCAGTTAAAATATATGGATACCGTGCCGGACTCAGCGGTCTGCAATGAAGCTGTGAAGCTGGCAGTGAAAAAAGGGTATGCAGGCCTTCGTGGATTTGTAAATGGAGTATTGCGTAATGTGGCGAGGAACCTGTCCCAGGTGCAGTACCCAAAAGACCCGGCAGAGCGGATGTCTGTGCAGTATTCTATACCCATGTGGATCTTGAAACTCTGGCTTTCGGAGTATGGGCCTCAGATTGTGGAAACTATGCTCAGTGACTTTCAGAAGGAGAAGCCTTTGATGATCCGCAGCAGATTGGATCAAGAGGATATCCGGCAGGAGGCGGAAGTACTACAAAAGCATTTAGAGGCAGAAGGGGTACAAATAAGCAGTCACCCCTATCTTCCCTATGCATTTTCTATTTCTCATTATGATCATCTAGGAAATCTGGAAAGCTTCCGCAAAGGCATGTTTTCTGTGCAGGATGTAAGTTCCATGCTGGTCTGCGAGACGGCGGCTCCTCAGGAAGGAGATGTGGTTCTGGATGTGTGCGCTGCGCCAGGCGGCAAGTCAGTCCAGATAGCGGAAAAGCTGAAAGGAACAGGGCTTGTGGAGGCGCGTGACCTGACTGGTTATAAAGCAGGACTGATCCAGGAGGGCATGGAACGTGCCGGACTTTTCAATATGCGGGTCGTACAGATGGACGCACGGATAGAGGATGCGGCTTCAGTGGAAAAGGCGGATATCGTAATTGCGGATCTGCCCTGCTCGGGACTGGGTGTGCTGGGGAAAAAGACAGATTTAAAATATAAGATAACTGAAGAAGGGGTAGAAAGCCTTGTAAAACTCCAGAGAGAGATTTTGTCAGTTGTAAAAGCTTATGTAAAGCCAGGCGGAACTTTGGTATATAGTACATGTACAGTCAATCCGGCAGAGAACAGAGACAATGTACACTGGTTTCTAGATCAGTACCCGGAATTTTCTCTTCAGGATATCCGGGACAGGCTCTGTGAAGAATTGAGGCGCGACGTGCAGGAAAAGGGGTGGATCCAGCTTTTACCTGGTATTCACAAAAGCGATGGTTTTTTTCTGGCATGTTTTCGAAAAGAGGACCGTACAGGCGTTAGCAAGCGCTGATAACATAAATGTTGGCAAAGAAAAGGAAATGAAAAGAAAACATGAAAAAGGATATCTGTGCATATACATATGAACAATTGCAGGAAGAGGTGCAAGTCCTTGGAGAGCCGAAATTCAGGGCCAGGCAGATTTATGAATGGCTGCATGTGAAGCTGGTAGATGACTTTTCAGAAATGCGGAACCTGCCTAAAAATTTTCGTATGCGTTTGCAGGAACAATACCAAATCCTTCCTGTTATCATGCTGGAAAGGCAGGAATCTCATCTGGATGGCACGAATAAATTCCTTTTTAGGCTTTATGATGATAATATGGTGGAAAGTGTGCTGATGCGTTATCATCATGGGAATTCAGTCTGCATCTCATCTCAGGCGGGATGCCGTATGGGGTGTAAGTTCTGTGCTTCGGGGATTGACGGGCTGGAGCGCAATCTTTCGGCTTCGGAGATGCTGGGCCAGGTTTACCAGATTCAGAAAATCATGGGAGAACGGGTATCCAATGTAGTAGTAATGGGAACCGGAGAACCTTTGGACAATTACCAGAACCTTTTAATATTTCTGAAAATACTTTCCGGGGAGCACGGACTGCATATCAGCCAGCGCAGCATTACCGTATCGACCTGTGGGATCATTCCCAAAATGTATGAACTGGCCCAGGAGCATCTACAAATCACGCTGGCTCTTTCGCTGCATGGCTCCACACAGGAGAAAAGACGGAGGCTGATGCCTGTGGCAGATGCATATGGTTTGGAAGAGCTTTTGAAGGCATGTGATAATTATTTTCAAGAGACCGGAAGGCGAATTACATTCGAATATAGTTTGATCCATGGTGTTAATGACACGCAGGAGGATGTACAGGAACTGGTTTCCATATTAAAACCCAGAAATTGCCATTTGAATTTAATACCCGTAAATCCGGTAAAAGAACGTAATTTTATCAGACCGGACAGTAAAAATGCACAAAATTTCAAAAATAAACTTGAAAAAAACGGAATAAATGTTACTATAAGAAGAGAAATGGGCGCAGATATTGATGGAGCCTGCGGCCAGCTTAGAAGACGATACATACAGACCTGAGTAGTGCAGCAGTGGAAAGGCTGCACGGACGATGGTTTTAGAGAAAAGCAGTTCCGGACGGCGCAGCTTGACACACAGAAGAGAGGATTGACTTGATGCCGGGAGCTGGATAGAGGAGGCAGATATGAAGACATTTTCAATAACCGACGTAGGGATGGTAAGACAGGTGAATCAGGACTATGTCTATACGACAGACAATCCGTTGGGGCCTCTTCCAAATTTATTTGTAGTGGCAGACGGGATGGGCGGACATCAGGCTGGGGATTATGCGTCAAAATATACCGTGGAGGTCTTAAAAAGAGAACTGGATCAAAGCAATGAACAAGATGTAGAGAGGGCCATTGTCTCTGCCATAAAAAAAGCGAATGAAGAAATCATAAAAAAAGCATCCCAGGATTCCCATCTCAAAGGGATGGGTACTACGGTCGTTGTGGCAACGATCGTGAATCAGATGATGTATTTTGCAAATGTAGGGGACAGCCGTCTGTATTTGATCAATCAAGGGATCACGCAGCTTACCAAGGATCATTCTTTAGTGGAAGAGATGGTCCGGCTCGGAGGGATCAAGCCGGAGGAGGCGAAGCATCATCCGGATAAAAATATTATTACACGTGCGATCGGGGCAAAGGATACGGTAGACGTGGATTTTTATGAGCACCGCTTGAAAAAGGGCGACATTATACTGATGTGTACAGACGGACTCAGCAATATGGTGGAGGATGAAGAACTTTTCCATATCGTACAGGGGGGAAGGGATATTGTGGAAGCAGGAACTTCCCTCGTAGAAGCGGCAAAAGAAAATGGGGGTACAGATAATATCGGGGTTGTGCTGACAGAACCGTTTACGGATGAGGTGAGTATATGTTAAAAGAAGGTATTTTTTTAGGAAAACGTTATGAGATTCTTGAGCGCATCGGTTCCGGTGGAATGGCAGATGTTTATAAGGGGAAAGACCATAAGCTGAACCGTCATGTAGCGGTGAAGGTGCTGAAAAGCGATTACCGTTCGGATGAAGTGTTTATCCAGAAGTTTCTGAGTGAGGCCCAGGCAGCAGCCGGGCTCATGCATCCGAATGTTGTAAATGTCTATGATGTCGGCCAGGACCGCGGCTTGTATTATATGGTCATGGAGCTGGTGGAAGGGATCACTCTCAAGGATTATATTGAAAAAAAGGGCCAGCTTTCTGTAAACGAGACGATCAGCATCTCTATCCAGATGGCGACCGGGATCCAGGCGGCTCACAACCAACATATCATCCACCGGGATATTAAACCACAGAATATCATTATTTCGAAAGACGGCAAAGTCAAAGTGACGGATTTTGGAATCGCGAGGGCGACTACCGCAACTCATACGATCAGTACGAATGTGATGGGGTCGGTACATTATACTTCACCGGAACATGCAAAAGGCGGCGTTGTAGATGAGAAGAGCGATATCTATTCCGCCGGGATCACCATGTATGAGATGGTTACCGGACATGTACCCTTTGACGGAGATTCTACGGTTACGGTAGCGATCAAACACCTGCAGGAGGAAGTCCCGTCGCCGGTGAAGGAAGTGCCGGATATCCCTTATAGCCTGGAATGCATTATACTGAAATGTACACAGAAAAATGCGGCGAACCGATATCAGAACTGCCAGGAACTGATTCAAGACTTGAAGCGTTCCATGGTTGACCCGGACGGTGATTTTGTAAATAATCCAGAGTATGTACCTGGAGGGGATGAGACGGTCATGATGTCGGAGGAGGATCAGAGACGGATTCAGAACTATAGCCATCAACAGGAATACTATGAGGAAGAAGATGAGTATGATGACGACTATGATGATGACTATGGCGACGACGATTATGAGGATTATGATGAGTACGACCGTAGAGGCGGGCGGGGCGATGGGAATGGTTCCAGTGTCGGGACGATCTTGAAAGTTTTGATGATCCTTACGGCAGTGATCATCGCTCTTGTAGTGATTTTCATGGCCGCAAGGGCAGGAGGCCTGTTTAAAGCAATTGATATCAAGAATCCCATCCAGGAAGAACAGGAGACCGAGCAGGTGAGCGTCCCGGATCTGGTTGGCAAGACTGAAGAAGAGGCAAAAAAAGCTTTATCAGAAGTAGGACTGGGATATGGCGTAGGAGGACGGGAAGAGTCCGAGGAATTCGAGCGTGGTGAGATTATCAGCCATAGTCCTTCAAAGGATGAAAAGGTAGATGTCAATACAGAGGTCAAAGTCGTGGTCAGCACTGGTAAGACTGCCCAGAAAAAAGAGGTGCCAAACGTGGCAGGACAGGATGAGGCGGCTGCGAAGAAGGCCATAACAGACAGCGGTTTTGTACCAGAAGTAGAGTATAAGAGCGACGATAATGTGGAAAACGGCAAGGTCATCAGTTCTTCCCCGAATGCAGGAGCACAGGTGGTGGAAGGGACCAGGATCATCATTTACGTGAGTAAGGGGACAGACAAGGTTTCTGTGCCGAGCCTGATCGGACGGAGTAAGGAAGATGCCGCGGCAATTCTTTCCAGTGCACAGCTTGCGGGAAGTTTATTTGGAGAACAGTACAGTGACCAGTATGAAGAAGGCCAGATCATAGACCAGAATCCGGCAGCAGGGACAAAGGTAGCCAAGGGTACTACAGTGGCATATATTGTAAGTAAGGGAAAGGATCCAAAGGATGAGGAACCGGAAGAGCCAAAAGAGCCGGAAGAGCCAGAACAGCCGTCGGTCAATCCTGGTGGAAATCAAACGACCCAGCCAGGCCAGTCTAACCAGCCGGGCCCGCCCGTAGCTGTACCAGATGTACAAAGCAGGTCTGTGGAACGGGCGATGAGTATGCTTGCGCAAGCCGGGCTTTCTGGAAGTGTTGTAGGATATGAGTCCAGTACTACGTTGAGTGAGGGGTATGTCCTATATCAGACGGTTACCGGAGAGGCGGCGGAGGGCTCTACTGTCGGATTGGTAGTCAGCAGCGGCGCTCCTTGACGGCCAGGAGATATGGATTTCACTGATGGAAGGTTTTATGGAAGGAAAAATTATGAAAGGAATTGCCGGATTCTACTATGTATACATAGTAGGATCCGGCCTTTATGAGTGTAAGGCGAAAGGAAGATTTCGTAAAGAAAAAATAAAACCCCTGGTTGGGGATCAGGTTGAGATCAGTGTTTTGGATGAAAGAGAAAAGTCTGGGAATATTGAACGTATACTGCCGAGAAAGAACGAACTGGTGCGTCCTGCTGTGGCGAATATTGACCAGGCTTTGGTGGTATTTGCTGTGACAGACCCCAAACCTCATTTCCAACTGTTGGATCGTTTCCTTGTGATGATGGAAAGAAAAGGGATACCAGTAGTACTTTGTTTTAATAAAAAGGATATTGCTGTCCAGGAGGAAATGGCAGAGTTGAAGGATATCTATAGTGCGTGTGGATATCCGCTTGTGTTGTCCAGTGCATTGAAACAGGAGAATATTGAATGTGTGAGAAAACTTCTTTGTGGTAAGACAACAGCGATCGCCGGGCCATCCGGGGTGGGAAAGTCTTCCTTGATCAATCTTCTACAGTCAGAAGTGCAGATGGAGACTGGCAGCATCAGTAAAAAAATAGCGAGGGGCAGGCATACGACCCGGCATTCGGAGCTGATCCGGATAGAAAAGGATTCCTATATCATGGATACGCCGGGTTTTAGTTCGCTCTATATCAATGATTTTGAAAAAGAAGAGTTAAAATTATATTTCAGGGAGTTTACTGCTTTTGAAGGAAGCTGTAGATATTATGGATGTGACCATATACATGAGCCTGGATGTGCGGTTAAGCTGGCTGTGGAGGAAGGGAAAATCCAAAGGACCCGATATGGAAACTATCTGGAGATGTACCGGGAGTTAAAGGAAAAGAAAAGATATTAGCGTGGGGCAGGCATGTGTTTTGTAAAAAAGGCGGACTGGCGGACGCCTGGTTTGTTATGCAGATTGGCTGCAAAAGATAAGGGGCTGCAATCCACAGCCTGACCGGTCGTGAATTGTAACGATAAAGGAGCAGAATATGGATAGAATATTGGCACCGTCTATATTGGCGGCGGATTTTAATGTGCTTGGGGAACAAATTAAGGTTTGTGCGGATAAAGGGGCAAAATATCTGCATTTTGATGTGATGGACGGGATGTTTGTACCGAATATTTCATTTGGGCTTCCAGTACTGGCTTCAATTCAGGGAAAAGAAGATTTGGTCATGGATGTACATCTTATGATAGAAGATCCTATCCGATATGTGGATAAGTTTTGTGAAGCAGGGGCAGATATTGTGAATGTCCACTATGAAGCTTGTGGAAACGTGCAGACTGTACTTGATAAAATACATGGCTGTGGCAAGAAAGCGGGGATTACGATCAAGCCTGGTACATCGGCAGAGGTGCTTATCCCTTATCTGGGACAAGCAGAATTGTTTCTGGTCATGTCTGTGGAGCCAGGGCTTGGCGGACAGGCTTTTATTCCAGGGGCATTGGATAAGATCCGCAGGCTCAGGGCGTTGCTTGAAGAGCGTGGACTGGATGCAGACGTGGAAGTAGATGGAGGCGTATATCATAGAAATGTCAGGGATGTTTTGGAGGCGGGCGCGAATGTTATCGTATCAGGCTCTTCAGTATTCCGGGGAAATATTGCAGAAAATGTGTCTGCTTTTGTGGAGATTTTTAAAGATTATGAATAAACGTACGGTTATTGTCAGCGGAGGGGCGCTGGATGAAAAATTTGCTATAGACATCTTAAAAAGTGAAGAGACAGAGTTTATCATTGGCGCTGATCATGGACTAGTGTTTTTATATGAACATGGGATTCTCCCAGATTATATTGTGGGAGATTTTGACAGCACGCCGGAGGAAATCGTGTCTTATTACCGGGAAAGAACGAATATCCCTATCCGGAAGTTTAATCCTGTCAAGGATGCTTCGGATACAGAAATTGCCCTGCGCTTTGGACTGGAGCTGGGACGGAAGCGTATTCTGCTGGCAGGGGCGACGGGAAGCCGCGCAGACCATTTATGGGCAAATGTCCAATGCCTAAAAATGGCGCTGGATGCAGGTGCAGATGTGCGTATTGTGGATAGTTATAACCAGATCCGTTTGCTGGATCATGGGGTGACCCTGAAAAAGAAAGAGGCATATGGCCCTTATTTTTCAGTCTTTCCCCTGTCAGGAACTGTACTGGATTTCAGCATCACAGGGGCAAAGTATCCCTTGTCGCATCACGTTCTTACCCCTTATGACAGTTTGTGTGTCAGCAATGAATTTGCAGAGGATGAAGTGGAGATCTCTTTTCCGCTGGGAGTGGTTGTTCTGATGGAGACCAGGGATGTTCCGATATATATAGATGATAAAATATAAGGAGATGTGAGAGTGATATGAAATTAGGAATCGTAATCCTGAACCTAAATTCATATAATTCTATATAACATTATAAATTGCCATGAAACGGCGTAAATAAAGGGTTTGTCGGAAACTTGAAGTCCATAAAACATCATATATCATCATATACTTTAATAGATAAATGGTGCGGAAATGGTGCGGTAAAAGAGCGTGACACAGAGAAAGAAAAAACTAAATATTTGGACATCAAAATAAGTCCCATAGTCAGTCGTTATATGATTGATTGTGAGGCTTATTTTGATGCCTAAATTTACAGATGTAAAAATCCATGCATCAAAGGAGAAAATGTCTGTATAAGCCGTATAACGCATCACAGGGGCATCTTATGACTTGTGGAACATGTAAATCATGAAACAGCAATTTCAAAGACGTTGTGAACGGCTTTGGAGAAATAATTAAAGCATCAAAAAAATGAAACAGGAGGTCGGCATAATGGCAGACAACAAAGTAAACAAGGCGGTAAAGGAAACAGCAACAAAGGGAACATCAAACAAGAAAATAGGGAAGAAGAACAAAATATACTTTTTCAATGAAAAGAAGTGGATCATGGCATATTGGTTTAAGACCATGGGCAGGAGAAAAGCACAGTATACGGTAAAGTATTTGAGGGAACAGTGGACGAAATGGTGGGAAAATGATTCTGGCAGTATTTCAAACGAGATGCTTCAAGAAATGCTTGTATGGCTTAAAGAAACTGTCCGGCCTATGAGTAAGGATGAAGTAAAAAAGAAAAGGCGTGAGGTTGCTGACAAAAGACGGATGACACCATATTTCAAAAAGTTGGGTGATAAGAAAGGTTATTATGTGAAGAAATGCAGCACAAGAAATCATCCGTTAAAAGTCAGTGGATATGCAATCTTTAAAAATCAGAAAGATAAGGAACCTGTATATGGTAAGAGATTTGATTTGACAGCACATCAGGTTAAGCAAATTTTAGAAGCGAAGGAGGATAAAAAGAATGATCGTAAAAACTGAACTGATCACAAAAGTATGGGAAAAGGTAAATATTGGAAAAGTGGGACGTAAGGAAAGGCTCAGAAAGGAAGATATTGAGAAAATCATCAATACAATGTTTGACGAAATGACAGAATGCATGATTGAAGGGGAAGATATCAGAATTGACGGCTTTGGGAAATTTTCATCTAACATACGAAAGAGAAGGAAAGGTGTGAATCCAAAGACACAGGAGCCATTGATGTATCCGGAGAGAAGAGTCATTAAATTTGATGTTTCGGTAATAACAGATAAAAAGATCAAAGGGGATAAAAAGTATGAGAGAGTTCAAGGATAGTGACATTGTTCAAGAGAGAATGTGGGGAATCGTAACGAAATATGATAAAGAACGTGGTTTTGGATTTATTAAGTCAAAAGTAGATGGGCATTCTTATTTTGCCCATGTATCCCAGATTCAAGATGGGACTCTGGAACGTGGATATTTAGTTGAGTTTGGTGTAGGCATTAGTAAAAAGACTGATAGGGAACAGGCCGAGAATGTGATTGTGATAGAAGCACCAGTACATAGGAGTAGGAGACGGGGCAGGTGATAATCTTGCCTGCTGCCCTGTTAAATAAACATTAAACGGATAAACTATTGATTGTTGGAAATATAACCCTATAAATATTTTATATAACATAAAAATAGGTTGAATTTATCCTATAAATTACATATACTATATATAAATATTTGGTTTGGGAGATGTTTGATTATGAAAATTGATACAAATACAATGGTTTCTATTACTGAGGCGAATCAGAATTTTTCTAAAGTGGCAAGGCTGGTTGATGAACATGGTACTGCTGTCATCTTAAAAAATAATGTGCCGAGGTATCTTGTGATTGATTTTAGCAAAGCTGAAAAGGATTCTGTGGCATCGGATGAAGACGTTTTAAATATATCTAAAAGATTGATAGCAAAGAATAGGGATGCATATGAGGTACTTGCAAAATGATTAAGCTGACCAGAGAACAGGTTTTAATGCTCCATTCTCAATTGATAGAAGCTACAGGTGGATGTGATGGCATCAGGGATGTAGGGGTATTGGATTCCGCACTGGAAAGTCCCTTTCAATCTTTTGGCGGTGAAGAACTATATCCAGGTATTCAAGCGAAGGCAGCAAGACTTTGCTATGGACTGGTAAAAAATCATGCAATGGTAGATGGCAACAAGCGGATAGGGGTTCATGTTATGCTGGTTTTTCTGGCACTAAACGGACATGAACTTGATTATACTCAAAAAGAATTGTCGGATTTAATACTTGATGTTGCAGATGGAATTTGACAAGAAATTGTTGCAATATTAAGAAGTTTTGAGTAGTGAGATTTTTAGGGCATATCGGATAGTAAAATATCTGGTATGCCCTATTTTTTACAGTTTTGGAGAAAAATGTGGATATAGGATCCAGGCTGTGGTATAGTAGTGATATAAAAAATCGGATAGGTTTATGGAGGTTGGTAATATGGTATATCCTTATGCAACACTAAGCGATACAACGGAAGTAGTTCATTCGGAAATGAGAGCGGATGGGAGGGTTAAAGTATATATTGAAAAAGCTGTTTATGATGGTTTTCATAATGCGACATGTTACTTACCGGATTATACATGGGAAGATATAGTTGGTTTTTCTGATGAGGAAATGGTTTATTATAAAGAGTTTATTGAAAATAATGCTCATTTAATTATTGAATTTGCAAAAGAAGGAGGATTTGCAAATGCCTCAAATTTTTAAGTTTGGTGGTTATATTATTTTCTTTTGGTCAAACGAGAATAAACCAACAGAGCCGATTCATGTTCATATTGCGGAACATAATCCAAGAGCAAATTCAACGAAAATATGGATAACAAAAAAAGGAAAAGCACTTATTTGTAATAACAATTCACAAATATCTGCCAAAGATTTAAGAAAGCTGTTAGCATTTATCGAAGCAAATAGTAATGAAATTATGCAAAAATGGTATGGATATTTTGGAGAGATATGTTTTTACTGTTAATTTATATTAGAGCGTGTTTGAAAATTACCAGCTATTAGTCATTTTAACCAAATCAGGATTGA
>CAJUTU010000020.1 GCA_910589385.1 uncultured Lachnospiraceae bacterium
GCGTTTTTGATGCCCTTTCACACCCGGTACGGATAAAGATCATCGGCATACTGGCAGAAGGGCGGCAGTATGTGAGCGAGCTGGCTCGTCTGGTAAATATCAGCAGGCCCCTGCTTTATATGCATTTAAAGAAGCTGGAAACTGCCCGGCTTGTCACCAGCGCAATGGAAATATCGGGAAGCGGCAAGGCCATGAAATATTATGCACTGGAAGATTTTGAATTGCAGATCACGAAGGAACTGCTGCATGGGCTTTCACAGGATATCATCATTGAAACCCCGTCTAAAGACGGCGGTCAGCTGGAACCGGAAGGGCAGTAAAAATATTATGGAAAGGCGGCTGTTATTATGGAACTGGTTTTAGAGGACATCACGAAAGAATATAAAGATAAAACCGCTCTCAGGAATGTTAATGCCACGCTGCATAGCGGGCAGCTTGTAGGGCTGGTCGGGAAGAACGGGGCAGGAAAGACCACACTCCTGAAACTTATTTCTACAATCCTGAAGCCCACAAGCGGGCGTATCCTGCTGGACGGGCAGGATATTGTGAAAAAACCTGATGTCATGAGGAGTACGGCAGGCTATCTCCCACAGGAGGTTTCTGCTTACCCGAACCTGACGGTTCTTGAATATCTATCCTATATTGCATCCGTAAAAGGGGTAAAAAAGAAAGATTCAGAAAAACAGATAAACAATCTTCTGGCGGCTTTTCATCTGGAGGATGCGAAGGATAAGCGTATGGGGAACTGCTCCGGCGGTATGAAGCAGAGGGCAGGCATTATCTGCGCTTTGATAGGTGACCCGCAGATCATCATTATAGATGAGCCTACCACTGGGTTAGACCCGGAAGAAAGGGTTGCAGTCCGCAATATCCTGTCGCGTTTATCCAGGGAGCGGATTGTCATTCTGTCAACGCATATCGTATCGGATATTGAGGCGGTTGCCTCCCGGATACTGTTGCTTCAGCAGGGCAGTCTTGTCTTTAATGACAGCCCGGAAGAACTCATTGCAAGGGCCAAAGGGTGTGTATGGGAGTATATGCTGCCATCGCTGCAGGAAGATAGGAAAGGTATCAGCAGCATGGTACAGACTGAGGGCGGAATCCACATACGGCAGGTCAGCCGGAAAAAGCCTGAGAAGCAGGCAGTCCCGGTAAACAGCACATTGGAGGATGCCTGCCTGTTTGTTATGGAGGGGTGACTATGGAACCTTATATCATTTATCAGGTAATGAAAGCGGATCTGTTGGAACGGGTAAGGCGGTCTTCGTTTCTGGCCATGTGTATATTTGCCATGTTCCTTGCGTTCTTTTCCGTTCCCGATGTGAAAGCGCCGCTGGTATCTATCTGCATGGAGCCGGGCATATTCAGCCAGGGATCCAATCCGTCATGGATACCCATTTCCATAGCCTTATGCGGCGGGGTGCTGTTTCCCATGACCGGGTTTTCTTTTGTAAAAAACAATATCAGCATGGACAGGAACAGCGGCCTGTTGTATAGCCTGCAGGCCATGAATATGAAAAAGGGGAATTATGTCATTGGGAAATTTCTTTCCAATTTATCAGTGCTTACCATTATGTGGCTGTTTGTAATGCTTGGCGCTGCCCTTATGTTTCCCTTCCGGTTCCCGGATCAGCTGTTTCCGTTTTATGATTTTATCAGCCCTTTTATGGGCATCTATCCGGGGATTGTCTTTGCATGTGCTTTTGCAGTCCTGCTGGAGAGCGTTCCCTTTATCAGCAGCAAGGCTGGGAATGCTGTTGGGCTTACAGCCCTTTTTGTAATGTTCCTTGTCAATTATTCAGCCAGTGGGTATGACAATTCTCCGCTTAGGGCATTCGATTATGGGAATTACAGATGGGTTATGGACAGCATCAATGATGCCGTGGTTCCGATAATTGGGCGGGGAGTGCAGGAAACAGGCATACTTGTACCCGGAGGGATGTTTGCAGACAGTAAAGGTGGGCAGGAGCTGGTTTTTCACGGCCTTTTGTGGAACTGGCGGTATCTTATGGATAAGGTTATTCTGACCGCCATAAGCATGGCACTCATCCTGTCAGCGGCCATTCTGCTGGAAACGGCAGAAAAAAGGAAAAAGGCATCTTCCCGTAGCCCACGGGAAAAAGGACGGAAAAGCCATTACTGTACAAACCAATTCATGATGGAGTGCAGGCTGCTCTTAAAAAGCCTGCCCAAAAGTTGTTTTATCGTCAATGCAGGATTGTGGATATACAGCTTTTTTGCCCCGTTACAATATGTGCAGGGGTATTTGTGGATTATCATGCTGATCTGTTCAGTGGCCTTATTTTCGCAGATGGGATGCCGGGAGCATGAGAACGGCTTAACAGAATGCTTCATGACCATGAGGTTTTCTTTAGCCTGGCAGGCGCTGTATTGTTATTTATGGGGAGCGGTTATATTATTTATACTTTCTGCACCTGTTGCCATAAGATGTTTTATGGAACAGAAATTTTTATGTTCGTGCTGTTATATTGTGTTTTCGCTTTTTGTACCCGCACTGGCGTGTTTTTTGGGAGAATATTCCAAGTCACGGCGGGCATTTGAGACAGTATATCTGCTGATATGTTTCCTGCTGCTAAACATGCCATCAATCCTGTTTCAAGGATATGCAGCGGCGGTAATGGCAGCCGGGACAATCGTTTTCTTGTCCGCTGCCCTTATAAAAAGGCTGCATTTATAAAGCAAATTATGGATTCGAAAGTAAAACTTGCAAATATGGTTTCCAGTGTCATAAAAGAGAAAGTACCCGGATAGACATATGGCAAGCCGATTCCGTCTGATGTGCTGGATGAGATTTTTGCTGACGAGAGCATCATATCAATGGTGTCCGGGAAATCTGGCACGGCGGAAGGGCCGGATGTGAAAATATAATCTTTGCATCCTATTTTGCAGAGGCGGTTCTGAACGGGAGAGGGGATGTTGTATAAAATTGGAGGAGGTTTCTGTAACATTATGAAAAAGGATTTTATTTTATGGTTGGCGGCTTCGACGGTAGTCATGCTGGCCTTGCCGTGGCTTGCGGTTATTTTTGTAAAAGGCGATGCAGGAATGGCCGTCTGCCTGCTTTTGTTTTTTGCCGTTAATCCAATTTACGCCGTGACTATTGGAATTTTTGCAGGAAAAGATGTGAAGCATCTGTGGAGCCAGCCAGTTATTTCTGCGGTACTGTTCCTAATCGGCACATGGATATTTTTTGATGTGGAGGAACTGGCATTCATTTTGTATGCGGTGGTCTATCTCGCTTTAGGAATAGTGACTATGCTGATTTCTATGATCATTAGAAAGAAGGTGCGAAGATAATAAATGCATACGGTTCTACGGGAACATATCCACAATAATTGAATTATCAAATTCTGTTTTTATCTCCCCACTCACACATCCTATCCAAAATAGGAATCAGGGATTTCCCGCGTTCCGTCAGACTGTACTCTACTTTAGGGGGGATCTGCGGGTATTCCTTCCGATGCACTAACTGGTCTGCTTCTAATTCTTTCAGCGTGGTACTTAACGTCTTATAGGAAATCCCCCCGATATATTTTTTCATTTCATTGAACCGAACCACATCAAATTCCATTAATGTATAAAGTATTGTCATTTTGTATTTCCCGTTAATCAGTGACAACGTATAGCTGAAACCAGTGTCGCTCAGGCATTCCGCTGATATACATCTCTTATCCATATTACACTCTCCTTTTGGTAAGTATATAGTGTGATTGTAAGTATAGCACCTAAATATGCGTACTTGTTTTTGGTTTTATTCACGCTATAATTATAATATCGACAGCAGGAAAAGTCAATCCCACAGCAAAGGCTGTAGTCTTGGAGCATGGTTCCATTGAGCAGTTCTATCAATTCAAAACTGAAACAGGAGTTGTTTTCCATGCCGGTATACTGGTTTTCCATTCCGGGACAGATCAAAAACATCATTGATGAGCTGTACTCTTTCTTTGTTGCAAATAAGGAAGTTTCTGGAAAGGAGCGCAGGAGGCCGGACATACGGTGACAGAGTTTTTCCTTTCAGGGATGGATATTCATGGGTGTAAAGGGTGCTTTGGCGGCCACAGCAGCAGGGAATGTCCATGTGTCCAGAAAGATGATATGAACCAGATTTATCCGGCGGTCAGGGAGTGCGATGCGATCATACTGGCATCTCCACTGTATTATTGGAATATGAGCGGCCAGATCCGCACGGCAGTTGACCGGCTGTTTGCTCTGGAAGAAGGGGATGGGAATCTCCTGCGTGGTCATGGAAGAGCGTCAGCCCTGCTGATGGCGGCAGAGGGAAATGGCTTTGAAGATGTTGTACTTTATTACGACCATCTGATGGAACACCTGAAATGGGAAAATCTTGGCCACGTTCTGGCAGGCGGCAACGGTGAAGCTGGCGACATTAAGGGCAAGCCGGAACTTGCACAGGCTTATGAATTGGGAAGATCAATCCAATAAGGGAACAGAAAGGGGATAAATAAAATGGAAAAAATCAAATTAGCACAGGCATCACGCCTGACCTCTCCGAATCCTGTTACTGTTGTCTGTACCGAAAAGCCGGACGGCAGCACGAATCTTGCCACGGTATCGTGGTGGACATACCTGTCCTTTAATCCAAACATGATCGCCTTCGCAATGGCAAAGACTTCTTACAGTGGTGAGCGTGTCCGTGAAACTGGCAGGGTGATCGTGACAGTTCCCGGCGCTGTAATCGCGGATGCTGTAATGGGCTGTGGCAGCACAACCGGCAGAGACACCGATAAGGCTGGTAAGTTTGGCATTGAACTTGCCAATGTGGAGGGAAGCAAGATTCAGATTCCATCGCACAGCCGGGTAGCAATCCAGTGCCGCATGAAAGAATATCATGAAACCGGCGACCACTATCTGTATATCTGCGAAGTGGAGCAGGTGTATGGCAATGAGGCAGAAGAAGCACTCTTTTCGTGGAACGGCTACTCTTAGCTTCGCCCTGCAAAATAAAGGAGGATATAGTATGAGCAAAATCTTATTGATCAATGGCAGCCCTAATGAGCATGGCTGCACTTATACGGCATTGAAGGAGATTGCAGATACACTTTCACGAAATGATGTGGAATCAGAATTTCTGCATCTTGGGAAAAAACCGATGGCGGGCTGCATTGACTGTGGAAAATGTTCCACGACAGGAAGATGTGTATTTGATGACAAAGTAAATGAGATTTTAGAAAAACTGGATGAATATGATGGGATAGTGGTGGGTTCTCCGGTATACTATGCCGGTCCGTCTGGACAGCTCTGTGCTTTTCTTGATCGTTTGTTTTACTGTAGTGAAAGCCGCATGGCGGGGAAACTGGCGGCATCTGTGGTTTCCTGCCGCCGGGGTGGAGCCAGCGCTGCTTTTGACAGGCTGAACAAATGTTTTGGGATCAGCAATATGCACACGGTGGGCTCTCAATATTGGAATCAGGTGCATGGGTATACACCGGATGATGTGCGGAAGGATGAAGAAGGTTTGCAGACCATGCGGTCACTGGCACAGAATATGGCATGGCTGTTGAAAAATATGCAGGCTGGAAAGGAGCAGGATATACAGCCGCCGGTATATGAGGAACGCATAGATACAGATTTTATTTAATTATATATTATCGGACGAAGTCCGTCCGCCCTTTCCCTGTATGCGCTGGGGGACATCCCATAATGCTGTTTGAACAGACGGTTGAAGCTTTCTTTATTCTCATATCCAAGGCGGCTGCTGATATCGGAAATCTTTGCGTTCGTGGTGAGCAGCATATTCTGTGCCTTGCGAAGACGGATATCTTTCAGCAAATCTTTGAAATTCCGCCCTGTATGGTTTTTGATCAGCCGGGAGCAATAGGCTGTGGTAAAATGGAAATGCTCTGCCAGATCGTTTAATGTAACAGACTGGTAGTGGTCATAAATGTAGGAAATGATGTCCTGCAGGTGGGAATCGGTATTTTTATGCTCCATGGAGTAAGTCGCGGTCTTCCCATATTTCCGTACAAGCTTTGTGAAAAATACGCTTAACAGGCTGTAGATGATACGGTTTGTGTATTCATCGTCCGCCATCTGCTCCATCATCATGGACAAGATTCCGGTGTAAATGTCCTCGTCCACATGGGTCTGGAAAAGAAGATAGTCCATCTGCCGGGAGGTATACAGGCTGTTCATAAAAAACAGGGAAAGGACATTTTTGCTCCGGAGCAGGTTAAAAAAGATATCGTCGAATGTAGAGATGCGGATCAGGATATTGATCACGATGCTGTCGTCGAACACCTCCAGGGTATGCTGGGTATATGGCGCGATAAAGCACAAATCCCCTGCATGGAGGGTCATGTACTCATCACGTATTTTTTGATGGCATTGCCCGGTCATCACATAGAACAGCTCGAAATAATTATGGGTATGCAAATATACAGGGGAATAGCGGTTGTGCTTGCTCAAAAACGCATCCCGGTTACTCATTTTATCATCAAACAAATCCTGTTCGGAAATTGACAGGTTTTCATAAGACTCCGTTTGCTCGACCGGGTAAATCTGCAGATGCGGCACGATCAGGCGGCGTTCTTTGATCTTCTGCATGCCAAAATCCTGGACAAACTGATCCAGCTTTTTGGGATCATCCTGCAATTCATAATATTTCTTGTAAAATAATTCATCTTCATTATATGTATTCAAATACTTCAAGATCATATCAAAATTTTCCATGGCAGCCTCCGACTTTTCGATATCTGATTCGTTTTGATTGTATCGTGGAGGTCAAAAATTGTCAATAAAAGAGTATAAACCTGCCAATTGTTTTGCGCCGGAAAATACAGTATATTTTTGTCAACGAAAGCAGACCCGGAAAAATCAAGAGACATTCGGAGTGTGCTTCGACAAATATACGCTCAGGATCTCTACAGCAAAGGCAGGGGCAAGGGAGAGCCTGGGCGTGTATAAAAGAGAGAGGTGGTTTTTTATGAGTAAAAAAGCGAAAGAAATCCTCGCACAGCTGACCCTGGAGGAAAAGTGTTCCCTATGCGCCCAGGCAGACGGAAGCTTCGGACGCGTACCCAGGCTTGGGCTGGAGGGTAGTGTCCCACAAGACAATCCCCGGGGCGGGGCAGATTATTTCCGCTCGGGAAGGCCGGCAGAGGGTGATGGTGAATATCATCCGGTGGCATTTCCGTCGGATGCCTGTCTTGCCATGAGCTGGGATGAAGAGCTTGCCTATGAGACAGGAACTTATTTTGCACAGGAATGCCGGGCAAACCCAACGATGGTCAACTGGTTATTCCGTCCAGGCGTAAACATCAAGAGAAGCCCTCTGTGCGGACGGAATTTTGAGTATTTCTCGGAAGACCCGGTTCTGGCGGGGGAACTGGCAGGCTCTTATATCCAGGGGCTGCAGAGTCAAGGCGTGGCGGCTACGCTTAAGCATTTTATCTGCAATAATCAGGAGTTTGAACGGATGACGACGAATTCCGTGGTTTCCGAGAGGGCTCTGCGGGAAGTGTATCTTAGGGCTTTCGAACTTGCAATGGCAAAAGGAAAACCACTTTCCATCATGTCTTCTTATAACCAAGTCAATGGAGAGTGGGTCAATTCCAACCAGCATATCTGTGACCTGTTAAGGAAAGACCTTGGATTTGACGGCGTTGTCGTTTCCGATTTTGCTGCCATCCATCATAACAAAGAAGCAGGGCATAACTGCGGCATGATGGATATTGAGCTGGCGCCGATGGCGATCCATTCACAGGAGCTTTTTGAAGCCGTGAAAGCAGGACGGGTAAAGGAAGAAACCATTGATACCGGGCTGGAACGTGTATTTGACCTGGTGGAAAAATTGTATGAAACGGCTCCGGCAGAGACGGATATGGAGCAGCTTCATACCCTTGCCTGTACAGCAGCGGAAAAATGTATCGTGCTTTTAAAGAATAACGGGATCCTGCCTTTGGAAAAAACGCAGCAGAAGCTGCTTCTGGTCGGGAAACTGGCAGAAGATCCTTCCTATATGGGAGGCGGTTCCGGGCATATGAACGGGTATCGCATTGATACTTATCTGGATGCGGTGAAAGAAATCGTGCCGGATGTACGCTATGTCCCCGGATATCAGCTGATCCATGATTTCCCACCTGTGGAACCTGCCGTACCGGAATTGATCGCGGAGGCTGTGGAGGCGGCAAAAGCAGCGGACAAGGTCGTTGTATTTGCAGGACTTGGCTATTGCTATGAGTCGGAAGGATATGACCGTGCGGATATCCGGCTCCCGGAGGGACAGCGCAGGCTTCTGGACGAACTTACGAAGGTTACGGACAACATCATTCTGGTCTTATCCTGCGGCAGTGTGCTGGATATCTCACGCTGGGAGGACAAGGTAGCGGCAGTCGTGTACAACAGCCTTGGAGGAGAAGCGGTGGCGCCTGCAACGGTGAACATCCTGTTCGGAGACGCGGAACCAGGCGGACGCCTGGCGGAGACATGGCCTGTCTGCGAAGAGCATACACCGGCATATCTCAATTTCTGCCGCGGCTGTAAGGACATGCCGGACGTCATGTATGGGGAAGGAATCTATGTGGGATACCGCTGGTATGAAAAACGGAAACTTCCGGTATTGTATCCATTTGGGTATGGACTGAGCTATACCAGCTTTGAGATTGGAAAGCCTGTGCTGTCAAAGCGCAATGTCACCCCGGCTGAAACTCTGGAAATCCGTATTCCGGTCAAAAATACAGGGAAACGTCCGGGCAGCCAGGTCATCCAGCTTTATGTGGCACATCCCGATTCCATTACGGACCACCCGGTAAAAGAACTGAAAGCATTCTGCAAGGTTTCGCTGGATGTGGGCGAGAGCCGGGACGCTGTGCTGAAATTAGACCGAAAGGCATTCGAGTTCTTCTCCGTCTCCCAGGATCAATGGATCGTGGAGGACGGCGGCTATGAATTATGTATCGGGACTTCTTCCTCAGAGATCCTTTACCGGGAGCTTCTGATGGTGACCGGTGGGGACAAGCCGTTTATCTATACGGAAATGACGCCGCTTGCATGGTTTATCGCCAGCGAGAAATACCATGAGATCTTAAAAGCAGACCTGCCGCCCCAGGTAGAAAATATGATGAACCAGGATACCTTTGAATGGTGCTGCCTCTGTGTGCCGCTTCCGTACTATAAAGTAACAGAGCCATTCCTCGGCGCACCCATGATGACAAAAGAACAGGCAGCCTATGTACTGAAAAAAATGAATGAGTAAGAAAGCAAATGCGGAGTAATCGTAGAGGAGGGAAAATCTATGCAGATTTTAAAACATGAATCTTCTTATTATAAAACGGCCAAATTTAAATGGAGACAGCGTATTGGTTTCGGAATCAGCGACTATGCCTGCAATCTGGCATATCTGCTTGCCAATACTTATCTATTGTTCTATTATACGAACTGTGCGGGCCTTGAAGCCGGCGCGGTAGGTTTTATGTTTGTTGTCACAAAATTTATTGATGCGTTTACAGATTATATGGTAGGTGTATTTATCGACCGTACAGACACCAAAATGGGACGTTACCGTCCATGGATGCTGTTTGGCGCGCCTGTATTGGCAGTGGGCATGGTTTTAGTATTTTCCGTGCCTACAGCATGGAGCGCAGGGGCAAAACTGGCATGGGCTTATATTACCTACATCATTTTCTCATTTGGATATACACTGGTAAATATCCCTATGGCGCCAATTGTTTCCGCGTTGTCTGATGATCCTGCCGAACGTACAAAGATTGCAACTTCACGTACCGTATTTTCAAACCTTGGCTCCTTGACATCTTCTCTGTTTACATTGCCTTTGGTTTATTATTTTGCAGGCTCCAAAGATGCTTCCGGCGCGGCACTGGCGGCGGGTTACCGGAATACGAACATTGTACTGGGGCTCATGGTGGTAGCGATTTTCTGCATCTGTGTGTTCAGCATCGTAGAGATCAATCCGCCTACAACGGCTGCACAGAAATCTTCTTTTATGGAAGATATGGGACATGTGTTTAAGAGCAAATATTTCATCTTGATTTTAGGGTTATGCTACTGTCTGTTTGTAGGTTACCTGGGGATGTACGGCGCTATGCAGTACTATTATAAATATATCATTGGAAATGAAAGCGCGATGTCTATTGCATTGTCACTGCTGACGATCTGTGCGATCCCGACGATGATCCTTGCTGCTGCATTAAACGGCCGTGGGATCCATAAAGTGAAACTGATGCAGTTTGGCGCGATTGTAGACTGTGTAGGATATCTGATCTTGTTCCTGACCTCCAATGTGACTGTCGCTACGGCAGCGTTGGCGCTGATCGGCTTTGGATTTGGTTTCCGCCAGTCCATGTTCTTCTCCATGCTTCCGGATGTATTTGACTACACGGAATACAAATTCGGGAAAAATATGGGCGGAACGCAGAATGCGATTACTGGATTTTTAAATAAGCTGGCTTCTGCCTCTGCGTCAGCGCTGATCTCAGCGCTCCTTGTATGGGGGGCATATGATGCTTCGGCAATGGATACGGCGATTGCTGCAGGGCAGAGTATCACGGAGCAGTTCCCGAAAGCCTGCGCGGCGATCAATTTTGCATTCGGCGGACTTTCCCTGATTGCAACAATCCTGTGCGTAGTTGTTCTTATCCCATATGACCTGGATAAAAAATATCCGGAAATCCGTGCGGAGCTGGATAGAAGACAGGCGGGACGGTAGTTACTGTTCGCGGCCGGTTGGGCTGTGAACTGTAACCGGACGGTAAAATTTGAATTAGGATTTTCTTATTGACAAATGGATTAGAGGATGTTAAGCTGATAGCATCTTGAAGAGAGAGGTGAAAAGATAAGGAGATAATCTACTTTTGAGTACATGAAGTTTTTTGCAGTATGGATCAGGGATATGCATACTGTTTTGACCATATTGCCAAAGGTGGATTATGTCCTCATAACCTCTCTTTTTGTGTGAAAAAATACATTTCCAACAGGTGCAGGGCCGGAGGCTGTGTCTGGCTTTGGCAGCTGTAATATTGTGTTTATGAGGTGATAGGATATAATAGGACTGTTTGGCAGCAAACGGTTCTTTTTTTGTATAGGAACACGGGAACAAGGATCTGGAAGGGAGAAACATATGAAAAATATTTTTATAGAAGGTCTTCAGGGGACAGGAAAGTCTATCTTATTACAAAGCATTTTTACAAATATACCGGAATATCATGTATGCCGGGAAGGGGATTATTCTCCGATTGAACTGGCATGGTGTACATGGATGACAGAGAAAGAATATCATGCGGTACTGGAAAAATACAGCGGGATCCGGAATGAGATCGTAGAAAATACGGTTCAGGAAGGAGACCATTATATTATTTCTTATACCAGGATTCTTACGGACATACCAGGATTCCATCAGGATCTGGAACGATTTGAAATTTATACAGGAAAGAAAACACTCCATGATTTTGAGCAGATTATTTTGGAAAAGAAGTCCCGAAGCTTGGCTTTGGGCTGATGCGTCTGCCGAAGAAAGGTTTGTCTACAGATATAGAACAGGTGAAGCAGATGGTTGATTTGTTTATGGAAGCTAACTATAAAAGATATGATAAATTCCATATATGGGATTTTGTGAAGGAGCAGAAGGAAAAAGGACTGGTCAAATATTTTGGCTTTTCGTTCCATGCGGAACCAAAACTTTTAGAACAGCTTCTGATCGAACATCCGGAAGTGGATTTTGTGCAGCTGCAGATTAATTATGCAGATTGGGAAAGGCCTTCTGTTACGGCAAGGGCAAACTATGAAGTGGCCCGGAAATATGGAAAATCCATTGTTGTGATGGAACCGGTGAAGGGTGGTTCTCTTGCAAAGCCGCAGGCAGCGGTGAAAAAGCTGCTCCAGGGATATCATCCGGATATGTCCTGCGCTTCATGGGCAATCCGGTTTGCGGCATCTTTGGATGGAATTATTACGGTACTCTCCGGCATGTCCAATACAGAGCAGATGAAAGATAACCTTTCTTATATGAAGCATTTCCGGCCGCTGAACGAGGAAGAACAAAAAATTATCCAGGAAGCCCAGCGTCTCCTTGGAAAGTCTTCAACCATCCCATGTACGGCATGCCATTATTGTGTGGAAGGATGTCCGAAGAGTATCCCCATACCCGAAATCTTTTCTGCCATGAACAAGCGGCTGGGCAACGGGCAGATGGCGGAGGCGGTGTCAGACTACCAGGGCGCGGTTGCCGGGAAAGGAAGGGCATCGGAATGTATCGGATGCGGGCAATGTGAACGCACCTGCCCACAGCATCTTACGGTTGTGGATCATCTGAAGGAGTGCGCGGAGGTATTAGAGCCAGGGGATATGGGAAAATGATATGACATATAAAAAATCTCTGGCGGCTTTTCTGCATACGATGATCAATGATATAAAAACAGCAGGGCATACGGCAAAATATGTCCTGCTTATAACACATGTATAAAGTTTCTGACGTTGTTGGCTAATGAAAATAGTCCTTATGAGACTTCTGTAATGTGATACCTACTCAGCAGATCTCTCATCCGGACAAGTTCGGCCTCTTTTTTAGCAAGTTCGGCATCCTTTTCAGCACGTAACGCATCCTTTTCAGCATGTAACGCATCCTTTTCAGCACATAATGCATCCTTTTCAGCACGTAATGCATCATTCTCGGCACGCAGCCTTTTTTCGCGGACGCTGGGTAATTCGATCAAAGGTTTTGTCATAAAATCCACCACCTTTCGGAATTCAGAGTGTTTTTCGGCCTCGAATATTCTTTTCGCAGCAGAGTGGAAGAGATTGATATAATCATCAAATTCCCGTTCTGTCAGATATCCGTTCTGTAGTTCATCTGTTAATACTAATATAGCTTCATTCACAAGGGCTGTCAATTCTTTTTTGGTCAGTGGATGCGTTCTCTTTGGGTCTAATTTGGGACGTAGCCGGAGCAGTACATAGGGGATGAAGATTGTCAGATGCTTTTCATGGATTTCCTTTAAAGAATAAGATTGAATCCTGACAGTAGGAACCTGGTAAATATGTTCGCTGCCATCCTGAAAGATGATACGGCACTGGAGAAATTCCGGGAGATGTTGATTTACTGCCGGATAGATTACAGCAGAACGTGGGAAATGCATGACAAATCCGTCTGTTTTTTTATCCGTAGAAGTTATATGCTGCATAGCAATATGCAGGTCGTATGCAATCATGCGGACGACCATTTCCTGTTCATTACGCATCTGACATTCCAGATGATAATAATCCGTACCATTCACCAGTAATGTAATATCAGTCAGGCGGGAACTGGGCCGGGCATCAGGATTTTCCTGATAAGTGGAATATTCTGTGGCAAGCAATGTGATTGGCGTTCCTCTGGGATATTCCTTTCCATATACTTCTTTGAAGAGAGGAAAAAGCTGCTCCGGCATGACATCCACAATCGCTTTGAGGATTTCATCCCATAATTTGATGTTGTCGAGTTCAAGTTTTTCTGTCATAAAACACAAATCCTTTCTTTTGTAAACAGTGGTCAATAATTTACGCTTTCAGTGAAATATGGCGAAATGCCGGAAGTGACGGATGCCAGAGTGGCATTGTCCGATTTATATTCACTTGACTACTATATCAGACAACACGAAAAAAGTAAATACTTTTCCAGGCGGCTTTTCAATGGGCTGGATGCGTTACAGTCCGTGGCCGGTCAGCCTACATCAAAATATGCTCCCGGAAACGTTCAATATGGCTTCGGAAGAGTTCTTCCGCCGTGTCGGCATCGCCATCTCGCAGACACTGCGTGGTTTTTGTCAGATTTTCAAAAATTTGTTCCCGTCCGATGAGTTCGCAGTAATTCGTCCAGGCAGATATGGATGCGGTAAAAAAGGCATTCATAACCAGAGGGGAGATGCAGTTTCCGCTCAATACAACGATGGTCCTGCGGAAGAGGAACAGAGAGGTAGCAAATGTCTCGATATCCTTGGAAACGGCCTCTTTCATCTGTTCCAGCAGCGCCTCAAGCTGCTGGAAATCTTTTTCCGTATGTTTTTCGGCAAGGATTTCCAGGGCCGGGCATTCCAGATATAGCCGGACATCCAAAAGGCTGTTGATCATCTTCTTATCCGGCATGCCTCCCCGGTAGCGGATGATCGCAAACAGGGTATCCAGGTTCCCGGTGCTGGTATAATCTGCCACGTACACGCCTTTTCTGGAGATGACATCCAGAAAACCGATCCGTGACAATTCCCGGATCCCCTCATGCACGATCGTCTTGCTGATATTCATCTCATCGGCAATCTCTCTTTCTGTAGGTAGTTTTTCTCCTGGTTCTAATTCCCCGGAGAGGATCATCTCTTCAATCTGCGAGATAAATAATTCTTTGATAGACAGTGCGTTTATTTTCTTGAATTTCATGACGGACTCCTTTGTATATCCTGGCTCAGAACGGAACCAAAATGGTTCCCCGGTTTCTTATGTATACCCTATCAAAATCGTGCATAAATGTCAATGAAAATCTGGTCTGACCATGACCATAAAAAACACGCCTGTAAATTTGGGAATTTTGTCAATTTACAACGAGGAACGTGTGTTAGAAAATAGATAATAAGGGATTTTGTGCCGAATCTTACGGGCAGTTAACAGAGGAGAGGCACAGGCAGGGGTAAACATGATTGCGTAATATGATTTAGTCAGGAGGGAGTGCGATGGACACGAAAATCATTGCCATGGCCGGAAAGGGCGGCGTGGGAAAGACTTCGCTGGCTGCGGCGATGGTCAAGGTGCTGGTCTCATCATTTCCGGATAAAAAGATTCTGGCGATCGATGCAGATCCGGCAGTAGGGCTTTCTACAGCGCTTGGGATCCACGTGGAGATGACGGTGGATGATATCCGGAAGGAAGTGGTCGCGAACGCGGAAGAAGGAAATGCGAAAGCTGCGGTGGAACTTTTAGGAGAAGCTAGATATCGGATCTTTGACGCGCTGGTGGAGCAGGACGGGTTTTCTTTTATTGCCATAGGAAGACCGGAGGCGGCAGGCTGCTATTGTAAGATCAACAGTTATTTGAAAGAAGTCATCCGGATCCTGTCATCCAATTTCGATTACATTGTGATCGACGGCGAGGCCGGGATCGAGCAGATCAACCGCCGTGTGATGGAGAAAGTCACCCATCTGCTGCTGATCACGGATTCCAGCAGGAAAGGGACGCAGGTTGTCCAGACGATCAAAAAGGTGGCGGACGAGCTTGTGATGTATGAGGAGACCGGCGTCATACTGAACCGCCTGCCGGATCTGGATGTGGCGGAGTATATGGATTTGGGAGGACTTCCGGTCCTGGCAGAGATTTTGGCCGATCCTTCCCTTGTGGAGTTTGACCTAAAAGGGGAGAATGTATTTTACCTGCCGGATGACGCGGCGATCGTTCAGGGGGCGCGTAAGGTTTTGGAGAGCGTAAGGCTGCTGGAAGGCTAAAAAGCGGACGGCAAAGCGGTAAAAAAGAAGTGGGGATTTGTCGTAGGAGATTCTTATCACGATGAGAACGTGTATTTTCATCACAAAAGGAGCGTGTATGAAAGATTTAAAACATTTGTATTATTTTGAAAAGCTGCTGGACGAGGCAAATAACGAACTGGTCCGAAGAGCACAGAAAGAGGGGCGCATATGTGTGGGAAATGTATGCAGCTTAGTCCCGGAAGTCCTGCTTGACCTGCCGGGAATCTTTACGGTCCGTCTGCGGGCGCCCCGTACCGGTTCTATGGAAATGGGGACCTATTATCTGACCAGCTTTCTTTGCGAGTACAGCAGGGCGCTTTTGGAAAGAGCCATTGAAGGCGGCTATCAGTTCCTGGACTGCCTGATCGCGCCGGATGCCTGCTCGATGATCAACCGGGCAGTGGAAAACATGGAGCTTTTAAAGACCATGCCGAAGGAAAAATTTTTTTACCGGTATCTGGAAATCCCGATGAAGGCAGATGACAATGGATTGTCGGTCTATGTTTCGGAATGCAGGAGCAAGATTCTGCAGCCGCTCCATGAAGTATATGGGATCGATATTTCCGAGGCGGCTCTTAGGAAAGCCGTGGAAGATCATAACAAAGTGTGCAGCCTGATTACGAAAATCGGAGAGTTCCGTAAGGAGGAGCATCCCCGGATCACGGGCTATGAATATCATATGATCACACTGGCATCTTATGTCTGTCCGAAAGACCTGTTGATCGAAAAGCTGGAGGAAACCTTAGAAGAGTTGAAGACAAGAGAGGCGGACAAAAAGAAATCTTATCGTGCGAAGGTCGTTGTGGTAGGTTCTGAGATCGACGATGTGGATATGATCCGTCTGATCGAGGAGTCGGGGGCGCTGGTTGTGGCAGACCGTTTCTGCTTCGGGGCGATCCCGGGGCGTGAGGTGATCCGGTTGGATGATACGGAAGATGTGGTAACGCAAGTCTGCCGCCACTATATGTATGCGAGCCAGTGCGCACGTTATATGAATAAGGAAAAAATAGAGGGACGGCGTTCTTTTGTGGATGCCCTGGCGAAAGAGTACCATGCGGACGGGATTATTTACGAACAGATGAAATTCTGCGATTATTGGGCCTATGAGCGTATGGTGGGTTCCCACGACCTGCGCGAAAAGTATGGGTATCCGGTGTTATCTGTTGACAGGCCTTATGCCGTGGGGACTTCCGGCCAGCTAAGGACCCGGGTACAGGCATTTGTAGAGAGTATTGAAATTAAGAAGATCCAAAAGAGACAGGGAGGTGCGGTTTAATGGGAAAGAAGATTGGCAGCGAGCGCCTGGGAGACCTGTATCAGCCTGGAAAGAAGGTGCGTAAGCGCCGGGAATGGAGAGGGGTTAAGGACACCCTTTACGATTACAGCCGATGGCTCCACACTATGGGGGTGCTCGGAAAATTTATGCTGAATAAGAACAATGTGAAAGCATTTTTCCGATACAGATGGATGCTCAATTATCTGGCAGTCCCGATGATGGTAGACCGGCATACCGCAGGGTTACGGGGGAACCAGCTTCGGATTGCCCATACAGAGTATGACCTGGTGGTGGAGGACATTGCGAAGCTGATGGCAAATATGTTCCGGGCGGATAAAAATACCGGGAATGATGAGGAATTTTCTAAGAAGCTTGTCATCCTGGATGAAAATGAGATGTCCCATCTGCTGTGCGGTTTCCCCAACCTGATCGGAGTAGGCAGGGAGATACCGGCGGTGTATGTCAGCGTACTTTTACAGCAGGATGCGGTATGCCCTTATATTGATACGGCGCAGGAGTATGGACTGTCCGGGGACGTGTGCCCTATGCCGGAGGCGGAAGTGGGGGTGTCGATCGAGGACGATTATCCCATATTCGGAGCCTGTGCCATCCAGTGTAATACGACCTGCGACGGCAGCCTGATGGGAAATGGCGTGATCGCAAGAAGGCTGGAAGGAGAGCATGGGATCCCCTGTTTCCAGCTGGCAGCGCCTATGCGCCATACAGAGGATGGGGTCCAGGAATATGCTGCCCAGGAAATCCGCAATGCAATCCGGTTTATCGAAGAGTGTACGGGGGAGAAATGGGATTGGGATGCCTATTTTGAATGTGCAAAGCGGTTTAACGCAGAGACCAGGGAACGTATGGAATGGCTGGATATGAGCACCACGGATTATCCGCAGGTCATCGGGGCAAATCTGGCACTGTATACAGAGACGGTTTACATGGCAATCGGAGGCAAAGTCCCGGCATTTTTAGAGGCGGACAAGAAGATCACCAGACTGGCTATGGAGTCTTTTAAAAAGAAAGAAATGATCGTGCCGGAGTACCGCCACCGCGCCATTGTCTGGGGAGTACAGGCACAGTACTATACCGATTTCCTTCCATGGCTGCAGAACTGCTGGGGAATCCTTCCGCTTGTGGATATGCTGAGCCTGGTATCTACCAGGATGATCTCGGAGGATGATCCGGAACAGGCAATCTATGATATGGCTCATCTGTATGAGAATATGATCATGAGAAACCGGACCCATGGTGGATATAAGGTTCTGCTGGATGATCTGTGGAGATTTTGCGAGCAGTTCCATGCGGATATGGTCATCCTGTGGGAGCATATGAGTTGTAAAGCCTTGGACGGCATGCATGGATTATTTGAAGAGCAGGCGAGGGAACATGGGATCAAGCTGATCTGGGCAGTCCATGACCTGATGGATCCCAGGGTCGTCCCGCGGTCAAGCCTCAGGCAGGATGTGAACCGGTATATGAGAAGCGTGCTCCGTGAGGAGCCGCTGGATGCCAGCCTGGAAGAGATTGATGATGCTGCGTCCTGGTAAGAACAGGTTACAAGAAAGGAGAAAAAATGAGATACTTTGGAGGATGTGACTCTGGCAGTACTTATACAAAATGTGTTATAATAGATGAAACAGGAAAAATGGCTGCGGATGTTACATTGAGAAGCCGGATTAATTCGGTGATGAGCGCGCAGGATGCCCTGGATCAGGCAGCGGCACAGGTGCCGGAGCTTAACGGGGCGGATGGACTGGCCTATCTGGTAGGGACAGGATATGGAAGGAATAAGGTTCCGTTTGCCGACGAGAATATTTCAGAGATCAGCTGCCATGCCATGGGCGTCCACGTGGCGGATCCCAGTGTGCGCTCCATCATTGACATCGGCGGACAGGATGTCAAAGGGATTGCCGTTGATACGGACGGAACGGTGCTGAACTTTGCAATGAACGACAAATGCGCAGCCGGGACCGGGCGTTTTTTTGAAACAATGGCAAAAGCATTTGAGATGGATCTGACAGAGTTTTCCAAACTCGCATTGAGGGCAAAGAATGTGATCCCGATCACATCACAGTGTACGGTATTTGCAGAGAGCGAGGTAATCTCCCTGGTAGGAGAGGGGAAACCAATGGATGAGATTGCGGCGGGGATTGAATTATCAGTGGCAAAACGTTGTTTTGTGATGTCGAAAAAGGCCGGGGCGGTCGATCGGATCACATTGACCGGCGGGTGTGCCAAGAATGACGGCCTGAAAGCGGCGATCGAAAAAGTGCTGAAGCTGAAAGTGATCGAACTTCCCATAGACCCACAGCTGATAGGAGCGCTGGGGGCGGCAGAATTTGCCAGACAGAAGGGAGGCATGGGATGAAAAAAGTAAACACATTCATCATAAAAACAGTAAAAATAGTGGGGATCCTGTCAGTGCTCTTCTTTGCCGTTTCCTTTACTGTTTATTTTTTCAATCTGGATATGAAGCTGACGGCAGCTTTGGAGCCATATCTTGAGAAATGGCACGACCGGGTAAAAAGAGAGCGTAAATTATAATGATGAAGTTATATGATGAGGTGATAAAAGATGTGCTGTCCGTATTGGAAACATATCCTGCCAGGAAACCAGATCTTGCCGGAAAGGGCAGATGGAGGGACGCAGGCAGGGACAGCCTGATCCTTCGAAGCGATATGGCCTATGAGCTGGGCGGAGGAAACCGGCCGGCCATAGGAAGTATGCTGCTTACGATGGAGGAAACGCTGGCGCCGGAGGATGAGATTCTATTATACGGCAATGACCTTGGACAGATCCATACGGATACGGCTTATGCAAGGATTGCTGTAGTGCGTGTAAAGCCAGACAGTATGGGGGAAGGAAACGCACTATATGAAGCCATCCGCAGGATAGAATATACGAAATATCATCTGTTTCCGGAAGGGTTCATGATGCGGATTTCCGCGGCCAGCGAGCGTGAGATGGTGCGTGTGGGCCGAGGGGCGCTGCAGAAGGGGCTTGGATTTGGGCAGATCGGGAAGATGTTTTTGGAGTCTTACCATAAGAATCCAGACGTGGAGGCAGTCAGGCTGATCTTTATTACGGATCCTGAGTTTCGATATCGGGAGTTAGAGGCACAGGTGAAGAGGGCGGAACAGATTACAAAAGCAATCGATCATATTTTAAAAAATCTGGCCATGGATTGTAATGTCTGCAGCTTAAGGCAGATCTGCGATGAAGTGGAAGGAATGAAGGAACTGCATTTTGGGACAAAAGAAAGGAGAACGTGATATGCCGAAAATGAGTAAAGCGGTCATCCCGCCGCATATGGGAGACAAAAAGCCAAGCGAGAAGATTTTGAAACTTGGGAGAAAGATTACGGATGTAGCGGCACATAAGCTGAAAGGCGTTACGGTAAAGGATCCGGAATACTGGGGATTGGCTGAGATCGTGACGGAGGAGATGGCGGATATTGCATTAAAGATGAAAGTACGCCATCATTATAAGATTGAAGAACTCTGGAAAATGAATGAAGTCCAGGAGCATGAGAAAGAGCATTTCCAGAAGGTTCTGGATGAGATGAGCTATATCGGCCTGCTGGAATATGACTATGGAAATAACTATGACCATTACGGCGCAATCCCCGGACCAACAGACAGGAGATACTGCCTGCCCATGTTTGTGCCTGGTTCCGCGGAGTTGTTTAATATGGAAGAAGGGCCGGAGGGAAATAAGCGTTTGCGGGAACATCCGGCGCTGGCAAGCTTTTTTGAGCGTATGACATTTATCCCCCTGGATGGGATCACCCATATGGTTCCGCCGGGAGGCGCTGGGATCGGGATGCATGTGATTCCGGTGGAAAAAGCGATCTCCATGGAAAACGGAACCATTGACCTGGAGCACATTTCCTACTGGCTGAAAAAATATGAGGGACATATCGGCGTGGGACAATGTTCCTGCCGGATCAGCCGTCAGGTGCTTGGGGAAGGCTGCGGGGATGATGAGATGAACTGGTGCATCGGCGTCGGTGATTTCGCAGATTACTGCCGGGAGACTGGAAAAGGCCATGACATTACATACGAAGAAGCGATGGAGATCTTCCGGAAAGCCGAGGACAATGGTTTTGTACATCAGATCACGAATATTGACGGTGAGAATAAGATTTTCGGAATCTGCAACTGTAATGTGAATATCTGTAACGCGTTGAGGACTTCTCAGCTTTTTAATACGCCGAATATGAGCCGCAGCGCCTATACCGCGAAGGTTGAGAAGGAAAAATGTGTTGCCTGCGGCAAATGTGTGGAATATTGCCCGGCAGGAGCGGTGAAGCTTGGACAGAAACTGTGCAGGAAAGACGGTACAGAGGTGAAGTATCCGAAGCATGAACTTCCGGATAAACTGGTGTGGGGCAAGGAGAAATACGATGAGGACTACCGTGACAACAACCGGATCAACTGCTACGATACCGGTACGGCGCCCTGTAAGGCAGCCTGTCCGGCACATATTGCGGTACAGGGATATATCCGCAAGGCTAAAGAAGGGAAATACAGGGAAGCGTTGGCGCTGATCAAAAAGGACAATCCGTTCCCGGCAGTCTGCGGACGTGTCTGCAATAGGCGCTGTGAGATCGCATGTACCCGCGGCACGGTAGACCAGGCAGTGGCGATCGATGATATTAAGAAATTTATCGCGGAACAAGACCTGCATCAGGAGACCAGATATATTCCGCCGGTGGTAATAGCGTCGAACCGCCACGACCATTGGGAGCAGAAGATTGCCATTATCGGGGCAGGCCCGGCAGGACTTTCCTGTGCGTATTATCTGGCGGAAAAGGGCTATAAACCGACGGTATTTGAAAAGCATGCGCGTCCGGGCGGAATGATGACTTATGGCATTCCATCCTATAAGCTGGAAAAGGATGTTATTGAGGCCGAGATCGACGTGCTGCGTGAACTGGGTGTGGAGATCTGCTGCGGCATGGAGGTCGGAAAGGACATTACACTGGATGAGCTCCGCGCACAAGGGTATCAGGCATTCTATATTGCCATTGGCTGCCAGGGCGGCAAGATTCCGCCGATTCCGGGCAGTGACGCGAAAGGAATCGATATTGCAGTCAATTTCCTGCATGATGCGGTGGAACATGAGGATCAGAAGATGACAGGCAAAGTCGTTGTTGTAGGCGGCGGCAATGTAGCCGTTGACTGTGCAAGGACAGCTTCACGCTTCGGCGGCGAAGACGTGGCGATGTTCTGTCTGGAATCCAGGGATACGATGCCTGCTTCTGCGGATGAAATCCGGGAAACGCTGGAAGAAGATATTACGATCCAGAACGGATGGGGGCCGAAGGAGATCGTAAAGGATCAGGACGGCGGGGTACAGGCAGTGATATTCCAGAAATGTATCTCTGTATTTGATGAAAATGGAAAATTTGCGCCGAAATATGATGAAGAGGATCTGATGACTGTAGAATGTAAGCACATCATTTTCGCGGTCGGACAGGGAATCGAGTGGGGCGGCCTTCTGGATGGAAGTAAGGTGAAGTTCCACAGAGGAAATTATCCGGTGGCAGACGCGTTGACTTACCAGACGGGAGAGCCGGATATCTTCGTAGGCGGAGATGTGTATACGGGACCGAATTTTGTGATCGATGCCATTGAAGCCGGGAAAAATGCCGCGGTATCACTGCACCGCTTTGTACATCCGGGAACCAGTCTGACCATTGGGCGCAACCGGCGTGATTTCCATGAACTGAACAAGGAAAACATCAGGCTGGAAGGATATGACACCATTGGGCGCCAGGAAGCCGGAATGGATGAGACTGTGGATTATAAACACTCTTTCCGGGATGCGCATAAAATGCTGACAGAAGAGCAGGTACATCTGGAGGCAGGCAGATGCTTAAGCTGTGGGGCTTCTGTGGTGGATGAGAATAAGTGTATCGGCTGCGGCATCTGTACTACAAAATGTGAATTTGACGCGATCAAGCTGCATAGAGATCATCCGGAATGTTCGAAGATGTGCAGGTCTGAGGACAAGTTCAAAGAGATTGGGGCTTATGCGGCAGGGAAAGCATTTAAGTCGGTATTTGCAAAGAAGCCGGAAGTGAAAAAAGTAAAACGGCAGAAAGCCGGCAGGAAAAATCCTGGCATCAGGAAATAAAGTGGGATAAGGTATAGGGACAAAAAATGCATGAATTAGGAATTGTCTTTCATATCGTAAAAACAGTAGAGGAGATTGCTGTGGAAAACCAGGCTTCTAAAGTCGGGAAGGTGGTTCTGCAGATCGGGGAGGTCTCAACGGTCATCCCCTCCTATCTGGAGGACTGCTGGAAATGGAAATGTTCAAAGAGTGAGCTGATGGACGGATGTGAACTGGTCGTCGAGACAATACCTGCGGTCACATTTTGTGAAGAATGCGAGGAAACTTACAGTACGACAGAGCATGGGAAGATCTGCCCTTACTGCGGCAGTGGACGGACCTATCTGGTACAGGGAGATGAACATCAGATTAGGGAGATCGAGGTGGTCTGATTCCAAAGGTGCACGAAAAAAGGAGGTCATGATGGCAAGAGAAGCAAAGATGGTGATTGACAAAGCATATCAGGTATCGGCTGTGGACAAGCGGATATTTGGCTCGTTTATCGAGCATCTGGGCAGGGCGGTGTATGACGGACTGTATCAGCCAGGGCATCCTCTGTCGGATGCGCATGGTTTCCGAAAAGACGTGGTGGGGCTGGTAAGGGAACTGGGCGTACCGATCATCCGGTATCCGGGAGGAAATTTTGTTTCCAATTTCTTCTGGGAAGACAGCGTAGGCCCGAGAGAGAGCCGTCCGGCAAGGCTGGAGCTGGCATGGAGGAGTCTGGAGACAAACCGGGTCGGGATCAATGAATTTGCTAAATGGGTTAAACAGACAGACTCGGAGATCATGATGGCGGTCAATCTGGGGACACGGGGGATCGCGGACGCGTGTAACCTGCTGGAATATTGTAATCATCCGGGCGGGACGAAATACAGTGACCTGCGGATCTCCCATGGGGTGAAAGAGCCCCACGGCATCAAGGTATGGTGCCTGGGAAATGAGATGGACGGCCCCTGGCAGATCGGGCATAAGACAATGGAAGAGTACGGCAGGCTTGCCTGTGAGACTGCAAAAGCAATGAAGCTCATCGATCCGTCGATCGAACTGGTTTCCTGCGGCAGTTCTTCTCTGGAAATGCCCACGTTCCCCAAATGGGAGGCCGTAACATTGGAAGAAGCATATGATTATATAGACTATGTATCTATGCACCAGTATTATGGAAATGAAGAGAATGATACGAATGATTTCCTGGCAAAATCGGATGATATGGATGCGTTTATTGCGGCAGTCATTTCTACATGCGACTATGTGAAAGCGAAGAAACGTGGGAAAAAGAAGATTCATCTGAGTTTTGATGAATGGAACGTCTGGTTCCATACGAAACAGTCGGATGATGAGATGATGTATCAAAAGCCATGGCGGACGGCGCCTGCGCTGCTGGAGGATATCTACACATTTGAGGATGCCCTTTTGGTGGGACTGATGCTGATCACACTGCTGAAACATGCAGACCGTGTGAAGATCGCCTGTATGGCACAACTGGTCAATGTCATTGCCCCGGTCATGACAGAGAAAAATGGAGGCAGCGCATGGAGACAGACGATCTTTTATCCATTCCTGCATGCCTCAAAATATGGAAGGGGTACGGTGCTGCAGCCGCTGATAAATTGTGGGAAACATGGTACGAAACATCATGGAGAAGTGACGGATATCGAGAGTGTTACAGTGTATCATGAGGAAAAAGATGAGGTGACGATCTTTGCCGTGAACCGGAATCTGGAAGAAGATGTGAAGCTTGTCACGGATATGAGAGGCATGCCGGGATATCAGGTATTGGAACATATTGTGCTGGAGCATTCAGATCTAAAGGCTGTGAACGGGCCAGGGACGGAGCAGGTGTTTCCGCGTGTGGCGGAGCAGTCAAAAACAGAGGGAGACATTTTGGAAAGTGTGCTCCATAAGGCGTCCTGGAATGTGATCCGTCTGGGGGCGAAACGGTAATGATAAGAAGTATAGGAATAACGGCAGTGGGATGAAGCGGCTTTTTCGCTTTACAAGAAAGCAGGACATAGGGTTAAATATGTCCTGCTTTCTGTATGTGCATATAGCTGACAGAAGAAATGCCTGATGCAATCTTTAAGGAGCGGTTGCTATATTATATTTGTCCAGTAATTCTTTCATACGGGCAAGCTCAGCATTCTTTTCGGCAAGCTGTCTCTCTTTTTCAGCGAGTTCGGCATCCTTTTTAGTAAGTTCAGCATTGCTTCTGGCACGAAGTGCGTGATTCTCATTACGCAATGCATCATTCTCAGCCCGTATCTTTTTTTCATGGATTTCCTGTAAAGAATAAGACTGGATTCTGACGGTAGGAATCTGATAAAGATGTTCGCTGCCATCTTGAAAGATAATACGGCATTGTAGTGATTCAGGCAGCCGCTGATTTTTTTCAGGATAAATGACAGTGGAATGTGGGAAGTACATGACAAATCCCCACCTTGTTTCAGCAAGGTTTTGGAAGTATAATATTGTTATAAAACAATGAACAGGAAAGGATTGTTTCATGAAAAAGCGTACAAAAGAAATTCTTGAAATTCTGGATCAACATTATGGAACGGAGTATATATGCTACCTGAACTATGAGACACCATGGCAGCTTTTGATCGCAACGATGCTGAGCGCACAGTGTACGGATGCACGCGTCAATATTGTGACAAAGGATCTGTTCCAGAAATATACTTCTGTCGATGCATTTGCAGAGGCGGACTTAAAGGAACTGGAGCAGGACATCAAGCCTACCGGATTTTACCATAATAAAGCGAAAAATATCATTGCCTGCATGAAAGCGGTCCGGGACCGGTTCGGTGGGGAAGTGCCGCGAAGCCTGGAAGACCTGACTTCTCTGGCAGGGGTGGGGCGTAAAACGGCAAATGTGATCCGGGGAAATATTTATCATGACGCGAGCGTGGTAGTCGATACCCATGTGAAGCGGATTTCCAACCGGCTCGGGCTGACGAAGAACTCCGAACCGGAAAAAATAGAGCAGGACTTGATGAAGGAGCTGCCAAAGGATCACTGGATCCTTTATAATATCCAGATCATTACCTTCGGGCGAAGCATATGTACGGCACGGAACCCAAAATGTGAAGAATGCTTCTTGGCAGGATATTGTAACGTTAAAAATCATAGAGGAAGAAAAGACGCAGCCAATACACAGGATAAAAAAGGGCTTGAAAATACAGGTATTTCTTAAAGGGCTTTTCAGGAAATCTGTGCGGAAACTAAAAAATATGATGTTTCCAAGGTAATACTATTTGGTTCCAGAGCCACACATCAGGAAAAAAGAGACCTGGATCTGGCGGTATATGGATGCGCTGATTTTCCAGAGTTTTCTTTTTCGATGCAGGAAGAGGTATGGACACTATTGAAAATGGATTTGATTGATATGAACGAAACGGTTTCTGAGGAGCTAATATCAGAGATTGAAAGGGATGGTGTGGTTATATATGAAAAAGTTTGACAATCATAACGGAGTTCATTCCTGAGTTTGTGGAATTGAAATCAGGCATTGAAAGAGAATACGGGGAAGTGCTGGAGAAACTACAGTGATATAAAAAAAGGGTATTGACTCTCTCGCAGCGTAATGCTTTAGGATGAAACGGAAAGGAGGGAATGATGAAAAAGGTAAAAGAGGTATCGGAGATAACCGGGGTCAGCATAAGGATCCTACGGTATTATGACGAAATAGGCCTTTTAAAGCCTGCAAAGGTTACAGATGCCGGTTACCGGCTGTATGACAACAGGACTTTGGAAAAGCTGCAGCAGATCATGTTCTTTCGGGAACTGGAAATTCCATTGGCCGATATAAAGGAGATCATGGAGCATCCGGATTACGATAAAGAACAGGTCTTGCTGGCTCAGAAGTCTCTGCTGGAGCAGAAACGAAACAGATTAAACGGGATCATCGAACTGATCACAGATGTAATGGAGGGAGTAAATACAATGAGTTTTGAAGCATTCAGCAATGAAGAGATACAGAAGATCGTAGACCATACTTTAGCATGCATGTCTGAGGCCGCGCGTGATCAACTGGTGCAGGAATACGGCAGTATGGAAAAGGATGTTCCGAATATGTGGCACATGCTATTCAAAAATATTATGGGGGTTCCTGTTAAGGAATCTCAATACCGAAGTCTGTAAAAAGCTGCCGGCCGTCGTTCTTTATTCTAGTACACCGAAAAATAAGACAAGCGATATGGCTGTTTACTTATTATACTAGATTCCCGGCATCCGCATGGACTGCCGGGAATCCTTATATACTCATCCTTCAATCAGAAACCCCTTTTCCCGCAGCAGTTGTTCGACCATATCCAGTGTTTTTTCATTGTCGGCTTCTATCATATGATAATGGTAGTCCGATGTGATATTTTTCAGAGGGCTTGATTTCCCGCTTTGGATATCCTGCAAAAACTCCGTTACATTTCTACGGGAGCGGATTCCAAGCCTGGCTTTCATCTGCCCATAAACCCGGTGGTTGACCATGACATCGACCACACAGCCGCCCAGATCCACGATAGAACATAGTTCCTCTTCCATCCGTTCGTCCGTATGCCGTACTTTAAATGTCCGGCTTACAGTATGCGGAGCATTCAAGACATATCCGCGGTGAGTGGATAAAATATCGTATCCGGCAGCGCGGATCAATGCAATGTCCTGCACGATCACCTGCCGGCTGACATCATATGCTTTTGCCAGTGAACTGCCGGAAATAGGAATTTCGCTGCATTTGATTTTTTCCAGGATCTTATCTCTCCGCTCTGTTCCAGTCATCATAGCTTATGCTCCTTTCCATCAGAGATTAAAATACCAGTACTGCATATGTAGGAGGCGAGATATCATCTGTGCCGAGATTTATATCATACAACACTGAAAAAGTATTTCCTGATGCCTAAAGCCTCCTTATACAGCATGCAGGTTTTTCATCGAAATGTCAAGTATTGGTGCGGAATGTGTCAGGGCACCGCTGGAAATATAATCTACCCCAAGGGCAGTGAGCCGGCTGATATTTTCTTTCGTTACATTTCCGGAGCACTCCGTCTCGGCTTTGCCGTCAATGATACGGATCGCCTCCTGCATTTCCTCTGTAGACATATTATCCAGCATGATGATATCGGCTCCGGCTTCTACCGCTTCTTTTACCATGTCCAGGTTTTCCACTTCCACTTCAATCTTCCGGACAAAAGGCGCATATTCCTTTGCCATCTGTACCGCTTTTGTCACGCTGCCTGCGGCGCCGATATGATTGTCTTTTAAAAGTACACCGTCAGACAGGTTATACCGATGATTGTAACCACCTCCGGCCCGGACCGCATATTTTTCGAAAATCCTCATATTCGGCGTGGTTTTTCTCGTGTCCAGCAGCTTTGTTTTGCTGCCTGCAAGGAGGTCTGCGACCGACCGGGTGTAAGTGGCAATGCCGCTCATCCGCTGTAGATAATTCAATGCCACACGTTCGCCTGACAGGAGGACGCGGATGTCCCCTTTCACCTTGCCCAGCAGTTCGCCGGATTTTACAGAGTCTCCATCCTTACAGAAAAATTCTGCTTTCGTGTCTTCGTCCAGAAGTTCAAACACCCTTCGGAATACATGTAGTCCTGCAATGATCCCGTCCTGCTTGCAGATTAGTTCCACTTCTCCCGTGACCGCTTCTTTCATGACGGAGTTTGTAGTGACGTCCTCGCTGGAGATATCTTCCCGTAATGCTTCCTGTATGTAGTGATCCATCTGTAATTTTTCTGTAATTTTATTCATCATATCTTCCTTTCTCCATCTCATCTGTAATCTTCATTGCCGCCCGCTTTGCAAATACCAGGCTTTCCAGAAGCGAATTGCTGGCCAGACGGTTGGCTCCATGTACGCCGTTGCAGCTTGTCTCACCAGCGGAAAATAAACGAGGCATGGAAGTCTGGCTGTCAGGATCGACCCAAATGCCGCCCATGAAGTAATGCTGTGCCGGAACGACCGGGATGCATTCTTTCGTAACATCGTACCCTTCTTCCAGGCAGCGCTGGTAAATATTGGGGAAATGTCTGAAAATCATTTCATTGTCAATGGGTTTCATGGACAGCCATACAAAATCCGTCTCGTCCTTTTCCATCTGTTCCCGGATCGCTGCGGCTACTACATCCCTGGGAAGCAGTTCATCGACAAAACGTTCCATATTTTTATTATAAAGCACGGCGCCTTCCCCACGTACGGATTCGGATATCAGAAAACGTCTTCCCGGCTTTTTGGAGTACAGGGTGGTGGGGTGGAATTGTACATAATCCAGATGCTCCAGACGGATGCCGTGCTTTTTGGAAATCTCCAATGCGTCTCCGGTCAGATGCGGAAAATTCGTAGAATGTTCGTACAGGCCGCCGATCCCACCTGTGGCTAATATGGTATATGGGGCAAAGATCTCCAGCGTCCTGCCTTTTTCTTCACTGGCGGAAACCTGATTCCTGTCAGGATTTCCGGATGCTTTCTCTCCGGATCCTTCCTCTTCACATGGGAGACGCTCTGCTAAAATTCCGGTGCATATCCCGTCTTTTACAAGGAGATCTGTCATTGCCGTGTATTCGCACAGGGTTACATTCTCCCGTTTTTTTACCTGGGAAAGGAGCTTGCCTGTGATCTCTTTTCCGGTAATATCTTCGTGGAATAAAATACGGGGCTTCGAATGTGCGCCTTCCCTTGTATAGAGAAAACTGCCCTGCTCCTGTTCAAATTCTACTCCATAATGTACCAAATCGTCAATGATCTTTCTGGAACTGCGGATCATAATGTCTACACTTTCTTTCCTGTTTTCATAATGTCCGGCGCGCATGGTATCTTCAAAATAACTGTCATAGTCATTTTCATCCCGCAGTACGGAAATTCCGCCCTGGGCGAGAAAAGAATCGCTGCTTTCCAGATCAGATTTTGTGATTATATAAATCTTTTTATCACGCGGCAGGCTCAGGGCACAGAACAGTCCGGCAACGCCAGTCCCTACGATCACCACGTCGGTCTCTATTTTCATAACCTCTCCTTCTTTCTATTTGTCACCAATCTGTGAAGCAGATTGATTGCCTGCTTGCCCGCTATCTGCGAAGCAGATGGATGACCTGTTCTTATTTGGCCAGCGCCAGCATCCGGTCCAGCGGCTTTTTTGACGTCCGCGCCAGTTCAGCATCCACTTCCACCGCGTTTTCCCCTGTTTTCAGTACATGTAATATTTTTTCCAGAGTATTCAGCTTCATATCCCGGCATACAGGCTCGGTTTTTGTAAAGTAAAACCGTTTTCCCGGATTGTCTTTTTCCAGTTTCCACCGTACCCCTGTCTCGGTACAGACTATAAATTCGTCATGGCCGTTTTCTGACGCATACCGGATGATGCCTGAGGTACTGCCTATGTAATCCGATCGTGCCAGAACAGCCTTGGAACATTCCGGGTGGGACAACACCAGCGCATCCGGGTGTTCTGCTTTCGCGTTTTCAAGTTCATGGAGCTGCATTTCTTCGTGGACCGGGCAATAGCCGTTATGGAATATGAAATGCTTTTCCGGCACCTGCTCCGCAACATAGCGGGCGAGATTCTTATCCGGGATAAAGAAAATATTCCGGTTCGGGAGAGCTTTCACGATCTTCACTGCATTTGCCGAAGTTACGCATACGTCGGAATGCTGCTTTAATTCTGCCGTGGAATTGATGTAACATACCACTGCCAGGTCTTCATACTGTTCACGCATCCGCCGGATGGTCTCTATGTCTGCCATATGGGCCATGGGGCAGTCTGCGCTCAGGTCCGGCATCAGCACGGTCTTTTCCGGATTTAGTATTTTTGCGCTTTCTCCCATAAAGGAGACCCCGCAGAATACGATGGTCTGGTTCTTAAGCCCCACGGCAGTTCTGCTCAGGTAGAACGAATCGCCAACGTAATCTGCAATGTCCTGTATTTCAGGATTCGCATAATAATGAGCAAGGATTACGGCATCCTTTTCCTTTTTCAAGGCGTTTATTTCTTCTGTCACTGTCATTTTCCATTTCCTCCAATGTAAAATTCAACCCATTATAGCACACTGTTTTACATATGACAAGACACATATATTTACATAAAAACAATATACATGATTACAGTTATCGGACTGCTGTGAAACGCAACGATATGTTCGGAGATTTCAAACATGCTGCTTGACAAAAAAATGGAGACGAATTAGAATGAATATAAAATAGTTAGAATCAATTTAAATTTATTTATGGTGAGAGGTAGTATATATGACAAAGTACGAGAGTGAGATATATCATATTATTACCAGCTCTACAGAACATTTGACAGTTGAACAGATATATGCTGAAATCAAAAAAAAGTATCAGAAAATTGTGATCGCAACGGTATATAACAATGTCAACAAACTGTGGAAAGCCGGTCTGATACACAAGGTTTCCGTGGAAAATATGCCGGACAGATATGACCGTGCAGTAAAGCACGACCACCTGGTCTGCCGAAGATGCGGCGGGCTTGTGGATATCTCATTTGAGGACTTAACCGTTTCCCTGCGCAAACAATTAGGCGAAGATTTTTTTTCATATGAACTAAAGGTATTCTATCTCTGCCCCGATTGCCGAAAACGAGAGGAAGTCTGATTCATAGTTATTTATGAAAGAAGATTTTTATGTGAAATAGGGAAAACGGCCGTTATTTACCCGAAACTACTAGAAAGGAAAAAGCTATGAGTGAAATTTGTTTGTGGAAAGAGAAGTACAGAATCGGAAATAAAGAGATTGACGAGCAGCACTATCAGTTGTTTTCCAAAATAGAAAATCTGCTCGATATTGCAAGAAGCGGCAATCTTGAGAATAAAAAGAAGGAATGCCAGGATTTGATTGAATTCCTTATGGACTATACAAAATTTCATTTTTATATGGAAGAAAAGATCCAAAGGGAAATGCAATATGTGGGATATACACAGCATGTGTGGATCCATCAGGGATTCATACAGACAATTCAGGAATATAAGGAAAAGATGGAGCAGGATTTTTCCCCGAATCTATTAAAGAGTTTTGTGGGGACGCTGGTTACATGGCTTGCACAGCATGTCTGTAGATGTGACAGGAAAATCATGTCGAACACGCCGTTAGAGGACCACAGTGCGTTGGCCGGTACAGCGGAAAATATTCACTTGATCGTTTCCAAGCTTTTGGAGGATATCTGCGGATTGGAGGTCAAGAATGCAAAATCCTGTCTATATAAGGGATTTGTGGAAGGAAAAGTTTTTATACGCAGAGTGGTCACGGGTGAGAGCGAATATGTCTTTCTGTACGGTTTTTCAGAGCCGCTTGCCAGAGAAGCATATTTTACGATCAGCAGTCTGCAGATAGAAGACATTGAAAACCTTGACGAGATAGAAAGCTCTGCGCTGGCGGAGATTACAAGCATTATGACCACCTATATTACCGGAATTTTATCCGATGAACCTGCTGCTGATCTAAGATATCAGGATGCGGTCGTTACAAGCCACTACACGGATGGAGGCTATAACCTGAGTGACGGTATAGTCATCAGTATTGAGACAGATCACGGCAATATGGAAGTGCTGTATTGTAAGGTGAAATAGTAATTCAAGAAGGCTTTGATCTGCAGAGGTTAATATAGTACATCGAATCATAAGTTTCTGAAATCATAAATCTCATAATTTGAATGAATTTTGTTGACAAGGGAGAGAAAACTGTGAATAATTGAAAATAGAAACAGTGGAGGGAAAAGGAATATGACGATTTATGATATTGCAAAGGAAGCCGGCGTATCGGCCAGTACGGTATCCAGAGTAGTGAACAACAAGTCGGGAGTGCACCCTTCTACCAAGGCAAAGATAGAGAAGCTTTTGAAAAAATATCATTATTCTCCCAATGAAACTGCAAGAGGGCTGATCAAGCAAAATAACCATATGATAGGGATTCTGGTTGCAGATATTCGGAACGTCCATTACACGGACGGGGCTTATACGGTAGAAAAAGCATTTGCCAAGCTGGGGTATTGCTGTATCATCTTTAATACGGGTTCTGAAACCAAGGAAAAGACAGAATATATACAAGTGCTGAGCCAGCGCCGTGTAGAAGGTGCAGTCATGATCGGCTCGACATTTCAGACAAAGGAGGTTGAGGAAGCGATCACCCAGTTTATGCCGAATACACCGGTCGTGATCGTGAATGGATATTTAGAACTGCCGAATGTATATGGTGTTCTGGCAGATGAACGTGCAGGGGTATCCAGCCTGGTAAATCTGTTATTTTCAAAAGGGCATAAACACCTGGCATTTATTAATAATTGTTATACTCCCAGTAATCTATTGAAAATAAAGGGATTTGAGGAAGAACTAAAAAAATTGGGGGTGGAACAGCCGACCGTGGTCTATGATACAGACACGACTTTGGAAGGCGCCTACCAGGTGACAAAACAGCTTATGGAGGAACATCCGGAAGTTGACGGGATCATATATAGTGTGGATCTGCTGGCATCAGGCGGGGGAAGGGCGCTTTTGGATATGGGGTATGCCGTACCAGACCAGATTGCCTATACAGGAATTGATAATTCCATTTATGCAGAGTTCAGTACACCGAAAATCACTTCATTGGATAATAAACTATTAGAGCTGAGTATGATGGCCGCCCGCTTTTTGGTTGATCTGCTGGGCGGTGGGAAAGTGACAAAAAAAGTTATGGTATTTTCTTCCGTTGTGGAACGAGAAACTACATAATACGTGTGAAATAGATAAGAATTTTGGGATGATAGAATAAGAGGACAGACAATACAGGTTTTCCTGTATCGTCTGCCTTTTTTTATCTTAAATTTCTATATTTTGGCAATCGATTTGAAATATAAAAATTCTATTTTGCATTAAGAATAGATGGTTAACTACAAAAAGAATAGTTAAATTGTATAAAAACATATAATAAAATGATGAAAAATAAACAAAATTACATAAAAATATTGACGTGATATAAAAAAGGTGTTAATATGATATTGCAATCGATACCAAAATTGCAATCGATTTAAAAAGGAGAAAATGTGATGAAGATTACGATACTCGGTGCGGGGGCCATGGGTTCTTTGTTCGGAGGGTACTTGTCCCGGTATAATGATGTCTGGCTGGTGGAAATTGACCAGAAAAAAGTAGATAAAATCAACCGGGACGGCATCAAGGTACGAGAACCGGATGGAGAAAAGGTGTTTTATCCAACTGCCTTATCTGATACAAAAGAGCTGGGAGAGATGGATCTGGTGATTGTTTTTGTAAAGGCGATGTACTCGGTAAGCGCTCTGGAAAAAAATAAACATCTGCTTGGAGAACATACATATGTGATGACATTACAGAATGGCGCGGGACACGAACAGACGATTTTAAAATTTGTAGACAGAAGCCGTGTGATCATTGGTACTACGAAGCATAATAGTTCCATCATAGATGTGGGTTATATCAATCACGGAGGAGGCGGAAGCAGCAGTATCGGACTTTTAGACGGTAATAGCGGGACGATCCAGGATATTGCTGATAACTTTTCACGGTGTGGATTTGAAACTGAAGTTTCAGATAATGTAAGGAAATCTATCTGGAGCAAGCTGTTTATCAATGTATCAGCCAGTATTATGACAGGAGTGCTGCAGACAAATCTGGATTTTTTGAAAGACAGCATACATGCTTGGAGGCTCGTGGAACAGCTGCTCAAAGAAGCAGTGGCAGTGGCAGGCGCGGGCGGCATGGAATTTAATGAAGCAGAAGTGATAAAGGATGTGCGGACCCTGGTCGAGAACGCGCATGATGGTTATACATCCATTTATGCAGATCTGCATAATGGTGTCCGTACAGAAGTAGACACGATAAATGGAACGATCATAACCGAAGCGAAACGTCAGGGGGTTCCAGTGCCGGCTCATGAATTTGTGGTGGAGCTGGTGCATGCAATGGAGGATAAGGCAGCAAGTTATGAAGCATGAGGCGGTCCGCAGGTATGATACGATGCTAACGAGAGAAAGGGGATAAACAATGTGTGTATTTGAATTGGGCGATTTAAGGATAGTTGATCTGACAAAACCACTGGATCCGGCAACAGAAACGAGAAGATGCCATTTGTTCCGTTTTAACACCGGAGGGCCGATTCCGGATTTCCATACCATTATGGATCTGACCAGCCATCTGGGAACACATGTAGAATGTCCATATCATCATGATGACAACTGGCCGTCAGCAGCGGAACTTCCTTTGGACTGTTTCATGGGCCGTGCCGTTTATCTGGTATTGGACGCGGAGCCGAACAGCTATATCACGGCAGAACTTTTAGAAAGGGCATGTGCAGGGAAGGTGCGGGAAGGAAATATTTTAATCCTGGATTCCCCGTATAAGCTGCAGCCGTTTACATCGGATACGAACACCGAAAAAGATAAAAGGCTTTTTGTAAATGGGGAAACTGCGAAGTGGATGGTTGAACACAGGATAAAATGTGTCGGATTTGGCGACGGGGTATCAATTGAAAACTGCAATGATGATGTAAAGCCATTTCACGACATTTGTATGGCGGAAAATATTGTGTTTCTGGAAGTATTGAAGAATCTGGAGAAACTGGAAAGCGAAGTGTTTTTTATGTCATATGCTCCGCTTCCGATCATGGGGCTGGATTCCTGCCCGGTCAGAGCTTATGCCATAGAGGGGATAAAAGAATTTCAATAAGGCAGTCCAAGGTGTAGAAAGTGAAAAATAAAAATATGGTTACAGGGAGGTGCTGTATGAAACGAAAAAAGATTAATTTGAAAGAACTGATGTCCAGAGAAGAGATCATCATTGTTCCCGAGCTGCATGATTGTGCATCCGCACGGGCAGCAGAGATTAATGGATTTGAGTGTATTATGCTCAGCAGCGGGGACTTCGCGTGCGCCATGACCGGAGTACCGGATCTGCAGCTTTTGTCTCTGGATGAGTTTGTATGGATCACAGACCGCATTACCAATGCAGTAAGCATGCCTCTTTTAATAGATGCAGATGACGGTTTTGGCTTCGGAAGGGCCTTGAATACCTGGTATGCCTGCAGACGGCTTGCCAAGGCAGGCGCGGCCGGTGTGCTTATTACAGATGCGGCGGCGCAGTCTAAAGCAGGAGTGCTGCCCGTAGAAGAAGCGGTCCTCAGGTTTAAGGCAGCAAAAGACGGGCTGGAGGAAGCAGATACAGGCGCTATTTTAATCGCGCGCTGTGATGTGAGCCCGGTGGAACATCTGGAGGAAGTGATCAGCCGCTGCAACCGGTATGTGGAAGCCGGTGCGGACTGTATCTGCGTACTTGGTTTAAACAGCGCTCCCGCAGAACGTCGTTTCTCTTTGGCAAAACAGCTTTCCGAAGCGATTCACGGCTGGCACTGGTATCCGGATCTGATGTCTCATGGGGGACAAAGCGACGTGGAACTGGATGAAATCGCGAAATACCGGTATAAATTCGTAGGGGTTCATTATTCGATGCATGCCGCGATGCTGGCTATGCTGGATACCGGAAAACATGTGATGGAATCTCGTAACAATGTATACGTGGACAGCCATTACGATGATACAGGGTTTAAATGCTTTTCCCCGATGACGTTCTATCTGCGCGACGGATATTGGGCTGAGCTGGAGGGCCGGTACGTGGTGGATCAGGAGGATGCCCTTGCGAAAAGGATTACACCGTTCTTTGTGAGAGATACAGATAAGTTTTAAAGAGGAGGTTTTGAAATGTCTTGTAAAAAATCATTACGGCAGCTGCTGACAGAATCGGAAGAGATCGTGATGTGCCCGGAAATTTTCGACTGTTCTTCTGCCAAATGTGTGGAGCTGTGTGGGTTTCAGGCAATCCTGCTAAGCAGCGCGGAGTTTTCCTGCAGTATTATGGGAAATCCGGACATGGGCCTGATCACTTTGGATGACGTGGCAGGAGCCACGGAAAGGATTGCCGCATTTTCACCTCTGCCTCTGGTGATCGACGCGGACGACGGGTTTGGGAAACCTATCAATACTTATCATGCCTGTGTACGCATGGCCCGCGCCGGAGCATCTGGTATCTTGATCACGGATCTGGATGCCGAAGGAAAATTGATTTCCGAAGAGGACGCAGTAAAGCGTTTTACAGCTGCTCATGCCGCTTTGAAGGATACGGATTGTATGTTGATCGCCCGTTGTGACGTGGATCCATACAAAAATCTGGACGAAGCCTGCGCGCGCTGCAACGCCTATCTCAAAGCGGGCGCAGAGATGACGCTTCTGGTTGAACTGAATAAAGCTCCCGCAGATAAAAAGATGGAATTGTGCCGTGAGATTTCCCGGCGGGTTCCAGGATGGAAAATGTATCCGGATCTAGGTTCCAAAGATGGAAAGAGTGATGTGGATATTGACGACCTTTATCCGCTGGGATTTAAGTTTGTAGGGATCCATTATCTGATGTACGCCGCGTTGGAAGGAATGCTGGATTATGGACACCATATTTTTAAGGACCGGAATAATACCTATTTTAATAAAACCCTGACCCCGGATCCGCATTTTGTATGTCCTTGTGAACTGTTCGGCTTACAGGACAACTATTGGCAGGATATTGAGATGAATTGGGAAAAACGGCCGGAAGATACGATATCAGGGAAAAGATCTGATTTCTTCTGCCATATGGAGACTCATATGAAATAATTCATATAGAGAACGAAAAAAAGGAGGAAAAGAACTATGAAGAAACGTGTAGTAAGTTTTCTGCTTGCGCTGACATTGTCTTTGGGACTGTGCGCATGCGGAAACAATGCAGACCAGGCCGACACAAACCAGACTGACGCAGCCGAAGCTAAGTCGGAAGAAGAAACCGGGGAATCTGGTACTTCCTCAGAGGAGCCGCCCAAAGGCGGCGACCTTGTCATCATTGACACTGCCGAGGTTACACATACCGTATGGTATAATCTACAGTCCTACAATGACAAATTCCAGTATATGATCACCATATATGAAACATTGTTTCGTGTAGATGATGCCGGAAATGTGATTCCATGGCTGGCAAAATCCTATGAGGCAGATCAGGAGAATTTGAAATATACCATTGAATTGAATGAGGGGATCCAATTCCATGACGGAACGGAGCTGACAGGTGAAGTCGCTGCATGGTGTCTAGATGTTTATAAAGAAAAAGGGATTAAGAGCGCTGCGTTTTTTAGCAATATTGACTCCATAGAGGCAGCCGGAGATTATACGTTTGAGATCAAGCTGTCTCAGTGGGACGCGACTATTCCTTATTCCCTGGCGCGGGAATGCGGTATCATGACCTCCCAAAAGGCCTATGAAGAAGGCGGAGAAGAGGGATGTGAACAAAAACCTGTCGGCACAGGGCCGTTTGCTTTTGAGAGCATGAGCCGTGACACCGAGAAGGTGTTTACCAGGTTTGATGATTACTGGCAGGGAGAGCCTTATCTGGATACCGTTACTGTGAAAATTTATTCCGATTCTCTGGTGGCGCAGGCCGCAATGCAGAACGACGACGCGCAGATGATGTATTGTACGGATTATAAACTGGTGGACGAGCTGAAGGCTTCCGGATGTACCGCAGCCTTAGGCGTGCCTTCCCAGATTGCCTTGCTTTGCTTTAACTGTCTGGATGAAGAGGATAATCCTTTCTATGATGTAAAAGTCCGTCAGGCAGTTTCCTATGCAATTGATAAAGAAGCTCTGATCGACAGTATTTACAGCGGTTATGCGGCTGTAACTAATCAGTTCGCACCAGAAGGCTCTGTATTTTACAATACGGAAACCAAAGGGTATGAATATGACGTGGAGAAAGCAAAAGAACTTTTAAAGGAAGCCGGTTATGAAGATGGTTTCAAAACGACCTGTATTGTCCGGAATGATATCATGCAGGTGAACTGTGTGACAGCGATTCAGGCTATGCTTGCGGAAATCGGCATCGAGATGGAAGTGGATGTGCAGGATACGGGTGATTTCTCCCAGAATCTGACTAAGTGGAGCACGGGGATGTTTTTCCATACTTCCTCACTGCCCATTGACGTGACGAATCAGATGTCTTCCATGTTCCGCCAGGGCTTAAGCGGTATCGTGCTGGGGCTGGATTCCCTGCTGCGTCCGGATGAACTGGATGCTGCGATTGTAGGCGCGGTAGGTGCGAAAACGCCTGAGGAAGCACAGGAGTCTATCCGTGAAGCACAGACGATCCTGATTGATGATATCTGTGACTTGAATCCGGTTGTTACGGTATATCAGCCGATCATCAAGAGCAGCAAGCTTCATGACGACGGTGTAAATGATGCGGAATATTCTGCGGGTACGCTGCATAAAGCCTGGATAGAGAAATAAATACCGATGTATGGATTCCGGCCAATATGTGCATTCTCAAAGCTGATCAACGCGGCGGATGGTTCTGTGCGGATCATAACCGGCCAGCCACTGCGGCGGCCGGGGGGGATGCATGTATTGGCTGGAATGCTTCAATCAGTACGGCAGGGATAGAGGCGCAGCAGTATAGGAGCCGGAGGTTTTTGGATGAAACTGGAAGAGATGGAAAAGAAGCTGGACATGCTGGAAAAGAAGATTGCCCGTACAGAGGCCATGCTGGCATGCAGGAAGCTTCTTAACACTTATGAATTATATTTTCAGGGAGCGGACTGCAACGGGATTACGAAAAACCTGGATTTAAGGCCTGAAGACGAAATATGGATTGATGCGGGCATGGGTGCTGCGCTGGCAGGCCCAAGAGCAAACCTGGAGTTTTTTGACCAGCGTCCTGCATTGGCGCGTATGCCGGGAGCATTGGTGGAGCATGAATCAGTGACGCAGGTCATTGAGATTGCTGATGACCTGCAGACGGCAAAGGCGATTGATTTCTGCCCTGGATATAAATGCCTGGCATTGGGGCAGTCACAGGTATGGTCCATGGGCAAGTATTATAAAGATCTGAAATATGTGGACGGGGAATGGAAGATCTGGCATGGCCACTGGTTCGTAGTATGTGAAGCCGACGCGGCATATGGATGGCTGTATCAGAACAGGAGCTATTGGAAAGAATGTATGTTTGAGGAGCTGGACAGCATCCATAATGGAAATATTACGGCTGCGCCGGCGCCCACACGGCCCGGGGACAATTACCGGGCAGACGGATATCTGTATATGTTTCCGGAACCGCCGGATCCATATGCCGCATGGGAGGAACCGGCAGATACAAAGTTTACCAGAGGATATTAAGAAGTCAATCTGCTTCGCAGATTGATTACAAATTTCTAAGGAGGGACAGGGATGAATTTAGATGAGATGGAAAAACGTCTGGATGCATTGGAAAAAAAGATTACCCATGCAGAAGACGTGATCGCCATCAACAAGGAGATTAATAAGTACCTTTCTTATTTCCAGGGAGCGGACTGCAACGGGATAACGAGCACAGTGAACTGGGACGCGCCGCGGGTATGGTCAGATGCGGGCATGGGCGGGCGAATGGTAGGGTCCAGGCCAAATCTGGAATTTTTTGATCAGCGTCCGGCACTGGCACGTATGCCGGGTGCGCTGGTGGAGCATGAATCTCTGGCGAAGGTGATTGAGATTGCCGGGGACGGCAAGACTGCAAAGGTGGCGGAGTTTTCTCCGGGCTATAAATGCCTGGCATTGGGACATTCCCAGGTATGGTCGGAAGGAAAGTATTATCATGATCTGATCAAGGTTGACGGTGTGTGGAAAATCTGGCATTGGCACTGGTTTATTTTTGTAGAGGCAGACGCGGCCTATGGGTGGCTGTACCAGAACAGAAGTTATTGGAAGGAATGCATGTTTGATGAACTGGACAGCATCCACAATGGAAACATCACGGTAGAACCAGAGCCTTGCCCGTATGAGGACAATTACCGCCAGGACGGCCATATGTATGTTTATCCGGAGCCGCCAAAACCTTATGATACATGGGAAGAGGCAGACGACCTGGTAAGGACAAGAGGGTACTGATCACAAGAGAACAGGAGGATAGAAACGAACATGGAAAGGGAAGAACAACTTCGTGCAAGATATGAGGACTTAAAGAAAAGGGCGCAAAGAGTATCAGATATTCAAACGGTTGAAAAAGTGTTTGACACATACCTGCAATATTACAATCTGCAGCATGTGGAAGGAATTCTATCTACCCTGGCTTTAGACCAGAGTGATGTATCGATAGAAGAAGGCTATTCGGAGGTGTATGAAGGAAAGGAAGCGGTGGAAAGCTATTTCGATTGTTTCCGAAGGCTGTCTAAAAAGCCAGGGATCCTGGTGGAGCAGCATTGTGTCTGCCCGGTCATTGAGCTGGCTGGCGATGGAAAGACAGCCAAGCTGGTATGCTTTGCAAGAGGGGTAAAAGGGGTCGCTGCCGCCAAACTGCAGACTTATCTGGCTGGACGTTATTATGTAGACTTTATCAAGGAAGAGGACGGTACATGGAAAATCTGGCACCTGCACTGGTTTATTGTATTTGATTCAGAGGTAAAGAAAGGCTTCATGTATTCGCAGACTACGAATAATGAGGAATGGAAGCATCCAGAGCTTTCGGATGTGTTTACCTCAAGGGCAAACAAGCCCAGCACATATTGGCCTGTGATATTTAATCCGAAGACGCCCTATGATTATATTCCGGAAGCGCCGGACGCTTATGAGACCTACGACGGCATTACGGCATTAAAGAGAACCCGTATTTTGCAGCACTTTTGGGACAGAGAGAAATATTAAGGGAGGTTATCGATATGGAAGCATTTGAGATGGAGTTGGAACAATTGGAGCTTTTTGCGGAAAGCCTGTCGGATATGGATGCTATATTGAATCGTTTTTACCGCTATATACATTACTATGGGGAGCTGCATATAAACGGTACAATGGAGCAGTTCTCTGCCCGGGAAGATGTTTCTCTGGAAATTGCGGAAGAGGGCATTTTTGAGGGATATGACATGATCAAAGAATATTTTGGATTCATGCCGAAGCTTGCCAAAAAGCCCGGCGTCATGATCTATCATTATGTGGACACTCCTGTGGTGGAAATTGCGAAGGACGGAAAAACGGCGAAACTGACCTGCCTTGCGTCCGGCCTGGATGCTGCGGCAAAAGCGTTGGTCCAGAACTGGATCTACGGGAAATATCATGTGGACCTGGTGAAAGAAGACGGTGTATGGAAGCTGTGGCATGTACAATATTTCCGTACATTTGAGACACCGATGACGATAGGCTGGCTGAAAGAGCAGACAGCCCATGATAAAGAGCTGGTGCATCCGGAACTGGCTGACGTTTATGCCGATATGCCAAAGGGCGCGCCCGGAAGCTATCCGCCGGATTACCCGTGGCCGAAGCACTATGATCCTGAGAGGGTGAATTATCTGATGCCGGAGCCTCCGAGAGCATACGATACCTGGAGCGGTAAAACCTCTATGGACATTACCAGGAAGCAGTAAAGGAGGAACCTGCTATGACAGAAAAAGACAGTATCAGCAGGCTGGATGCGTTGGAAGAGAAAATCAATCATGCTGTGGGCCTGGCTGAAATCCGAAATTTGATAAACCGGTATTTGTTCTGCCTGGAAAATGGAGATGTAAAAGGGATTGCTTCCTGTTTTGCCATGGAGGATCCAGAAGTATCTCTGGAGCTGGGACGTGGGAAATATCAGGGAAAAAAGGAGATTATGGATTTTTACGACCAGAGAGTAGAGATCGGCCGTATGGGTGGGGCAATCGTGGAACATGGGGCTGCAGCTCCTTGCGTGGAGATCGCGGGGGACGGGAAAACAGCCCGTGTAAGTCTGTTCTCGCCTGGTTTTAAATGTCTGTCTCAGGCAGGATCGGAAGCCTGGGATATGGGCCGCTATTATGTGGAACTGACCGCCACAAAGGATGGGTGGAAATTTTGGCATCTGCAATGGATCGTTGTGGCAGAAGGCGATACCTGTTATGGCTGGCTGACTCAGAACAGAAGCTATTTGAAAGAGTGTGAATACCCGCTTCTGGATGAAGCATGCAAAGCAGAAGAGCTGGTAAGGCCGTCGGATTGTTTTGTAGACTATTATAAGCCGGACGAGATCAATAAATTCCTGCCCGAACCACCGATGCCTTATGAAACCTGGGATGGCTACGGAGTAAGAAGAGATACGAGAGGCTACTAAAAGGAGTATGATTATGGGAAAATACATTATAAAAAGACTGGCGATGTCCGTTTTGATCATTTTCCTGGTATCTGTATTTGCTTTTTCCTTAATGCATATTCTTCCGGGGGATCCGATACGGATTGCCCTGGGAGAATCTGTATCGGAAGAAACGATTGCAGAATACCGTGCGAAATATCATCTGGACAAGCCGATTTTACAGCAGTATGGCCTTTGGGTGGAAGGGATCCTGCATGGCGATTTCGGCAAATCCTTACTTTACGGCGAGGATGTTACCACACTGATTAAAACAAAACTGCCTGTCACCATGGCAATCGGAATTCCAGTCGTATTGATCTCCGCGATATTTGGCATTCTGTTCGGCGTAGTCACTGCCGTTAAGCGGGGAACATGGATAGACCAGCTGATTACGACCATTGCAAATATCGGGATTGGCGTTCCGCAGTTCTGGATTGCCATACTATGTATCTTCCTGTTTGGTTTAAAGCTGCATGTTCTTCCCATACAGGGATATACGGCGCCCTCTGACGATTTCGGAGAATATGTGTACATGGCTTTTTTGCCTGTTTTATGCCTTTCTTTTGGGTTTATTGCCACGATTACCAGGCAGACCCGTTCCAATATGCTGGAAGTCATTAACCAGGACTATGTGCGTACTGCCCGGGCAAATGGAATTTCCGAGGGGAGTGTGATCTTCCGGCATGCTTTGAAAAATGCTTTGATCCCGGTTATTACGATCATCGGCCTGCAGGTCCGTATCATTGTAGGCGGTTCTGTAGTGATCGAGCGTATTTTTAATATCCCGGGCATTGGAGCCCTTTTGATACGGGCTATCACGGAGAGGGATTATTTTATCATCCAGGCATGTGTGCTGATCATTTCTCTGGTCACGGTGGGCTGCAACTTGATCGTGGATCTGCTGTACGGAGTGGTAGATCCACGTGTTAGAAAATCTTGGAGGTAAATGTCATGAAGAAAAAAATAAAGGTCTTTTTCAACCGGGGCATTTTATCCGAAATATGCTTTGCTATTGTGGTACTTTTGATTTTTGCAGCAGTGTTTGCACCATTTTTAGCGCCTTGTGACCCAAATGTAAATGATCTGAGAAATGTCGTGAAAGGGATATCTTCCGAGCATCTGCTGGGCACGGATTATCTGGGACGTGATGTCATGAGCCGGATTCTATATGGGGCCAGGATTTCTTTATATACCAGCATTCTTGCGGGAGCGCTCAGTGCTGTGCTGGGGATCCTGCTGGGATTAGTTGCCGGTTATTTCGGGGGGATTTTGAATCAGGTTATTATGCGGCTGACGGATGCAGTCCTGGCAATTCCGGCTCTGATCTTTACGCTGGTCCTTGCATCTGCTTTGGGCGGGGGTGTCCTCAGCATCGTCATTTCCATTGGGGTCAGCCTGGTTCCAACGTATATCCGTATGGTGAATGGACAGGTGCTGTCTATAAAGGAAAGCGACTATGTGGCTGCCGGAAAGCTGATTGGATTAAAAAATGCAAAAATCTTGCTGAAACATCTGCTTCCGAACTGCTTTCCGTCCTTGATCGTATTGTTTACTATGAATCTGGGACAGGGCATTATGCTGGAGGCTACCATGAGTTATCTGGGAGTGGGGATCGCACCGCCTACCGCCACCTGGGGGGCTATGGTATCTGATGGTTATTCTTATCTGACCACGGCGCCTCTTTTGTCCATCCTGCCGGGAGTGTGTATTATTTTGGTTGTGGTTGCTTTTAATGTGGTGGGAGATGGTTTACGGGACGCATTAGATCCCAGATTAAGGGGGAAACTGTAATATGGCTGAGAAAAAGCATTTATTAGAGGTAAATCACTTGAAAACTTCTTTTTTTACAGACTCTGGAGAAGTGAAGGCGGTCAATGATGTTTCTTATTATGTTGACGAACAGGAAATTGTTGCGGTGGTAGGGGAAAGCGGCTGCGGAAAATCTGTAACTCAGATGTCTGTTATGCAGCTTATCCAGTCTCCGCCAGGAAAGATCCTTGGCGGCGAGGCTATTTTGGAAGGACAGGATATCTTGAAATTCCGTCCGGGTTCTAAAGAGATGCGTGCGGTGCGGGGAGAAAAGATCGCCATGATCTTTCAGGAACCTATGACCAGCCTGAACCCGGTGATTACGGTGGGAAAGCAATTGACGGAGGTGATCCGGACCCATAAAAAGGTCAGTAAAAAAGAAGCCTGGGAGATGGGGATCAATGCGCTGGCAAGTGTTGGGATTCCGGAACCGGAGGCACGCATGAAAAATTATCCCTTTGAAATGAGCGGCGGGATGCGGCAGCGTGTAATGATCGCGGTGGCAGTGGCTTGTAACGCCAGGCTGATCGTGGCTGACGAGCCGACGACGGCTTTGGATGTGACGACGCAGGCGCAGGTCATGGAGCTGCTTTTAGATGTAGTGGATAAAATGAAGACTTCCCTTATCGTTGTAACGCATAATCTGGGATTAGTGACTCGTTATGCAGACCGCATCTATGTGATGTATGCAGGAAGGATCATTGAATCGGGTACTACGGAGGAACTGATGACAAAACCCTGTCATCCTTATACGATCGGCCTGCTCAATGCGGTGCCGAAGCTGGATGCGGATGAGCATGCGCATCTGATGACGATTGAAGGGGCTCCGCCGAATCTGGCAGACCTGCCCGATTCCTGTGCATTTGCCCCGCGCTGCCCTTATGCAAATGAGGCATGTAAAAATCTGCCGCATCCAGAGCTCCGTCCGGCAGGCGGGCATGGGCATTTTACCGCCTGTCATCTGGAGGTCAGGAGGGAGGAATCATGAGCGAGAAAAATATTCTCTTAAAAGTGGAAAATCTGAAAATGCATTTTCCGGCAGAAAGCACCTGGTTCGGAAAAACGACCAAATTTGTAAAAGCCGTGGACGGACTTGATTTTCAGATCGAGTCAGGTAAGACCTTTGGGCTGGTGGGAGAGTCCGGCTGTGGGAAAACGACTGCCGGCAAGTGTGTGCTCCGTATCTATGAGCCTACGGAGGGAAAGATTTACTATCAGGGAACCGATATTTCGAAGTTGTCAGAGAGCCAGCTAAAGCCCTATAGAAGGAGCATCCAGTTGATCTTTCAAGATCCCTACGGCTCTTTGGATCCCCGGCAGTCTGTTGGCTCTATTGTACGGGAAGCAATTTTGGCTGATGGAAAAAAACGGACAGAGGCAGATGTGAAAGCACGCATAGAGGAGCTTTTGACGCTGGTGGAACTGGATCCTGCCATGGCGGGCCGTTATCCTCATGAAATGAGCGGCGGGCAGCGCCAGCGTCTTGGGATTGCCAGAGCCCTTGCCTGTGAGCCAAAGCTGATCGTATGTGATGAGCCGGTTTCAGCGCTGGATGTTTCTATTCAGGCCCAGATCATCAATCTTTTTGAAAGCCTTCAAGAGAAGCTGGGACTGACGTATTTGTTTATAGCACATGATCTGGCGGTTGTACGGCACATTGCGGATACGATCGCAGTCATGTATCTGGGCCATATTGTGGAAACGATGGATGCAGGAGAGCTTTATGCGAATCCGATGCATCCTTATACAAAGGCACTGCTTTCTGCCGTACCGATCACAGATTATTATACGGAGCAGAAGAGAAGCCGGATTGTATTGGAAGGGGAGGTTCCGAGCCCGATCCATGCGCCTTCGGGCTGCCCGTTCCATCCACGCTGCCAATACGCTACGGACTTGTGTAAAGCGCAGGCACCGTCTCTTGTGGATCAGGGAGACAGTCATCTTGTGGCCTGCCATAACCTTTAGGGCGTTTTGCGGATGATGCGGAGCGGACTGTAACACATTTATAGACATAACCAGAAATACTTTACATTTTTATGTAGAGTATTTTTGCATTTAATGGTACAATCATCCTAGTGTAAGGCATCTCATAAAAAATGCGGCAGGCAGTTGATCTGCTGCAAAAATTGGTTACAGATTTCGGAGGAAGTGTTTATGAAAGAAAAAAATGGTAAGGCATTGCTGCCAATTGGTGTTTTTCTGGTCCTGTATCTTGGGCTTGGGATTTTATTTGAGTACGTCTTAAAAATCCCCATGGGATTTTACAATATCCCGATCGTGGTTTCATTCCTGGCGGCCCTTTTGGTTGCCTGCATCCAGAATCCGCAGCTAAAATTTGATGATAAGCTGGAAGTCATGGCAAAAGGCGTGGGTGATAAAAATATCATGACCATGATCCTGATCTTCCTGACTGCCGGTATTTTTGTCGGTGTTGTGGGGCGCAGCAGCGCGGAAAGCGTCGCTTATTTCCTGCTCTCGATCATCCCGGCCCGGTTTTCCGTACTGGTGTTGTTTATCGTAAGCTGTTTTGTGTCGCTTGCAATGGGAACTTCTGTAGGGACGATCACGTTGATCACTCCTATTGCGGTATCCGTGGCAAGTGGTTCTGGCTTTGGGACTGCGATCTGTATCGGGGCTGTCATGAGTGGGGCCATGTTCGGGGACAATCTGTCGTTTATCTCTGATACCACCATTGCCGCATGTAACGGGCAGGGCTGCCAGATGAAAGATAAATTCCGGCAGAACTTTGGGATTGCGCTTCCGGCGGCGCTTGTGACATTGGTGATTTTTTTCTTTAAGACATGGAATGCGGAAGTGGGAGCGGAACTGATCAAGGATTATAATCTGATCCAGATCATCCCTTATGTCCTCGTGCTGATCGGAGGCATCATCGGGATCAATGTGTTCATTGTCCTGCTGATCGGAATTGTATCCGGTTCTTTTATCATGCTGGTGACCGGGGCGACGCAGGCAACGGAACTGCTGGGAAATATGGGATCCGGAGCGTCCGGGATGTTCGAGACGACAATGGTGGCGATCCTGGTATCGGCAATCTGCGCCCTGATCCATGAGTATGGCGGCTTTGCGGCGCTCCTGGCATTTATCAGGCAGATTTTTAAAGGGAAAAAGGGCGGACAGCTTGGAATCGGACTGCTGGTAGGCGCTATGGATATCGCTACCGCCAACAATACGGTGGCGATCGTTATGGCAAATCCGATCGCAAAGGAAATGGCGGAAGAATATGAGATCTCGCCAAAGAAAACAGCGTCGATCCTGGATACATTTTCCTGTGTTTTCCAGGGGATCATTCCCTATGGAGCACAGATGCTGGTCGCAATCTCGGCGGCGACAGAACTGGGATTTGAGGTTTCGGCTTTTGATATTATTCCCAATCTGCTCTATCCGTATATGCTGCTGATCAGTTCTCTGCTGTTTATCTTTGTGATCCCGTCAAAGAAGGAGCAGCCTTCAGGAGAAGAACATTAATTTGTGGAATCTGCATGCCGGACATTTGCCAGGAGGCGGACATTACAGGAAAGCTGGAGGACATCAGGGATGGCGTATCATTTGGACGAGCATATAAAGAAAGAAATCATCGCGCTTGCACAGGAATATGGGATAAAAAAAGTAGTGCTTTTTGGTTCAAGAGCGAGAGGAACGAACAGAGAACGCAGCGATATAGACCTTGCAGTCAGTGGAGGGGATATTACAAGATTTTCAGTCAATATTGATGAAGAGATAAGAACGCTTCTGATGTTTGACGTGGTGGATCTGGACGCGCCGGTCCAGCCGGCTCTGAGGGAAGAAATCAGCAGAGATGGAGTGGTTTTATATGAAGAAGTATGTCAATTTCTGTAAGGCATTAGAGAATCTGAGGATTGTGAAAGAAGTAGAGGAACCCTACGATATTTTGACGATGACCGGCAGTGTTGCATTGTTTGAAATCTGTTTTGAACAGTCATGGAAAGCAATGAAGGCAATTTTGACGGAACATGGCTATGCAGAGGGGCTTACAGGTTCCCCTAAGATGATCATCAAGCTGGCTTACAGTGCAGGGATGATCAACGATGAAGAAAAATGGCTGGAGATGCTGGATTCGAGGAATGATATCACGCATTCTTATAATGAGGAAATTGCTTTTCAAATTATAAATCATACAAAGAAAGACTATATCTGTCTCTTTGAAAAATTGAAAGCAGCGATAGATGAAAAATGGATGATTTGAGCAGAAAAACAGCAAACAGAAAACCTTATGCAAAATGCTATTTATGATCCGGATTGAGAGGTAAGCATGGTTGAAGTATTGCATCAATATCTGTTTAAAAAGGAGCGTTGCCTGTGAATATCATTAATATCGAGCATATTTATAAAATCTATGGAGAGAAAACGATTTTTGAGGATGCCTCTTTTGGAATCCACGAAGGGGACAAGATCGGGATCGTCGGGATCAACGGAACAGGGAAATCTACGTTACTGAAAATGGCGGCAGGGCTGGAGGAGCCGGATACAGGGCAGATCATCCGGCAGAACAATCTGAAGATCGCTTACCTTCCGCAGAATCCAAAATTCCCGGAGGATGCGACGATCCTTTCCTATATGCAGGACTGTGAGGAGCAGTGGCGTGTGGAGAGCCATCTGATGAAACTTGGCATCCAGGGGTATGATACTCAGATTTCCCATTTATCCGGAGGACAGAAGCGGAAGGTGGCGCTGGCGAAGGTCCTGGCATCGGATTTTGATGTGCTTTTGCTGGACGAGCCCACCAACCATCTGGATGAACAGATGATCTTTTGGCTGGAGGACTATCTGAAAGCATTCCGGGGCACGATTTTGATGGTGACCCATGACCGGTATTTTCTGGATCAGGTCACGAATAAGATCCTGGAGATCAGCCATGGGAAAACGTACGCTTATGAAGCGGATTATTCCGGATTTCTGGAAATGAAGGCGGCCCGTGAGGAGATGGAACTGGCGTCAGAACGGAAACGTCAGGGTGTGCTCCGTATGGAACTGGAATGGGCAAAACGGGGATGCCGCGCGAGAAGTACGAAGCAGAGGGCACGGCTGGAACGCCTGGAGGCGCTGAAAGACAAAGCGGCTCCTGTCCGGGATCAGACTGTGGAACTGGATCAGGTGGAAACCAGAATGGGAAAGAAGACGATCGAGGTGCACCATCTGAGTAAGGGCTTCGGGGATAAGAAGATTGTCCAGGATCTCAATTATATTTTTCTGAAAAATCAAAAGGTAGGGATCATCGGGCCAAACGGCTGTGGAAAATCCACGCTTATGAAGATGCTGGCTGGGCTTACAGAGCCGGATTCCGGGACTGTTGAAACCGGGGAGACGATACGGATTGGATATTTTGCGCAGGAAGAACAGCCTATGGATGAGCGCCGGCGTGTGATTGATTATGTGAAGGATATCGGGGAATATATTACTACAAAAGAGGGACAGATCAGCGCGTCCCAGATGCTGGAGCGTTTCTTATTTACCCCGGATATGCAGTATGCTCCGATCGGGAAATTGTCCGGGGGAGAGAAGCAGCGGCTGTATCTCTTAAGCGTCATCTTTCAGAATGTGAATGTACTGCTGTTGGATGAAGCATCGAATAATCTGGACATCCCGACGCTGACTATATTGGAGGACTATCTGGATTCTTTTGTGGGGATCGTGGTTACGGTCTCTCATGACCGTTATTTCCTGGACAATGTGGCAGAACGGATCCTGGCATTTGAAGAGGACGGAAGATTACGGCAGTATGAGGGAGGATATACGGATTATCTGGAGGCACGGAAAAAGCAGGCAGGGCAGGCTTTTGCAGGAGTGCAGGACTCAGGAAAGCCGGACGCATCGAAGACAGGAAAAGGAGAGAAAGCAAAAACGAAGCAGGTTTTGGATGGACAGATGCCAGGAGATGGGAAAAAGTCCGGTGGAAAAGATTGGAAGCAGAACAGGCCCCAGAAGCTGAAGTTTTCTTACAAAGAGCAGAGGGAATATGAAACGATTGACGGAGCCATCCAGGAGCTGGAGGAAGAGATGGAAAGGCTGGACAGAGAGATCGCAGCCAATGCGACGAATTCCATGAGGCTGTCTCAACTGATGGAAGAGAAAGAGCAGCAGGAAGCGAAACTGGAGGAAAAGATGGAACGCTGGGTATATCTGCAGGAACTGGCGGAGAAAATCATGGAGACAGGTTGATCTTATTAGAAAAGAATGAGGAGCGGACAGCTCCTCATTTTTTAGGGGGATTCCACAGGCCCAGATCAGAAAGGATAGAAAAAGTAAGTTCTGTGGCAAGGGGGCCTGAGGCCTTTGTCTCATTCTGGATTTTTGTGGCAAAGAAGTAGGTGTGGCTGTCTTTTTCTATATATCCAATGAACCAGCCGACCGTATTATGGCCATTTATCTCCTCTGTGCCTGTCTTTCCAGTATCCGTGGAATAAAGACGGATGGAATCCTTTACGGCTTTCATATTTTCCGGTGAGAACCCGAACTGGTTGTAATAAAACTTCTTTAGCATTTCAATTTGTTCAATAGGCGATATTTTTAAGGATGAATTCATCCAATAAGAAGATACATCCCCTTCAGCAATCTGGTTTCCATAGCCTATCTCCCGGACATAATCTTTTATGGCCGCAAGGCCGGACTGCCGGTCAAGAGCCTGGAAATACCATGTGACAGAATTTTCCATGGCGGATTCCAAGGTCTGGTCAGCGTTCCATGAATCATATTCGTAGTTTGTCCCATCCCACCGGAACAATGATTGCCCGGGCGTTATGATTCCGGATTCCAGACCGAATAAAGCACTGTATATTTTAAAGGTGGAAGCCGGAGATATGCGTGCAGCGGCATCCTCTTCATTATAAATCTGCCATAAGTTTTCGGCTGTGTCATACAATACAAAGCTTCCGTTATATCCCTCAAATTCATCACTTAGATCAATATAGGCAACATTTTCGTCAGCCTCATGAAAGTCGTAGTGGCTGCTATCTGCGGCCTGTATAGGTAAAATCGGGACAAAACTTAACATGAGCAATGCGATGAGAATATATGCGAGGGTACTATACAAATTCTTACGGAAGGTAGCCGGGTGATAATCTGCAATGTTTATCACCCGCTTTTTTGTCTGCTTCATACTTCCGCTGATTCCGGCTGCAAAGGGGAACGGTGTAAGCGATACCTTTTCTGAAAAGTTGATCAAAGTATTTCCGTAGTCCTTGTAATCATCTTTGTCAAGTAGTTTTAATACAGAAGTATCGCAGGCCACTTCCCTGTCATTTTTCATTTCTTTCAGTGAATACCATACAAACGGATTAAACCAATATAGTATGACGGCCGCATTCATCATATAATTAGCCAGGGCATCTTTTGACTTATAATGGCTTAGTTCATGGAGCAGCATATACCTTATGTCGTTTATATGATAGTCTGAGATCAAGTGGATCGGAAGAAAAATACACGGTTTAAACAGCCCTGTAATAATGGGAGATTTCAAAAATGCTGTACTGTAGACTGGAATGGGCTTTGTTATATGCATTTCTTCTAAACAGCCATGATAAAGTCTGCGTACGGCAGGATTCTGTAACGGCAGTGCGGATTTTTTTAGGATGTTAAAGCGTAGCGCTGACCTTAAAAGCAGCACGGCCATGATAAAAATGCCGATACCCCACAGGGTGAACAGTATCAGGCCGATGGCCGAGGGTGTATTCCTGCTGACAGATATACTGAAATCGTTCATCCAGCCTGTAGTATTGGATTGGTTGAAAGGTGCAGTTTCTTTTACAGCGGTTCCTATGTGGGATGGGGATGCATTTCTCAGGTTTTTGAACCATGAAGAAATCAGCAAAAACCGGATTGGCCGGACTGGAATAAAGGGAACAGCCAATAATCCAAGCAGCAAAAACCATAAATTGTAATGCATCCGATTTGTCAGTTTATTTTTAAGCAAATGCTTGGCGAGCAGAAGTATTCCGATAATCATGCTGATAAAAATATTGCATATTAAAAACCTGACCATAAATTCTGCCACATCAATGTCCTCCTTTTTTAATCTTTGGAAAGAAGAGAGCGGAGTTCAGCTATTTCAGTTTTTGACAGTTTGTCATTGTCAATATAGGCAGATAACATAGCCGTAATATTGCCGTCATAAAAACGGTTCAGAAAAGTACTGCTTTCCTGCCCTATATACTCGGCTTCGTCTACCAATGGCGTATAGACAAATACCCGGCTTTGCTTTTCATATGACAGAACGCCTTTTGTTACTAAGCGTTTGATCAATGTCTGTATTGTCTTAGGGCTCCAGGTTGTGGTTTGAACCAGGCGTTCGGTTATTTCATTTGTGCTGATGGGAGCGTATTTCCATACAATTTTCATGACTTCAAATTCGGCTTCTGAAATCTGAGGCAGATGCGCCATCGTGTATTCCTCCTATATCTTACGATTGTAATAGGGATATTATAATCATAATTTATCCGATTGTCAATTCGCTCGGGACAGTAGATGGCATTGTTATGGACGCCTGGTTCACCGGATTTATTCTTTACGGGATACCCCGGCTTACTCCTAAGATTCATAAGCAGGAAGTGGGTTCTGCCGGAAATATTCTTTGCAGAAAGAAATAAACTGTTTTATGACTGTCAGGTCTTTGTTATGGATGGAAACGCAGATGTAGATATTTCCCGGGATAGGAAGTATCAACCTGCGGATACATACTTCCGGATTCGTGATCCGGAAGGACATGGCAGATGTTAAAGTGGATATGCCGGTATTTTGGGACATAGAATTCACAAAGTCTACATTATAGCTGGAGGACATCAGGATCGGCGGCTGTATTTTGGTAAGTTTACAGCAATGATCAAAAAAACGGCGCAGGGCATTATCATAAGATCCGGTTATGATCGGTTCATTGGCAAGGGCCTGAAAAGGAAGCGGTTCTTTTGTACCTGCAAACGGATGCATGATATGCATGGCCGCAAACATATCATCCTGACAGAGCTGGTGGTAATTGAGGCTGGACTTATCAAAAGGCTCGATCAGAAGAGCCAGGTCAAGCTCTCCTGTCAGGAGTTTGTTCTGGCAGACTGGGACGGTCCATTCCTGGATTTCCAGATAGACATTGGGAAAAGTTTTCTGATAGGCAATCAGAAAATCATTATTAAGTCCATGAGAAATACCATAAGCAAAACCGAACTGTCCAGATAACGCATTAAAAATGGGACAAAGGCTGTGTACGAAATCTCCATTGCCAAAAGAAGCAGAAATAAAGAAAATAACCGACCCACATTGGAGCAAAAAGGACTGGGATGTAGATTATCGTGAGAACCGTGAAGATGTCGTGTCCACCGGAACAGCCCCATGTAAGACGGCATGTCCGGCACATATCGGAATACAGGGATATATCAAACTGGCGGCGCAGGGAAAGTATCGCGACGCTCTGGAGCTGATCAAACGTGAAAATCCGTTCCCGGCAGTCTGCGGACGTATCTGTAACAGGAGATGTGAAAGTGAATGTACCCACGGTGAAGTGGATTTTTACTGTCTGGAGTCGGCAGAAGAGATGCCTGCGCTGAAAGAGGAAGTGGATGAAGCGCTAGAAGAAGGCATTCAGATACATAATGGCTGGGGGCCAAAAGAGGTAAAGGCCGAGGACGGATCAGTAACAGGTCTTGTCTTAAAGAAATGTGTGTCTGTGTTTGGAAAAGACGGACGGTTCCAGCCGGTATATGAGGAAAGTGAGATACAGGAAGTGAGCTGCGATCAGGTTCTTACATCTATCGGCCAGAGCATTCAGTGGGGAGAGCTTCTGGAAGGCAGCAAAGTAGAATATAATCCCAACGGAACTGCAAAGGCAGATTCGTTTACTTACCAGACAGCCCAGCCGGATGTGTTCGTAGGCGGTGACGCTTATACCGGACCAAGATTCTGTATTGATGCAATCACGGTGGGGAAGGAGGCTGCCATTTCCCTGCACCGTTATGTACAGCCGGGCCAGTCATTAACTTTGGGCAGGGACAGAAGGCATCATAAGGCACTGGATAAAAAGAATCTGGATCTGGGCAGTTTTGACAGTACACCCAGACAAAAGCCTGCCGTTAATACGGAACGTGCAGGGACGTTCCATGATTCGCGGAAGACATTTACCGAAGAACAGGTAAGAGCAGAGACCGCCAGATGCTTAGGATGCGGTGCAACGAAGGTAGATCAATATCTTTGTATTGGCTGCGGACAGTGTACCACGAAGTGCAAATTTGACGCGATTTCTCTGGAAAGACGATATGATGTCCAGTTCGGGGCATTCGAACAGATGCCGATTGAAGTTGCTAAATATGCTGTAAAGCGTACAGGAAAGATCATCGCCGCAGCTGCAAGGCGAGAGTGATCAAAGGGGGCAGATTCATGCATGAAGTGGGAATCATCAGTGCAATGCTGAAGACACTGGAACGGGTGATGGAAGAAGAAGGGCTGACCCATGTGGAAAAAGTGGTACTTGAAGTAGGGGAACTATCAGGCGTGGTCCCTCATTATATGGAAGAGTGCTTTCCGGCAGCAATATATAAGACTCCTTTTGAAGATCTGAAAATGGAAATCATTCCGGGGATGATCCAGTGTCTCGATTGTGAAGCCGAGTTTCCAGTGCGCAATGAGGAACTTAAGTGTCCAGAATGCGGAAGCGATAAAATAAAACCAGCAGGTGGAACCGGATTTATCATAAAAGAAATCTATGGCAGCTGACAGAATGGAGGAAAAACAATGGATCCTGTAAAAATAATCGAAATTAAGGAAAATGTATTTGCGGACAATGACGCGCAGGCAGAAAGGCTGAGAAAAGAATTAAAAAGCCAGAAAACGTTTCTGCTGAATCTTATGAGCTCTCCGGGAAGCGGAAAGACTACGACTCTTTTGAAGACAGTAGAGAGCCTGAAGGAGCGTCTGAGGATCGGGGTGATGGAGGCTGACATTGACTCTGCGGTAGATGCGGAGACCATGGCCAGGACCGGAGTAAGAACGATCCAGCTTCATACAGGTGGTATGTGCCATCTGGACGCAGGTATGACAAAGCAGGGACTTCAAGAATTGTCCATAGAGGATTTAGATCTGGCTATTCTGGAAAATGTCGGAAATCTGGTATGTCCGGCTGAATTTGACACAGGCGCGGTGAAAAATGTCATGATACTTTCAGTACCCGAGGGGCATGACAAGCCATTAAAATATCCATTGATTTTTACCGTATGTGACGCACTGATCATCAACAAGATTGACGTGCTTCCCTATTTTGATTTTGATATGGAGAAAGTCAAAGAGTATGCCCTTATGAGGAATCCCAAACTTAAGATCTTTCCAATCTCTGCGAAGACAGGTGAAGGTGTGGAGGCATGGACAGAATGGCTGCATCAGACAGTAACAGAGTGGATTGAATGAAAGAAATAAAAAGGAACAGTACGGGAGATTGATTATGTATTAGGGACTGTCATGAAATAGCTGTCATGACAGTCCCTTCTTGAATTATAAATAATACAAAGAAAGACTATATCTGTCTTACAGCTAAGACAGATTGTGAGGCCCAAACCCCAACGGCAGGAGTTCCTTTAACGTAAACACTTCATATTGCTCTTTGCTGGTTGCCAGAATGATCTGGAATGTATCTGGATCGCAAAATTCCATCATAACCTGCCGGCATACGCCGCAGGGAGCTGCATATTCTGTCAGGACTCCGTCTTTTCCACCCACGATGCAGATTGCCTGAAACTCCCGTTCTCCTTCGCTGACAGCCTTGAAAAAGGCGGTTCGTTCCGCACAGTTTGTCGGAGTATAGGATGCGTTTTCTATATTGCACCCTGTATATAGCTTTCCATTTTTTGTAAGGAGCGACGCTCCGACCTTAAATCCGGAATATGGTGTATAAGAATATGAGAGCTGGCCTATCGCCAGACCGATCATTTCTTCTGCAATTTTTTTGTCCATTTATCAGCGCCTCCCTTGTCCTAACAGCCGGATGCCGGCCGGGCTTTTTTCTGGTCTTCGCGGATCAGCTTTCGGATAGCTTCCACTGCCACCTGGATCGCCATGTCCGTATCATGTACGACCGGATTTTCCAGTCCAAGTTTCTCTCTTTCCTGATTTGCAACAACGAGGAAGCAGGAGCCAGCCCTTACGCGCAGATAACTTGCAACGATAAACAACGCCGCCGATTCCATCTCAGATGCCAGGCATCCAAGCCTTTTCCATGCTTCCCATTTATTCATCAGTTCATAGCTGACTGGTTTTGTTTCCGGCTCATGCTGGCCATAGAATGCATCTTTGCATTGGACCACACCGGTATGGAAAGGATATCCTTTTTCCTTCGCTGCTGCTGCCAATGCATTTGTCACGGTAAGGTCTGCTACGGACGGAAATTCTATCGGCGCATATTCTCTGCTGGTTCCTTCCATACGGACCGCACCTGTAGCAACTACTACATCACCGCTCTTTACTTCCGTCTGCATACCGCCGCAGGTTCCGATGCGAATAAATGTGTCCGCGCCGCACCGGTATAATTCTTCCATTGCAATGGATGCGGAAGGCCCGCCGATCCCGGTAGAAGTCACGCTGACTTTTACTCCGTCCAGTGTCCCGGTATATGTTACATATTCTCTGTTATCTGCGATCAATACAGGATTCTCAAAATATTGTGCAATCTTCGCGCATCTTTTGGGATCGCCCGGCAGGATGACATAACGGCCGACCTCTCCTTCGGCTACTTGTATATGGTATTGCCTGCTTGCATCTTCAGAATAATTTTTCATAACTACTCTCCTCGTTTTATAAATAATGACATATGTTCAGAAATAAAGATCAAAGCGGTTGAAACAATCATATTATAACACGGAGAAGTGGAGGGAGGCAAGTGATGGAGACGGTTCTTTATAAATGAATTTTAAATATTTTCACTATATCAGTACGGCAGTAGACGAGATCAAGGACTGGATCAGTGTATAAAGAACATTCATTAAAACATTATCATTTACTTTATGTGATTATTTTGGTAAAATTATATTGTTATCTAATTAAAATAGAATGAGAAAAAGGAGGACAAACATGTTAGAACAATTCTTCAAACTGAAAGAAAACAACACAGATGTCAAAACAGAGGTTTTGGCCGGTATTACCACATTTATGACCATGGCGTATATCCTTGCTGTAAATCCCAGTATTCTTGCCGCCGCCGGTATGGATCAGGGCGCTGTGTTCACCGCGACCGCGCTTGCTTCGCTGATCGGAACATTTCTCATGGCGTTTCTCGCGAATTATCCGTTCGCGCTTGCGCCGGGAATGGGACTGAATGCCTATTTTGCTTATACCGTCGTTCTCGGCATGGGATACAAATGGGAGGTTGCCCTCACCGCAGTATTTGTAGAAGGAATCGTCTTTATCATTCTTTCTCTTACCAATGTGCGTGAAGCAATCTTTAACGCTATCCCGCTGAACTTGAAAGCGGCGGTCAGCGTGGGGATTGGCCTGTTCATCGCATTTATCGGACTTCAGAATGCAAACATCGTAGTCAGCGGCGCAACCTTGGTTGAATTATTTTCCGTTGACGGTTACAATCTTGCAAATGGAGTAGAGGCCGGATTCCAGGATGTCGGCATCACAGTCCTGCTTGCGGTGCTCGGTGTGGTCATTACAGGAATCCTTGTGATCAAAAACATAAAGGGAAATATTTTGTGGGGAATTTTGATCACATGGCTTCTTGGAATCATCTGCCAGTTTGCCGGACTCTACGTCCCGAATCCAGAACTTGGATTTTACGGGCTTCTGCCGGACTTCAGCAACGGCCTGTCCATACCAAGCCTTCTGCCTGTATTTGGAAAGCTGCAGTTCAGCGGGATCTTTTCCTTGAATTTTATCGTTGTGATCTTCGCGTTTCTATTTGTAGATATGTTTGATACGATCGGAACGTTGATCGGTGTTGCCTCTAAAGCGAATATGCTGGATGAAGACGGAAAACTACCGCGGATCAAGGGCGCGCTGATGGCAGATGCTATTGCTACCACGGCAGGCGCGGCACTCGGAACCACCACCACTACTACTTTTGTAGAAAGCGCCTCCGGTGTAACAGAAGGCGGACGGACCGGTCTTACCTCTGTAACCACCGCTATCCTTTTCGGCCTTTCACTGTTTTTGTCACCGATCTTCCTTGCGATCCCTTCTTTCGCGACCGCACCGGCATTGATCGTTGTCGGATTTTATATGCTTACTAATGTAGTGAATATTGATTTCAGCGATATATCGGAAGCCCTTCCCTGCTACATCTGTATTGCGGCAATGCCGTTCTTCTACAGTATTTCCGAAGGAATTTCCATGGGAGTGATCTCCTATGTTGTGCTGAATCTGGTTACAGGAAAAGCAGCCGAAAAGAAGATCAGTATACTGATGTACATATTGGCCGTTTTGTTTATATTAAAATATATCTTCTTATAAAATACAAAATGGGAATAAAAGAAAAGCTGCCGCAGGCAGCTTTTCTTTTTATGGTGCGCCCGGCGAGCGCTGTCGCATTTCCAAAGAAATTGTCATGAAATTATAGCCAGGAAACCGATTGAGTAAACTTTCGATACATGATAATATATAAGACAAGATGAGGCGGCAACTCTTTTCTCGGCAAAAGAGTGTATTTGTAGAGAAACTTCCAATAGGAGAAGAATTCTTTCGCAATATTAGAACCAAGGGTTTTACTATGTGGATAAGACGGAATTTATCGGCGAACTTCTGAGAACAAGGGGAAGCGTAAATCTTTTTACACGTCCCCGGCGTTTTGGTAAAAGCTTAAATTTAGATATGCTAAAAACTTTTTTCGAGATTGGTACAGATGCTGAATTGTTTGATGGGTTGAAGATTGCTGAAGAAAAAGAATTGTGCGGGCAGCACATGGGAAAATATCTCGTTATCTCCATTAGCCTAAAAGATGTTGGAGGAGAGGATTATCAATCGGCATATGAAATGTTATGTACGGTTGTCAGTGAAGAAGCAGCAAGGTTGGATTTCCTTATGGAAAGCAAGAGATTAATGCAGTATGACAAAGCAAAGTTTGAGCGTCTGATAGAAAATCAATTAGAAAGACCTTCAGAACTTCACAATAGCCTGAAACTGTTAACAAGACTTTTGCGTAAGCATTATGGCGCTTCGGTTATTGTATTGATTGACGAATATGATGTGCCTTTGGGCAAGGCTTATCAGAACGGATATTATTCACAGATGGTAAACCAGATTCGTTTTATCTTCAGCCAGGTGCTTAAAACAAATGAGAACCTTGAATTTGCAGTGATTACGGGGTGTCTTCAGATTGCAGAGGAAAGTATTTTTACAGGACTTAATAACTTTAAAGTACGGACTGTCTCAGATGTCCGGTTTGCAGATTGTTTTGGATTTACGGACCGGGAAGTTAACGATTTACTGGATTACTATGATCTGGGGGATAAGTTCAAACTATTTAAGGAGTGGTATGATGGATACCGATTTGGAAATGCCCATATTTATTGCCCTTGGGATGTGCTCAATCAGTGTGACAAATTTCTGGAATCAAGGAGTGCCCGGATGGAGGCTCATTGGGAGAATAGCAGTAGTAATAGTATTGTGAAGGACATTTTGGAACATTCTAACGAGACTACAAGAGCAGAGATTGAGGCGTTGATTTCTGGTGGGTGCGTGGAAAAGCCATTGATTTCGGGGTTGACATATGCGGACTTTGACAACAGAGAACTACAGAAGAGGCAGATGCATTTGTGGAGTGTCCTTTTCGCAACAGGTTACCTGACAGACTTGGCGGAACCAGTCGGCAAAGTCCACAGACTGGTAATTCCCAACAGGGAAATCCTTGAGATTTATAAAGACAGAATCCTGTCATGGTTTGAAACAAAGACAGTAAGTAATACAGAACGGTGGCAGAAATTCTGTGCAGCGGTCAAAGAAGGAGCTGGGGAAAAGGATCCCCTTCGGACGACCGCATTTGTACCAATACTCTGTAAGAAGGCCGAGATTTTTCTGGGACAGGATGGTATACCTGTCAATCCTTCCTTTCGTCTCTCGGACATGGATTGTCATGTTGGTACGGGAAATGTCATCATAATGGAGACGGACGGCCTCTGAAACGCGTAATCCGGAAGAGTACATAGTCGCAATGATCGCTTTATGCTTCAGGTTTGGGGTGGCATCAATGACTGCGTTTATCTCATTGCGGGTCAGGACGGCTGGAAGGTTCCGTTCCCTTTTCATAGCAGGAACCATGTCATCATCCCAAAGGATCTTCAGCACTTTTTTGTAGAAGAATTTAATTGCTGACCGATAATGATTATGGGTTTCTGGAGACCTGCCCTCCAGGCGTTTGGCAGTCAGGAAATTTTCTGCATCATCGAGCGTAAGTTCCGGGACAGTTTTTCCTGTGCAGCGGAGAAAGTAACTGACGTTGGCACAGTACAGCTTTATAGTTCTTTCCCGCAGGTTACGTTTTTCCGCTTCCTTGCGGATAGATTCAAAAATATCATCGTACATAATAAAACCTCCTAAAAGTAAGTAGTGTTGATAGTGACGACTACCTGTCAGGAGGGGCATTGGCATCATAATTCCGGTTGCGGAAGACACCAAAAAATGCTATTGTATTCATAGGCAGTGGAAGTCTCCGTATTTGATTGTTTTGTGTGGTAACTTAACAATACCGTATTGCGGAAGATTTTTCCACTGCTTTTTATTTAGAGGAACATAAAAACTGCGCTACAGCCCTGGCAGGCCATCGCGCAGCGATTTTGTTCAATCGGGAGTTGTGAGGTGGATTTGTATGAACCATAAAGGTACAGTATTCATAGAAACTGAGAGATTAATCCTTCGAAGATTTACAGAAAATGACGTAGAAGCAATGTTTAGAAACAGGGGAGGAGACCCAAAGGTTACGGAATTCTTGTGTTGGAAAACTGCCGCCAATCTTAAGGATGCCGAAAATGTACATCAAGGGATAACATCGGAAGCATTCAAAGCAATAATACCATTTTTTTTCAATGAAGTGTGTGTTAATAGAATAGAGTCCCAGCACGACCCTAACAATCCAAATTCAGGATATGTTATGAAAAAATGTGGATTGAAATATGAGGGAACTCTTCGTGAATCAGATTGGAATAACAAAGGTATTGTTGATGTATGTATAGCCTATTGAAATCAGAATGCAAAGGTAATTAATAAATTCAAGCTTGTCTCGCTGAAAAATCGAAATTTACGAAAGGAGCTAATTGATGAATATAGGTTTTATTGTGTGTGGCGGAGCATGTTTACTTTTTTTGCTATTGACTTTAATTTTTACAATTTTCAAAGAGAAGTCAGTAATGCTAATAAGTGGCTTTAACACAATGCAAAAAGAAAAAAGAGAATTATATGATAAAGAAAAATTAAGCAAAGACCATAGAAATATATTCTTGATCTGGGCAATCATCCAAGGAATAGGTGCTATTTTAGCATATTATATTTCACAGTATATAGCGATTATTGCATTTATAATATGGTTAATTGTATTTTTTAAAGATGTACATTTAGACGAAGAAAAAGCATTTGGTAAGTATAAAAAATAGAAATATAAATTCACATTTGTCTAACAAAAATTAAATAGTGGTTATTAATTGAAATTGATGGAAAGCTGCATGTCCGTACGCCCTGTTATGAGGCAAAGCTTTGATGCTCCGGAAAGATCTCCTAACACAGGTTTTTCATCGCAAGGAGAGCATTTGTGATTGTTTGCTGCGCTGCCCTATTGGAGATATCAATCTGTGTTCCATGGAAATCAAGCCGGAGTACGGATGCACGGGCGGTCCATGGAGTGGAGGGGGAAATATCTTCCATGCCTGTAGATATACTTTGGGAAATATCCAGACAGACAACTTCCTGCTTTTGATAGGAACTTGCCTGTGTAATTCTTTGTGGGATCGTATAACCTTTCTGGCGAAGACGCTGTGTATCCCGGATTCTCGAAAACGTGACGATGAATTTTCGCCACACTTAGCCGAACCC
>CAJUTU010000021.1 GCA_910589385.1 uncultured Lachnospiraceae bacterium
AATTAAAAAAATCAGCATAAACTTTCAACTTTTTGTGTCCAAAGTATTGACATAGGTCCAGTTGGTTTGGATGCCGTATCTGCTACGCCATTATGAACGGGTTCCCTTCTCCAGGACCCTGCCCAGCCGCTGTTTCTCAAACAGCCGTTCGGCAGGGCGCTGGAGGATATGCTGCTTTTTCAGACGCTCCGCCTTATGCTGCCTGTGCCGCTGCACGTCCAGGCCGTTTGATATCCCTGAGCATCTTCACAGGGTCATATCTATACCCTGTCCTAAGAATCGTAAAGATAATCCTAAGAATCTTACAGGCAATCACAATCAATGACTGCATCTTTTTGAGCGGATTTTCTTTCCTTGTCGTATAATACGCATGTAGTTCCTTGAATTCCTCCCCATGGGATACTGCTGATTTTGCTGCCTGAAACAGCCAGTACCTCAGCCTCTTGCGTCCACGGTGGCTGATTTTTGTCTCCCCCTTATGCTTGCCGGAACTACAGGCTACCAGCCCAAGCCCACTCAGCTTCTGGAGCTCGCTGACATCGTCAAACCGCGTGATATCACCCATCTCAGCCAGGATCCCAGCCAGGATATTCTCACCAATGCCCCGAATCTCCAGGATGTTCTCCGCATAAGGGATTTCCCGGCACTTCTGATGAAGCTCGGCTTCAATTTCTTCCAGTGTTTCTGATAGAGACTTCATCTGTTCCGCAAAGATCTTAACCGCTTTCCTTCCCCCGGCTGTACCATGCTTCAGGCCAACACTTTCCCCTGCGTACCTGACAATCTGCTCTGCCCTGCTGTAGCCGCGCCCACGCAGCTTTGCACTATACCAGATGTCTTTCAAGCCATCCACACCTAATTTCACGATATCTTCTGGAAATGGGGCTGCTTTCAAGATTTCCAGGGTAAATGCCCCGTCCGACTTCCCAAATGCGTCCCTGTATTCCGGGAAGTAGATCTTCATCTCCCTATGCATGCGGTTGGCGTTCCTGACCCGGTCTCCTGTCAGCTGATCCCGCAGCATGGACAATCTCCGCAGATCCGCATACAGGCCTTCTGGCAGATAGGGCATGCCATAATTCCCATCCTTCACAAGGTTTGCGATCAATTTCGGGTCTTTCCGGTCATCTTTGTGCTGGCTGTTGTCCTCAAGTTCCTTAGTCTGCTTCACTGCGTAAGGGTTCACCTGCACAACACTGATGTCATTGGAAACCATCCATGCCGCAAGGCAGAACCAGTAGTGCCCTGTCGGCTCAAGGCCGAGCACAATTTGATGCTTGTCATTTGCGGCAGCCAGTTCCAAAGCCCAGGCCTTTGCGCTCTGAAAGCCTTCTGAACTGTTGCTGAATGAAAATGCGTCCTGGCTCAGTTCCCTCCCTCTGGAATCAATGGCTCTCACATAGTGCATTTCACTGCCGATATCGCATCCAAGGATAAGCATGTCATCGCTAATGAACGTAAGTTTATCGTTCTTTGTAAATTTTCCGTTTGTTTCCAGTTCCCGCCAGGTGGAAGCCTCCATTTCTTCCTGAATTACAGCAATCCTTCTGGCCAGCTCTTCCTTTGATAGAATATGTTTTGTTGAATTGTTAATAACTGCTTGCTTTTTTGCTTTCTTTACTTTACTATTCATCTTAGATACCTCTTGCGTTTTTGAATTTTACCAACTATCGGGTCAGTAAGAATTCAACTATACACGAGGTATCTTTTTTTATCAACTCCCTTTGCACTTTATATTATACAGGAAGCTTTCTTTCTCCCGACAGCCCCATTTTGTAGTTTGCGGCTGTATTTATAGTTCAAAGGAACAACACTTCTGGTTGTTACCCTCATCAGTATGTTCTCCAAAGCCATTCTATATCTGGAAAAGTCAAATGGATCACAAAAGATATGGCAATAATGGCCAGTAATACATATGTTGCGTAAATCGCAGCTTTCCACACCTTTCCTACAATATATTTCATATTTTGAATATCATTAAAAATCGATGCTACTTTCTCGTCCGTTAAGTTTTTTTCTCTTACATCTTGCACATCAATATCCTTTACTAATTCATCTAAAGACATACCAAAATAGTCACTCAACATAACCAGCCTTTGAAAATCTGGATAGGATTGACCGGCTTCCCATTTGGAAATAGTCTGTCGTGAAACTTGTAATTCCATTCCTAATTCTTCCTGGGATAATCCTTGCTGTTTTCTGATAGCTAAAAGTTTCTCATTAAATTTCATTATAAAAATCCTCCTGCTTTTAATTTGATAGTATGAGCATATTGTTTTTTGCCATCAATATCAACCAACTAATGTTGGCAATTTGGCAATGGCAATTAACATATGCTTTATTTTCTGCATTTTCCATGTAAAATCCATTGTAGCATTTGGAACTAATTGTTTCCATATCAAAGAATTTCAGTCGTTTAAATACTTAAAATGGGTATCCGTATATCAGAGATGGAGGACATAAAACAGGGGCGCCACGTAAAGAGGAAAAATTGTGTTTACATAGCCGGGTAAAGATAATATTTCTGCTTAATGGTTGTATAATATTTGTACAAGTTGATAATTTGGTATTTATGATTTACAATGAGTTCTACAAATCGATATTTAAGGAGATTATAGAAATGGAAAATGATATTCAAAAAAGTTTAGATGTATATAAAGAGCAGTTAAGTTATGGTTATATACGAACTGCATATTTAACTTTAACAAAATATGTTGCAGAACTAAAATCAAAATTTCCATCGCAGTATAAGACGGGAAATATTTCGTTTGGATATTTAGACTATACCTATTTTCCGTTTTTTAATCAATATTTAAGAAATCAAAAGTTAAGGTTTGGAGTAGTGTTAAACCATGAAAAGATGCAATTTGAATTATGGCTGATGGGACAGAATGCAGATGTGCAAAGAAAGTACTGGGAAATATTGAAAAACTCAGTATGGAATAGCAATAGAAAAGAGATGCCAAAGTACTCTATTTTAGAAGTTGTTTTAGAAAATCAAATAGATTTTAACGATAAAGATAATATGACCCAAAATATCATTAAACATTCAGCATCTTTGGCATTAGAAATACAAGAATATTTAGAAAGTATTGATTGACCAGAACATCATCCCGAAAAATTAAAAGAAAAACTGTTCTTCTTTGAAAGAAATCAAATCAATTTTTTGATTGCTTTGGGAAACTATTTCGGAAAATGGAACTGGATTATGTTTGAAAACAGTTGTGCAGGGGGGCTATGAAGTACCTAAAAATGTTACATGATAAAGCACGGCATCTGTACGGTAAACGCCGCCATTGCATTCTGTCTGCAGGAGGCCGTCATATTTTTTTACGGTTTTCTCTACGTTTTTCATCCCGATCCCATAGGGGGCGGTTTCATTTTCCTGGCAGGGATTTTCCATATGGAGCAGGAGCGTCTGCTCCTGACAGGTAATCTTGAGCTGGATTGCTGTAAATCCAGGAATCTTCTTACAGGCGTTAACTGCGTTATCCAGAAGATTTCCAAAGAGCGTCACTACGTCAGAAAAAGGAAAATCCAGATTTTGCGGGATTGCAATCTCCGGCACGCAGTCAATGCCGTTCTGTTTCATTTCACTTAGTTTGATATTCAATAAAGCATCCAATGAAGGATTTCCCGTCATGATAAACTGCTCTGTCTGACGGAGGGCTTCTGTTGTGCCGCGCAGATATTCTATCAGCTCTTCTTGTTTTCCGCTTTCGTATAAGATCGAAATTGTCTGCAGGTGATTTTTCAAGTCATGCCGGATATGGTGTGTCTCTGAGGAAGCCTGTAAAAGTCCTTTGTAATAGGACTGCTGGTATTCCACCTGCTGTTCCAACAGGACTTTTTCCTGCTTTTCAGCCGCATAGGCGCTGAACCGGCGGAACAGTTCAAATACGATGATATTGATGAAGAAAAAGGTGGCCTGCAGGATCACATGAAGGAGACATAGAAGGGGCAGGGGGAGCGTGCTGTTTTCAAAGACAACGGGCAGGATACCGGAGCAGCCGAGGGTGAGCACCGGAACGAGGAAAAAGATGCACCACAAAGAAACCGGCAGTTGTGTGTCGATGGTGACGCATAGGTGCAGGCATAAAAACAAAACAGCCCAGAGGCCGATATGATAGCCGATGAGATACCACATGATCCAGATATTTCCTCGGGGCAGTATATTGGTGATATCATTGAGTATAAGCAGATAAGAGGCGCAAATGGTAAACAGGCAGCTTTCAAACAGCAATTTTTTCTTCTTGTTTTTTGGATAAAACCCCAGGAGAAGAAAGCTGGCAGGCACGGTATAAAAGCTGTTTTCGTAAGGAGACGGCATCAGTGCCAGCGCCAGGACGGTCAATACGGCAATAAAGAGGGCGGTTTTTTTGAACCGGCGTATGGGGCCGTACATGCGCTGCATCAGTTCTGACAGGATGCACATGTCGATTGTGCACAGGAACAGATTGACAGGCAGGTCATAAGGGGAAATATACGGGTGAAATATCATTGTCCGGCCCTCCATTTTAAATATTGAAGATGTTTTATGCGCACCGTTTCCCGCCAGCGTTTGCTGATGGGGATGTATTTGCCGGAGCGGAGAGTGATGCCAGTGTCGGTGATGGAACGGATATAATCTAGATTTACAATATAGGACATATGCGTCCAGGTAAAAAGCAGAGGGTCAAGGGCTTCTGCAATTTCGCTGATTTTTCCGTAGAATTGCCAAGTGTTTTCCAAGGTGTTTAAAATGACCTGGCGCCGGAAGGCTTCAAAAAAGACAATCTCCTGTAGTGGGATCTGATACTGACAGCGCTCAATGTGGAAATGAAATAACTGCAGGCGGCTTTCCAAATGCCTGAAAGCATCAGAGAGTACCTGGCGCAAGGCAGATTCTTCTACGGGCTTGATGACAAAACGAAAGGGCAGTGTCTCAAACACCTGATAAACATATTCTTTATGGTCCGTGACATAAACAATCAATGCATATGGATCAGACTGCCGGATTGCTGCCGCTGCCTCAATCCCTGACATACCCGGCATAGAAATATCCATAAAATACAGGTTGAAATGCTCCTGGCTGGAATTTACATGTGCAAGAAGCTCTTCACCGGAAGAAAAAACTTCTGCCGGGCAGTCCGGGAGGGTGTCAGTTATGATTTTTTCAAGCTGTGACTGGACGGGGATGCTGTCTTCGCATATGGCAATGGAAATCATGGAAATGCTCCTTTAGTACTATGGTATAAAAAAGGTGCAAAGCTGCATTATTTGGCATGTGACAGTCTCACTTTGAAAGTAATGTCATAGTGATGCATTTCATTATATCAAAAGGAAAATTCAGTGTAAAGCCTTTATTCTGCTGTCTATAGGACTGGAATGTGTACTGTACGGCAATTCAAGATGATAAAGTATCGGATCCAAACAGTATGTCCTGTAAGACAGTAATTACAGATTACCTGCCCAGATATGACATATGGCAGAAACAGGGCGCGTAGGCTGCTATAATACAAAAGAAATAGTGAAAGCGCAAAAAACAGAAGGGAGAACATGAATCATGAGAGAAGAAATAAGAGTCACTATCTGGAGTATACTGGCAGCAGGCATGCTCTGCCTGGTTATGGTATCCGCATCCCTGACACCTCTTGCAGCAATCGGGCATGGCACACGTTTTGGCACCAGCGGGATGTGGTACAATATGTGGTTTGTAAGTTCGGGGTATGTGATCCCGCTGATACTTTATTGGCTCCGAGTCCATGTGATGAAGTATGTGATTGCAGTAGTCAACGGATTTTGGATGATTCCACTGCCGTTTATTGCAGGGATTGCATTTTGGGGGAGCAGGCATATGCTCCCGAACGGACGGACTTCGATTTCCTGTGTAGTGATGGGATTCCTGGCATTGATCAGTCTGGGCGTGAATATTCTATGGTATCCGGTCTGCAGGAAAAAACGTAAGAGTAATGATACGAAAAAATTTCTGTAGATTTATTTAGCGGCAGTTCATTCTGGAAAATCAAGCAGGGGTTCATTTTGAAGGAGTAAACTCTGTTTTTTCAGTCTTTCTCTAAGGCTGTGGAGGAATTTCTCATTTCCAAGCACCGTAAGCATGGGGCCAAAGGACAGGACTTCGATCAACAGTTCTGCCTCCATGCCCTGATTATAGTAGATCAGGCATTCATAGGTATTTTCATCAATTCTGGCCGTATTTTTTTCATAATTGGCAAAATGCAGCATGGCCCGTTCCAGGGCATTCCGCTTATTGACAATGTGGAGCTTCACAGGCTCTTTGTAATAAGACTGACGGATCAGCGTATTGAGGTCTACGCTGGAAGTCAGTTTTTTTTCGGTAGGCCGGGCATTTCGGATCCGGGAGAGGTTCAGGATTTCCAGCTTCATGTTCCCGTTTTTGGCCGGCTTCAGAGCCAGGAGGCGGAACTTGTCATTTTTTACAGAATATTCCAGACGGGCAGGCACATACCAATGATGGAGACGGTTTCCGTTTGGCGAAGTATAGTCGATATCCACGTACCGCTGGTTTTTCTGTGCCTGGAGCAGAGTCTGGAAACATTGGCGGTATGCCTCGTTCTGGTAAGGGTCGCCGTTCGCAAACCGGTCGTAGTAATAGAACTGCCCCGGTTTCCAGAGGGGAGCGACATCGGCCAGCATACGCCGCAGGGTTTCGAGTTGTTCCCGGCCTAGAAATAGTCCGATGCGGGAATCGGATAACAATGCTTTCAGATAGGATTTTTCCAGGTTCGAAAGGGGCGTGAGGAAGGACGGACTGAGCTTGGAAAAATAGAGTTCCCCGTCCTTTTCAAATAAATTCCATGTTCCGTTTTCGATTTTCGGGATGATGGAAAGCATGCTTTCTTCAAATCCTTCCTGGCAGATCTGCTCACGGATATCCTGCATTGTGAGCGCGCTCCGGCTGCACAACAAATGCCGCAATACCTGATAATAACAACTGTAGATTTCTGAAAACAATTCCATTGGCAGGATCTCCTTAAAATTCGATCAGATATATTAAAGCTCTATCAGATATATTAAAACTCTATCTGATACATCCGGTACATGGTCTGTAGGTCCTGGTAAAAGCGCTGCTCCACAGATTTGGAGCTGCATTTCAGCGATAAAATCCGGCCTGTAAACGTGCGGACCCAGGGCAGCATTTCATTGCAGTCAAATATCTGGACTTCGTAAAGATAGGTATTTTCTCCGGTTCTTGTGACCGTGCCGCCCCTTCCTTCCCGTTCCAGCCGCTCAACAATATAATGCTCGTCAGGTTCCAGAACCTGTATGGTCATGGATAAGGTATCCAGATGATGCCCCTCTTCACTCTGAAAGGACACGCCCCATAGTTTTTGCCGGTTCAGGCTGAGCTTATCCAGCAGTTCGTCATATTCCACAGATTTTTCCAGGGGAATGACACGCTTGATGGAATCCAGGCGGAAACAGGAGAAGCGTCTGCTTTTGCCGACGTATCCGCATAGAAAACGGCGGCCGCTTCTGGCGCTGATAAAAATCTGCAAGGGAATGCATTCCGCGGCGCTTTTGAAACCATTTCGGGAGCTTTTTAATTCCAGCCGTACTGTAGTTTTTTGTGCCATGGCATCCAGAAGGCCAAGGAGGATCTCGTCCTCCAGTGTATGTACAAAAAAACTGTGTTTCACGCGAAAGCTTTTGTTTTGGAAGTCCAGTTGCTCAGACAATTCATTTCCAATGATTCCAAGGCAGCCTGCCATCTGGTAAAAGGCGAATGCATCCAGCATGGTTTCGTTGGATTTCAGCCAGAGGGCAAGGGAGTTGTCGAGAGAAAAGAGCACTGTTTTTCCAGATTTTATTTTCTCCAGCAGGCCTTCCTTTTCGTAGACATTGCATTTGCGGCGGACAGTCTGGATATCAAACAGCGCGCCATATTCGGCCAGAAGGCAGTCTGTGATTTCCTCCGCGGTACGCGCCAGGCCGTCCTGAAGCAGATCCAGTATCAGGAAATGCAGGACAATATCGTTGTCAGTAAAGCTTTTGGTCTTCCATACCCGAAACAGAGGGTTGGTATCAAGGAGACTGCTGTCAATGGCAAGGGAAATGTTGGAGCCGCCTAAGGCATGGTCTTTCCGCACATAGGGAGCCAGCCAGCTTTCCAGCCGCCTGCGTTCATTATCGTATGTACGGGGACTCTTCTCTTTGAACTCATTTCTCGTTTTGAATCCATAGACGAAGAAATCGCGGACATATTCTCTTGTTTTTGGGAAACTGCGTATCAGTTCCTGGAAATCAGACATTCCGCATCGCCTCTAATTTCTTTGTATTTTCATAAGCTCTGCCCCACATCTTATCACCCCTGTTTATCTGTTTTACATAGCTTTATCTTAGCAAATGAAGAAGGCCGCGGCAAGAAAAATATCGGGAAGTTCCTTTTTGCATGAAAAAAAGAGTTCGCAACCTTTTTGAAATGATGTTTTGGAAAATGTTGTATATAATGGCTTCATCAGCTACAGATAAGAAGTGAAGGGAGAGGATGAGATGTTTATACTATATAATGAAAACACAAGATTTCCGGTAAAGGTTTGGCTGGAAAATGAAGAGCAATTAGAGGGAAAATGCCTGGAACAGGCCTATCATCTGTCACAGCTCCCGTTTCTTCATAAATGGGTCTGCCTGATGCCCGACACCCATGCGGGAAAGGGAATGCCGATCGGGGGCGTGATCGCGGCAAAGAATGTGATCATTCCAAATGCGGTAGGCGTGGATATTGGATGCGGCATGGCCTTTATTCCGACGAATATCCGTATGGAGGACATTCGGGAGATCCAGACGGGAAACGGCACGATGATCCAGGCCATGATCGGCAGCATCATGAGGTCGATCCCGTTAAATATGGAGAGATACAAGGTTCCACAGGAGTCCCGGGTGCTTGACCGAGCGAAACAGGAAATGGAGAAATATGAGCAGAATGGGGAACTGGTTCCTCTGATGGAAGACGGATATTTCCAGACTGGCAGCCTGGGCGGAGGCAATCATTTTATTGAGCTTCAGGAGGATCAGGAAGGGTATCTCTGTATCATGATCCATTCAGGGAGCCGCCATCTGGGAAAGGCTGTCTGCGATTATTTCCATAAGAAGGCAAAGGAACTGAACCGAAAATGGTACAGCGAGGTGAACGAGGAGTATCAATTAGCCTTTCTGCCTGTTGATACAGGGGAAGGAAAGCAGTATATTGACTGGATGCATCTGGCCATGGAGTACGCATTTGAAAACCGGGCCAGGATGTTGGAAAAGACTTGTTCCATTGTAAAAGAGATCATAGAGAAGCACACGGGACAGACCGTAGAATTTGGAGAAGAAATCAACTGTCACCATAATTATGCGGCGTTGGAAAATCATTATGATGCCAATGTCTGGGTGCACCGCAAAGGCGCTGCCAGAGTGCGTAAAGGTGAAATGGCTGTGATACCCGGAGCCATGGGGTCCTATAGCTATGTGGTGGAAGGGAAAGGAAATGCGGAATCCTTCTGCACGTCCTCGCACGGGGCAGGCAGAAATTACTCCAGAACAGGGGCAATGCAGGCATTTTCCACAGAGAAGGTGATGGTGGATCTGAAGGAACAGGGTGTTGTGCTGGGAAAACGTAAGAAAAATGATGTGGCTGAGGAATGCCGGTTTGCCTATAAGGATATCGACCAGGTCATGGCACAGCAGCTGGATATGGTTACGCCAATCAGAAAATTAAAAACGGTCGGCGTAGTAAAAGGATAATGGAAATGTTTTTTTGTGTGAACATCGCCTCAATTTCTTGCGATATCCCCAATCATATGCTAATGTAAATATCATCTAAACGGCGGCGTTCTTGCCGCCGGAAGTATCTTGCCGTAAGGCTCTCATTTTCGGCGCATTTATCGCGGTATATCCGGACAATGAAGACAATGTAAAAAAACAGTATATAACGCTGTACAAAAGAAGGAGGAACTGCCTATGACAACAAAGTTACAATCCTGTTTCCCGATGATCCGGACCAGGATGGAGGTGATGGAAGAGATTCGGAGCAAGCCCGCTCTGTCCGGAACATTCAAAAAGTGGAAGGAAGGACAGCAGAAAGAATTTTTGGACTTCTGCACGGGAGTAAGAGGAGTCAAGCTTCTATATGATTCTTTTTTCAAAGAAATCATTAACCCCGAATATACCCCGGAGAGACTGGAAGAGTTTTTATCGCTGCTTTTAGGACAGGCTGTAAAAATACGCGTGGTCTTACCGAACGATTCTACAAGGATCGCGGATGAAGGTTCTCTGCTGATCCTTGATATTTTAGTGGAACTTGAAGACGGCAGCCTGGCAAACGTGGAAGCGCAGAAGGTAGGCTATAAATTTCCGGGTGAACGCTGTGCCTGTTATTCGGCAGATTTATTGCTGCGCCAGTACAAAAGGGTCAGGAGCGAAAAGAAAGAAAACTTTAGCTATAAAGACATCAAGCAGGTGTATACGATTGTCTTATTTGAGAAAAGCCCAAAAGCCTTCCATGATTTTCCATCCGATTACCGTCATAAGATGAGACAGGAATCAGATACCGGAATCAAAATACCCCTTCTACAGGAATATCTGTTTGTCCCTCTTGACATCTTCCAGAAAAACCTGCAAAATAAAGGTATTCAAAACGATTTGGACGCATGGCTCGCTTTTTTGAGTGTGGACGAACCGGAGGTGATCATCCAGCTGATCCAGAAATATCCCCGGTTTGAGCCCATGTATAAAGAAGTCTATGAGATGTGCAGGAATATAGAGAGGGTGATGGGATTGTATTCGGAAGAACTGAGGATAATGGACAGGAATACGGCACAATTGATGATTGATGAACTGCAGGAACAGATAGACGAACAGAAAGAGCAGATAGATGTGCAGAAAGGGCAGATAGATGCGCAGAAAGAGCAGATAGATGTGCAGAAGGGACAGATAGAGGGCCAAGCCAGGGAGATTGCAGAGTTAAAAAGGCGTCTCGCGGAGAATGCGCGGTAATATGCAACGGCTTTTATAATTACTTCAATATAAAACAAAAAGGGGCTGTCGCTTCTAATGATTGAAAAATCGTGTGACAGCCCCATCGTGAACAGTATCTGGGGATTAGTTCCGGTATCGCAGTGGCGGCTTTCGTTTTTTGCATAGCACCCATACGGCTTTTCCGGCTCTCTGGTCATTTATGCATCCAGCATAAGCCCTTTTTCTCCGATGACTGCATCCACAAAGATTGGCCGCTCCTTGTATTTATCGTTAGGGAAATGCAGGGAAAATTTCAATTTCCCATTCAGATCCTGAAACATCATACCATGACCGCCGTTCTCTGGATAAATCGGTGTGTCAATCTGTTTCCACGGCCCTGACACCCGGCCGCTTTCGGACACAGCGACACCTACTGCATAGCCGCAATTACCCCAGCTTGACCATGTCATATAGAGTTTGCCGTTACCTGCATCTACAATACTTGGCCCGTCTGTAAAATACACGTCTCCGTCCATCCCAAATTCAGCCTTTGCAAAGGGAACCGGTTTTGCCCATTTTGCTTCTGCAGCAGAGAAAAGAACTGCTGCGCCGCCTTCTGCACGCTTCAGATCCTTTGATAATTTTACGATACACATATCTCCGTCCGGGGTATCTTCAAAGGAATGAGAAAAAATCAGATACGGAGTGCTATCCTCAAAATATACTGTACCGTCGATGCAGGTCCAGTCCTCTTTTGTCAAACGGTCACTGTATACTTCAAATGGGCCTGTCGGATTGTCTGCTTTCAGCACATAGATTCCTTTCTTTATATCTTTTCCGCCGAAAGTTGTGATCAGGTAAAATGCATCACGATAATAAATACATTCTGGCGCCCAGTATTCGCGGTCTGCGAAAAAGCCTTCCGGACGGTGGAAAATTTCGACAGGGCCTTCCCAGTTTTCGAGGTCGCTGCTGACGTAGCAGTCAAAACCATCTGCAGATCCCCAGCAGGATGCGCTTCTGGTGCCGTACAGATAATATTTTCCACCATATACTAAAATAAAAGGGTCTCTTATGTTCACTTCGTTTGTTCTCATATTGTTTTATCCTTTCTGGCTGATTTTTCTAATTCAATCTTTCCAGTATTTATGATAATTGTAGCAGACCTTCTCCAAAATACAATGTATATGTTTTAGATATATCCGACATCTTTTTATATAAAGGAAACGTATTTTTTCCTTTCATTCCCGAAAAGTAGTCCTTTCGTTCCATACACCCAAAAAATGGAACATATCTGCCGAAATAATAATAGGGTATTTTTTAATTGCCTATAAGGAAGAAAAACGAAAGGAGAAGTGAAGATGAATTTTGGAGTAACAGGTGAATTAGGGTACTATTTGGCAGAACAGTACCGGAAAAATGCAGCGCCTGGTAAGATCGCCGGCATGAGCTTTTCGGAGCTTGCGGCTGCCGGAGCGTCAGGGAGAGCAGTAGGCCAGCAGGACGTGTTAGGAAGAGCAGCAGCCCGGCCGGATGCGTCAGCGGTGAGCGCCAGCGGGGCCGGAACGGCTCTTTATATGGGAGAGTCCTACCAGGAACGGCTGAGCAAGATAACGGATAAAAATGCGGCTGCTGCTTTTCAGCAGGCTTATGCAATGAAAATGGCGGGCTCCACGGACTATATTTCGCTCATCAGCAAGACGTACAGCACTGGGATCGTAGGCGCAACAAACTTTGTGGATGCTTTTTCACAGTATGATGTGGTGACCCATGTGGGAAATGCCAATATCTCCCCGGCTAATTGGCAGAGAAATGATTTTCCATTTTGGAAGTATTTCCAGAAAGACACAAGTGCGGATGCTTTGAATGATTGGAGGCCTGTAGGCGCGAATCCGCCGCAGACCCGCGGCGACTTGCAAAGGAATTACAGCAGCATTGGTTCCGGGCGTATTGCAATCCTCATACCAGAGAGCCTGCAGCAGAAAATGGATGCAGACCCGGCCTATGCCCGGCAGATCATAACAAAGCTGCAGGAATGGAAAGAGGATTATGACCGATGGGATAATACTGTGGCAGCATCTTATGGCTACAATGTGGCGGAGCATCAGGCGGAAAAGAATTATGTGTTCGATCTGGATGAAAATGGAGATGTGCGGAACTGTACGGTCAGCGGCGGGGGCGGAAAGCTGGTCGGCCCTACGAAGGAAGAGCAGGAGCAGTTTGAGGCAGAGCAGGAGAGGAAACGAAAGATCCGTGTCAAATACATCCAAATCCAGGAGGAAAGCGCCGAAAGGAAAAGACTGCAGCAGGCGCAGGAGAATTTATACTACTTCCAGAGCCAGCTTGTAAAAAATAATTTGTTTAGCCAGCAGTGAGCAGAAAAAGATGCCCGGACTTATGTTGAGGAGGCATGGACGGCTCGGATTGATGGAGGAGCTGTCATTAGCAGGAACGACAAGATGACGTATAACTGCATATGCAGGAGGGATATATGATGCATATAGGAAATAATTATCAGGGAATCTGGCAGTTTTTTGGGGAGAAGAGTTTTCCATTTGCTGGGGCGAAGAGCCAAAGCAGCAATTTAAATGCGAAAGCCATTGAAGACCTGCTTTCCGGACGTAGAAAAAATTCTTATGGCGTAGAAGGCATGAGGATAACCGGAAGGACTGATTGGAAAAGAACGATTCCTGTTTCGGATGAGATGAAACAGCATGTTTTTGAGGACGTGAAAAATGAATTTTATAAGTATGGCGGAATGTCGGGCGATAATACTGCTGAAACAGATGCGTATTATGATAAGATACATTCCTATGTAAAAACTTTAAAAGCAAGTGACCGTTCCCCGGCCACATGGACGTTAAGCCAGCTTCATTTAAACCATGCGCATGCTGTAAAAAATGCGGTTAAGGAAGATATGCCCGGCTGGACTTCCGGGCAGCATATTCCGTCAGATGTGCTGGATAAAATTTTTGCAGATGAAAGCATTACATCTATGGTGTCAGGGAAATCAGGAGGGATGAAAGGGATAGATATCCAGGTATAGAAGATGCTGTATGGATATGGCTATAAGCTAAGTATCAGGAAGGACGGCCAGATTTTCTGGCTGTTTTTCTTTGTGTCATTTTATGTTTGTAACTATGTGATGTTTTTTGGGAAGTCATGGATAGGAACGTTTATAAAAAGATTTTAGGTAAAATACAGTGAAGATATGGTATAATAAATGGCATAAAACCGAAGGCTTGATGATCTTGGGCGTTTTGACAGAAGTGGTGGGTAAAGGCATTTGCAGCAAACCGTAAATATGTTTATGCGAAGATCGTCTACAGAATGCCATTAGTTCGGCATATGTTGAGAAAAGGAAGGTATTTATGGCACTGGAAAATAAATTTGATATTATTGATTCAGCAGAACTTGCCCATACTGAGGAAAAAGTAAGCAAAAAGAAGGCAGTATTGCTTTTTGAAAGCGGATATTTGAATACTTTAAAAGCGGGGACGCTTGAAAGTCTTTTAGAAATACACAAATATCTTTTTGACGAGATTTACGATTTTGCAGGAAAGGTAAGAGAAGCGAATATTTCAAAAGGAAATTTTCGGTTTGCGCCTGCCATGTATCTGTGCGCGGCACTTGAAAGTATTGAGAAAATGCCGCAGTCAACCTTTGATGAGATCATTGAGAAATATGTTGAGATGAATGTGGCACATCCATTCAGAGAGGGAAATGGGAGAAGCATGAGAATCTGGCTGGATCTGATTTTGAGCCGGAAAATCCATAAGGTAGTAGATTGGAGCAAGGTTGACAAAGAAGATTATCTGCTTGCAATGGAAAGAAGCCCCATTAAAGATACAGAGATAAAGCATTTGCTGAAGGCTGCTTTGACCGATAAAATCAATGACAGGGAAATATATATGAAGGGAATTGATCATAGTTATTACTATGAAGGCTATGCAGTTTATAAGGCAGAGGAGCTTTAAGTAGAAATTAAGCAGGAACATATCACTTTTGGAATCCGGGTAGTCAATGGGATGGTAAACATCCGGATGTTTAAGCGGAGCATAGGAAAAAATCGGGAGGACATAGAGCAGTTTCAGCTTTACGCCGATCACCAGCCCCTGTGTTCATAGGACATCTCCGTCGGGAGTGTATGTATTTCCCAGAATCGTCTCGTTTGTCTTGTTTTGTGCTTTCAGATATTCTTATATGTTGCTTCTCCTCTTTATGGATAAAAAGGGTATGGCGCTAACCATACCCTGCTCTGGCTGCCCAGAGAAACCTCGTCGGTCAAAAAACATTTATACAAGTGCGAAAGAACAACTTTTCATAAAATCTGCCAGATTATTTTTATCTCCGTAAATTTTCCTATCTCCAATAATCCACCTTATGCGGCAGTTGGATATCCTTTACATGAAATACCGGATTGTCCCCGCTTTTTACCTGCTTTTCATAATCCCTCAAAGCCTCCAGCGCATATTTGCTGAGGATGATGATCACCGGCATGTTGATGATGGTCATAAAGCCCATAGTGACATCGGCAATATCCCACAATAATCCTGCATTCAGACCTGCTCCTATGAAGATGATCAGTGACGCGATAATCCGATATACGATCATAAAACTCTTGCTGGGAGTGTGCCCAAACATATAATTAAAGATATGGTCCACATAGAACAGATTTCCCAGTAAGGTAGTAAATGCAAACAGGATCATGGATACAGTAATAAACATGGGTCCGAACGCCCCCAGGGCGCTTCTCAATGCTTCCTGTACATAAGGCGCGCCGGACAATGCTTCTGTGGGTTCAATTCCGGAGCACATGCACATAAAAGCGGTTGCAGAGCACAAAAGCAGAGTATCAATAAATACAGATAAAACCTGTACCAGGCCCTGGGCAGCAGGATGGTTTACATCCGCAGAAGCAGAAGCGTTGGGTGCGGAACCCACACCGGCTTCGTTGCTATAAAGCCCACGCTTGATACCGTACATGACACAGGAACCGCTGAATCCGCCCATGATGGACTGGAGATCGAAGGCTTCACTCAGGATACGGGAGATCACGGATGGAAGATATGTAATGTTCATTACGATCACTACCAGAGAAACCAGTACATAAAGAAGCCCCATGACCGGAACCAGCACGCTGGTTACCTTTACAATTCGCTGGCCGCCGCCAAGCAGACAGTAGCCTACAAGCACTGCCAGGATCAGCCCGATCACCCATGGCGTCAGGTCTGGGTTATAAAAGCTGTAGGATGAAAATGTGGACTGCAGGTTATAAGAAGCCAGCATATTAAATCCGAACGCATAAGTTAATATCAAAAATACAGAAAATGCAAGCGCCAGCGGACGGCTGTGCAGGGCGGCTTCGATATAGTAGGCTGGTCCGCCGTAGCTTCCGTTCTCGCCGCGCTTTTTGTAGATCTGTGCCAGGGTACTTTCAATAAAAGCTGAAGCGCTGCCGATGACGGCGATGACCCACATCCAGAAAACAGCGCCGAATCCACCAAGGCAGATGGCTGTGGAAACCCCGACAATATTGCCGGTGCCGACACGGGAGGCCGTGGAGACCATCAGCGCCTGGAAGCTGGATACTTTCCCGTCGCCTTCGGCTGGTTTTTCCATAATGGCCTTAAAAGCCTGTCTGATCATACGGAACTGCACAAAACGAGTCCGGATGGTAAAATAAATCCCGCCCAGCAGCAACAGAATGATCAGCAGATTTCCATACATAAAATTACTGATCCATGAAACAATTTTTAAAATCATAGTTTTTCTCCTCCATATGCTAATGTAACGCCTCTCAATATTTACGCTCCATTATACAGAAAGCACAATAGAAAAGCAAATATTTTCGGTTTTTTTGGCAATTTTGTAATGGTTTCTGCTGCGGCGCTTTATTGACATGGACACTGTAGAGCATAGTGCAAAACTCTGATTTCTCACATGATTTTTACATATTTATAGATAAATTTCTTCGGAGGGTCCAATCCTTCTTTGACTTTACGTGAAAATTTCCGGTAAATACCCCAGGCGTGTTTCGTGTCTTCTTTTGTAGCGGTTTTCTGATAGAACATGGTTTCCAATACAGTCTGGTACAGCCATTCTATGGAATCCGAAGGGATTTCGGGCAGGAAATCTCGCAGCATTTGGAAGCCCTGTAAACTCAGGATATCGGTTTTTGCCATTCCTAGGAAGAGAGCGGTCTCATAAATTGCATGATATATACGCTGGATTCCAGAGCCATGGCGGATGGTGCAAAAACGCCGGTATCTATGCTGCCGCCGGAGAGCCGCCTGACTAAAGAACAGCAGGGCCGCAGCCAGAAAACAGGCGAAAACGACCGCACACAATTTTAAGGCCAACAGCACTCGCCCGGCAGCATTGGGAACCCAGGAACGCCCGTTTTCGGACACTGCAGGGATGCCGGAGCGGGGACGCGCCCCGTAATAGGGCAGGGTATGTTCTTTTAAGATCCATTCTCCATTTTCAGAAACTTCACACCAGGCATGTCCCATTTCACCGGTGATGTCGGCCGTGTAGCGGCCATCCTCCTGTCGGTGGAATGCGGATGCAGGAACCGCGTAGCCCTGCACATATCTGGACGGGAATCCGCACATACGGTACATCAAGGCGGCTGTTGTGGCAAAATGGACGCAGAAGCCCTTTTGGTTGTCAAATAGAAAATATTCGGCAAAATCGTTTCCGTCAGGGGTGGGGCCTGGTTCATAATCATAAACCGTATTTTCCTTAAATTCTTTTTGGATAAAATCGGAAACGTCTGCAAGAGTTTCCGGCGCGTTCTGCTGGCAGAGGTTTTCCAGCCGATCTAGATCATCTGGATATTGCAAATAGAATGACAGTGGAATTTCCCCGTTCGTATTGACTTCATTCCAACGGCTGTTGTCATAGTAGATACCGTAGGCAGAAGGATAGTATACCGTTTCTTCTGGTTTGGAATCGAATGTCAGCGTCAGCCGGGTGCCGGTATCCGGCTGGAAATATGACAATGTGTTTAAATCTGGAAAAGTGTCTGCGTTACCAGCGGAGGAACCAGCGGAAGAATCCATCGACGGATTGGTTTCAGGAGTGAAAACAGGGAGATTTTGCTCCTGGCCGGACTCATTTTGGGACTGAGCATCTTCATTGGGAGTTTCAGGCATTGCCCCATTTTCGGGATCCGGAATATTTTCGGGGATCGGCTCATTTTCAGAACCCGGAATATTTTCGGGTGTCAATTCATTTTCAGGAGTTGTATCATTTTCCTGGGGAGTCTGTCCGCTGGTATGGATTTTTGCCTGCATCTGGGCATAGGAATCCTGCAGGGGCTTGATCCATCCGGTTTCGATGGATTCCCGGGTGCGGGCATAGAATCCGTCCGAAGGCTGTTTGTAATGTTCCAGAGGACGGCTTATGGAGGCGGACAAAAGAACCAGCAGTGCCAGGGCAGCAGCGGCGGCAGAACCTTTGCACAGCGCGGCGCGTCCTTCCTGACAGCCGCAGACAGCCGCGTAGACTGCGCCGGAGAGGATGAGCAGCCAGCAAGATATTTCGGAAGGAACCTGTGCGATGATCAGAGCAAATGCTGCCGGAGCCAGGAGCAGTAGAAATGCAAAAAGCTTTCCCTTGCGTATATGCAGCAGCAGACTCCAGATGAACAAAAGAGGCAGAAGGAACATTGCAAACATCAAAGCCATTTGAGATTCGGGAACCGGCTGGATGGGATAGGGAGAAGCATCTGGCCATTGTACAGCCAGGTATGCATTGGCTGTAAAATTAAGTACATTGACTGCTGCATCCAGATGCCGCTGGATCCAGGAGGCGGCGAGGCATAACAATAGTATTAGAAAAATCCCTTTTTTGGCGGTACGAAGAGGGGCGTTCCAGATAAAGGCGAAAATGGCAGTAAAAAGGAAACAAAGTGTGTACAGGCGGATCGTGTCTGTCTGGATGGAAAGTACGCTTGTCAGGCTCTGCCACCAGGAGAGCGCAAGGAACCAGACTGCCAGCAGTTGTACTGCCGCCAGCAGGAAGGGAGAGGGCTGAGTTTTTGGCTTCGGCGGGGGATAAAGCCTGATACCATCCTGTATCTTTTTTCGTTGCTTCATAAATGGTACTCCTAAGTTTGATTTATAATGTAACCCATTCTTGGATCTTTTTTTCATGCAATACGTTACACGCTCCGTCCAATTATAACTGCAGCAGTTCCTGTTCTTCTCCGTTTACCTTAAGTGTTCCGTCTGCATTCAGGATTACGATGCTGCTGAAATTTTCACCGCGGAAAGCATCCTCATAGCAGGTTTTTTCCTGTTCCTCATTTTGGAATGGTTCCGTGGATAACAGCCGCCAGATCCATTCGTAAACGGATTCTGCTGTATGGATCCGCCATTTGATGACCTGTCCGCTTTTTTCTTCAAACCATGCAGCCATATGGATGCATTTTTCCTCTAAAAGGGTAACAGACAAGGAGGCAGCCCGCTCCAGCAGGCGGTTGAATGCGGCGCTGTCTGTATCTGCAAGAGGCAGGCGGATCCAGAGAAGCACGACGCATCCCATAGGAAACCCATGTTCCTTCACCATCAGATTATCCTCTTTGGCGCTCAGCTTCCAGTGGATAGAATGGATAGAGTCAGGAGGACGGTATTCCCGTACCTGGTAAATTTCGCTGGGATCGTCCCCTTTCTTTTCCGTGGAATATTCGTCAGCGTCAGCAAGAAATTCCCGTGTACGCCGGGTGATTTCCAAAGGCATTAGTTCAAAGGGCGGCATGATCCCAATGTTTTTTTGCTGGTGCAAAGAGATAGTCCGGCAGAAAATTCCAAGCATATCGTATAAAATTAAGGATTCCAGACGGTATTCCAGCGTCCCGGCATATTGGGAATCCAGTTCGATTTCCAGTTTCTGTTCTCTAAGCGGGCCAAGCTCTGCAGGCGCATATTTTAAAGACAGCCCTCTCTGGAATGCAGGGGCGCGTCTGCTGCTGCGAAAAACAGATTGTTTTGAAAAATGATTTTTCACCCGGGCGCGGACACAATATTTGACGCTCCAGATCCGGGAGTGATTTTTCAAAATAAGGGAGCCGGAAAATCGTTTTGCACGTTCTGCCATGGCCGGGAACCTGCCGAAACGGACGTTGATATTCCTGCCCATGTTCCAGAGAAAGATGCAGGAACAGAGCGGATATAGGATTTCCAGAATTAAAAGCCCCGTCCAGATATGCCCGTCATACATAAAAAACAGATACATGCTGAATAAAACAGTCAGTAAATATCCAATCATCCGTACGATCATAGCTGCTCATCTCCTCCATGTAAGAGAACTTGATTATTTTGAGGATATCGTTGGAGCCGGGGTATGGTCCAAAATCTGCCAAATCAGATCTTGAACCAGAATATGCCCCACCTTGGCCTTTGTACTCAACAGAATACGATGGGCGGCAACCGCAGGAAATACAGCTTTTACATCATCCGGAATGACATATTCCCTGCCGCTTAAGTATGCGCTCGCCTTGGCCATGGCGGTCAGGGCGATGGTTCCGCGGGGGCTTAAGCCCAGGGCAGCCATTTCCTGTTCCCGGGTGGCTTTTGCAAGCCGGGCGATATAAGAATAGATAACATCATGCACATAGATTTCGCTTACGTTTTCCTGTGTCTCCAAAAGTTTATCGGCTGAAAAAACACGCTCTGCCCGTGTATCCGCCCGGCCGAACTGGTTCCGTTTTAAGATATCCACCTCTTCTTCGACGGTGGGATAACCCATTTTTACGCAGATCATGAAACGGTCAAGCTGGGATTCCGGAAGAAGCTGCGTCCCGGCAGAACCAGTGGGATTTTGTGTGGCAATGACAATAAACGGATTTCCTACATTTCGGGTGGTGCCGTCTACTGTTACGTGCCGTTCTTCCATGACTTCCAGAAGCGCGGACTGCGTCTTCGGAGAAGTCCGGTTGATTTCATCAGCCAGCAGCAGATTGCACATGACAGAACCGGGCTGATATACGAATTGTCCGGTTTCCTTCTGATAAATCGTAAAACCGGTCAGATCTGCGGGAAGGACATCAGGTGTGAACTGCACCCGGTTTGCCTTAAGCCCCATAGCGTGGGAAAATGCAAGCGCCATGGTTGTTTTTCCGGTGCCGGGAATGTCTTCGACAAGGATGTGCCCTTTCGCAAGAATTGCCATCATGATCTGTTCAATGATATCCGACTTTCCGACTACCGCGTTCTGTACCTGTGAAATCACTGCACGGGGAGTGCCGGATGGGACGGCGTTGTATTTATAATATGCCATAAGAATATCCTCTTTTCCAAAATTTCCTTTATCATAGCATAAATCGATGCAGCGGTCAAAAATATGCAGGATATAAACATAGCATGCAATATAAAATTGCTGTTCACAGCCATATATAAACTGGAAACAGGGGGGATAAAGTTTAAATAGGGTAAGGCAGCACCCAAAGCGGCCGCGCAGGGGATTGCCTGTATGTGTCAGATAAGCCCAATCTGTGATAATCCGAACACAAACAGAAACAATGTGAATACGCATAACACAGAGGTGGACGCAACGATTTCTCCTGCCAACTCTCCGTTTCCGCCCATCGTCTGCGCCATGGGAGCGGAGGCGACTGCCGTAGGCGAAGCAAAAACGGCAAGAATGACTACAAGGATATCTGCCCGATAGCCGAAAAACGCTCCTGTAAAAATCATGAGAAGGGGGGCGGTTACCAAGCGGACTGCTGCAGTGGATGCCAGATATTTCCAGTGTTTTTTCATACTGTCAAAGGAAAGGATCCCGCCCAGGGTTACGAGTGCCAGAGGGGTGGCAATATTTGACAGATCCAGGATCGGATCCATGAGAAAATCCGGTATTTTTATATGCAGAAGACTGAAAAGCGTTCCCAGAGCACCTGCCTCTACAAGTGGGTTTTTGGCAATACTGATGAGGATTGTTGTAAAGGATACCGTTTTGCCTCGATTTGTTTCAAACAGGATGACTGCCAGGATATTAAACAGAGGGACCACCATTGCTGAAAGTGCGGATACCAATGCCGCTCCTTCGTTTCCGCATAAGGAATCTGCGATGGTGGTTCCAAATAAAACAAAATTGCTTCTGTACATTCCCTGGATGATCGTGGATGCATCTTTTGGCTCTTTTACAATTCGAGGTACGATATACGAGGCAGCAAGATACAAAATCAGGATCTGTATAAGTACCAGGACAAACACACCGGGCTGTAGGGCATCTCCCAAATCGGCACAATACACATTTACAAAAAGAGTCAGTGGAATAAATACCTTAAAGATCAGGCCGTTCAAGGTTTTAAAATTCTCCTTGGAAAAGATAGAAAATTTTCGTATCAGCCCTCCCACAGTCATATACACGACAAGGGGAAGGACGACAGAAAGCGCTAACATAAAACTATCCATATGATCATACCTCCATAGGGTTTCCAAGCCGCTTGTTAAAAAATAGAATAACACAAAAAACTTTATCTAACAATTGCCGGGGTGAAATTCTTGTTATTTTACAGGGCTTGGGATATAATAAAATCAAGGAAGCGGCATGCCTGTTTGGAAATCCGGGCGTTGTCTGCCATGGCGGCTGATATGCTGGCGGCATACTATGGCAGGGGCGAAGATTCTTCAAAGCTATTTGAAAGTCTGGAAATCAGCCGGGCAAAATCCTACAGAAAGTACTTGAATCAGTATGATGTGATCAAGGTGAATATGCAGGAATTTTTCAGTACAACAGCCAGTATGGATGAAATGCTCTGGATACTGCAAGCCAGGATCATTGCAGATTTGAAACGTGCATATCCGGATTACGTGGATGGCAGCCATCTTGTGTTTGTGATGCAGGATATTTTTGCCTTTACAAAGCATCCGTTTGTGGTCTTGATTGATGAGTGGGACTGTTTTTTCCGTGAATATCAGCAGGATAAAGAGGCTCAGAAGAAATATCTGGATTTCCTGCGGGCGTGGTTAAAAGACAAGGATTATATAGCGCTGGCCTATATGACCGGCATCCTGCCGATCAAGAAATATGGTTCGCACTCTGCATTAAATATGTTTACAGAGTATTCTATGACAGAACCAGGGGATCTGGCAGAGTATTTCGGTTTTTCGGAAAATGAAGTAAGAGCGCTTTGCGAGGACTATAAGATGAGTTTTGAGGAAACGAAAGCATGGTATGATGGTTATCGGATGGTGACGCATACAGAGGATGGCGATAGATGCTATTCTATGTATAGCCCAAAGTCTGTAGTGGAGGCGATGCTCCGGCACAAGTTCGGGACATACTGGAATCAGACCGAGACATACGAAGCGCTTAAAGTCTATATCCAAATGGATATGGATGGATTAAAAAATGCAGTGATCAGGATGATGGCAAGAGAGGGCGTTCCAATCAATACGGGAACTTTCAGCAATGATATGACTACGTTCGCGACAAAGGATGATGTATTAACGCTTTTGGTCCATCTGGGGTATCTGACATATGATGGCGCGCTGGGGACAGTTACGATTCCGAATAAAGAGGTTTCACAGGAGTATGTGAATGCGGTCAGTACAATGGAATGGCAGGAAGTGATTCATTCTCTGGAGGCTTCCAGGAAACTTCTCGAATCATTGTGGGATATGGATGGTAAGGCTGTGGCAGAGGGGATTGATCTAGCGCACAATGAAATTTCGATTCTCCAATATAACGATGAGAATGCGCTCAGTTGTACCATTAATCTGGCGTTTTATTTTGCCAGAGAGTATTATACTGTCATTCGGGAACTCCCAAGTGGGAAAGGCTTTGCAGACATTTGTTTTATCCCCAGAAAGCTGCATATGGATAAACCGGCCGTAGTCATTGAATTGAAGTGGAATCAAACAACATCCGGCGTGATCGCGCAGATCAAGGATAAACACTATGTAGATGCTTTGAAGGATTACCGGGGGAATCTGCTTCTTGCAGGCATCAACTACAATAAGAAGACGAAGAAGCATACCTGTGTGATTGAGAAAATGCATAAAGAGAATTAAAATGTGTTTCAAAATTGCGTTTGCAGAGGAGGATTAAAAAAAACAGTAACAAAAACAGCAGGAAACGACGATTATTGTTCGTGTTCCTGCTGTCTCTTTTTTGTTCTGCTGTAATTACCGCCCATTCTTTATTTCCTCAAAGACGGTGCATAGTACTGTCCGCTCATTGCTGCAAGGCCTGCACAGATGATGTCTGCATTTTCTGTAAAATATTTCTTGAGTGCCTTTACGATTGCGGCTCCGATATCAGCGTTTGCCTTAAACATACTGTTCATTTGTTCTACTGTCATATTCATATACATGGTGTTCTCTCCTTTTCCTTCATGTGATTTTGTTTTATTTCCTTGCTACGTGTATTATAATATCACCTTGGGGAAAAAGTGTTTAGATAACTTTTTGACAAAAAAGTGCGGCAATATTGATATGGAAGCAGAAAAATGATAAGCTATCTTAGCCTGATGCAGGCAGTGCTGAATTTTCAGTATGGCTCTTTTTTATTCTTGTGTATACCCGCCATAGTGGGTATAATGAGTGAAAGTTCTTTCTTTAGATGAACAGGTTCAAAATCATATGTAGATGGAGAACAGGAGGATAGAATCGGATCTATTTGGTAAATATGATCAGGAAGAGTATGGAAATGCGCGGAATATGAGTAAAAAAATACCCTCTGTTACTCAATAGAAAGGGAGCCATTTTCAAGAGGAATCCTGATTATTAGTAATCGTTACAACTTCTTGTATCGGAACCTGTAAAATCTGACAAAGATTGTCAATCGTATTTAGAGTGACATTTCTATTGTGTTTCAGAGAGTCTATTGTACCTTTGGATAAATGATAATCATTAATCAAGCTATATGTCGAAATGCCTTTTTGTTTCAAGGTTTTCCATAGTGGACTAAAATCAATCATATTGTGCGCCTGCCTTTAAAACTCATTATATGGGCGTATATGTGACTTGAACATACCCGATATACTGGGTATAAAAACTGATTTTGGAAGGTGGGGAATAGATAGGCAGAGGAGGGAAATAGCTGACGGATTAAGGCTGAAAAGGATTTTTACGGATGATAAGGACAAAAAAAGTAATTCTATTATTAGCCGGTGTGGCTATGATTTGTTTTATGCAGTTTGGACGGGATGTGAAAGTGAATTCCAGCATGAGAAGCTCAGGTGGAAATAATACGAAGGAATACTTGAATATCACAGCAAATCGGATCTGTATCATTGACAAAGAAAAATTTGCGCAAGAGATTATTGGACGGAGAATAGAAAATTCATATAAAGAAATTTACTTTACAGAGCAATACCCGGACGAAATAGAGGTGGCTGTATATTTGAACTGGATAACTTGGGAGATGAGACGTAAGGCTTTTTCGATCATATATGAATATGATGGCCTTGGGAGTTATTCTTTTGAAATTAAATAAAGACAGGCGAGAGTTTGAGCGCAGCAGATATTTATAGAAGAAGACAAAATTTTCATTCCCCTGTTTTACATCAGCGTATTTTTATAGTATACTTAGGACAGATTTTGATTGATAAGGAATGGCCGCCATGAAGAAAATTTTGCTGATCGAAGACGACCGGGCTTTGCATTCCGGCCTGGTCTATGATCTGGAAATCGAGAATTACAAGGTATACTCCGCGTTTACCCTGGGGGAGGGAATCGCGCTTTTAGAGGAAAATGAAATAGACTTGATCCTTCTGGACGGGAACCTGCCTGACGGAGACGGATTCGACTTTTGCAGGGCCGTGAAAGCAGAGAGGGATATCCCGGTCGTTTTACTGACCGCCAGAGACCTGGAGCAGGATGAACTGAAAGGCTTTGACTGCGGCGCGGATGATTATATTACGAAGCCGTTTAAAGTACCGATCCTCCATAGAAGGATCCAGGCGGCGCTGCGAAAGACAGGGGCCAGGGAAGAACGGGCGCAATATGACGACGGGTATCTGAAAATTGATTTTGAGAAATTAACGGCTGCCCGGGGGGAAGAGGCGTTGTCGATGACTCCTACGGAATATAAGATTTTGCGTCTTTTGACCGCCAACCCGGACACCGTGATGACTAAGCGTCTCCTTCTGGAAAAAATATGGGATAACAGCGGGAATTTTGTGGACGAGCATACGGTGGCGGTCAATATTAACCGGCTGAGAAAGAAAATTGAATGCGACGGCCATGAATATATTAAGACATTATACGGAATGGGATACCAATGGAAAAGATCTTGTTAGTGATTTCCCTGCTGGTTTTTCTGGTAAGTATGGGAACTGCTGTTCTTGTCAGAAGAAGTCTGGTTCGGTTCACAGAGCAGCTTTCAGATTGTCTGGACGCAATGAAAGCAGGGGAGAAAGAAATTGATTTTCAAGAAGACGAGGAAACGCTGACCGGGAAGATCAGTGTGAAAATGCGCCAGCTTTATGAGACGATGGAACTGAGATCAGAGGAAAATATCCGCCAGAGAGAGCAGTTGGAATCCATGATCTCCGATATTTCTCATCAGGTGAAAACTCCGATCGCCAGCATCCGTATGTACCATGATCTTTTGAAGAGAGAAGGGCTGGAAGAAGAGAAACGAGAGGAATTTCTGTGCGCAGTAGAACATCAGGTGGATAAGCTGGAATTTTTTATGAAAAGCATGATCCGGATGTCCAGGCTGGAAACCGGAATCGTAAAAGTGGAGCCGGAACAAAATTCGGTTTATGAACTGATCGCGCAGGCGGTCTGTGATGTGGCTTTAAAAGCAGAAGAGAAAGAGATTGATATCGACGTATCCTGCGAGGAAAGCCTGTGCGCATATTTTGACAGAAAATGGACTGTAGAGGCGGTTTTTAATATTCTGGATAATGGAGTGAAATATACGAAAACCGGAGGGAAACTGGAGATTTCAGCCGGAAAGACAGATTTTTTTGTGCGGATTAAGATCAAGGACAATGGAAGAGGGATCGCGGAGGCCAGGATTCCGGACATTTTCAAGCGGTTCTACAGAGAGCCGGAGTCTGCGGATGTGGAAGGCGTCGGAATCGGGCTGTACCTGGCCCGGGAGATCGTGATGAAGCAGAAAGGATTTCTGGAAGTCCGATCGAAAGTGGGCGAAGGGACAGAGGCTTATGTAAATCTTCCGTTGGAAAGAATGTAAATATGCGGCCTGCGGATGGCCCATTGTGAATGAAACCAGCCATGGAGCGTAAATGGAGATTATCTCAAAGTTGTTACTTTTCTGAGAACATTTTGAGATAATCTTTTTCTATACTTAGGAACTGTAAGAAAGAGATCAACAGGATGGCTAAGTGATTTTCTTACAGCGACTTAGGCCGTCAAGGGAAAGGCAGGTAAAGATATGAGTTATATATTAGAGGCAAAGGACTTGAAAAAATATTATGGGGCGGGGGCTAACATCACCAAAGCGTTGGACGGAGTCAGCCTGGCTGTGGAGCAGGGCGCATTCGTGTCGATCATAGGGACAAGCGGAAGCGGAAAATCTACTCTTTTGAATATGCTGGGCGGCCTGGATGTGCCCACCTCCGGCAGTGTGAAGATCAGAAACAAGGAAATCGCCAAAATGAATGACGAGCAGCTAACGGTATTCCGCAGGCGAAACATCGGATTTGTATTCCAGAATTACAATCTTGTTCCTATTTTAAATGTGTATCAGAACATTGTACTTCCGGTAGAACTGGACGGCAATAAGGTGGATGAAGGGTACGTGGGAAAAATTGTCTCCCGCCTTCATCTGGAAGAAAAACTGGACCATCTTCCGGGCAGCCTGTCCGGCGGGCAGCAGCAGAGAGTGGCGATCGCAAGGGCGTTAGCAAGCCGCCCCGCGATCATCCTTGCGGACGAACCCACCGGGAATCTGGACTCCAAGACCTCTCTGGAAGTGATGCAGCTTCTGAAAATGACCAGTACAGAATTTGGGCAGACCCTGGTCATGATCACCCACAATCCGGAGATTGCCCAGATTGCAGACTGTATGATCCGCATTGAGGACGGGAAAATCGTGGAGGGGTAGGAGTTTTGCCGCTGGAAAGTGGAAATTATGCAAGGTCAAGAGTCTTGCCGCAGGAAAGCGGCAATTATGCAAGAGTAGGAATTTTGCGGCAGAGATATGAGGAATAAAGGAGTCCAAAGCTATGAAAATATTAGAAAATAATAACCGGAAATTTATGAAGATCTTGTCAGGCAATTGCCTGAAGGCAAATAAAGGAAGAAATGGAATTGCTGTTTTAGCGATCATATTGACAGCGGTTCTGTTTATGGCGCTGACGACGGTACTGGAGGGGGCACAGATTTCCCTTAAGACCCAGGCGCTCCGTCAGGCCGGCTCAAAATTTATGGTATCCATCAAAAACCTTACCAGAGAGGAAGCCGGACAACTGGTTTCCGACCCGGAATTTACAGTGGCAGGAATTGAAAGATATGTTTCGAATGCGGTAAATCCGGAGTTGGATAATATGAACGTGGTCGTAGGCTGGGTAGATGAAACAGCCGCGAAAAATAGTTTTATGAATCTGGAAAAAGGGCATTATCCAGAAAAAGAGAATGAGATTGCCTGTGATTCAGAGGTTCTTGGATCATTAGGATTGCCGTATGATGTTGGAAGTACATTTACCCTTCAATATACGGCAGGGAATCATACGTTGGAAAAAGAGATGACAGTCTGCGGGATCTGGGAAGGCATGAAATATGAGCAGATAGCGGCTATGCTGGTTTCAGAGCCTTTTGTAGAGTCTGCCTTGGAAAAATGTGATGGAGAGTATGCATATTTAAAAAAAACCAGCTATGACGTAAGGGGAAGCTTCTCTGATGAAAAGGATCTGGAAGAAAAGCTGGATGCGATGGTGGAAAAACTGGGATATGACCCGGAGGCGGAAAGAGGGGAAGAAGGGTTTCTCATCCATCATGTGAACCCTGTCTATCAAACATCTACCTACAATCGTAAGTCTCCCGAGGCCTTGCTGGCCGGCGGTATTGGGGCGCTGTTGATCCTGATAGCAGGTTACCTTATTATTTACAATATTTTCCGGATATCTGTGGAAAAAGATATCCGTCTGTATGGGCAGCTCAAGACGATCGGGACATCTCCAAAGCAGATACGGTATATGGTCATGAGGCAGGGGATGCTGCTCAGTGCTGCAGGAATCCCGGCAGGTCTTATTCTGGGATGGCTTCTGGGAAACGCGCTGCTGCCGCTTGTTATGACTGCTACAGTTGTGGATGTTGTTTCACTTATTATTCCGCCGGTCTGGATCTGGCTTCTGGCGGGGGTGTTTACCCTGGCCACCGTAAGGATCAGCGTCAGCCGGCCAGGCAGGATGGCGGGGAAAATATCTCCTGTTGAGGCCTTGAAATATCACGGCTCGCAGAAGATCATGAATACGACGAAAAGAGGAAAAGGGTCCCATAACCGTATCCTGTCAATGGCAGTGGGAAACTTAAGCCGGAATAAAGGAAAAACTGTACTCGTGGTGCTTTCCATTACGTTGAGCGTCGTGCTGCTCAACAGTGTTTTAAACTATACCGGGTGTATGGATCAGGAAACGTTTGTGAAACTGAGGGCAATTGCGGATTTTAATGTGACCAGCGCGAATTTTCATAAATCGGCTTCAGATGATTATTTGAAGGTGGTGGACAAAAGCGTTGCAGAGGCTATAAAAGATCTGGAACATGTGACGGATTTCGGCCAGGTATACTATCATGTACTTCCGACGGATGAAGACGGTTCCAGGTGGGAAAGAGAGCTGGCAGAGGTTACCAGGATCAACCAGAGGGAGGTCCCTGCTGACAGTGAGGAATTTATCCGGGAAAGGATGATGTATGGCTTTGATGAAAATGCCCTTGCCAGGACGAAGGTCATAGAAGGAAGTATTGATTATGAAAAGCTTTGTATGGGAAATGATGTCATCATCCAGGGATTCGTGGATAACTGGGGTGAATATTATTATGAAAATCAGGAATTCCATGCAGGGGATGTGATCCAGGCGGAGATTGAGGGAAATCTGCGGGAATACACGGTCATGGCGGTTGTAGGCGAGGGCTGTCTTGATATGAGTTACAGCAGCGGCGGCTATGAATCGATCATATTTGCCGAACCGGTATTTCTGGAAATGTTCCCTGATAATCAAAATCCGATCCACTGTGTATTTGATGCGGAGGAAGACAGCTTTGACGAAGTAAACGGGCAGGTCAATGCAATCGCGGAGGGCGCCGGCCTTTCCGTCGAGACCAGGCTGACAGACGAAGCGGAATTTAAAGAGATGCAAAATACCTATAATATGGTAGGGCTCGTTGTTTCTTTGATCCTGGGAATCATTGGGATCCTGAACATGGTCAATGTGATCATGACCGGAGTGATCGCAAGGCAGAGGGAATTTGCTTCTATGAGGAGCATCGGGATGACCCGGAAACAGCTTCAAAGGCTGATGGTATACGAAGGGATCATTTACGCAGTATTTTCGGGGGCGGTCGGCATTTTGCTCAGCGGGCTTTTGTCGGCGACACTAATTAAAAACTATGTTACGGGCATCTGGTTTATGAAATATCATTTTACCGTGCTGCCGGCAGCGGCGGTGTCAGTACTGTGCCTTTTGCTGGCAGCAGGGATTTCTGCTATGACAGATAGGGTATGGAATGAGGGGAGTATTGTAGAGCAGTTGAGGGAGTGTGAATGAAGCAGATTGTTTGTGTGCCTATATTGATAGGAACAACAAGCGAAAATAAATAAACCTACCTTGTGCTTTGCCGCCTGGGTAGGTTTATTCTGAAAACTTTATCTTAGGAGGCTAACCATTTTGTGGGTGGCTGCTCCTTTTATGTTTATGATTATAGCATTGTTCTGTTTGCTTGTAAATGATTGGTTCACCATTTGGCTTGATTTTACATGCTGCACCGCTCTGCACCAAAAACATAAATGCTATTCGCTTCTATAACTCAACATATGGATTATTCAGCCACATCTCACTATAACCTTTAGCGATCATGAACTGACGATATTTATAAAGCACTTCACCTTCTTCCATTCTAATCTCGTCTGATAAATCGTCGTCTGGCACTAAGTAGATATCATCTGGTAGAAAGTTAATTTGATGTTGCATCTTATTTTGTTCCCGTAGTATAGAATAATGGACGTAGATGGAATTGCTCTCATAATTCCGGATAATCTTTTCTGCCCTGCTAAACGGTTCTGCTAAATGTAAGATTAACGCCGCTTCTTTACCGCCCATAGCTTCTGCCATTGCCTTAAACTCCATGGTTATTACCTCCTGAGATATTTTTATGGTCGTTATCTTAACTCGTACTGACTTAAAAAGCGATAAGAAGTTCTGATTTTGCTAAAATAAGTCCGAGGTGATGACCAATGAATTATCCCGAGCGTATGAGAGCCTTGCGTGAAGATAACGGCTTAACGCAAACAGACATAGCCAAAATGCTGGGAATTGCTCAGACTACTTACTCACAATATGAACTTTATAAGCGTCCGATGCCAATAGAATACTTGGTAGCACTTTGTAAGTATTATGAGGTTTCGGCAGACTATATGCTAGGTCTCACGGAAAAGAAATAATCCTCTACGCTTGAGTAGGCGAGGAGGGTTATTTTTGTTTACGAATGGCTTTTGATGATATTCATTACTTTCTTGCATCATATAAAGATTCTTACAAAACATATAAACTATGCGATAAAACCACTACCTAGCTGGATGCCCGGTTTCAGTATTTTATTGGCTCGGATGCCATGCACTGTAGCTAAATGATAAGTCATAAAAATAGGTGGCATATTTTTAATAAATGTAGTAAAATGTAATATCAATAACAAAGGAGTTGCGGTTGGACGTATCGGGATAGAGTTGCACTCTATAAAGCATTAGAAAAAGAATTCGATAGCAATACAGAATAGGATTAATTTCAAAGGACGGAGGCCAGATGTACAGTGAATAGTGGAGGGGAGGAAGTAATATATGAGTATAGTCCAGAATATCAGACTTAATACGATTTCCACATCACCATATAATGCGTATCATTCTTATACAACATCAGCGATATTCCGACAGACACAGAGAGGTATGTTTTTATTGCTTCAGATGAGACGGATCCTATTGCGATAGAGGAAACAGGCAAGTACTCTATCTTTGATGTGGCAGATTGGTTTCTGGCGAGAGACAATATGACTCAGAAGAAACTTCAAAAGCTGTGCTATTATGCACAGGCATGGTGCTATGCACTGAAAGGATATCGTTTAGAAGATACAGATTATCAGGCATGGATCCATGGACCGGCTTCACCGGCTTTATGGGAACGTTTTAAATCATTTGGCTGCGATACCATTTGTATGAAAGGAAAATATATAGTACCATTTGAAGACGAAGATAAACGATTATTGGAAGATGTATGGGATACTTATGGCGAGTATACAGAAAATGCATTAGAAACTTTGAGCCATCGTGAATTGCCCTGGATGGAGGCTAGAAGAGGGTATGAGCCAGACGAAAAATGCACAATTGTGATTTCACCTGATACCATGGCATCATATTATAAATCCATATATTGTGGTGATTGATAGATGGCAAAATTAACACAAAAACGAGAAGTACCTTTTGAACTGTGTTTTAAATATCCTTTGGAGAATGGATATACATTTAAGGAACTGACCCCGGAAAATGTAAAGCAGTTTCAGGCATTTTTGAATAAAGTATCGCAGATGACAGTAACGTAGGTTGATCGAGCATTTTCCAGGAAACCAGATACTGACGACATTTATAAAGGGATGCTTTCTTGGGTTACAAGATAGGAGGAAAAAGCATGTCAGCATTTTTAAAGGATCTTTCAAGATTTTATGGAACCGGAGAGCGTAATCAGGCCGGCCAGACGCTGGAGGAATTTTTAGAAGGATACGACCCTTATAAATACCGGACTCCGAGCTGTACCGCAGATGCAGTGATCTTTTCTGCCAGGGAGCCGTTGACAAAGGAGCTTACAGGGATCAAAATATTGCTGGTAAAGAGAAGTAATCACCCAAGTATTGGATTTTGGGCGCTGCCGGGAGGCTTTGTGAATATGGAGGAAAATCTGGAAGAGTCGGCGAAGCGCGAACTGCTGGAAGAGACGGGGATTGGAAATCTTGCTATGGAACAGATTGCGGCCTACGGGAATTATGACCGGGATCCACGGACGCGAGTGATCACTACGGCATATATGGCGCTGGTGCAGGGGGAAGAACGAAAAGCCTGTGCCGGGGATGACGCGGCAGACGCTGTCTGGTGCGGATTGACACTGGAAAAAATAAAAAGCGAGAGACAGCTTTGCGGAGCCGGGCAGCAGGAGACCGAGATCACGTCCTATCGGCTTCATGTGAAAAATCAGGAGAAAGATCTGGATACCTGTGCGGTCGTGGAACAAAAAAGACATTTGGGGCTGATACGGGAAGAATCATTTGAAGTAAAAGAATGCGGGATGCTTGCGGTGGATCACGCGGCGATCATCGTGCAGGCGCTGACGATCCTTCAAGAGCGGTGCGGCTGACAGTTGAATCCGGCTTATCCTGATGGGGGAGAAGTGATGGATAGAATACTTGTATTATATCTGTTTTGGATGAATATATTGACTTTTATCGTGTTTTGGCTCGACAAGTGGAAAGCAGTCCATGGGAAATGGAGGATCAGAGTATCGGTTTTGCTTGGGCTGTCGTTTTTTGGAGGCGCACTTGGCGGCTTGTGTGCAATGTATTTGTTCCGGCATAAGACTCAAAAAGTATGTTTTAAAATCGGACTGCCTGTGATGCTCATTGCACAGATAATCCTTTTGATATATATAAAGGCGGCTGTAATCGTATAGGAGTTTCCGGCATCTGATGATAATATAATGGATAAGGATAGAAGCGGCATACATGCGGATTGGTATCGAATATCGTGGTTCCGGTGAATGAATCGGAGGAAGAGATTGAAAAGGCAAGACAGGATACCTATAGCACTTCGTCCTTCGGCTATGCATTCAGTAATGTGTGGTGGTCAGATCCCATGTTCTTTGGCAGGTTTTCGGATATTGATCAGGCAAACTTCGGCGACAAGCTGCCGCAGTTTACGGAGGAAGAATGGAAACTGGTTTCCCAGCCCCTTGATTTTTACGGATTTAATGTATATCAGGCAGGCGGTAATCCAATGCCCGCGGATCCTTATACATATGACCGTTATGCATATCAGGGAAGTCCGCGTACATCTATGGACTGGAATATTACACCGGATGTATTGTACTGGGGGTGCCGTTTCTTTTATGAGCGTTATAAGAAACCAATCCTGATTACGGAAAATGGTATGGCAGCGTATGATGTGGTATCTCTGGACGGAAAAGTCCATGACCCGTACCGCAAGGATTTTATGCATCGTTATCTGCTCGCATTAGTGCGTGCGGTAGAGGAGGGATATCCGGTGATCGGATATCAGTACTGGTCAGTTATGGATAATTATGAGTGGTCCAATGGTTATGACAAACGTTTTGGCCTGGTTTATGTGGATTATCAGACGCAGCAGCGGATTATCAAGGATTCCGCATACTGGTATCGCAGAGTGATCGAGACAAATGGGGAAATCCTAAGCCTTAATCCTGAGAACAAAGCGGAATAAAAGTATATGGAGTGGGCAATGTGGTCTGCCATATGGTATAACAGGAACATGGAATAAAGCATCTACAGTTCAAGAAGTGCAAAAGAGGATGGGAGACCATGCGTTTTGTAGGTTCTTATAATTGGAGTGTGGACGAAAAACTGGAGGAGATGGAAGTAATCTTCAAATCCATATATGAGAAAAATGCTTCTTCGCATTTAGAAGAGCCTTATGAACTGGGCTTCTATACTTTTGTGATGCAGCATGCTTTTGCACTTTTGCCCGCTCCGGTTCGGCGGATGCTGTGTGAGGAACGTCTGGAAGAGAACTCTTTTTTTCGGCGGAACAGGATATCGAGCTATACCGTCATCAGCTTTATCTGCCCTGCATCTGGCATTCACATGATTTTCTGGAAGTAGTATGTGTCATTCAGGGGAACTGTACACACTATATTGCCGAACAGACACTGGAAATGCAGGAGGGCGATATTTGCATTGTGGCACCAGATACAAGACATGCGATCAGCGCATTTCATGATGATAGTATCGTACTCAACATCTTGATCCGGATCAGCACATTTGAAACAGCCTTTTTCGGCACTCTGATCGACAATAATGTTTTATCACGGTTCTTTAACCGGGCATTATATGATTTCCCAAACTATCCGTACCTTTATTTCCAGACAGGGCATGATCAGAGAGTAATTAATTTTATTGGTTATGCATACGAAGAATCCCGTGGGAAAAGCCAGTACAAAAGACAGATGATGAATAACATTATTACGGGGATGTTTGTGATGCTCCTGAGGAATCATGGGACAAATGTGATTGCTCTAGGCCTGGAATCGCTGGATAAAGATAAAAATCTGCTCTATATCCTGAAGTATATGCAGGAACATTACGATACGGTACACTGCATGAGATGTCGATTTTCTTTAACTATAGTGAACGGCAGATCCAGCGTCTGGTCACCAATGCGACAGGGATTAGTTTTAGTGCAAATATCCTTCGCCTGAAAATGAACTAGGCAGGCCGTCTTTTCTCACAATCAGATATGTCGGTTACGGAGGTTGCTGAAAATGTGGGATATACGGATGTCAGGAATTTCCGGAGGATTTTTAAAAGATATTACGGTGTGACTCCGACAAAATACAGAGACAAACGTTGAATATTTGTAAGTGCTGGCTGCCCTCTGTGGAGCCGTATACTGTAATAAATGTCGTGTAATCCCCCAATAGTGTCGGTTGGCGCTCTATTTTTCTGAGAACTGTGTTGCTATACTTATAGCAGCTTGAGAACAGGTTCTAAAGAAAAATTTTATGATGGATGAAAATGAAATGAGAGAAGAGAAACTAAGCTTATCCACAAAAGCATTCTGGGCGCTGGGGCAGTCCAGCGGCCGCCAGTTTATCACTGCTCTGGCAGCGACCTATATTCTGGTATTTATGACGGATACGTTCGGTGTTCCGGTAGGCGCGGCAGGGCTGATCATGACATGTGCGACAATCTGGGATGCAATCAATGACCCGATGCTCGGCAGTCTGGCTGACAGGACAAAGACGCGGTGGGGAACTTACCGCCCATATCTGTTATTTGTGCCGTTACCACTGGCAATTGTCTCCGTATTATTGTTTGCGGCTCCGGCTCTGACTCCGGCAGGTAAGATTGTTTATGCGGCAGTTCTTTATATTTGTTTCGGAATGCTGGTTACTGCGATTGAGATTCCTTACAATGCCATTCTCCCTACATGTCAAAGGATGATATGGAGAAAAATGACATGATTTCTATATCTACATTTATCGCTGCAATTATGATCTTGATCGTTTCTTCCTTTACACCGAATCTGGTAGCAGTTTTTGGCGGCGATAACCCATCCAAAGGATATATGATTACGGTTGGAATTGGTGCGGTTTTAATGTGTATCACGACCTGGGGAGCATTCTTAACCTGTAAAGAACGCTATAAAGTAGAAAAAAAGCCGGAACCAGTTATACCGGGCCTGATCAAAATGTTCAAGATTAAAGAGACAATACCCATGCTTGCATTTTGGTGTGTGGGATGTATCCTTTTTCAAATCATCATGGCATCCTCTGTGTATTACTGTATGTATTTTCTGGCAAATCCGGCGCTTATCGCAAGCTATATGATGGTGATTTCTATTTCAGGTATGGTTGGGGTCATGGTATTTATGCCATTAATTTTAAGAAAAGTAAAAGGCTGCATGAAAAAAGCAGTTACCTATACACAATCTGTCTGTGTTATGTGATCCTGTTTTTTGTAGTGGGTAAATCAATTCCAGTATTGTATGTACTGACATTTATTGCATGCATGTTCTCCACAATGACCAATGCGTTCCGTCCAATAACAGTGGTCGGGATGACAGACCATATTTACAATGAAACAGGACAGCAGCTGAACGGTACGGTTTCTGCAATCGGTGGATTTTCTTATAAATGCGGCAATGCCCTTTCGAATGCCATTCTGGCAGGCGTGCTGGCAATGACGGGATATGTTCCAAATGCGATCGGCCAGGAACCGCAGGCCGTGCTGACAGGGATTAATTCCGTAAGATTTCTGGTGCCTTTAGCCGCTACAGTATTATACATTATTTTCATTCAGTTCTATCCAGAAGAGAAGCTGCAGGCAGCGAAAGCAAGGGTGGAATAAGAAAATCTTGATATTGTTCCTTAGATGGTAATACAATAAAAAACTATAGTTCAGGCGTTGCGCGGACTATAGTTTTTTATTATTGTGTATTTGACTGATTTAGCCCGACAAGATGGTTTTACATGCCGGGCTATGGTCTAAACAAGCTGCTAAATGTGTTTACCGGGTCTCTGCCGCACCTCTTCTTTCTTGCAAATCTTTCTGGATGCCAGGCAGTTTTTTCTCCAGGTCAAATAAATAACTGAAGATGATCAAAATGATACATACGATTACAGGGACAAATTTGAAAAAGTTATCAATCCCGGCGATGGTAGCGGCGCTCTGGACTTCTTTCAGGCTGTCATAACCTACCGCAGTTAAAAAGAAACCTAACAGGGAAGTCCATTCGCCGTAATCGATACAGTCTCCGATCATAGCCCCGTTCAGCCCCATCGGGAATCCCATCCCAAATCCACGGAGAAGCCCGGTTCCAAGAAGCCAGGTAACATTGTCAGACGGTCCAAGGATGAATGCGATCTGTGCGGCAGGCATCAGTATACTTCCGAAAACAGCAAGCTTTTGTTTTGAGACTTTGGCTAAAATAGAAGGAAGGAATATCATCAGTATAACGCCCGGGATATTGCTGACCGCAATATAAGCGCCCATCAGCCCCAGATTGCCGACTACAGTATTCAGATAATAAACAGAAAGGTTAAATACCAGCATGATATTATTGCAGATATTTGCGAACAGGGTATAGACCCAGTATTTGTTTTTGACAGCAGCCTTAATACCGGCTACGATATTTTCAGGAGGCGCACTGTTCTCAACACGCTCTTTTACAAAAAATACATTTAGGTAAAGGAAGACGATCCCGAGCGCGCCGAATACCAGGATGGACTTTACCCATGCGGACTGCACGTTCTGCCCGCCAAAGAAATTGACCATAGGCATGATCGTGCTTGCCAGAATGGTCTGCATAGCGGCGGCAACAAGCATGGAATAAACCAGCGTCTGGGAGCGGTCAACCGAATCGTCCGTTGCATAGGATGGCAGAGAACCAAAGGCCATACAAACATATGTATAAAGAATCGTATTGAACAGGTTATAAGTCACAAAAATAAATGCAATCTGGAGGGCCAGGATTGTTTTAGGAACCAGGAAGACCAGAGTCACACTTACTACCATAGGGATGGTCCATTTCATCAGAACCGGGATACAATGCCCATATTAGCTTTTGTGTGTGTCAATGAGCTGTCCGGCGATGAGGTCGGAAAAACCGTCAAAGAATTTGGATATTAGTACGATCAGACCGATGGTTGCCGCATTGATCCCCATGACATCGGTGTAGAAGAGCAGGACATAGGAACTGAATAATGTGTACAGCGCGTTCAGGCCGACCTGGCCTGAGCCATAGATCAGCTTCTCAAATTAATTAGGCTTTGCGTTTTTTTGGAACATGATCATTCTCCTTTTCTTATTTGCTTTCTCTCCGTGATAGAGTAAACGGAGTTGACTAAAATTTAGATATATAATAAAAATATTAACCTATAAAGTCAAATAAAGAGGCTTTGGGTATCATTGCTATGAGAAGATTTTTTGTGGGCTTAAGATAAGTTGAAGTTTAGTCAGGAGTTTAGTATAATGGGATGAAATGATGCAATTGATAGATTCTATGTTTCCAACAAAAGGAGAGAAAATGAAAGAGAGAAAAATTATCCGGGTTGAAGAGAAGGTTCCTGTAAACCTGCTGATACCGCTGAGTATCCAGCACATGTTCGCCATGTTCGGCGCTACGGTGCTTGTGCCCTTTATTTTCGGGATCAGCCCGGCGGTCGTGCTGTTTATGAACGGTGTAGGGACGCTTCTCTTTATTGTAATTACAAAGGGAAAGGCACCGGCATATCTGGGGTCAAGCTTTGCGTTTCTTGCGCCGGCAGGAATCGTCATTGACCAGATGGGATATGAATATGCCCTGGGAGGCTTTGTGGCAGTCGGTTTCTGCGGCTGTATCGTAGCTTTGGTCATTTATAAATTCGGCTCAGACTGGATAGACGTTGTGCTTCCGCCTGCTGCAATGGGACCGGTGGTCGCCCTTATCGGGCTGGAGCTTGCAGGGAGTGCCGCAGGCAATGCAGGGCTTCTAGACGAAACGATCAATATGAAACATGTGATTGTTTTTTTGGTAACGATCGGCGTCGCCGTGTTCGGAAATATTTTGTTCAAGGGATTTCTGTCAGTGATCCCGATCCTGATCGCGGTCATTGCCGGATATATTGCAGCGCTGGCCTGTGGGATCGTAGATTTTGCAGAGGTGGCGCAGGCTCCGCTTTTTTCACTGCCGCATTTTCAGCTTCCGAAATTCGACCTGTCAGCAATCTTGATCATTCTTCCTGTGATCCTTGTGATCACATCGGAGCATATCGGCCATCAGGTGGTCACAAGCAAGATCGTGGACCGGGATCTTCTGAAAGACCCTGGGCTTCACCGCTCTCTTTTCGGAGATAATTTTTCTACCATGATCTCCGGTATGATCGGTTCTGTACCAACAACGACCTACGGAGAAAACATCGGTGTAATGGCGGTTACCAAGGTTTACAGTGTGCGTGTGATCGCAGGCGCGGCCGTACTCTCGGTCATCTGTTCCGTCATCGGAAAGCTGTCTACCCTGATCCAGACGGTTCCCGGGCCGGTGATCGGCGGCATTTCCTTCCTGCTGTATGGAATGATCGGTACGTCTGGTATCCGGATCCTGGTGGATTCCCAGGTGGATTATGGACGATCCAGAAATCTGACGCTGACCTCAGTTATTTTTGTTACGGGTCTTTCCGGCATTTCCGTGAAGCTGGGTAATGTGGAACTGACCGGTATGGTCCTGGCCTGTATCGTAGGAATGCTTTTGAGCCTGGCATTTTATATATTGGATAAAATGGATCTGACGAATGATAAGGAATCATAACTGGCTGGCTGTGCAGCCGGTTTATTTTGCTGGGAGTACTCTATTGTATTTGGAGGTTTAATATGGCAACGATCAAAGATATTGCAGATGAAGTCGGTATTTCAAAAGCAGCGGTGTCACGTATTTTGAATCATAAGGGTTCTTTCAGCCAGGAGACGATTGCCAAAGTGGAACGGACTGCAAGGAAATTAAACTATACGCCTGCGTCGGTCCTGCAGCAGGAGGCGGCAGAATCGTCCCGGCTGATCGCCGCGATTTTTCCGCCGGCGGAATTTCCATATTTTGGCTACCTGTCTTCTCTATTGGAGCAGGAAGCTTATAATTACGGTTATCATCTGATGCTCTGTGGATCATTGTTTGACCGGGAAAAGGAGGAAGCCTGTTATCGGTATCTGCGTGAGAAAAGGATATGCGGTGTTTTTCTTGGCAGTTATACCCATGATGTGACGATGCTGGATGAGCAGGATTTTCCTGTCGTGACAATGGGATATAAGCTGGCCGAAAATATCCCGGCTGTGCGGACGGATAATTTTTCAATCGGCAGGATCGCGGCAAAGCACCTTTTGAGTAAGGGATGCAGGAAACTGCTTTATATCACCGGCTATCCGGGCGGATTGGGGGTTGATCTGCGCTACCAGGGATTTGCAGAGGAAATCAGGCTGCGGGAGTGTGAACTCTGGACCTATGAGATCAATATGGATATGCAGATCCTGAACGATTTTTCAGATATTATTTCCCAGATGATACTGGAGCATCCGGATGCAGACGGTGTTTTTGCGGAAACGGACAGGCTGGCGTTGAACTGCATCCAGATTTACAGCGGCTTGGGATACCGGATACCGGATGAGATTAAGATCATTACTTATGGAAATATACAGTTTTCTTTCTTTTCAAATCCGAAGCTGACGCTTGTCCAGGAAAATACAAAGGAAATTGCCAGAAGAGCCGTGGAATTAATGGTAAACCTGATCGAAGGCGGAAAAAGCGGCGGCAGTAACCTGTGCAAAGAGATCATCGTCCCTGTTTCGCTGAATGAGCGCAAGACAACTTGAGTATAGTCTGCCAGGCTGTAGTTGTAATTTTTACTAAAATCTGCATTATAATTTTGTTAGAAATGTAGAATTGTGAGACTATAGAGATAAAATAATTGACTGATAATGGTAAAATAGTTTACTATAAAAATATAGACTTATCATTATATATTATCCTATGGAGGAAATCATTATGTCGGAAATTACAAATGCAAATGGAAAACTGAAAGTTCAGGAAGTAATTGATAAAATCCTGCTGGATATGTGCGGCGGTGCCAGGTTTGAACAAACCTGTGATATTATAGCAGCGGGGAATCCAGAGAATCTGGTGACAGGCATCGTCACTACATTTATGCCCACATTTGACGTGCTCCAGGAAGCTGTCCGTCTGGGGGCAAATTTTATTATTTCCCATGAACCTACATGGTTTACCGGAAATGATGCTACGGACTGGTGCCAGGAGGACAGTGTATATCAGGCAAAGCGCAGATATCTGGAAAGGCATGGCATTACGATCTGGCGGCTGCATGACCATATGCATATGGGGTCTGACACGGATTATATTTATAAAGGATTATTGGATGAACTGGGCTGGCATCAGTATCTGCAGCCTGATGAAGAGTGCCCATGGGTCTATGAGATCCCGGAGACGACAGTCGGCGGCCTGGCGGAATTCTTCAAAAAGAAACTGGAGATGGATACCATACAGATCATCGGCGCGCCAGAGATGAAGGTGAAGCGTGTGGGAATCCTGGTCGGCGGCGGCAGGGCAGGTGGATCTGGAAAAGATTATGAATGGATAAAAGAGGATTTTTCAGATGGATTATGAGGAGGGCGATATGTCGGAATTGACATCTATGATGAATATTGGCAAGGAAATGGCAAGAAAGCTGGCAGCGGTTGGGATTGATTCGTCAGAAAAACTGCTGGAGTCAGGCTCAAAGCAGGCATTTATTAAATTAAAGGAGACATATCCCCAGGTCTGCCTGGTGCATTTATATGCATTAGAGGGGGCCGTTCAGAATGTGGAATTCAACAGCCTATCGGAAAGTAAGAAAGAGGAACTAAAAGAGTTCAGTGATTTTTTGAAAAGGTGAGCAGGAAATCTGCTTCCTATTGACATCATGACATTGGGATGCGAACTGTAATACTTTCTCTAAAGTAAGTATCTAACATAAATGTGCGTACTATTGATAGTATCAGTCGTAAAGTGGCTTAAATACTGGGGTTGTGGGGCATTGGTGGGGGAGTGGTACACAAAAAGTACACAAGATTTGTTTCAAACACCCTTATTTTTACTGGAAAAGTTTATAGTATTCGTCCGTGACTTCCTCTGTAAATTCCTGATAGTTTTCAATGCTCCATTCATAGATTTTATCAAGAATTGGTTTCATTTTCAATCCTGTATCAGATAAAGTATATTCTACTCTTGGGGGAAAAGTCGGATAAGTGCGCCTGATTATTACGCCACTTTTCAGAAGAAATTGCAGATTTTCAGTCAACATTTTCGCTGAAATGCCTTTAAGGTCTTTTTGCAGTTCCCCAAACTGCTTATCACCTGTAAATAAGTCCTCAATGATTAACAGCCGCCATTTTCCTTTTAAGACATTCAATAAATAAAATCTCTTGTCATTCATTATAAATGCTCCTTTCCACAAAAAAAAGACAGGCAAGGCATATAACCTTGTCTGCCACTATATTTATCTGATTAATAGTTTACTGCACGGAATAATCCCTCTAACTTCTGCATATCTGCCTGTTTCTTCTGCTCAGTGATATGGGTGTATAAATCCATTGTCATTTGTACGGTAGCGTGTCCTAGCAGGTGCTGTACGGTCTTGGGCGGTATATCCCTCTCAAAACATCTTGTAGCGAATGTATGCCGCAATGCGTGGGGGTGGACGTGTTCCATGATTACAGGCTCACGGTTTTCTTTCTCTGCAAGTGCTTGTTCGTCTGCATTGATTTCAGCAACTATATTGATTAGAAAATTCCTTATATCACATTCTTGGTGTGGTTTTCCTTTAAAGGAAGTGAACACGATATCTTCAAAACCTTTCAGTGGTTGCCATTCGCTCCCCATATACAGCCGTAAACGCTTCTGACAGGTACTTTGATGCTTTAAAGCCTTTTTCACGTCTGAAAGCATGGGGATTGTCCGCAAGCTGTTTTTTGTTTTCGGTGTCTGGAATTTAAACATATATTTTCCAGTCTTTAGGTCTTTGACATACACCAGTGTCCTGTTGACGGAAATCTGTTCATTCTTAAAGTCAATGTCGCTCCATGTCAAGCCCAGTGCTTCGCCGATTCTCATTCCAGTACCTAGGAGGGTAATGATAAGCGGTTCATATGGCTTGAATTTATCCTTTTTCAGATAGGACACAAGTGTATGCTGTTCCTCAATGGATAACACTCGGCGGTCTGGCTGTTCTACTTTGGGTCTTGCAACTCCTTTACATGGGTTTTTGATGATTAAGTCGTTGCGGCAGGCTGTTTCAAAAATATCATAAAGCATACCCTGTATATTGGAGATTGACTTTGCAGAAAGCCCATTGTCCAACAGGTCATTATAAACTTTCTGGATATGCACTGGCTTCACCTGTGATAGATGTTTGCCGCCTAATGTTGGCTCTATGTAGCATGAATACATCTGTTTGTAAGTATGTACAGAGGTTTCTTTAATGTTCGGGATTTTGTACTGTTCAAGCCACGTTTGATACCACTTGTTCAATGAAATCTTGTCTGCTTTGCCCTGTAGCCCATGTTCGACTTCATACCGCTTTTCGGATAAGGTCTTTTTGATTGCCTTTAAATCCTTATCATAGAAAGTGTAGGACTGCCCCTGATGGGTAAATCTCGCCATATAAAGCTGTTTGTCTGCTTTCCAACTGATGCCCTTTGGAAGTTCTTTTCCTGTCTTTGGGTCTTTCGCCATAAAAATATCATTCCTTTCTCAATAAATTTTGATAGAAAAGGAATACCCAACCTGATATAATATCAGTACAGGATATTCCTGTTCAGCTTAAAGGTTAGGGGTTAGCTTTGGTCGGCACTCCTAGCCTTTTGTTATCTGGTTGCAATGAATGTTCGTATCACTTCCTTTCAAAATAATGTTTATAATTATTCGGAAATATCATCAAGATACCGCCGTATAATCCTTGGATTCCACAAGATTTTGCGTCCTATGACGATTTTTGCTCCTGCTTCTGTGCCAATCTTAATAGCTGTTGGCTTGCCACAATTCAGCATTTTCATCAACACAGCGGTATTTACTGCAAGAATGTTATCTATAGATGTATTGTTATCGGTCCGCATTATCATCACCTCAACTTTCTATAATTGTTTGCATTGCCGCAAATGTTAAGCCGCCGCCAGTCGCCGAAGGATTCGGGTTATCCCCTGTACTGTTTTCTGTAGTGCTGTCCAGTTTTAGGTTTTTGATGAACTTCGCCGTCCCTTGCTTTACGGCAGTTGTTTTTGCCACTTTACAGAATCTGACTATTGAATCAGCGGATTTCAGGGCTAAATCCTTTTGTGCTGAATTATTTGATTCCAAATAGGTTTGATTAGCTATGTAGGTACTGACCAATTTACTGAAAACCTTATTTTCATAATCAGCAAGTGTCTTTCCTGCGACTTGAACCCGTTTCCTGCCGCTGTCTGCATTATACAGGGTGATTGCCGCTTTAAATCGCCCGTCACCTGTCTGGTGGGGAATGGGAAAGCTGTTATACTGCCTTCTGTCTGGCGGTCGGGGATATGCGGCGGTAATCCTGCTATAAATACCCTCTACAAAATGAACGCCATATTGTTCTGCATCATCTTTTTTGATTCCAACAGGGGAAAGCCCCAGATTATTAAAAGTATCTGCAACTTTTATATAATCATCTTGTGCCGCTTCAAGTGAGTTGTTGGTTATCCGCACCATTACGTCCAATACCTTTGAAATATCCGCTTTATGCTCTGGACAGTATTTTTGTACAATCCCTTTCCACGAATAGAAATCTCTTTTACCGAAAAACAGTTCCGTTTCGTCAATCATTATCCTTAAAATATCCGTTCGGACTTTATCATCTGTCAAGTCGGCGATTTTTCTATGGGGTAGCATCTTTTTGACTGCATCTGCATGATTCTGTCTTTCGATTCTAAGGATATTCTGTATTTCCTCGGTTTCTTCCTTTGTAACGGTTCTGCCGTTCTTTTTTGCCTTTTGTAATACCTCTGTTAATTTGACATAAGTGTTATAAACATAACTGCTGTTGCCAAACCGCATTGATTCATATTTCAGTTGTTCAGGCGTTTTATCTGGTATGGGTAGGCGTTCACATCTCTTTCTTGTATTACTCAAATCTAGTGAATCGTTGAGTAACTGCATCAGGAGCGGCGTATGCTGTTCGTAAATATCAAAAGTTATATCAATCCTTTCTGCTGTCCAGTCTTGAAATTTGTTGTTCTTATCCAGTAAAGGCAATAACTTCAAGATTCTATTGACTGCCTTAATCGCTTTCTTCATATTTGCTATCGAATACGGCATAATCTTATGAGTGCCAATCCCTAATATCCGTGTAAAGTTAATCTGCATATAGAGGTAATATCTTATTCCACGTTTATTTGAGATTTCCTGAATCCATATTTTTGTAACACCCCTTTCATAAAAATGTGTTTCATCTTCCAGAGGTTTATCTATGTCCACTCCGAAAAATTTCTTTACGGCATTGGATTCTTTCTGTGTGATTAAATGTTTGGCTGTGGCTGTATGGATTCCAAACACTACCTGTTTCAACCTATCAGCACCCCCTTTCCCTGTACTTATTATTCATAATTTATAGGCTGTATTTCCGTACCTATTTTTTTCAAATCCTGTACTTATTTCTGTCACTTTCATCTGTACCTATCTGCTGGAACCTGTGTCTGTACCTAAATTACGGAACACCTGATATTTACTGCGTTTGAGGGCTGTGCCGCTGTTCTTTCCTTTAACAAATAGATTAATGGATAATAGCTATTGAGTTGTTATATAAAGGGCAGAACGATTAAATAGCTGATAATAGAACATTGCAGTAGTAGCACCTATCTCACTTAAAAGAATTATCAGAGCAGCAGCACGTTCTTATAACATAGCTGTCAATCATCAGAGCAGCAGCACTTTTATACTCTTGTAGCTGTCACCCTCTGCCATAGATTTTATCTCCATAGCAGAGAGCGGCAGTAGCAGGATTAATACTCGGCAACATATTCCTCTGCTTCGTCAATGGAAATCAGGTTGTTATAACGGTTATACCCTGTCAGTACAACGGGTGAACCATATCTGCTAATCTGGTAGCCGATGCGCTTTTCATTATTTATCAGACAGCTATCTTTCCTGATGCGCAATCCTTTCTGTCTTGCTTTGTAGCGGAGTCTGCGCTCTCGGTTCTGTAATTCCTTATTCATAATTTTCTCCTTTCTTAAATGGATATTTGTATCTGGCGGCAACTACAATAATTTTCTGATATGGAGTTACCGCCTTGTTATAGCTTCTATGCCACTGTATAGTACTTCATCTGCCGCTCAATTATCTCTTTCAGTTCGTTGTCATCTGGGTGCAGTCTGGAAGTCAGGGCATTTGTCGTCATGCGGTGAATCTGCTCCTGCAATTTCTCGCCTGTGAAATGGTCTTTCATGCCATCTTTGATTTTATGTGCGCCGCACCAAGCCTTTAAAGTATTAGCAACCTTTTTTTCGCTCTCCTGTACATATGCTTCATCTTCCACGGACTTGTCGATGGCTTCTTGCAGTTCTTCAATGGCTCTCCTGTATTCTGCTTTTTCCTTGCGGACTGGCTCTTTCCTGTTCAGCCTGTAGTTCAATGGCACTTTCAAGCCTTCATAGCAGGTTTCGAGAACCGTAACCCTTTCAGCCGCCCAGTTATTAAATTGTTCAATTCTTGTTTCTAATGCTTCCATTTTTTCCTTCTTAATCTTTGATGATAAATAATGTGTCAAAATCTTCGTTTAATGCTTCGCTTGCTTTCCGTGCCGTTGCAGGTCTTACGCCGCCGCCCTTTTCAAGATTAAAAACTACAGACGGATTGACTTTCATTGCCTTTGCAAGCCCTGTGATTGAGTAGCCTTTTCTTATTCGGATGTCCGTAAAGGTTTCTCTCGCTCTGATTTTCATTTCTCTCACCTCCTAATAGCAGTATATAGTTTCAGTACCATAATGGAATTATTGGTCTTTATAGTTTTTTGTTGCTTTTCTGGGTGATTAAACTATAATGGGATTATAGGTACATGAAAGGAGTTTTATTATGGCTTTATATGAGGAAAAGTGTGCGAAAAGGCTGTGCGAACTGATAGAGGCTAAAATAAAAGAAGTTCAGTCTAATCGGGATAAGCTAAATGCCGAAATCGAAGAAAAAAACAAGGCAAATCAAAAACGTGCAAAAGCCATTGGAAATCCGACAAGTAAGGTTGTCTTACGAAAAAAATTCAGTCCGTTTACAAAAAAGGAGTTATTAGAGGATATTAACAAGAAAGAAAACTGTATCATAAGTGAACAGATGTTTAGGCTGTATCAGCAGGGCAAAAGCTATCCGCCTGTCGATGTTATGAAGTCCCTGTCAAATTATTTTGATGTTTCATTCGGGTATCTGGCAGGTGCAGAAGATACAAGGGATTCCCAAGCCGCCACTATACAGGAATTATTGCACCTTGATACTTCCGCTATATATACATTGCTAAGTATGAATGACTTTCCTGATTTATTAAAGGTTATGAACGCAATCCTTTCCAATAAATATGACCTGCGTGCTTACCTTAGCAGGATTTCCATGCAGATTTATCAGGATAAATTACAGGAGCGGCGACTTGACGTATTAAAAAATATACTGGGCAGTAGTGAATCCGCAAATGAAATGATGATAAACAGATTCTCTATGCTTTTATCTTTTTATGAATATATAGAGAGAAACTATCTGCCTTATGTAAAAGAATCTTTTGATTCGTCAATAAATGACAGTATTCAGGAGGAATTGCGGAAATATAACAATTATGATGAATACGAAAAGGAAATGATACAGGATTTACAATTTGCACAGGATTTACAACCTACACAGGATTCAGTCACGGTGACGGTACATGGTTCAGGGACTATAACACCAATGGATAGACCAGAGGAAAAGCCATAAATTAATCTCCATGTGTAACATAATGATACAGGACGTCGTATATTTTTTAAAGGAAAATATGTGTGAATCAACGGTTTTACTGCCCTTTTTTGGTATGAAACAGGACAGGGAAACATACATGTTGTAAGTGTAGATTAAAATAGGGACGCGCCGTCTTGACGTGTCCCTGTATGCTGATGTTACATTTTCAGCTTCTGTTTAAAGGTTTTATTGGGTTCTACGTGGTATTTTGCCGCCGCTTGCAATATAGGATTGCTTTATAATCCTTACTTACTTACTTATTTATGCGTCTGGTCGTCCGTCTGTAGTTCCATGATTATCAAAAGTTTCTAACAACATTTTATATTCATCAAGTGTTTTCAATTTTAAGGAATAATACTGACCGCATGATAATTTATGTTCTGGCAGTGGAGTGAAAAATTTTAAGCATGTCTTACATGTGAATACCCGTTTCATTGAAATATAACCATCCGCCGTCCTTATAGGAAACTCACCGCCTATAGGGAATACCGTCTTATACATATGTCTGCCACAAAACGGACAACGATAACTGCTAATGTAAAATTTATCTGTCAGCAATGGGGGAAGTTGTTGGATATCAGCGTCTTCCTCAAGATTTCTTTTCTTAGATTTCCATTTTCGTAAAAGTGTGTGTTTTAAAATATCGTTTTTATCATTGGCAACATTAAAATGGATATCATCTTTTATCTTTAAACCTTTTGATGTATAGAAATCTAACATTTCCTTAAAACCATTTGTGGAATTATATATTTCTGTAAACTTTGCATAAAATTGTCTATAAACTTCTTCCTGCATATTTCCATCATTAAATTCCAGAGAATGAATTTTATCAATGTAATTATTCCTCAAATAATTATACACATTTCTAAATTCTTTATAAGAAACAATATCACTATGTGCATTTAAAATAGGGTCTACTTTATCACTCCATTCGCCTGCGGTCATACCAAAAAAAGCACAGCAAATTATATCACCTAAAGTAATCTGCAATGAAGCATAACTCTCTGGATTCCTAACAAAGTTATTTACTGCATATTTCCAAAGTAATAATACTGCCGCAAATTCTACACTTCCATATTCGCCCATATGTGGTGCTAATGTCCATGAACCTTTAATGGATTTGTATTGCCCATTAATCGTGTTTATCAGTTGTGTATCGGTCATATTGACAACATAAAAGTAAAAATCTCCATGTTTCTGATTCCTTTTTCCAAAATCCTTATCAACCTCTCTTTTTTCCAGATTATCATGGTTACTTTCTTCTGGTGGTGTCTGGCTCTGCTCTGTTTCTACTGGTGGTTTAGCGAATCGCCATGGTTCGAATATTTTCATCACAGCTTTTAATATGGCTTCTTTGGTAAACGGTTTTACGATAAAGTCTTTTGCCCCCAAACGTATGGCTTCCATAACCAGTTCCGCTTGTCCCATAGCCGAACATATCACTATATTGGCACGGCTATCCATTTTCTTTATTTCCCTTGTGGCATCTATTCCGTCCATTTTAGGCATGGTAATATCCATAAAAACTAGGTCAGGCTTAAATTCAGAGTAACGCTCTATGGCTTCAAGACCATTTTGGGCTTCTGCAACAACCTCATATCCATCTTGGGTCAATGTATCTTTCAACATCATTCTCATAAATGCGGCATCATCACATATTAAAATCCTGTGAGGATTTGACCTCTTGCCAGGCTGTCTTGGTACGGCAGATTGTTTTGATACCTTTACATCAGCATTGTTCTTTTCTGATTTTTCTGGAGAAAAATTTAATTCTTGACGAATCATTTTTATATCATGCTTTATCTCTGACATATCTCTTTCAAAACTAATTTTTTGTTGGATTTCTGATAAAATTCTCTTTTGAAATACTTGGTCTTTATATTTTCTATAATATTCTTTTAATAGATTTTGATAACTATTAAAAAAACTATCAGGTATAACGGATGGCTTCCTGTCAGGTTGTACAGGAGAAATACCGTCATGTTTAGTAGATAAATCCTGATTAGATGAGGATGAATCGCTGTTACCCAATGCCTTAATGATAAAATAGATAATTACGGCCAAAATTATAAATTCCATATGTTTTTCTCCTTTTCGTAAAAATTTTACTTCATAATTAGGTTATCTCTTAATAATGTAACATAATGTTACATATCAGTCAATAAATACTATATCCGTTTCGTTCCTTTTAGAGACTAACCATCTTCAAATTGCTATAATGGAGCAAAAATGGAGGGTTTCCCGAATGTCTGTGCCATTATTAGCCGCCAAATTAGTAGAACTGCGTCAGCAATACAACTTTTCGCAAACGGAAGTAGCTGACTATCTCGGAATGACAAGAGAGGGCTACTCCCATTATGAGCGCAATTCCAGAGAACCCAGTTTAGAATCGCTTATGAGGTTGAGCCGCTTATATAAAATTGATATCTCGGAACTGATAAACGAAAAGACAATTCCAGTGCCTGATAGGGATAGGGATATGGATAGCGGTTTACCTAAAACAGCGGTTTCATCAGCTAACACCATTACAGACAATATCAACCATTTTCTAAAGATATTCACTGGTAAAAACTCTAATCTCAATCTTACGGATATTTCAAAAGATGATATCGCCGTCTTGGCTCAATACAAGAAATTGGATAAGCAATGCCAACGAGAGGTACAGCAGTTTATTAAATTCAAGCGCTATATTACAAAAAATAGAGAGTAATACTACCGTAAAAACAAATGATAGTATTACTCTTTTAAATTATGTATCAATCGGAAAGCAATTCAAGAATCAGCTTAAAACAGTATTTCATTCCGATACAGAATCCGACATATTTACCCTCGGCACAAACATCATAAAATATATCTTCAAGTGCTTCCTTTTCTCTTCCAGAAAGATTCATAGTATATGGCTTAATCATATCTGCCACTTCTTTTTCAAGTTTGTGGTTAGTTTCATAACTATCCTTTGAAAAAACTGCAACTTCTTCATAGATTTCTTTTAAATTATTCATCTTATTTCCTCTCTTTCTTGTAATTCCAGTAGGTCAAAATGTGTATCAACTCATATGCTTGATCGTAAGTCAATTTTTTCCAATCTGACAGATCATAAAGTTCATTTAGCAAAAAATCAAAGAACTTTTTCTCAATGTTTTTCTGGCGAATCAGATTACATAAAATTTCATATTGACGGTGTGTGTACCCGTCTGACACTGACTCTTTTTCAGTAGTCCTAAGATTATTCATAATCAATGTTTTGGTATCGTAATTCATCAGTTTCACAATCAACAACTCCTTTCTTCACAATCTTTACAATCGCAAAATTCGCACGCTGAAAAATCGCATTCGCCAAAAACAAGACCATTAATAATAACTGGTTTGCAAGTGCAAAGATAATCAGCACACCTTCCGCAAGGGGCATAATATTCGTTTACTGGTTGATAATTCATCATACACATAAATAGCACTTCCTTTCTTAAAAATAAGCAAAAAAATAAAGCCATAATTTGGCTCTTTTAACTACGGTTAATTGATTCCCACTTGTAACATATTCCGTGATATCTCCATTGGTTATCACATTCAGAAAACGTATGATAAACTGGTTTTAATGCGCTTGAAAGATCGTAATAATAACCTTGAATTTCTTTGATCTGTATATAGTTTGGTGTATCTGATTCTAGAGACATATTCATTCGGATGTAGTCAATCAAATCTGTACTTATCACATCACCAACAATAAAGTAATCACCGATATTATGATTATTTGTGTGGTCTAAATATATTTTCCACATTTCTAACGATTTGGTCATAAAAACCTCTCTTTCCTAAACTAAAATGCACGCTTCATTACATCCATAATGATTGCGCCATAACTGTCCGCTTCAATGTTTACTTTTCTTGTTCCGCCGCCCTTAAATGTAATCTGCGCTGTATTATCATCAATCAAAGATAAAGCTATAATATCCAAATTAGCGCATAATAAAGTGGTTTCAAATACCAAAATAAAATCTTCTTTGCTCATAGTCTGTTGAACTCCTTTCCTTTAATTAATCGCAAACTGTTTTGATTTACTGTTGACTTTCTGACTGCCGTATTTTTGACGAATTTCCTCTAAACTGATTTCTCTTTTACTTCTTCTTCGATAATCACCAAAATGCCAACACCAACATTTTTTCTTCGGCGCAAATTTAAAGCCGATAGATTTTAATAATTCCCGATATTCATAGCCGCCATGAACCCACACCCACGAGCCAATGATTTCTATATCTGCATTGATATGAATAATGTCATTGATAATGCTCTTAAACGCTTCATTTTCGGCTTCATCATCATAAGCGGAAGATTTATCGTCTGCCTTGTTTTCTTTGCTTAAATCGGCAAATAAGCGGTCATATTCGGCATTGATTTCCTGTGTAATCTCAACACTGCCGCCGTCATTGTCTGGATGATATTTCTTCAATAACTCTCTGTACTGTTTCCTCAATTCCTCAACACTTGATACATTTTTAAACCATTTGTTCATCTGTTTTTCTCCTTTCGTTTATTTAAAAATAAGCATAAAAATGGAGCAGTTTTTTGTCATACTCGGGACACTGAAAATTACAGGTTCGCTATAAATTTGTTCTGGTTTTCCTCTTTAAAATTCCTCCTTTCCTGTTGTTCTTTCCATAACAACATTGTCAATTCTTCCTGTGAATGCGGCTGATACTGGACAGACTGTAACTTGCCGTATTCCATATCAGGATAGCCACTAATCCTATCATCTGCACTCTGGGTGCGGTAACCATGCTCATACTGCATTACAACCGTTTCAGATTTAAGGGATGCCGTCTGAATGTGCTTATAATGTGCCATATAATCAAGCGCATAAATATTTCCCATAACTGAACCCTGTGCGCCGCCTATAACTTCAACCACAAAAGCAAGAATCGGGTCGCTTGTCTGCTCTGCGTAGAAAGAGAATGTGTTAAACTCCCTTGTATCTTTCAAGAGTGTATTCCTTTCCAGTAAAAGCCACGTTCCTGCTGTCCTGCATAACCATATAAAGGTTTTGTCCTGCTGTTCCTGCCTGTCTGCCGCTTCGGTCAACATTTCCCTGTCAATCTCAAAATCAGACTGATAATGTTTGGTGTGCTTCTGCACTACATTCCCCATAAAAGATAGAATGTCTACGTTGCTGAACTTTGTCCTGTTCTTAATCCTGCTTGCCATAATGAATTGCTCCTTTCGCTTGATTATAAATATCTTTTCTTTCCATCACTGCATACCGCTTTAATGAATAGCATTGTTCCGCTTTCCTTTGCCTTTCTGACTACAATTTCCGCTTGCTCTAATAATGGGGTTTTTCCGTAATACTTACTGCTGTCTGTGGGGTTCTGCGGACACACATAGATTTCATAGTACAGAATTGTATAGTCTGCCATACCTGCATTTCTCCTTTCATTTGATTGATTTTTAGGCAACAAAAAAGAGCCTGTTTTTCGACTGGCTCTAAAGTCGTTGAAGATTAACCGCCGCCATACAAGGGGGGGGGTGGGGTATACAACTTCGATTTTGTTTAAAAGCTATTGTGTAGGTGCGCCCCCAAATTATATATAGGATTTTTCCCTATACTGGCGATTTGTACACAATATGGATAGATAAAACCATTGAAAAATCAAGGTTCTTTGGCTTCTTTTGGTACACAACTTAGTACACAACTTTAACTGCTCCAAACTGTCCGAAACTGATTATAGAAAAAAATCTAAATGCTGAAACTGCCCGAAACTACACAATACTAACCTAAAAGTAAGTAAGTGATAAATAGGTGCGTACTTGCAGTTCGTTTGGTATGATGCTATAGTCTTATCATGAAACAGATAACAATACAATGAAGCGAGGTAAAAGAAATGAAAAAAGATTTAGGATTGGTGCAGGCAGTTTACCCCATGCCTGTGTTGATGGTTGCTGCGTATGATGAGAATGAAAAAGTCAATGTGATGAATGTTGCATGGGGACAGATCTGCGATAGTGATAAGATCATTCTTTTTATCGGCGAAGGGAAAAAGACATGGCTCAATATTAAAGCAAGTAAGGCATTTACGGTTTCGCTTGCTGATGAAGAGCATGTAGATGTAGCAGACTTTTTTGGAATTGCATCAGGAAATAAAATGGATGACAAATTTGAAAGAACTGGATATCATGCTGTAAAAAGTGACAAAGTGCATGCTCCTGTTATTGAGGAATTCCCGGTTGTCATGGAATGTGAGCTTCTTGAATTTCTTGAAACAGAGCATGTCTCCGGAATTGTAGGAAAAATTGTCAATGTGAAAGCCGAGGAAGAAGTACTCAGTGAAAATGGAAAAGTTGACCCTGTAAAAGTAAAGGCGCTTATATTCGACCAATTTCAGCATGGCTACTATACAACGGGTGAGAAGATTGCGAAAGCGTGGAACGCTGGCGCTGAATTAATGAAGAAAAAAAATTAACTTCTATCTTTGAGAGAAAAAACATAGAAAAATTTCAATGGAAAAACGAGCAGAAAACAGAGAATCCTATGGAGATTCAGGGTATGGAAAAACCTGAATTCCATGGGATTCTTTTTTTAATTTTTTTGATGTTCCTATTGACGTTACATCCAGAATCGTGTATTATCATTGATATAACAAAAAAGGTTACAACAAAAAGAAAAGAGGATCATAGATATGAACGAAAAAGCAAAAAAATATGTGGATATGTTCCGAAAGGTTAAAATCGTATCTGCGGCAACCGTGGATGAGAGTGGAGTACCGCACAGCAGGATCATCAATGTAATGATCGCCGCAGATGAAGGGATGTATATTGTGACTTCTAAGGGAAAACCCTTCTATAAGCAGTTGGTAAACACTGGCAGGGTTGCTTTGAGCGCTATGTGTCCAGACTGCCAGTCGTTAAAATTTACAGGGAAACTAAAAATAGTAGGAAAAGAGTGGGTGGATAAGGTATTTGAGCAGAATCCGGGAATGAACGAAGTTTATCCGGGAGATACGAGATATATCTTGGATGCATTTCTGATCTATGAGGGAAGTGGAGAATGGTTTGACCTGTTGAATTATCCGATCAGCAGAGAGACGTTTTCTTACGGGGGCGCGGAGGAAGAGCGCAGTGGTTTTGAGATCAGTGGGGCATGTATTGGATGCGGCGCCTGCCAGAAGGTATGTCCGCAGAAATGTATCTCAGAAGGAACTCCTTTTCAGATTGCACATGAGCATTGCCTGCACTGCGGCGCATGTATGGAGGCATGTCCGGTCCAGGCAGTTTGTACGAGATGACAGATTACGGCCTGCATGACCTTCGAAGACACATATCGAAGTAATGGTTGATATTTTCAGAAATTGGTGATACTATTCACAGTGGCGAAAAAACAAATCTACATAAGATGACAAGAAGGGCATTTGCAGTGCATATACATGACGGCTGAATCGAAGCAGGTCAGGCTGCAGGCGGTAATTGTCCCGGCGGGACAGGCGGACTTCGTCTGATAAGGAATGGTAAGATGGAACTGATAAGAGAGATTATTGAAGTATATATTGAGCGTGCGGACTGGTTTGCGGAACTGGCATTCCAACATTTTACACTGGCGTTTACAGCGATTTTGATCGCAGGGGTATCGGGACTGGTGATCGGGATCGTGATTGCGGAACGCGAGAAGCTGGCGTCTGTGGTTTTGGGGATCATCAACGTGTTCTACACCGTGCCTGCAATCTCGCTTCTTGGGATGCTGATCCCGTTTTTGGGAATCGGAAATAACACGGCAGTCGTGGCATTGACCATCTATGCATTGATGCCCATGGTGCGCAATACCTGTACAGGAATCCGTGCAATCGACAAAGACATCATTGAGGCGGCAAAAGGTATGGGAAGTACCTGGTTTCAGATATTATATAAGATCAAACTCCCCCTGGCAATGTCCGTTATCATAGCCGGACTTCGCAGCATGGTGGTGATGACCATTTCCGTGGGAAGTATTGCGGCCTTTATCGGCGCCGGAGGACTGGGAGTGGCTGTTTACAGAGGGATCTCTGTTTACAATGAAGCATTGACGTTTGCAGGCAGTATTTTGATAGCAGCAATGGCGATCGTCTGTGATCTGCTGCTGGGATGCCTGGAAAAATATTTCAAAAGAAAAAGGAGAATGAAATAAGATGAGAAAAAGAGGATGGATTGCAGGAGCAGTTTTAGTGATGACGCTGGCATTGACCGCATGCGGCGGAAACAACGGTGGGGATGCAGGCAGCGCGGCGCAGGAGAATGGCGGTCAGGAGAACGGCCAGGAGAATAGGGAACAGGAAACCTCCGGCGGGGAAGACGGCGATTCAAAGGATGCAGCCGAAGGACCGGTCAGGATTGCCACAAAGCCGATGGTAGAGCAGTATATCCTGGGCGAGATGCTAAGTGAACTGATTGAGGAAAATACGGATTATGAGGTGGAGATCACGAAGGGGATCCAGGGCGGCACAAATAACATCCATCCGGCAATGGAGGCCGGAGAATTTGACCTTTATCCGGAGTACACATCCAGCGGATACACCATGGTCCTGGATCATGACCCGGCAGGGGTGGATGATGAGGAGATGTTTGAGCAGCTTCAGCAGGAATACAGTGAAAAATTTGGGATGACCTGGGTTGGGCAGTACGGATTTAACAATACATTTGCTGTTGCAGTGCGTAAAGATATTGCTGAAAAGTATGATCTGAAAACATGCTCTGACTTAAGCACGGTTTCCGGAGAACTTATTTTTGGGGGCAATCCAGACTACATTGAGCGTGAAGATGGGTTTAACGTACTTTGCGATACTTACGGATATGACTTTAAAAAGGTGATGGATATTGATATTGCGCTGAAATATCAGGCTATGCAGAACGGCGAAATTGATGTGACAAATGGATTTACCACAGATGCGCAGCTTTCTAAGGATGATTATGTAGTGATTGAAGACGATAAGAAGCTGCAGGTAAATTATTTCTGTGCTACAGTTGTCCGGGAAGATGCGCTGGAAAAATATCCAGGTCTGGAAGAGGCTTTGATGCTGATGGAAAATCTGCTTACGGACAAGGAGATGGCGGCGCTGAACTATGCGGTGGAAGTAGACGGACGGGACGAAGCAGATGTGGCCCATGAGTTTTTAGTTGATAAAGGGTTGGTGGATTGATCCATGGCGGATACGGTGATTCAGTTTGAACATGTGGTAAAAAAATATGGGGAGCATACGGTGCTGGAGGATTTTAATCTGGACATTTCCAAAGGGGAATTCCTGACAGTGATCGGGCGCTCCGGGTGCGGGAAGACGACTGCGTTAAAGATGATCAATGGCTTGAATATCCCGGATGCCGGGACGGTCTGCGTGAACGGGGAAAATATTGCCGGTGCAGACCAGATCAGGCTTCGCCGCAGGATTGGTTATGTGATCCAGAGTATTGGATTGTTCCCACATATGACAGTGGCGAAAAATATTACTTATGTGCCGGATCTGTCCCGGCAGTGGGATAAAGCTACGGCAAAAGAGAAGGTGGCGGAACTTTTAGAAAAAGTAGGGCTGGATGCGTCTTATGCGGGGCGATATCCGGACGAGCTCTCGGGCGGGCAGTGCCAGCGCGTGGGAATCGCCAGGGCGCTGGCATCCGGCCCGGAGATTTTGCTGATGGATGAACCTTTTGGAGCAGTGGATGAGATAACGAGAAAAACCTTACAGGAGGAAATCCTTCATATCCAGAAGGAACTGAATGTGACCGTGATCTTTATTACCCATGATATTAAAGAAGCGTTGAAGCTTGGCACAAGAGTGCTGGTTATGGACGGCGGAAAAATTGTACAGCTGGATACACCGGAACGTATCAGGTCACATCCGGAAAATGAATTTGTGCGTGAGTTGGTTGCCTCGGCGTAGCGGGAAAGTGCATTACCGCTGCGCAGCCAGTCAGACGTACATGTCTGCATGTACAGTGGGCGCTGTATTACTGCGATTGAAGAGCTTGCACACTCATTTCTACAGGGGGGAATCAGGATGGAACTTCTTTTTAAAATGGATATCAAAAATTATTTGGAATCGGATATTTTTGCGCGCAGGCCGTCGGCCAGGGCGATCATATGGACTGCGGATGAGAAGCTGGCAATGGTATACAGCAGAAAATACAAATATTATAAATTTCCCGGCGGTGGGATCCACGCGGATGAGGATAAGATTAAAGTGCTGGCCAGGGAAGTACAGGAGGAGACAGGCCTTGCTATAAAGAAGGATACGGCTCAGGAATATGGGAGTGTATTGCGGCTGCAGAAAAGCGGCAGGCAGGAAAATACGGTCTTTGAACAGGAGAATTTTTATTATGTTTGCTCGGCAGAGACAGCGGGGGAACAGGAACTGGATGAATATACCCAAGGGGCATCCAGTAATCCGTATTCATTCAAGGTCGGCAGCCTTCATCTGACAGGGTATGAGAAAGAAGCGGAATTTGAGCTGCAGTATGTTTCGGTTAAAGACGCGATAGCAGCCAATAAAGCATGTGCGATAGAGGATGAGTTTCATCTTGTGTCTGTTGCAAGAGATACGGAAGTATTAGAAAGAATGTCAGGGGAAAACCCGGAACCGTCTGTTTACATGGCTGATTTTTTGCTAAAAAGTGCGGCAAAATGCAATCCGGGGCCATGGGAGCAGCATAGCAGATATGTGGCGGAAAGTGCGAAAAGAATTGCCGGGCAGTGTCCGGGCCTGGAAGAGGAAAAGGCATATGTTTATGGACTGCTGCATGACATCGGGCGAAAATTTGGAGTGAGCTATCTGGCACATGTATATGACGGATATCATTATCTGCTGGACATGGGATATGACAATGCCGCCAGGATTGCCTTGACACATTCCTTTAATTTAAAAGATATCCATGATTATATTGGAAAATTTGATATCACAGAATCAGCCCAGGAGGAGATCCGGATTCTTTTAGCGGAAATGGAGTTTAATGATTATGATTATCTGATCCAGTTGTGTGATGCGGTTGCAAAGGCAGACGGGATTGTTTCGCTGGAAGAGAGAATGAATGATGTCAAGAGTAGGTATGGGTATTACCCGCAGAAGAAGTGGGATAGAAATGTCTGGTTAAAAAAATATTTTGAAGAAAAGATGCAGGAGAGCAGGATTTATTAACGATAGAATTTTATAGCGCCAGCGGACCGCGCTGTGCGCCAAACAGGCGGAGCCGATCGGGCAGACATCTTCATTGAACCGAACCTTCGGATTGTGGGCTGGGGCATCACCGCGCTCATCCGTATACCCTGCCGAAAGATACATGAATACACTGGGTACTTTCTCCGCAATAGTTGCAAAGTCCTCAGATGCACTGGCTGACGAGTCGGGAACAGGAGTCAGGCCGGGAATCGGCAGTTCTTCCATATAGCCTGCCACCTCATCCGTCATAGCAGGATCACAGACCAGCGGCGGCACCTCAGAGATCATCTCGATCTTTGCCGATCCGCCAAATACCTCCGCTGTCTTTTGGACAGTTTGACGCCGGACCAGTTTCTTACGGCTGTCGCTGTCATTGGTGCGCAGGCTGGAACATAAATCGGACCTTGCCAGACAGCATGGATTCGTTTTCTTTTAGCATCTTTGCCGCTGTCAGCAGCATGGGCGCATGGAAATCGTGGCCGCAGGTATGGGCTTCTGTGCCAGTTGGGCAGGAAAAGCTTTCGCCGCTTTCCTCCGGCATGGGCAGCGCATCCATATCCGCCCGGAGCAGGAGCGTCCTGCCGCCTTCCCGTCCCACCTCTGCGGTCACTCAATGCCCGCAAGGATGCGGATCCAGGCCGCAGCCTTTCAACTGCTCCATGGCATAGGCCTGTCCTTTTGGCATATGCAGGCCCACCTCTGCGTGACTGTGCAGCCAGCGGCGGTGGGATACAGTTTCCTCACGCAGTTCCAGTGCCCGTTTATAAAAATCCATAATCATACCTCCTTCATCTGCCATGAAAATTAAAAACATGTGTTGATCACGATTGACAGCCACATGCGTTGAATAAATTGTAGCAAAAGACGCTGGAAGCGTCAACAGCGTTTATAGTTTGTCTGCAAATTCTACTAACGGGCGGATGCTGCTGCGGTCAGTGAGATCTACACATTTTCCATAAGTGGCCAGAAGCTGTTTGTCCTCATCGCTGAGTTCATGTGGATCCTTTTTCAACAACATTCTGCGGAGCATGGCCATCATGGATTTATGTACAAAATTCAGGCGGGAATATTCGATTCCGCCTCGAAGATGAAAAATGTGGATGTGCTCCAGCATTTCTTTTGAGAGGACTTTGACCAGAGACTTTCGGATGCCGGAGATATTGTCTGGCTTGTTTGGGTCGGCAAGACCGCATGTAAAAAGGATTACCTTTTTCCCGGACAGGAGATGCCAGTTCTGTGCGAGCATTTTGATGCCGCTTACGCCGCCTGCATAAAGGCCGCCGCCATAGATTATGGCTTCATACTGTGAAAAATCTCTGGAACGAAACTGTTTTCTTTCAAAAACCGGGCAGGACAAAGCTTCTGCAATCCATTCTGCATAGCGTCTAGTATAACCATATTTCGATTCATATATCACAACAATCTTATCCATAAAAACTCTCCTTTTCTGTTTAAATGACGCAGGTACAGCATTGCGTAAAGAAAGCCCTTTATGCTCTGCTTATACGAAGTGTCTAAAATGCTGCAATTGTGCCATTTTTTTTATAGTAAACTGTTAGCGCGTGAAAATCAAGGTATGACAGTAAAGTGCCGCAGAAGGGATTATTTTGTGGCATTTTATTGAAAATCCATCGTTTTTACCTGATAGTAATTTGTGATCCGGCTGGAAATTTCTTTACAGAACTTACAAACTATAATAGGATAATGGAGAAAAGAGTGGACGCGAGGAAGTGTAAACGTATGAAAAAAGATACGGGAATTTCCTGTAAACAAAAGAGGGAGAGGGGAAGGAATGAACGGCCATCAAAAACAGAGGGAACAGTCATACAGGATGATAGAGGAAGGACTATTTCGCTTAATGGAAGAAAAGCCCTATGCCCGGATTACAGTGTCTGAAATTACAAAAAAGGCAGACGTTTCCCGAAGGACATTTTATAGACTGTACCGGGAAAAGGATGAGGTGATTCACCATTATTTAGGGGGCCTGTGCCAGGAGTACCGCACAAAGTCGCCGATACTGGAGAACTATAATATCTGTCAGATTGCCCGGGAGTATTTTTCTTTCTGGTATCAATACAGAGACTTTTTGCTTCTTATGCACAGGTGCGGGCTGGATGAAATGCTATATTATGAAATCAGCCGCGTTTCCCTGGAGGTCGTAGAAGCGCGTATCGGAAACCAAAGATATAAAGATCCCTGCGAAATGGAGTATTTTGGTAAGCGGTAAATAATCGACGTCTTATAATTAGTCTCCTATTCTGGTAGTATTGT